>NZ_JBLYUB010000001.1:0-606761 GCF_049999945.1 Planosporangium spinosum | reverse complement strand
CCGGCTGGTACTCCCTCGGCCCGACCCCGGGCGAGCCGGGCGCCGCCGTGATCGTCGGGCACGTCGACGGCTACCACGAGCCGGGAATCTTCTACCTGCTGTACAAGCTCAAGCGCGGCGACCAGGTACGGGTCACCCGCGCCGACGGCACCACCGCCCGGTTCACCGTCTACCACACCGAACAGGTCGACAAGGAGGACTTCCCCACCAGCCAGGTCTACGCCACCACCACCCGGCCGGAACTGCGCCTGATCACCTGCGGCGGCACCTTCAACCGGGCGTCGGGCAACTACACCGACAACATCATCGTCTTCGCCGCCCTCACCGGGTCGCGCTGACCCGACTCTTCGCCGCCCTCGCCGGGTCGGGTCAGCCCGACCCGGCGGCCACTCGGGCGGCGGTACCGCCGCTATCCCGCCGGTCGGACGTGTCCGACCCGGCCCTCGGCTTCGATGTCCCAGCGGGTACCGAAGGCCTTGAGTCCCCGGATGCTCACGTGGCCGACGTTGTCACGCAGCAACGGATCGATGCTGAGCTGGCCGTCGTGCGGCTCGATGCCGAGCGCCACCCGGGTGAACAGCAGTGCCGCGCCGGACGACCAGGCCTGTGGACTGCAGGCGGTGGGGTAGGCGATGGGGATGCCGGTGTCGGCGCGCGGGTAGCCGCAGATCGCCTCCGGCAGCCGGTGGTGGAAGTGGTCCGCGGCGTCGGCCATGGCGTACGCCACGTCGTTGGCCTGATCGCGGTAGCCGTAGCGGGCCATCCCGGCGGCGATGATCGAGTTGTCGTGCGGCCAGACCGTACCGCGGTGGTAGCCGAGGGGGTTGTAGGCGGTGTCGGTGGTGGCCAGGGTGCGCACACCCCAGCCGGAGTACAGCTGGTCGGATCTGAGGTGGTCGACGACGGTGCCGGCGCGGTCGTCGGGCACGATGCCCGACCACAGCAGGTGGCCCATGTCCGAGGTCATGGAGTCGATGGGGCGTTTGTCGCCGTCGAGGCCGAGGGCGTAGTAGCCGCCCCGGGCGTCGAGCCAGAAGTCGGTGTTGAACCGGTCCCGCAGTCGCGCGGCCTCGCCACGTAGCCGGCGGGCCAGCGCCGGGTTGTCGAGCGGTCCGTCGGCCAGTTCGGCCATGCGCATCTTGGCGTCGTAGACGTAGCCCTGGATCTCGCAGGTGGCGATCGGCAGCGGCGGCATGCCACTGTCGGAGTACAGCACCCCGTCCCAGGAGTCGCGCCAGCACTGGTTGCCCAGGCCCTCCGGGGAGCGGGTCTGGTACTCGACGTACCCGTCGCCGTCGCGGTCGCCGTAGTGGTCGATCCAGTCCAGCGCCGCCATGGCATTGCCGTACAACTGCCGCACGAGAGTGTCGTCGTGGGTCCAGCGCCAGTACTCCGACAGCAGGACCAGCCACAGCGGGGTGGCGTCGGCGGTGCCGTAGTACGGGTTGTGCGGGTGCAGGCCCAGTTGGGTCAGCTCGCCGGTGCGGACCTCGTGCAGGATCTTGCCCGGCTCCTCGTCGTTGAGGCCGCCGCACCGGGTGCCCTGGTAGTCGGCGAGCATGATCAGTGCGCCCCGGGCCAGGGCGGGACCGTACAGCAGGGTCTGGTACGCGGTGATGATGGTGTCGCGGCCGAACAGGGTGAGGAACCAGGGCAGTCCGGCGGCGGGCAGCATCACGTCCTCGTGCCCGACCCGCATCATGATCCTCAGGGCGGTCAGGTCCCGCCAGGTCTGGTTGATGAGCTGCTCGATCTGGTGGGAGCCGCTGGAGAACCGGGCCAGGTTGTTGCGCCACTCGATGACCGGGTCGCGCGACACGCCCACCGTGGGGGCCGGGCGGCGGGTGGGCGAGGCGATCTCGTCGTCACCGGTCGGCAGTGGAATGTACAGGTCGCACCGCCACCGTTCGTGTACCGGCAGGTCCACCTCCCACACCAGGGCGTCACCGTCGACACGGTCGGCCGGCGGCACGGACCGCACCTCAGTGGACGCGCTGAAGATGTCGTGGCGGTAGGACAGGCGCAGCCGGGAGCCGTCCGGGGCGTGGTCGCGCCTGATGCGCGTCGACCGGTCCCGCACGTGCTGCTTGATCTCGAACAGGTCGGCGAAGTCGGTACCGGCGGCCAACCGGACCCGCAGGTGCAGCTCCTGGTCGGAGTGGTTGATCACCTCGATGCACTCACCGACGCCCCGGCCGACCACCCGGCGGCGGCGCACGCCGAGCGCCCGCGCGGGCAGATCCGGCAGTGTCGGATTGGTGAGGTGGAACGTCACCCGGAAGTGGTCGCTCAGATCGGAGTCCAGGAGAAGCAGGCGGGCGCCGTTGACGGTCAGTACCCACTCGTCGAGGTAGCGGGTGTCGGCGTGCACCAACCCGCCGACCGACCCCTTCGGGATGTCGCCGACCGCGTCGGAGTACAGGAACGTCCGGCCCTCCACCACGGCAACCGCACCGCAGCCCAGCTCCGGCGGTAACGAGCGTAGTTCGGACTCCAGCCGACCGTACACGTCGACCGCGCCAGGGTGCGGATCGGCCGGGGTCGCCCGACGCGGCTGCGTTCGCTCAGCCATCGCGACGCCTTTCCCTACGGCTGCCGGCCAGCCGCGCCCGGTCATCCACAGCACTCGTACAGGACTCGTACCGGGGAGGCCGCATACCGCGCCGCCGGCTCCTCGTCGCAGACGATGCCACGGCCGTCGACACCCGGCCTCACCCGGAACGGGCGAACCTGCTGTCCGGTGGGTAACCGGACGTCGGCGCCGCCGTCGTCCCCGGACCGCGTCCGGCACCAGCGACAGTGGCGTGGGCCATACCCATCCAGGAATGGCCGATCTGCTGACAACCGATCGTCACGGCACGCCCGACGATAGGCACACGGAGTCGTCGTTGCCAGGAGGGCAGATGCGGTTTTTGGTCCGACCCCGACTGCGCGCCGGGATGGTCGCCGGTCTCGTGATGCCAGCGGTGCTGGCCGTGACCGGGTCACCCGCGGTCGCGGCGTACGCGGATCCCGGGCCCGAGGTGCCCGTCATCGTCCAGTACGACGACGCGGCCGCGGCGGCGAAGGCCGTCGCGCGGGTGGGAGGCGTGCTCGGGCGGCGCTTCGAGGTGGCGCAGGCGTACCCGGCGCGCGTACCGGCGTCCGGCATCGGGGCGCTCCGCGCGGCCCCGGGCGTACGGGCGGTCACGCCCGACGGGGCGGTGGCGCTCACGGGCAAGGACTGGATCAGCGACAAGGACGACCTCGCGACGTACGCGGTCAGCTCGGCGACCGGCGTGGCGCAGACGATCGGCGCGCCGGACGTGTGGAAGAAGAAGGACGCGAGCGGCCGGCCGATCACCGGCACGGGTGTCGGTGTCGCGCTGATCGACTCGGGCATCGTGCCGGTCGAAGGCCTCACCGACTCCTCCCGGATCGTCAACGGTCCCGACCTGTCATTCGAGTCGCAGACGCCCGACCTGCGCAGTCTCGACACGTTCGGCCACGGCACCCACATGGCCGGCATCATCGCCGGGCGCGACACCGGGGTCACGCCCGGCACCGAACCGCCGACCGGCTTCGTCGGGGTCGCGCCGGGCGCCACGCTGGTCAACATCAAGGTCGCCGCGGCGGACGGCTCGGTGGACGTGTCCCAGGTCATCGCCGCGATCGACTGGGTCGTGGCGCACCGTGACGACCCGGGCCTCAACATCCGGGTGCTCAACCTGTCGTTCGGCACCGACTCGATGCAGGACCCGAGGTTCGACCCGCTGTCGTTCGCGGTCGAGGCCGCCTGGCGCAAGGGCATCGTGGTCGTCGTCGCCGCCGGCAACTCCGGCTCGGGCGCGACGCGGCTCGGCATGCCCGCGATGAACCCGTACGTGCTGGCCGTCGGCGGAGCCGACCAGCGCGGCACGCTGCCGACCGGTGACGACGCCGTCGGCGACTTCAGCAGCCGGGGCAGCAGCGTCCGGCACGCCGACCTGCTCGCGCCCGGCAGGTCCATCGTGTCGCTGCGCGACCCGAACTCCTTCATCGACACGAACTACCCGACCGGGCTGCTACCCGCCTCGATCGACCCCGGGCTGCGGTTCTTCCGGGGAACCGGCACGTCGCAGGCGGCCGCGGTGGTCTCCGGCGCGGCGGCTCTGCTGCTCCAGCAGCGGCCCGACCTCACCCCCGACCAGGTCAAGCGACTGCTGACGGCCACGGCCACGCCGCTGAAGGGCAGCGACGCGATCAGCCAGGGCGCGGGTGAGATCAACGTCAAGAAGGCGGTCGCCACCGCAACCCCGAAATACACCCAGGCCGCCGTACCGTCGCTCGGTACCGGCTCGTTGGAGGGGGCCCGCGGCGCCGCGCACGTGGTCGACCCCGACACCGGCGTCGAGCTGACCGGCGAGCAGGACATCATGGGCAACGCCTTCGACGCCGCGTGCTGGAGCGTCGCCGCCGGCAACGGATCCGCGTGGATCGACGGTACGTGGAACGGCGCCGCCTGGACCGGTGCGGACTGGAGCACCACCACGCCGTGGTCCGGGCGTACCTGGAGCGGTACGACGTGGGAGGGGCTTACCTGGTCCGGGCGTACCTGGAGCGGTGCGACGTGGGACGGGCGCACCTGGTCCGGGCGTACCTGGAGCGGTACGACCTGGTCCGGGCGCACCTGGAGCGGCGGCTACTGGTCCGGTACCACCTGGGACTGACGTCCCGGCACCGAACTGAGGAGATCAGATGAGCACACCCGGCGGGACCGCCGGCGCCGTAGCGGTCGCCGGTCCATGGCGGTCCCGCCCGGCGGTGCGGATCGGCGCGCTGACCGCCGGCATCGCCGCCGCCGCGATCGCGGCGTATCTGGGCACGTACGGGCCGGCCCTGCCGGTCGGCCGCGCTGATGCGCTCCCGGCCGGCCTGCTGGCGGTGGCGTTCGCGGTGACCGAAGGGTTCGTCGTCCACCTGCGCACGCGCCGCGGCGGGCACGCGATCAGTGTCAGCGAGGCCCCGATGGTGGTCGGCCTGCTGTTCGTGGCGCCGGTGCCGCTGATCCTCGCCCGGGTCGTGGGGAGCGTCGTCGGGCTGGTGCTGGTGCGGCGGCAGCGGGGATTGAAGCTGCTGTTCAACACGTGTCTACTGGCGCTGCAGGCGGTGGCGGCCACGGCGGTCTTCGACGCGGTCGGCGGCGGCGTACATACCGGCCCGCGGGGGTGGCTGGCCGCGTACCTGACCATGTTCACCCTCGAGATCATCGCGATCGTCCTCGTCACCACGGTGATCTCGTTGGTGGACGACCCGGGGGAGTGGCGCCGGCTGCCCGCCGCGCTCCGTGCCGTTCCCCTCGCGGCGGTGTCGACGACGATCGCGCTGCTCGGCGGAGCGGCGATGGTGAGCGACCCCCGTACCGTGGTGCTGATGGCCGCGGTGACCCTCCTGGTCTGCCTCGGCTACCGGGGCTACGTCCGGCAGGGGCAGGGACACGCCCAGGTCGACGCCCTGTACGGGTTCACCCGGGCGCTCGACGACTCGACCGACACGGCCGGGCTGGCACGTACCGTCCTCGACCAGGCGCGGGACCAGATCCGGGCGGAACGGGCCGAGCTGGTCATGCCGGCCGGTGACGGCGACGGCGACGGCTACACCGTGACGAGCATGAGCGGGCCGGGCACGGTCGAAACCGGCCGGATCGAGGGCGCGCCGGCCGGGGCCTGGTGGTCGCCGGCGCTCGCCGGTGACGTCGTGCACCGGCCGCTCGGGTCGGACGGCTTCGACGGGATCGCCGTGCCGCTGCCGATGGGGGAGGCCGGTACCGGCGTGCTCCTGGTCTCGCACAGCCTGCCCGACCTGCCGACGTTCCGGGTACCGGACGTGCGGCTGTTCCAGGCGCTGGCCAACCACGCCAGCGTGGCCCTGACCAAGGCGCAACTGGTGGACCGGTTGCGCAGGGAGGCCGCCGACCGGGAGCACCAGGCCCTGCACGACGCGCTGACCGGTCTGCCGAACCGGCGGCACTTCCAGCACCGCCTCGACCGGACCCTCGCCGGCGGGGTTCCCGCCGCGGTGATGCTCATGGACCTCGACCGGTTCAAAGAGGTCAACGACTCCCTGGGCCACGACGTCGGCGACGCCCTGCTGCGCGAGGTCGGCCGCCGGCTCCGGCAGCTGCTCACCGATGACCATCTCATCGCCCGGCTCGGCGGGGACGAGTTCGCCGTCCTGCTCGCGGGTGCGGACCCCGCCCACGCCGTGGCCATCGCCGAGGAGATGGTCCAGGTGATCGACGCCGCGATCCACGTCGACCACCTGGTCCTGCACGCCCGGGCCAGCATCGGCGTCGCGCTCGCCCCGGAACACGGCGACGACGCGCGTACGCTGATGCGCCACGCCGACGTGGCGATGTACGAGGCCAAGGAGAGCCGCTCCAGCGTCCGTGTCTACGACCCGCGCTACGACCGCAACACGCCCGAGCGTCTCGCGCTGCTGACCGACCTGCGCGACGCCGTGCAGAATCGCGAGCTGACGGTGGTGTACCAGCCCAAGCTCGATCCGGCGACCGGTCGGGTCGCCGGCGCGGAGGCCCTGGTCCGCTGGCACCATGCCACCCTCGGCACCGTTCCGCCCGACCGGTTCATCCCCCTCGCCGAGCATGCCGGGCTGATCCGCCCGCTGACCCTGCACGTGCTCGAGGTGGCCCTGCGCGGTTGTGCCGCGTGGCGCCGGGCCGGTCACGACCTGCACGTGGCGGTGAACCTGTCACCCAACAGCCTGCTCGACGACAACCTGCCCGACATCGTGGCGCGGCTGCTCGGGCAGGTCGGCGTGCCCGCCTGCGCGCTCGTCCTGGAGATCACCGAAGTGGCCCTCATGGCCGATCCCACCGGTAGCGTGGCGACCCTGGACCGCCTGCACACCCTGGGCGTGCGGCTGGCCATCGACGACTTCGGCACCGGGTACTCCTCCCTGGGACGCCTGCGTGAGCTGCCGATCCACGAGGTGAAGATCGACAAGTCGTTCGTGCAGCGGATCGGCGTTGACCCCCGCGACCGGGCGGTCGTCCGTTCCGCGGTGCAACTCGGACATGCCCTGGGACTCCAGGTAGTGGCCGAGGGGGTCGAGGACGCGGCGACCTACGACCAGCTCACCGCCGAGGGCTGCAACCTCGTGCAGGGGTACCTGGTGTCCCGTCCGCTGCCGGCCGAGGAGTTCGCCCGATGGCTGTCCGACCGGCAGGCCGTCACCCGGCACCCCAGCCTGATCGGCTGATCCGCCCCCGGTCGCCGTCGACGGTGCCGCGGCACGGCGCGCGACCGGCGCCGGCGGTGAGGGCGGCGTCGAGGTAGCTGACGAGGCGATCACCGCTGCGTCGTGGTGGGGCTGGGCACGGTGGTCGGGCTGGGCGTGGTGGTGGGGCTGGGCACGGTCGTCGTGATGGTCGAGGACGGCCCGCCGGGAGAGGTGGGTGGGACGACCACCGTCGTCGGGCTCGGCACCGTGGTGGGGCTGGGTACCGTCGTGGCGCTCGGTGTGGTCGTGGCGCTGGGCGAGGCTGTCGGCGACGCGCTGACCGTGGTCGGGCTGGGCACGGTGGTCGGGCTGGGCGTGGTGGTCGGGCTGGGCACGGTCGTCGTGATGGTCGAGGACGGCCCGCCGGGAGAGGTGGGTGGGACGACCACCGTCGTCGGGCTCGGCACCGTGGTGGGGCTGGGTACCGTCGTCGCGCTCGGTGTGGTCGTGGGGCTCGGTGCGGGCGTCGGTGGCTGGCCCCACGCCTCGCCGGCGGTGACGCCGGCCGCTACCGCGGTGCCCGCCGCAACCGTCATCGCGAGTCGACCGAGCGGCTTCATGGCGAACCTCCTGCCGCGCTCGACAGCGGCCGGCGGACCGACCGTCGGAGTCATCCTTCCACCCTGCCCGCTCCGGCTGAGGGCACGCTGAAGAGCATCCGGAGTCGGGCGGGACGGCGGCACGCCGCCGTCCCGCTCCGTCAGCTCGGCCAGGGTACGTGTACCGTCACCCGCTCCCGCAGCTGCTCGCTGATCAGCCACAGCTCGCCGGTGGCGGGCCAGTACGACAGGTTCTCGGTGTTCTTCGGTGCCTTGGTCCAGACGCTGGTCGACTGCCCGCCGACGCCCCGGTGCAGGCAACTCGGGTAGTCGACGCCGTCGCCGATGTTGCCGGCGTACTCCGGGCAGACGCCGGCGATGACGAACTGTCCACCGTGCGACACCGCGCCCTGCATGCCCCACACCGGCGACCCGAACGCCTCGACGGCGCGCACGTAGCCGTCGGCGTCGCGGCGGGGCAGGCCGGTCGCCGGGTCGACCGGCCAGCGTACGATCCGCCCGCCGCCGCGGGTGGTGTACTCCACCGCCACGAAGGAGTTGTCGGTACGGTCGAGTCCGAGGCTGGCGAAGCACGGCCGGTTCCCGGTCGTGTTCGCGCAGCCGCCGCCCTCGTACCAGTACGCGCCGACCTGCGGCAGCGCGTAGGCGTGGTAGGCGGCGTGGAAGTTGCCGTCGGTGCCGACCCCCACCTCGCCGCTTGCGGTGTCGGTGCGCCAGATGTGGGCGAGGTCGAACACGCGCAGCACCGCGCCGCCGGTGGCGACGACGAGCTTGTTGCCGTACCAGTACAGGCCGTGCCCGTGCCCGCTGATGGCCTGGAACGTGCCGGTCGAGGTCGGCTCGACCAGCAGCACGTGCCGGTACCGCAGGGTGGCCAGGTCCACAAACGACACCCGGATGAGCGAGTCGTCGGAGTAGTGCCACGTGGCGGCGACGACCCGCCGCCCGTTCAGTACGGTGCCCGCCGCCTGGGCGTCACCGGAGCCGGTGACCCCCTGCGGGATCCAGACGTTGGCGGTGTCGTCCTCGCCGGTGTCCCAGCAGAACCCGGCGGGCGACAGCGACGCCGCGAGGTTGGTCGGGTGGCACAGCGTGCGCCCCTGCCGGTTGGCGCCGTCGAGCACGGCCGCCAGCCCGGCCGGCGCCAGCCGGGGGTCGCGCTCCAGCGCGGTGATGCGGCTGCCGTAGGTGGCGAACGTGTCGCCGGCCACCAGCCGGAAGCCGCTGGCGTCGATGCGCGGGAAGGTGACGGCGGCCGTGGCCGGCGCGGGGCGGGTCGCCACGGTCCCCGCCACCGCCAGCAGCAGTGCGATGAGCGTCATCAGGGTACGAGCTGGACGGTTCGTCATGGTGAGCGTCCTCGGGTCCGGGGAAGCGATCGGGGTACGGGTCATGGCTGCGGGGGCGCACCGCGCACGGCGGTCCGCGCCGCCGCGCGCGGTGCGACCGGTCGGGTCAGCGGGTGGCGACGTCACCCGGTAGCGCGTTCACCGCGTCGGTGATCTCGGTGAAGAACCCGGTGCACCCGGAAGCGCCTCCACTGGTTACGCCCTTGGCGTGCACCTGTCCGTTGCTGTCGGTGTAGTAGACGGCGCCGCCGGAGTCCCCCTCGTTGAGGCAGGAGCCGCTCTTGGTGCCGCGGGTGACGTTGCGGGCGACCTCGCCGTCGTCGTACTTGACGTCGTAGCTGGTCTCCTGCGCGGTCCAGCCGCACAGTTCCCCGGTCTTGGCGCCGCTGGTGCAGTAACTGTCACCCTTGATCGACTTGCGGTTGTAGCGGGTGATCACGTTGCGCCAGTCGGTGGAGTTGACGCCGTAGACGTAGACCCGGGCGTCGCTGGCCGCGGCGCCGCCGGCGATCTGGATCAGGCCGAGGTCGCCCCGGTCGTACGGGTCGCCCGGGTAGCGCACCGTGCCGACGCCGTCGTTCCAGTTGTTGCTGATGACCGTACCGATCCTGGCCCCGGTCCCGCTGGTCACGGTGCCGCCGTTGGACACGCAGTGCCCGGCGGTCAGCATCCCGTGGTAGCCGCCGTTGCGCCAGGCGAACGCGGTGCTGCACCAATAGCCGCCGGGGACGTTGATGTAGGCGCCGCCGAGGAACGGGCTGGAGTCGTTCTGCCGGCCGCCGTAGTCGGCGCTGGGCAGCCCCACGTCCGGGGTGAGGTGGATGGCGACCCGCGACACCCCGTAGCGGTCGGCGAGGGCCTTGCGCAGCGCCGGGGTAACCGTCTTCGCCTCGACGACGACCCGGTTCTTCTCCTCCTGCACGAACGTGCCGTAGACCGTGTCACTGCCGGGCAGTTCGGTCGGGCTGAGCCCGATCGCCTCGTGCTGGATGCGGGTGAGCGTGGCGTGGCTGTTGGCGACCTGCCGCGCCCGGCCCCGGCCGGTCACCCCGGCGGGCAGGCTGGCGGCGGTCCGGACGCCGGCAGTGGTCGTCGCCTGCGTGACCACCTCACCGGTCGCACGGTCCAGATAGGCCCCGGCCAGGTCGTCGGGGTTCTGCTCGACCCGCTCCTGGGCGGCGGCCAGCGCCGTGGCGACCTGCTCCGACAGCGGCGAGAGGTCGCCGAACACATCGCCGGTGAACACCTCGACGCCGTCCGGGCCGGCGGCCGCGACCACGCGCGTGTCGGACGGTTCGGCGACGGCGGGCGCGGCGGGCACGGCGGCGGCCGCCAGCCCGCCGACCGCCAACACGGTCAGCAGGCTGCTTCGATACCGCAGTTGCATCTGCACTCCTAGGGGGAAAGGGAGTCCAGATCATGTGCGGCGCCGGTATCGCCGTGGTATCGCCGTCCATCGAGTACACTCGCTGGCTGGATCGATGCCACGGGGGTGGCGGGTGATCGAACAGGAAGGCGGTGCGCCGCTGCGCTACCGCATCCTCGGACCGGTCGAGGCCCGCGGGCGTGGCGGCTGGCGCCGCATCCCGGCCGCCCGGCAGCGCCTGCTGCTGGCGTTGCTGATCATCAATCACGACCGGGTGGTCTCCACCGAGCGGCTGCTGGACGAGATCTGGGACGGCCGCCCGCCGGCCAGCGGGGCGAAGGTGGTGCACAACTACGTGGCCCGGCTGCGCCGGCTGCTCGACGACACCGACGCCTGGCTGGTGACCACCCGACCACCCGGCTACGCGCTCGCCGTGACGGCCGGCGAGGTCGATGCGGTGGCCGCCGAGCGGGCGCTGGCGACCGGTCGGCGGCTGTCGGCCGCCGGTCGCCACGGTGAGGCGCGGGAGGTGCTGCGCCGGGCGCTGCGGCTGTGGCGCGGCGAGCCGCTGATGGACGTCCCGGCGGTTCCCACGGTCACCCACCACGCCGCGCGGCTGGAGGCGCTGCGCCTGGACCTGCTGGAGTCGAGCGCCGACGTCGACCTGACCACCGGCCGGCACGCCGGCCTCGCCGACACGCTCGGCGCCGCGCTGGCGGCCCACCCGCTGCGGGAGTCGCTGTGGGCGTGCTACATCCGGGCCCTGCGGGCCGCCGGCCGGCGGGCCGACGCGCTGGCGGCCTACCAGCGCGCGTACCGGACCCTCCGCGACCAGTTGGGCGTCGAGCCCGGCGAGGAGCTGCGGCGGCTGCACCGCGACCTGCTCGACGCGCCGGTCCGCGGGCGCGACGCACCGGTCCGCGGGCGCGAGGCGCTGGTCCGCGGGCGCGAGGCACCGGTCCGTCCCACGACGGCCGGCCCGGCACCCGTGGCCGCCGGGTGGCGACTGGTGCCCCGGCAGCTGCCACCCTCTCCGGGGACGTTCACCGGCCGGGCGGACGAACTCGCCGCACTGCTGACCTGCCTGGGGCGGGCCGGCGCGGCAACGGCCGACGTACCGGCACCGCGGGTGGCGTGCCTGCACGGCCCGGGCGGGGTGGGCAAGACCGCCCTGGCGGTACACGCGGCCCACCGACTGGCATCCCGGGCCCGCGACGGGCAGCTCTACCTCGACCTGCGCGGTGCCACCCCGGGGCTGCGCGCGGTCGGCACCGGCGAGGCCGTCGCCCGGCTGCTGCGCGCGCTGGGCGTCCCCGGCGGGGAGATCCCCGTGAACGCGACCGAGGCCGTCACGCTGTACCGGTCGGTGACGGCCGACCTGCGGCTGCTGATCGTGCTCGACAACGCGGTTGACGCCGCCCAGGTCACCCCGCTCCTGCCCGCCTCGTCCCGGTGCCTGGTACTGGTCACCAGCCGCGCCCCGGTCGCCATCGAGGGCGCCCACCAGCTGCGGCTGGGCACCCTCAGCCCGCAGGACTCCCGGACGTTGCTGACCAGTCTCGTCGGCACCCGGCGCTGCGACGCCGATCCGCCGGCGCTGGACGCCCTCGCCGACATGTGCGGGCATCTGCCGCTGGCGCTGCGCATCGCCGGCGGCCGGCTGGCCACCCGCCCGGCCTGGTCCATCCGCCGGCTGGCCGAGCGGATGTCCAGCCGCGCCCGGCTGCTCGACGAGCTGCGCCTGGATGACGTGTCGGTGCGTGGCAGCATCCTCACCAGCTACGACCTGCTCGGCACGGACGCCGCGCAACGCGCCTTCCGGCTGATCGGCGAGGTGGGTCTGACCAGCCTCGCCGCTCCGGCCGTGGCGGCCTTGACCGGCGAACCGCCGGCCGGCGTCGAGGCGGCGCTGGAACAGTTGGTCCACGCCCAGCTCGTCGATGAGCTGCCCGGCCGCCGTTACGGCGTGCACGACCTGAACCGGCTCGTGGGGGCGGAGCTCGCCGCGGACGTCGACCCGGCGCGGCAGCGGTCATCCGCACTGCTCCGCCTGGTCGAACACTACGCGGCGCCCGCGGCCCGGGCGCGCGACCTGCTGCGCCCGGCGTCCGGGCCGCCGAAGCCGGCGGGTTGCGGCGGTGTTCGGCTGGACGACCGGGACGACGCACTGGCCTGGTTCGAGCGGGAGCACCCCAACCTCGTCGTGCTGGTGGGCCGCGTGACGCCGGCCGACGGGCTCGACGCCGTGGCGGCGACGGCGCGCCTGAGCCAAGCGGTGGGCGTCTTCCTCCATCTCCGCATGTACCTGGATGAGCTGGACCTGGTCACCACCCGGAGCGTCGAACTGGCCGCGCACGTCGGCGACGCCGCCATGCAGGCGGTAGCGGCCGACCGCCGGGCGATCGCCTGCTACCTGACCGGACGGCTGCCAGAGGCGCGCGAGCACCAGCGCGCCGGGTTGCGGCTGTACCGCGAGACCGGGAACCTGCCCGGTGAGGCGCGGGCGTGGGGAAACCTGGGCGTGATCGAGCACGGCGCGGGACGGGCCCGGACCGCGCTGCGCTGCCACGAGACGAGCCGGCGGAGCCTGCTGGAACTGGGCGACCGGCTCGGCACGAGCGTCGTGCTGAACAACCTGGGCAACGTGCAGCGCGAGCTGGGGGAGTACCGCCGGGCGTTCGACCTGTTCCTGAGCAGTTACACGCTGTGCGAGAGCGTCGATGACACCTACGGGGTGGGGGTCGCGCTGGGTAACCTCGGCATGGTCCTGCTCGACGCCGCGCAGCCGGTGAAGGCGCGCGCGTACCTGCGCCGGGCGCTGGCGCTGCACCGCCGGGTCCGCTCCACCCAGGGGCAACTGAAGTGGCTGGGCCGGCTGGCCGAGGCGTACCGGCAGACGGGTGACCTGGTACGCGCGTCCGCCATCGCGGAGGAGGCGGCCGCACTGGCACGTCGCAACGGCTGGCGCTCCGGGCAGGTCGACGCGCTGGTGCTGCTCGCCCGGATCGCCCTGGACCAGGGCCGGCCCGCCCAGGCGCGTGCGCTGCTCGACACGGCCCGACCGTTGACGCCCGGCCTGCCGCACCAGGTTCTCTGCGAGTTCGACCGGGTACTCGCCGATCACCGCCTCGCCGGGTGAGCGCCGCGACGGTCCCGCGCCCTCGTCCCGACCGCCAGCGCCCGGCCGTCGGCCTCCCCGTCACACGATGGCGTCGACGATCTGCTCGGCGCGGGTCTGGTGCTTGGCGTACGCGTCGGGGAACGCGGATACCTGTACCCGCTGCGCCGCGACGGTGACGGCCAACTGTTCCCAGCCGGGGATCTTCACCAGGGCCTCGTAGAACCGACGGGCGGACTCCTGCGGGTTCATCAACTGGTCGACGGTGCCCCAGTTCGGGCGCTGCTGGAACAGCCCGACCGAGTCGTGGTCGTACCCGACACCCTGGTTGGGGCGGTTCATCGACCCCGGTACGTTCGGGTTGGCGAGGACACGCAGGTTGCTCTCCTGGAGAGCCGTGGAGATCGCGACGACGAACGCGCGGCGGGGCAGGTTCATCTGCCGGCCGGCCGCGACGATGGACACGGCGTTGTCCATCTGCGCCTGGTCGAGGTCGGCGACGGGGGCGGGCCTGGTGGGGGACGGCGCCGGCGCCGGCGCCGGCGCCGGCGCCGTCGGCATGGGCGGCTGCGTGCTGGGCGCCGGCGGTGCGGCGGTGTTCTGCTGCGGGCGGGGTTTCGGCGGTGTGGATTGCGGTGCGGATTCTCGTGGCTTCGCGCCGGGGGTCGCGGTTTCCCGGCTCTGGCTGCGGTCGGCCCTGGCGTCGGCTACCTGCGCGCGGTCGGCGAGGACCTGCGAGGTGGCCGCGGTGTTGCCGGGCCGGTCTGCCGGAGTGGCGGTGGCCGCCCAGACTGCGCCGCCGATCGAGGCGAGCGCGATCGCCGCTGCCATCGCGGCGGTGTGGGGTCGAAGTGTCGATTTCTGGGCGTGGCGTCCGCGTTGGTAGCGCCGGAGGCGGCTGGGGCGGTGGCTCGTTGCTTTTTGACGGTGGCCTGTTGGTTTTTCGAGGGGCTGGTCACTGTCGTTTTTGGGAGGCACCCCGGGGAGCGTAGACGATGTCTCATTTGGTGTCTCATTTGGCGGGGTGTGATCTGCGCGTTACGGGACGTCCGGAGTTTCCGGCCGACCGGTGGGGCAGGCGGCGGCGCCGACAGGTACGGCCGGTGGTGCACCGGTCGGCCACCGGGGCTCGTACGGTCGGAGCCGGGCGGCCGTCGGTGAGGTGATGGTGGGAATCGACCCGGATGCGGCCGTCACCGGGGATCGATGGGCCGGCCGCCTGGTCGGACCCGGCCGCTGCGGCCGGATCGCGCCTTCTCCGCCTGTGCCGCGATAGCCTCGGTCAGCGCCGGGGCCCAGGCGCTGCCCACGTCATCGGCGAGGCGGTCGGCGAGCACGTCATGGAGCCGGCCCCAGAAGCCGGCGGCGGTCCACTCGGTGAACCGGCGATGGGCGGTCGGCCGCGTGACCCCGAACGTCTTCTCGGGGAGCTGCCACCAGGAGCAGCCGGTCTGGATGAGGTACAGCATCGCGGCGAACGCCCGCCGGTCGTCCACCCGCCGGCGTCCGCCTCCCTGCGGGCGTACCGGAGCCGCGGGAAGCAGCGCTGCGGCGAGCTCCCACAGTGGGGCGGGTGCCCACTGCGCGATGACGTCTTCATCCACGAGTCTTGATCCTGGGGCCCGCGGGCCCTGGATCCAAGCCGGACACGCCCATGTCCCGCCGTTGCCGGGTGGCGAGCGAGCCCGTCGCGGGAGATGCCGGCGATGGTCGCCCGGTCGGATGTGCGGGAAACCAACACCAGGAAAACGACCATGATGATCTTCTGTGGTGTCACCAGTGCGGTTGATAACAGGTGGAGGGTCTTGGCAGAAAGTTGACCCGTCAGTAATGTCAACGCCCGTCCGATCCGGTCACTGTTCACCGAGCGGGTGGCACCGGAACGGACCCGCCGAGTCGTGCTCAACGAGCCGGGGACCCACCGCAAGTCTGGGGTGAATCCACGGGCCGACGGCCTGTGGTAGGGCGACCTTCGCGCCCGAATCCGTCAGCTAACCCGGTAGGCGGAAGCGTAAGGAGATCATGTTCGTGCACGTCTTCGCACCCCCTCTCCATCACCGACTCCTCCACCATGCTGTGTGTGCGCAGTGGACCGCTCCGTCCCTCGCCGGTCCCTGACCGTGAATCGATAGGTCGCACCAGCGCCTGAGGACCGCGGTCGGTCACCCCGGACATCGTGCCGGGCGTTGTCACCGAATGCCTCGTGGGTCCCGCGCGCCCATCTCACCGCGTCAGACCGAGTTTGCCCACTGATCAGCCCGTGCTGGCCAGCGGGTGGCACCCGCATGGAGAATCCAATGAATCGTGTACATACCCGTAAGCCCTTCCAGCATGCGGCTTCGGTCCGCCTGCCCCGGATGGCGGTCGTCTCGGGCGGCCTGCTCGCCGTGGCCGCAACCGTCGGCCTCGTGGTCAGCCAGGCGGACGGTTCGCAGCCGGCCCAGGCATCCGGTTCGGTCGTTGCGGCCGCCGCCCCGCGTGCCGGCGTCACCCAGGCCCCGCAGGGCGGCGCGACCGGTGCGGTCCCCGCGGCGCCGGTCCCGCCGTCGAAGGTGCTCGACTATGCGTTCCAGTTGCAGCCCAACTACTACTACTGCGGGCCGGCGGCCACCCGGATCGCCCTGAGCGCCAGTGGGCACATCCTCAGTCAGGACGAGATCGCCCGGCAGCTCGGCACCACGACCGGCGGGACGAACTCCGCCTACGACACGACACGTGCGCTCAACAATGTCATCGGCAGCAACGTGTACCAGACCAGGGAGATCCCGGCCTACCCCGCTACGCCGGCTCAGATGGACCAGCTTCAGGCCGACGTCCTGAAGACCGTCAACAGCGGGCGCGCCATCGTCGCCAACATCGCCGGCCACCTGACCGACACCGCCGGCACGTACCACTCCTACGAAGGCGGCCACTACCTCACCATCATCGGTTACAAGGACGACGGCCGGACGGTGAAGATCGCCGACCCGGCCAACCCCAACGGCGACGGTACGTACTGGGTGACCACCATCAACATGGCCAACTGGATCTCCCAGCGCGGCTACTCGTACTGACCTGGCGACCGGGCGCCGCTGAAAGACACGGTCGGCGCCCGGTCAGTCGGCGCACACCCATCCCGTCACCACGCCGTACGCACCGGTGCGGACTCGCACCCGGACCGGGCCGGGCGGCGGTGACCGCAGGAGGAAGCAGCCGATCCCGTCCACCTCGGCCCGGTCGAAGACGCCTCCCGGATGTTCTCCGGTGACCTGGCCGCCGCTGGCCGGGCTGAGCTGGCCGACGATGCCCGTCTCGGTCAGCTCGATCTCGACCGTCACCCCGTCGCCCTGGAAGGCCAGGGTCCGCGCCGAACGGCCGGAACGGGTGCGCGCGAGCTGGCCGGCGTCGGTCGCCGAGTCGAAGACGAGGGTCGCGAGGACAAGCTCGTCGTCCACCGTCCGCCACGTCCAGGCGGCGCGCGCCGCCGCGACGAAATCCGCAGGCGCCGGGGGCAGTCCACGGAGCGCCTCACCCAGGTCGGTCAGGAACCGCTCATCGTCGTCCCACCGCGGCGATGTCATGGCGTTCACCTCCGCCCGTCTCGGCCGCCCGCAGCGCGTCGCGGAACGCGACCACCGCGGAGCAGGTGCGCAACTTCTCCAGGCAGCGGGCCCGGGTCGGACCGATGCTGCCGACCGGGAGGTCGAGCCGTTCGCTGATCTCCTCGTAGCTCGCCGGTGGATCCGTCACGAGCATCGCCAGCAGGATCCGGCAGCGCGCGGGAAGCTGACCGAACGCGTCCCGGAGCACCTGCTGACGCTCGACCCGCAGCAGGTGGTCGTCGAGACCGGCGTCGTCGACGCCGGCGGTGCCGTCGACACCGGCCGGGCCGGCGCCGTCGACCGGGGTGGCCAGCGGGTCGAACGGCTGCGTCCGCCGGCCGGCGCGCAGCAGCCGGAGGCATTCGTGCCGGGCCGTGGTCACCAGCCAGCGCGGCAGCGTCCGCGGCTCGTGGATGTCGCCCAGGTGCTCCACCAGGCGTAGCCACACGGTCTGGTTGGCGTCAGCGGCGTCGGCCGGGCCAAGCCGGTAGCCGGCGATCACCGAGAACACCAGCGGCGTGTACCGGGCGACCAGTTCCGACCAGGCGTCCTCGTCACCCCGCGCGGCCGCGGAGACGAGGGCGTCAACCGGGGTCTCGGTCAACCTGGACCACCTCCCGCACGGTGGGGACATCGGGGTATCAGCGGACGAGCACGCCGTAGTCGGGGTGCCAGCGTGGCCTGCCGAGCAGGTCCAGCCGCGCCTGGTCCGCCGTGATCCCGTGGCGGGTCATCACCGTCGCCAGGTGGCCCGCGACGTACGGGGCCGCGAACGAGGTGCCGGCCCAGCGGGCGAAGCCGCCGAAGCCGACCGGCGCCGCGCCGGGCAGCTCCCAGCGCCCCTTGACGTACGTGCTGACGTGCTCGCCGGGTGCGCAGGCGTCGACCCACGGCCCGAAGTTGCTGTAGCCGGCCGGGGCGACCCCGGCCTCCGTCTCCGTCACCGCCGCCACCGCGACCACCTGGTCGAGGGCGGCCGGCCAGGCCGGCCGGCTGGTCCCGGCGTTGCCCGCGGCGGCCACCACGACCACGTCACGACCGAGCGCCGCCAGAGCGGAGACCATCGGCATCGGAGCGATGTCGTCCTGGGTGAAGCAGCCCAGCGACAGGTTGACGATCGCGGTCTTCGGGTCGAGGCCCGCCAGGGCGGCGGCCAGACTCTCCTCGTCGCCGACGCCGGCCTGGCTGCACGCCACCTCGGGGTCGAACCGCACGCCCGGCGCGGCCTGCCGCAGCACCCCGGCGACGAACGTGCCGTGTCCACCCTGCAGGTCCAGGACGTCGTCGTGGGCGTACAGGGGATCGTCGTCATCGGCCTGGATGGTGTAGCTGCCGCCGAGCCAGGCCGGGTGGCAGGCGCCGGCGTCACGCCAGATCCCGGTGTCGCAGACGCCGACCGTGACGCCCGCGCCGTCGGCGAGCCGGCCGGGGTCGGGATCGGGCAGGCCGGCCGCCGTCACGGGCCCGCCGTTCGGGTTGCCCATGATGTTGCCGAACCCGATCACGACGTGGTGCGGCTGGACCGCGGGTACCCGTTCGCCCGGCTTCCCGCGTCGTGGATCGCGTAGCTCGGCGACGACCCGCGGGATGTCCACCTGGTCGCCCAGGAGCAGGCGCTCGACGCCCGCGAACGGCTGGCCGCGGGTGACCTCGTACCGGCCCTCCCGCAGCCGCGCGACGACCCGGTCGAGGTCGCGCGGGGCGACCAGCAGCTGACCCGGCCGGTACAGGAACTCCAGCCCCGGCTCGCGGTACATCCGGATCCGGGGATCCTTGGTGATCATGGCACGGAACGCGTTCTCGTACGGCTGGTCGGCGTCCTTCGTCATCACGGCCTCATGTGGTCTCGGGCCCCGCACGATGACCGGGGCACTGCGCACCGTACGGCCGCCGCGTTGACGGCGCGATCAGAGATCGGACACTCTTCCGGGCATGACAGAAGGCGGGGCCGCCGCGATGGCCCAGCGTTCCCTGGACGCCGTCCAGCGGTCGCCCCGGGAATCAATCTCGCTGGCGCGGCGTGCCCTCGCGGCGGCGCGGACCACTGGCGACACCGAGGCGCGCTCGACCGCCTACCGGGCGATCGGGTTGGCCCTGCGCGAACTCAACGACTACCCCGCGGCGCTGCGCCACCTGCGGCGGGCGGTCGCCACGGCCGAGGCCGCCGGCTCGGCCCGGCTGGCCGCGCTGGCGCGGATGAGCCTCGGGTACGTGCTGGCCGGTGCCGGCCGCAACACCGCCGCGCTGCGGGCCGTCACCGCGGCGCTCGCCGAGTTGACCGGCGCCGACGCCGGCCGGGCACGCATGCAACGTGGCGTGGTGCACCACTACCGCGGCCATTACGTCGAGGCCGCCCGCGACTACGGCATGGCGGTGGAGATCGCGCGCAGCGAAGGGGACGCGGTGCTGGAGGCGCGCGCCCGCAACAACCGTGGGCTGCTGCGCGCCCATCTCGGTGCGCTGAGCACCGTCGACGACGACCTCGACCGGGCCGCGGAGATCTTCTCCCGGCTGGGGCTGGACCTGGCCGCCGCCGACGTGCGGTGGAACAGCGGGATCGCCGCCGCCCAGCGGGGGCACGTACCGCGGGCGCTGCGGGTGTTCGCCGAGGTCGAGCAGGAGTACCGCCGGCTGGACGTGCCCCGACCGGCGCTGGCGCTGGACCGCCTGGAGCTGTTGCTGTCGATCCCGCTGGTCGATGACGCCGGCGCGGTGGCCGCCGCCGCGGTACGGGAGCTCCGCCGCCGCCGCATGGCCTCGGACCTGGCGGAGGCGATGCTCGCGCAGGCCCGGGTCGCCCTGCTCGCCGGTGACCCGCAGGCAGCCATGGTGACCGCGACGCGGGCCCGCGACCGGCTGCGCCGCCAGGGGCGCCGGACCTGGGCGGTGTTCGCGCAGCACGTCGCGCTGCGCGCGGCGTACCGGGACGGGGTGCGGACGGCGCCCCTGCTGTCGAGCATGGTCCGGACCGCCGGCCAGCTCGACGAGGTGGGGTGGCAGGCGCCCGCGCTGGCCACCCGCATCGACGCCGCCCGGGTCGCCCGGGACCTCCACCGCCCGCGGCAGGCCCGCGAGCTGCTGGAGGTGGCGGCGCGGGCCCGTCGTGGCGGCACCGCCAGCCGGCGGGTACAGGGCTGGTACGCGCTGGCTCTGGCGCGGCGGCTGGACGGCGACGACGCCCGCGCCGCCGCCGCGCTGCGTCGCGGGCTGGCCGTGCTCGACGAGTACCGGGCCTCGCTCGGCGCGACCGAGCTGCGCGCGTCGAGCGGTACCCACGGTCAGGAGCTGGCCTCCGAAGGTCTCGACATCGCGCTGGCCGGCGGGCGGCCCGGCCAGGTCCTCGCCTGGGCGGAGTACGGGCGGGCCGGCGCGCTGCGGATGACGCCCGCGCTGCCGCCCGGCGACCCCCGGCTGGCGGCGGCGCTGGCCGAGCTGCGGGCGGTCAGCACCGAGCTGGAGGAGGCGCTACTGGCCGGGCGGCCGGCCGAGCCGCTGCGTGGCCGCCAGACCCGGCTGGAGCAGCAGATCCGGGAGCTGTCCCGGCGCGCCGGCGGGGGGCGCCGCGGCCAGCCGCCGCCGGGGGTGCGGCGACTGGCCGACCGGCTGGGTCCGGCGGTACTGGTCGAGCTGGTCGCCCACGGCGGGCGGCTGCGGGCGGTGGTGGTCGCGGACGGTCGTGCCACCCTGCACGACCTCGGCGGCGTCGAGGCGGCCCGGGAACAGCTGCGGCTGCTGCGCTTCGGGCTACGCCGGCTGGTGACGATGGCCGGTTCCGCGGCGGCCCGCGCCGCTTCGGAGCATGCCGCCCGCCGCCTCGACGCGCAGCTCTTCGGCCCGCTGCGCCGACGGACCGGCGAACGGCCGCTGGTGATCGTCGCGACCGGCGAACTCAACGCGCTTCCGTGGTCGGCGCTGCCGACTGCGGCAGGGGACCGCCCGGTGGCGGTCGTACCCTCGGCCGCGGCCTGGCTGCGCGCGGCCGGCCGGCCGGCGCCGGACGGGGACGCGGTCCTGGTCGCCGGCCCCCGGCTGCCCGCGGCCGTCGCCGAGGTGACCGCGCTGGCGGCCATCCATCCCACGGCCCGCGTGCTGTGCGACGAGCGGGCGGCCGCGGACGCGGTCGCCGGCGCGCTCAGCGGCGCCGGCCTCGCGCATGTGGCGGCGCACGGCACGTTCCGCGCCGACAACCCGCTGTTCTCCACCATCGAGCTCGCCGACGGGCCGCTCACGGCGTACGAGCTGGAGGGGTTGCGCCGGCCGCCGGGCTGTCTGGTGCTGTCCACCTGCGACTCGGGCAGGTCGGCGGTGGTACCCGGCGACGAGCTCATCGGGTTCACCGCCGTGCTGTTGGGGCTCGGCACCCGTACCCTCATCGCGAGTGTCCTGCCGGTACCGGCGGACGCGACCACCGCGCTGATGACCGACCTGCACCGGCGGATGCGGGCCGGGGCGGGGCCGGCGGCGGCCCTCGCCGCTGCCCGGCGGGCCAGCGTCGCGGACGGCGGTGACCTCGGTTACGCGGCGGCCGCCGCCTTCGTCTGTTTCGGCGCTGGCTGAGCCCGCCCACGCCAGGTGGCCGGCGTGGGCGAGCCGATGACATTGCCGTATGTCGAATTCTTGACAGCCGGGCCGGGTATCACGGCGGCCGGCGCCGCCTCTTCTGTGGTGTGGGTCGGGCGCAGTGGGTGCCTGACACGTTGGCGGGAGAGACATGTTCTTGAGGACACATCGCAGGGTGGCGGTCGGATCGTCGATCGTCCTCGGCGCGGCGCTGCTGGTCGGCGGTCCGGCCGCGGCAGCCGCCGAAGACAGCGCACCTGTCTACACGGTGACGCAGGAGGGCCTGACGGCAGACGAGGGCGCCGCCCTCGCCAAGACGTTCGACATTCCGAACGCGTTGCAGGGCAACGGCGCGTTCAGCTACGTCGACAGCGCCAGGTTCGGCCAGGCACCGCTGGTGACGACGGGCAAGGGCCGCGACGAGTCGGGCCGCGACACCGTGTCGCAGGCGCTCGACTACGCGGCGCTGGACCGGATCAAGCCGGTGCCCGACGACGAGGCGGTCAGGCGCGGCAGCCGCCTGCTCGAGCTGGCGGGGCTGTCCGCCGACCTGGTGGCGACGCCGACCGTGTCGCACACCGAGCTGACCACGTCCGACAACAATGACCGCGTCACCGGTGTCCGGCAACTCGACACCGCGGTCACGTACCAGCTCAGCCTCGACGGGCGGCCGGTGCGGGGCCAGGGTGCGAAGCTGCGCGTCACGTTCGGGCCGGACGGCACGGTGACCCAGTTGTCCCACTCGCTGCGCAAGGTGGAACGCGCGGAGAACGCGAAGATCATTAATCCGGACGAGGCCGCGGCGGCCTGCGCCAGGCTGTACCCGGAAGGTACCCGCCAGTTGGCGCCGACCCTGGGCTACCAGTTCCCGCCGCTGGCCGCGCAGGACGCGGGCGGCAAGGGTACCGTCTCGACGATCTTCCCGCAGTACACCTGCAACCCGGTGGCGGAGACGGGTGCGCTGGCGCACCGCCTCGTGCCGGCGGTGCCCGAGGTCGCACCGGGCGGCAAGCTGGGCGCCAGCCGGGCCGGTGACCGGATCAAGGCGGAGGTGTCGGTGTCCGGGGGCACCGCGCCGTACACCTACCAGTGGTCGTCGTCGACCACGACGCTGCCGTCCGACGGCCGTGACGGTCCGTCAGTCGCGTACACCCGCAGCCCGCGGGACGCCAAGGCGGCGGGCTCGGAGACGGTCACCGTCGAGGTCACCGACGCCAACGGACTGGTCGCCACCGCGTCGATCGAACTGAGCGGCGACGGTACCCGGACCGTGGAGACCGTGCCCGGCGGCGGTGGGTTCGGCGCGCTGGCGATCGGCCCGGTCGACGTCGGCATCGAGCAGACCGTCGACGAGTGGCAGTGCGCCCAGGACAGCGCGGTCGGGTTCAAGAAGGTGATGGCCTCGCACGGCGTGGGGACGGCCTTCGACTGGCGTGGCGCCAACGCCTGGGAGTGGGACTTCAAGGACACCAGCCTGGGCGGCGGCGATTCATCCTATGTGGACAACGTGGACGCGGCCTGGTACACCGGCCACGGCTGGTCGGGCGGCTTCACGTTCAAGAGCAGTGTCACCGACACGCAGATCACGCCCGCCGACGCGCGATGGGGCAACGGCGACCTGGAATGGCTGCAGCTCGAGTCCTGCCAGGTCCTGCGCGACACCAACGGCAAGGCGGACTACTTCGGCCGCTGGGGTCCGGCCTTCACGGGCCTGCACATCCTCAACGGCTTCCACACCAACGCGTACTGCGTCTCGGGCGGCACCGGCGGCACCTTCGCCGAGTACCTGTTCCCGAAGAAGTTCCTGTGGTGGGAGCTGCGGCCGGCGCTGCGGGTCCAGAGCGCCTGGGCGAGCATGGCGCTCGACCGCGAGCCGAGCGGCGTCGTGTACCGCTCGATGGGTCTGATCGGCCCCGGTGGCGTCACCAACATCGGTGACTACTTCTGGGGCCAGGGCCCGGTCGGCCCGGACATCTCGCCGTCGACCGCGGTCGGCAAGTGGGCGATCAGCGGAACGGTGTAACCCCCGGCACCACCGGTGGCCGGGCGCGCGACGCGTGCCCGGCCACCGGGTGACCTCGGCCGCCACGCCGACGCGGGGAAGTGCCCGGCACCTCGCATACGTATGCGGCCGGGCGTATCTGGGGGCCTGCTCGGTATGCGCTGGGAGGCCTCTGACAGCCGAGAGCGCGCTGGTTCGTTGCGGGATACAGTCGCAAGAGGACCGCGCGCGACGTGTCGTACGCCGCACGACAAGGCGATAGGCGCCGTGTGACGAGGTGGCGGAAAAACCTGCCGCCTCCCGCATCGCCACGGCGACCGCACGGATGGCCGACCGTCCCACGGCGGGGAGCAAAGGCCTGGTTGAGCCCCTTCACACGAACGTGGCAAAGGCTTCGTCTGTCGCTGTACGTCGCAGAGGAAGGCAGGCGCATGGTCGTGGCGTCCCGACTGATGGCTGCCCGGGCGCAGGAACGACCGGAGGAGCCGGCGTTCATCGTCGGTGCCGATGGCCGGTCGATGTCGTGGCGCGCGCTGGCCGCCTACGCCGAACGGTTGCGGAAGCTGGCCGCCGGCCGCCGGTTACCGGTCCGGGCGCGACTCGGTCTGGTCGTCGCCGATCCGCTCGCCTTCACGGCCGCGTACCTCGGCGCGCTGGCGGCCGGCCTCACCGTGGTACCCGTCGATCCCTGGCTGTCGGCGGCCGAGTGTGACGCGGTCCTCGGCCGGCTGCGGGTGGACGTGGTGGTCACCGACGCGCCGGCGGAGCGGTGGGCGGCAGGCAGGGAGACCTGGCTGGCCGGCCGTGGCCGCCCGGTGCTGGGGCGCGCGGCGGTGACCGCCGCCTGGCCGAGTGCCGGCGCCGCGATGCGCCCCGCCGTGCTGCTGACCAGTTCGGGCACCACCGGGGAGCCGAAGGGAGTCCCGCTGTCGGAGGGACAGCTGCTGCACGCGGCGCGCCGGGTGGCCGGGCACCACCGCATCGGACCGGGCCAGCGCGGTTACAGCCCGCTGCCGCTGTTCCACGTGAACGCGCAGGTGATAGGGGTGCTCGCGACGCTGGTCAGTGGTGCGTCGCTGGTGTTGGACCGGCGCTTCGAGCCCGACGCGTACTGGTCACGGGTGGCCGAGTGGTCGCCGACCTGGTTGAACACCGTCCCGGCGGTGCTGGCGGCCCTGATGGCGCAGCCCGCGCCGCCGGAGGCGGTGGCCGCACGGCTGCGGTTCGCCCGGTCCGCCTCAGCGCCGCTGCCGGATGTGACGCGCCGTGCCTTCGCCGCGCACACGGGCGTCGGCGTGCTGGAGACGTACGGCATGACCGAGGCGGCGGGCCAGATCACCGCCAATCCGCTCGACGTCGCCGCGCGTCGCGACGGCTCGGTCGGGCTGCCGGTCGGCGTCCGGCTGGCGGTCGTCGACACCGACGGCCGGCCGGTCCCGCCCGGCTCACCGGGCATGGTCGTGCTGCGGGGGCGGCAGGTGGTCGGCAGGTACCTGGAGCTGACCGGGCACGGGGCCGAAACGAGCCGGTCGGCCCGGGACGCCTGCGGCTGGCTGCCCACCCAGGACCTGGGGTTCCGCGACGAGGACGGCTTCGTGTACCTGGTCGGACGGGCCGACGACGTGATCAACCGGGGCGGGGAGAAGGTCTACCCGCAGGAGGTGGAGAACGTTCTGCTGGGCCACGCTGCCGTGGGCTCGGCCGCCGTGGTCGCGGCACCGCACGACCGCCTCGGCCAGGTACCGGTCGCGTTCGTCACGCGCCGCGCGCACCGGGCCGGTCCCGGCCTGGTCGAGGAGCTGTACCGGCTGTGCGAGCGCCGGCTGCCCCGGTACAAACGGCCGGCACGCATCGAGATCGCCGCCGCACTGCCGACCGGCCCCACCGGCAAGGTGCTGCGCCGTACGCTCCGCGACGACCTGCTCGCCCTGGATGGCCGCCGGTGAGCGCGCCGACGGGGTCGGAGATGCTCACCGAAGCGGTCCCGCGATCGGACGGCCGACCTCGGCCACCGCGCGACGCACCGGTGGTGCCGGTCGCCCGCCCGGCGGCGCCCGCCCATCTCGGCTCCGTGGACCTGGTCCGGGTGCTGACCGTCGCGCTCGTCATCGCCGTGCACGTGGTCGCGCAGCAACCCGGCGGCGTGTCGCTGGCAGGCGGTGCCCTGCTGACCGTGATGCACGTCAGCCGTGAGGTGTTCTTCCTGCTCACCGCGTTCGTACTCACCTACAGCCACCGCGACCGGGCGCCGTCGGGGTGGTCGGCGTTCTGGCGCCGGCGCTACCTGCTGATCGGCGTGCCGTACCTGCTGTGGAGCGTGGTGTACTTCCTCGCCGACGGCGGGTCCCTGTGGCCGGCCGGCCAAGCACTGGACCGGCTGTCGCGGGACCTGCTGACCGGGGCCGCGCGCTACCACCTGTACTTCCTGCTGGTGTCCATGCAGCTGTACCTCGCGTTCCCGCTGCTGCGTCGGCTGCTGTCGGCCACCCGTGGGCACCACGGCCGGCTGCTGGCCGGCGCCGCCGTCTACCAGGTCGGCTGCTACGCCCTCGTGCAGTGGGGACCGGCGCTCGGCCCGCTGACCGGCTGGCTGCGCAATCCGGGCCCGTACCTGCCCAGCTATCTGGGGTTCGTCATCGCCGGCGGGGTGGCGGCCTGCCATGCGGAGGGGTTCCTGCTCCTGACCGCCGGCCGGACGCGGTGGATCGCCACCGGGTGCGCGGCCGTCGCCGCCGCGGGCATCGCGGTCTTCTTCGCCCAGACCTGCTGGCTCGGATGGTCCCCGGCGGTCGCCAGCGACGTCTTCCAACCGGTCGTCGTGGCCGAGAGCGTGGTCATCGCCTGGGCGTTCCTGGCCCTCGGCCTGGCCTGGCAGCGGCGGTGCGCGCCGGGCAGGCGGCTGGTGCGCTCGGCCTCGGACGCCTCGTTCGGGGTCTACCTGGCCCATCCGCTGCTACTCCAGGGCCTGCTCGCGGTGAGCGCGGCCACCGGGCTGACGGCCACGGCGCAGCGGGCGCCCGGTCCGCTGGTCACGGCGGTGGCGGTCGTCGTCATCGTCCCGCTGACCTATCTCACGTGTTGGTCGGTGGTCTCCGTGGGGCGGCGCACCCCGCTGAGCCTGGCGATGACCGGCCGCACCAGGCGCGGCGTGCCATGAGGCCGGGCAAGACCGGTACCCGCCGAACCGGGCGGTCCGCCCCGGACCGGCCACAGTCCCCGCGTCCCCAGAGGAGAATGCGATGCGAACGCCACCCGGCATGACGATGGTGATCGACAGCGGCCTGCCCACCGGCGCGTTCACCGACCTCATCACCAGCCACGGCGAGTACATCGACCTGGTCAAGTTCGGCTGGGGTACGGCCCTGGTCACCCGCGACCTCGACCGCAAGATCCGGGTCCTGCGGGACGCCGCCATCGGGTTCTACTTCGGCGGTACCCTGTTCGAGCACCACCTGTGGACCGGCCAGCTGGACGAGTACCTCCGCCTGGTCCACCGCACCGGCGCCACGCACATCGAGGTGTCCAACGGCACCATCCCCCTCGACCAGGGCAGCAAGGCCGGGTACGTGCGGCGGCTGGCGCAGTACCGGCCCGTGCTGTCCGAGGTCGGCTACAAGGACGCCGACCGTTCGGCACTGCTCACCCCGGCCGATTGGGTCGACGCGCTGCGCGAGGACCTCGACGCCGGCGCCTTCCTGGTCATCACCGAGGCGCGCGAGAGCGGCCGCAGCGGCATCGCCCGGGCCGACGGGCACGTGCGCCGGGACGTCCTGGACGCGGTGCTCGCCGCCGTCGACACCGACCGGGTGATGTTCGAGACGCCGACCAAGGATCTCCAGGTGGGGCTGATCAACGCCGTGGGGCCGGACGTGAACCTCGGCAACGTCGCCGCGGCCGACGTCGTCGCGGTGGAGACGCTCCGCCGCGGGCTGCGCGGCGACACCCTGCTCCAGCTGACCACCGGCGCGAACGCCACCGGACGCGCGCACCTGCGCTTCCCCTCCGTCGCCTGACATCCGCATACCCGAGGAGCCACGATGCGATCCCGCCACGACGCCTTCCACGTCGCCGTGCCCACCCACGACCTCGACGAGGCGGTCCGGTTCTACGTCTTCGGGCTCGGCGCCAGGCTGGCCCGCCGCTACGCCGACCGGGTCACCTTCGACTTCTTCGGCGATCAGCTCGTCTGCCACCTCGACGAGCGCGCGGTACCCGACGAGCCGGCGGCGTACCCGCGTCACTTCGGCGTCACCTTCGCGCGCGCGGCGGACTTCGACCGGCTGATCAGGCTGGTCGAACACCGCAAGCTGCGGGTGCTGTCCGGCCCGGCGACCCGGTTCGAGGGCACCGCGGAGCAGCACCGCACCATCTTCCTCGTCGACCCGTCCAACAACGTGCTCGAGTTCAAGCAGTACGACGATCCGCGGCTGCAGTACTGACCACGGGCGGGGCGTCAGATGTCGGGCACCGACCGTGCGAGGCCGCCCCTGCCGGCCACCCGGCAGGGGTACCGGCGCCGGCGGTACGGCTGCGGCGTCGTCGCCGCCCTCGCGCTCGTCGCGCTCGTCCTCCTGGTCGTGACCGCCTCCGGGCGCGCCCCGCTCACCCCGGCCCCGGCGGTCGCGGCGCTGAGCGCCGCCCCGCTGCCGGCCGGCTGGACGCAGACCACCGTCCCGGTCACGGTGGGCGGCCTGGACCGCAGCTACCTGCTGATCCGCCCGCGGGCCACCGTCACGGGCCAGCTGCCGGTGCTGGTGGAGCTGCACGGCTGCTGCGTCGCGCCGCACGAGGAGGCGCAGCGCAGCGGGTTCGTCGACGTGACGCGGCCGGCGATCCTGGTCTACCCGGCCGGAGTGGCACGATCCTGGAACGCGGGCTTCTGCTGCCACCGGGCACAGGAGAGCGGGGTCGACGACGTCGCCTTCCTCACGGCCGTCGTCACCCACGTGCTGGCCACCCAGGCCGACGCCGCCTCGGGGCAGGTCTACCTGGCCGGGTACAGCAACGGCGGGAAGATGGCCCTGCGGATGGCGTGCGAGGCGCCCGGCCTGTTCGCGGCCGTCGCGTCGTACGGCGCCGTCGACGCCATGCCGTGCCCGGACCCCGCGCCGGTGTCGCTGCTGGAGGCCGCCTCCACCGACGACCCGGAACTGAGCATCAGGCCCGGTGACACACCCCACACCGTGAACGGGTACACCGAGCCCACCGTCGAGGCGGAGGTCGACCGGTACCGGCAGGCCGACGGCTGTCCGGACAGCGCCGACGTCCGCCACCGGGGAAGCCTCACCGTCACCACGTGGACGGGGTGCGACTCCGGCCGGATCGTCCAGCTCGCCCTCTACCGGGGCGGCGGGCACGGCTGGCCGCAGGGGGACCGGGCCACCCCGTCGGCGGCTGAGGTGATCTGGGGCTTCTTCCTCACCGCCCGCGCGGCGACCCGGCGGGGCCCGGGATGAGCACGCCGCCACGCCTCGTCGTCGTCCGGCACGGCCGTACCGGGTGGAACGCCACCGGACGGTTCCAGGGCCAGGCCGACCCGCCACTGGACCGGGTCGGGTACCGCCAGGCCGAGGCGGTCGCCGACGCCGTCGCCGCCCTGCGACCGGACCTCCTCGTCGCCTCCGACCTGCGCCGCGCCCGGCAGACCGCCCAGCCGGTCAGCGCGCGGTGCGGGCTGCCCGTCGTCCTCGACGCCCGGCTGCGGGAGGTCGACCTCGGCGGCTGGGCCGGTCTGGACCGGCGCCAGGTCGCGCACCGCTACCCCGACGAGTACGACCGGTGGAGCCGGGGCGCCGACCTCCGCCGGGGCGGTGGCGAGACCCTGGCCGAAGCCGGTACCCGTGCGGCCGCGGCGCTGGTGGCCGCGCTCGCCGGGGCCGCGCCGGGGGCCACCGTGGTCGCCGTCTCGCACGGCCTCGTGCTCCGGGCCGCGCTGTCCCGCCTTGCCGCGTTCAGGCTGGTCCGGCTGCCCGGCGCGGTGCCGCACCTGGCCAACGGGGAGTGGATGTGCGTACCGCTGACGTCGCGCCGCGGCGGCCGGTGAGGCGGTGTCGTCGTGGCCCGTGGGAGCGCGCGCTCAGTCCAGCCAGCGGGCCTCGTCACCGACGCGGATCCGGCCGGGCGCCTCGACCTCGGCGTACACCCCCAGGGTGTTGTCGAGTTCGCGCGCGACCCACCGCAGTACGGCGCGGTCGTGCGGTACGGTCGGCGTCTCCTTCGTGATCATCACGCACCGGTCGCAGCCCCCGGTGACGCGCAACCGCAGCGCACCGATGGCCATCCGGCGGCCGATCCAGCCGTGCTCGGGGTATCCGGTCCCGGCCGCGTCGGGCACCCCGTCCAGGACCAGGTTGGGCCGGAACCTCGTGGCGTCGATCGCGCTGTCCGGCAACGCCGCGCTCAGGCTGCGTAGCGCGGTCGTCGTCAGGATGTGCAGCGCGGCCCCCGGCGGATCCGGCCGGCGCCCGGCCAGCCTGACCTTCGCGTGGACGGCGGCGCTGAGCCGGCTGTCGGCGTCGGGCGCGTCGGTGCGGAACCGCCCGCCGTCCGGCAGGATCAGTTCGGCCACGCCCGCGTCCACCGTGACGGCCCGCACCCGCATGAGCGCCGGAACGGCGCCGGCCCACGTGACCTCGTCCCGCTCGTCGTGGACGGCGATGATCCGGTCACCCTCGATCCCGTGCGCCCCGACGGTGGCGGCGGTGAGCGGTTCGCCACCCACCGACTTCACCGGATACCGCCACAGTTGATCGACCCGCATGCGTCCCTCATCAGCCGGCGAACACCCGTCCCGGGATCGTAGCCGGACCGGCGTGTGCGCGCTGACCGCCCGTACCGCCGGCCGGTCGGCCGCGTGGGACGCACCCGCACGGCAACCGACGTGTGCCGGGCATCGCAACCCGGCCGGCGTAGCGTCGCGTCCTACCCCTGGGCGAGTTGCCCCTGGGCGACGCGAAGGTGGATGTGAGCGGCCATGGACCTGGCATTGCGCACGGCGTCGGCGCGGAGCTCCGTCGGCGCGGCGGAGCCGGTCGTCGACGTGATCGACGACCTCTCCGACCTGTCGGCGTGGTCGCCGCAGGCCGAAGCCAGGGTGGCGGCGGCGTTGGGGGAGATGGAGCTGGTCTCCCTCGGGCGGTACCGGACGGTCGTGGTGCCGGCCGAGCGCGCCGAGCGGCTCGCGACCGAGTGGGGCCTGCCCGGCCTGCGGATGCGGGCCCGGCTGGTGCGTGCCGACGCGTTGCTGCGGGACGGCGACGCGGTCGAGGCGGGCCGGATCGCCGAGCAGGCGCGGGCGTGGGCCACCGAACACGGCGACGCCCACCTGCTGGCCCGCAGCCACCGCCAGCTCGCTCTGTTCTTCTACCACGTCGGTGACGTCTCCGACGCGTTCGCGCACGCGGTCCAGTGCGTGGCGGCCCTCGCCGAGGACGTGCCGGCGCGGCTGCGCGCCAAGCACCTGGCGATCCTGGCGATGGTGGCCTACGACGCCGGAGCGCCCGAGGACGCCCGCCGCCGCAACCAGGAGGCGCTCGAGATCGCCACCGCCATCGGCGACGGCGAGCTGTCGTTGCAGATCCTCAACAACCTGGCGTACACGGCGTGCCGGAGCGGTGACCACGAGCGGGCCGAGCGCCTCATCGACCAGATCCACGCCGTCGCCGCCCGGCATGGCAGCGCGCTCGGCGCCAGTGTCCTCGACACCATCGCGCGCATCCAGCTGGCCCGCGGCCGGTACGCCGAGGCGGAGGCGACCCTGCGCCCGCTTCTGGACGGGTCGGCCGGGCACCTGCTCACCGAACCGAACGCGCTGGCCGAGTGCCTGCTGACGGTGGCCGAGGCGCAGCGCCTGCGCGGGCACGTCGACGCCGCGCAGGCCAGCCTGGACCGGGCGACCGGGGTGTGCGAGGAGCGGAACCTGGCGTCGGCCAGATCCCGGGTACGCGAGGAGCAGGCGCAGCTGCACGCGGCGACCGGCCGGTACCGGGAGGCGTACGAGGAGTACCGCGCCTTCCACGCCGAGACCCAGGCGCAGCAGTCCACCCAGCGCGAGGCCCGGGCCCGTACCCTGCAGGCGGTGTTCGAGACCGAGGAGGCGCGCCGGGAGAGCCTGCGGTTCCGCGAGCTGGCCCTGCGGGATGCGCTGACCGGCCTGTACAACCGGCGCTTCGTCGACGAGCGGCTGCCGCTGGTGCTGGAGCAGGCGGCCGACCGCCGCGCCCCGCTGTCGGTGGCCCTGGTCGACCTCGACCACTTCAAGCGCATCAACGACACGTTGTCGCACGCCACCGGTGACGCCGTGCTCCAGCGGCTCGCCGACCTGCTCAGCGACGCGGCCACCGGCCCGGCGGTGGCCGCCCGGTTCGGCGGCGAGGAGTTCGTGCTCGTCCTTCCCGACACCGGGGCCGACGAGGCGGTGCGCCGGTGCGAGCGGCTGCGCCGGGCGATCGCCGACCACGGCTGGCAGGCGGTCACCGGCGACCTCCCGGTGACCGCCAGCATCGGCGTCACGACCGTCGCGGATGGACAGGGTACGGTCGCCGCGCTGCTCGCCCGGGCCGACCGGAACCTCTACGCCGCCAAGCGCGCCGGTCGCAACCGCGTCGTCGCCGACCCCGGCTGACCGCGGGGTGCCGGAGCCCCTTCCCGCGCGGCGACGGGAAGGGGCCGGTCACGTCACGTCCGGCGGCGCCAGGTCAGCGAGAAACCGACGACGCCGGCGACGGCGGCCAGCACACCACCGACCGTGGTCCAGATCCAGCGGGCGGACAGGTCGGGCAGCCAGTCCAGCGCCCCGGTCGCTGCCACCGGCACCGGGGCGGGACTGGCCGAAGGATCGGCCGAGCCGGCCGCCGTGGCCTTGCCGGGCCTGGCCGCCGGGACGAGTGGCGCCTTGAGCTCGCCGTCGTCGGCGCTGGTGCCGGCGTCGGTGGCGCCGATCAGCATGTCGACCTGGATGGGCAGGCCGAGGTCCGGTTCGGGCAGGTCGGTGACCGACAGCCGGACGTAGTACGTGCCGGGGAGCGGGTCGCCCGACCACGGCTCGGCCCAGGAACGTACCCGCCGCAGGGTGCAGCCGAGGGCGACCGTGGTGGCGTCGGCCTTCGCGGTCGGTGTCTGCGAGCCGGCCGTGCATGCCTGCCGCCGGCGGAGCCCGTCGAAGACGTCGACGGTCCAGGTGGACGCGCCGGTGCGCTTGGCGGCGGGCGGGAGCGCGACGGTCAGTGTGACCTCCATGGTCTGCCCGGCGGTGGCGCGGAACGACCAGTACAGGTAGTCACCGGTGGAGGCGGCGACCTGGACCGGTTGGCCGGGGTCGACCGACGTGGCGGTGAGGAACGAGGTTCCCGCCCGGTCGACGGTGCTGGCGCCGGGCGAGGGGGACGGGGTGGCCGCGGCGGCCGTCGGCAGCGCGACGGTGCCGGCCGTCGCGGCGAGCGCGGCGGCGGCGAGGCGGAGGTACGGTCGGGGACGTGCCCGGCGGGTGCGGTTGGGCATCAGTTGGTCCTCCAGGTCGCGACCCACCAGCGGGTCAACCAGCCGGCGAGTACACCGGTGAGCAGGCCGGCGGCGGTCAGCACGAGCAGTAGGAGCCAGCCCCGGCCGAGGCCCGGCGCGTCCGGCGCGGGCGAGGCGGCGACGACGTCGACGGTCAGTTCGAAGGGCATCCCCGGGGCGGCGTCCGCCCCGGCCGGGCTGGCGAACGAGTTGCTGATGACCAGACAGACGGCTCTCGCTGTGGCGGGGTCGCCCGCCGACGGGTCGGCATCCGCGTCCGGCTCCGAAGCCGACCAGCGCAGGCCGGTGGAGAGCGCATCGGTACGTCCGCTGCCCGCGTCCGTGCCGCGGACGAGTTCCCGGCCGTCGGCGGCGGTCGCCCGCAGGAGTACCCCGTAGTCGGGGTTGACCGGGCGGTCCAGCGCGATGCTCACCGAGGCGCGCAGCTCCTGGCCGGCGCCGACCGGCACCCGGTACCAGCGGTGCTCGGAGATCTTCTCCCGATCGGTGTAGACACCGGGGGAGAGCAGGGGTGCCCCGGCGCACTCCTTGCCGCCGGCCACGAGCGCGGGGGCCGGGGCGTTGGTGTCCTTGGCCCGCTTGACGAGCTGCTTGACCCGGCCGGTCAGCTCCTCGGGTGTCTGTGCGGAGGCGTACGTTCCGCCGGTCGCGGTCGCGATGCAGACCAGCTGCCGGCGCACCTTCTCGTCGGGCGCGAGGCCGAGGGTGTCCACCACCAGCTGGGTGCCCCGGGCGGCGAGTTCGCGGGCGACGTCGCAGGGGTCCGGTGGGGCGCAGGTGTCCTCGCCGTCGGTGATCAGCACGATCCGGCGGGGGGTCTCACCGGTGCCCAGGTCGTCGGCGGCGCCCCGCAGCGCCAACCCGACCGGGGTGAATCCGGTGGGGCGCAGGGTGGCGATGGCGCCCTTGGCGGCGGCCCGGTCGACCGGTCCTACCGGCACGAGCTGCTGGGTGTCCTTGCAGCCGAGGGCCTTGTCGTCGCCCGGATAGGTCGCGCCGAGCACCCGGATGCCGAGCTGGGTCTGGTCGGGGAGGGCGTCCACCACCTCGTTGAACGCCTGCTGGGCCACGGAGATCCGACTGCGGCCGCCGATGTCGTTGGCGCGCATCGATCCGCTGACGTCGAGTACCAGCTCCACCCTCGGCGGCTCGGTGGCCTTGGCGGGTTCGGTCTCGTCAGCGTGGGCCGGTGGCAGGGCGACCGCCGACAGGGTGACCGAAAGTCCTAAAAGGACAGCGAAGGGCCGTCGTTTCATGATCACGGCCGGGATCCTATCCATCGGCGACCGGTCCGATCGCGGGGGGCCGCAACGACTTCGCCACCGTCTATTCGCGACTGTCGGTCGCGCCGCCGACCTCGGCCTCCTCGTACTCGCGCTGCGACAGGAAGGTGCCGGCGAGGGGTGCCGGCCGGGGCCGGTCCCGAGTGTCGACCCGGCTGAGGCGACGCGGGCCGGTTACCGATCCTCGGGACGGCGCAGCACCAGCAACAGCGCGCGGTGCCCGTCCTGGCCGGGTCGCGCCGTCCGTGCCTCGCGCAGCAGGTTGTCGGTCGCGCGCTCGCCCACCTCGGACCGCAGCTCCGCCTCGTGTGCCTCCCACAGCGCGTAGAGCCGTGGCCAGAAGTCATCGGCATACGGGTTGACCAACGACTCCTCCAGGTCGAGGTCCGCGGCGGCCGCCATGCTCGGCCAGTCGTCGGTATCCGCGGGCCGCTCACGCGCCGTGAGCACCACCCGCCCTCCGGGAACCACGATCCGTCGGGCTTCCCGTAGCGCCGCCACCCGGTCGTTGGCGAACGGCAGCGCGTCGACGCTCACCACCCCGTCGGCGCACTCGTCTGGTAGGCCCGTTTGTGCGAACGTCCCCTGCCGAAACTCCGCACGCTCCGGTGAAACGAACTCGCCGGCGCGCTGCCGGGCGAGTTCCACCGCGACGGCGCTGAAATCGATCCCGACCAGATGTACGCACAGGGCACGCGCCAGCCAGAGGCCCGCACCGCCGCGACCGCAGCCGAGGTCGACAAGCCGTCCGCCGGGTCGCAGTCGCAACGCGGCCACGACGTGACCCAGCAGCCACCAGGAGCACGAACTGAACGGTTCGACCTCCGCCGGATACTGGTCGCCCATCGCCTCCGACCACAGGCGCCGCATCAGCGGGCTCGCGTGCGCGCCCGCATGTGCCGCGTCATAGTCATCGGACGCCACGCGTACCGTTTCCATCTCCGTCATGCCGACATTCTGTTCCATCAATCTGAGCTGTGGTGCGGGCGGGTCACCGGCCCCCCGGCCGCGCCGGAAGCGGCATTCTCGATGACCGTGACGACGAGGCAGCCGCGGTTGGAGATCGAGTACTGCACGCAGTGCCGCTGGCAGCTCCCGCGCCGCCCGGGCGGCGCGGGAGCTGCTCACCACGTTCCCGCTCCGGCTCAGCGAGGTGGTGCTCGCGCCGGGGACCTCGATCGGCGGGTGCCCCGATCGCAGGGGTCGCCACGTCCTCCGGACTGTCCTATGGAGATTTCGGCCGGCCGTGGCGCTTCCGCCGGCCACGGCCTGACCCTCCGCTCCGTTGCGGGACCTCGGCGCCGTCGGCGCGCTACCTGTCGACGAGCCGGTAGAAGCCGTCGGGAGCCTCGACGACCTCCGTGGCGGGTGGCTTGCTCGCCGGCACCGCCGCGCCCGCGGACCAGGATGATAGGCCGGATCCGGTCACGGCACCGGCGCGTCACGCGGCTTCGTGATCACCGGGAGCGGCGGCGGGCCGGCGGTTCGACCGCGCAGGAGGAGTAGCCGGCCCGGCGATGGGTAACAGCAGATCATGGATGGCAGCGCCCCCGGCGCCGACACCGTGGCCACGGACCTCGCCGGACTAACCGACCGGGCCGAACTACCCGACCGGGCCGAACTACCCGACCGGGCGGAACTACCCGACCGGGCGGAACCGGGCGACCGGGCCGAACCGCGCGACCGGGTCGAACCGGAAACCAGCCGATGATCACGCATTCGGCCTTCCCGCCCGATCCGTGGGACATCCGCGAGTGCCGTCTCGACCTCACCGTACTGGCCCAGTCGGAGTCGGTGTTCGCACTGTCCAACGGGCACATCGGCCTGCGCGGCAACCTCGACGAGGGCGAGCCGCACGGGCTGCCCGGCACCTACCTCAACTCGGTGTTCGAGTTCCGGCCGCTGCCGTACGCCGAGGCCGGCTACGGCTATCCCGAGTCGGGTCAGACGGTCATCGACGTGACCAACGGCAAGCTGATCCGGCTGCTGGTCGAGGACGAGCCGTTCGACGTGCGCTACGGCGACCTGCGCGCGCACGAGCGGGTACTGGACCTGCGCGACGGGGTGCTGCGGCGCACCGCCGAGTGGACCTCTCCGTCGGGTCGCGGCGTGCACGTCACGTCGACCCGGCTGGTGTCGTTCACCCAGCGCGCGACCGCGGCGATCGCGTACGAGGTGCGCCCGGTCGACGCGCCGCTGCACGTCGTGCTCCAGTCCGAGCTGGTGGCCAACGAGCAGTTGCCGCTGGTGTCCGGCGACCCGCGGACCGCGGCCGTCCTCACGACGCCGCTGCGGCCCGAGCAGCACACCGCGCACGGCGCGCGGGCCCGGTTGGTGCACAGCACGCGCGAGAGCGGCCGCCGGATCGGCGCGGCCATGGACCACACCGTGCACTGCCCGGCGGAGGTACACACCGAGATCGAGTGCTCCGAGGACACCGCCCGGTACACGCTGGCCACCCGGCTGGCCGCCGGCCAGTCGCTGCGGGTGGTGAAGTTCCTGGCGTACGGCTGGTCCAGCCAGCGCACGATCCCGGCCATCTCCGCCCAGGTCGAGGCCGCGCTGACGCTCGCCCGGGAGACCGGCTGGGACGGCCTGCTGGCCGAGCAGCGTGCGTACCTCGACGACTACTGGTCCCGCGCCGACGTCGACCTGGAGGGCGATCCGGAGGTGCAGCAGGCCGTGCGGTTCGCCCTGTTCCAGGTGCTGCAGGCCAGCGCCCGGGCCGAACAGCGGCCCATCCCCGCCAAGGGGCTGACCGGCCCCGGCTACGACGGCCACGCGTTCTGGGACACCGAGACGTACGTGCTGCCGGCGCTGACCTACACCACCCCGCACGCCGCGGCCGACGCGCTGCGGTGGCGGCACCGGACGCTCCCGAACGCGCGGAAGCGGGCCCGCCAGCTCACCCTCGACGGCGCGACGTTCCCCTGGCGGACCATCAACGGCGACGAGTGCTCGGGCTACTGGCCGGCCGGCACCGCGGCGTTCCACATCAACGCCGACATCGCCGACGCGGTGATCCGGCTGGTCGACGCGACCGGCGACGAGAGGTTCGACCGTGAGATCGGGCTCGCCCTGCTGGTGGAGACCGCCCGGCTGTGGACCTCGCTGGGCTACCACCATCCCGACGGCGGCTTCCGTATCGACGGGGTGACGGGCCCGGATGAGTACAGTGCCCTGGCCGACAACAACGTTTACACCAACCTGATGGCCCAGCGGAACCTGCGCGGCGCCGCCGAGGCCGCGAGGCGCCACCCGGACGAGGCGTCGGCGCTGGGCGTCGACGACGACGAGATCGCCGCCTGGCAGCGGGCCGCCGACGAGATGTGCGTGCCCTACGACGACAAGCTCGACGTGCATCCGCAGGCGGAGGAGTTCACCGACCACGCGGTGTGGGACTTCGCCAACACCCGACCCGACCAGTACCCGCTGCTGCTGCACTTCCCGTACTTCCAGATCTACCGCAAGCAGGTGGTCAAGCAGGCCGACCTGGTACTCGCGTTGCACAAGCGGGGCGACGCGTTCACCGCCGACTCCAAGGCCCGCGACTTCGCCTACTACGAGCCGCTGACCGTACGGGACTCGTCGCTGTCGGCCTGCACCCAGGCGGTGATGGCCGCCGAGACCGGCCACCTCGACCTCGCCTACGAGTATCTGGGCGAGGCCGCCCGCATGGACCTCGACGACCTCGAGCACAACACCAGCGACGGGCTGCACATCGCGTCCCTGGCCGGCGCGTGGATCGCGCTGGTATCGGGGTTCGGCGGCATGCGCGACACCGGCGGTACGCTGTCGTTCGCCCCGCGCCTGCCCGGACCGTTGACCCGTCTCACGTTCGGCCTGCTGTGGCGTGGACAGCGGCTGTGCGTGAACGTCACCGGTGCCGCGGCGACCTACTCGCTGGACAGTGGCGACCCGGTCGAGCTGGTCCATCACGGCCGGGTCTTCCGCCTGGTGGCCGGCCAGCCGGCCAGGTACCCCATCCCGCCGGTCGAGCCCGGTCCGCGCCCCAGCCAGCCGCCGGGTCGCGAGCCGGTCCGGCGTCGGCTCGGCTCCGCGTAGCGGCCGGCGACGCGGAGCGCCCACCGGGTGACACGTACCAGGACGGCGCGGTCACCGGTCGGGTGGGGCGACCAGCGGATGGCGCCGTGCGTCCCGCGCGGCGAGCACGGCCATCTCGTCCCGGTATTCGTCCGCCGAGAGGCGGCCGGTGAGCAGCGACGTGGTGAGCACGGACTCCGCGCGCTCGCCGTGCGGGTCGGTCCGGGCGACCGTCCCGAGGCCGGCCCGCAGCTGCGCCGGCCGCGGCCCGGCCGCATCCCGGGTTCGGTGCCTGGCGACCGCCCCGGCGGCGGACACCACGGCCGCCACTGTCGTCAGCACGATCAAGAGGACGGCGAACGTCATTGTCGATCACCCCGCCGGCATCCGGGTTCCGTGTTCCACCTTTGCTCAGGGAACCTGCGGGGGGACAGGGCCGAAGGTCCCTCGGCGGGGTGCGCCGTCGCGGGTCCCGAGGTCGCAGACCGGCCTGCCGTATCGCGTACGCACCTGGTGCGGCAGGTACGCGGTGGTGCCGGAGCGCGCGGACGGCACGATCACCGGCGCGGGCGGCACGCTTACACAAGCTTTACCTGGGTTTGGTGGACAGTGAGCATGTCATCGGCAGGATGGGAACCGGGTACGGAGCGGGAGGACGGGTCCTTCGGTTCGACCCTTTCCTTCCGGTTCGACTTCGAGGGAGTCGCTACCGATGAAACTGACTCACAAAGCAATCACCGTAAGCGCAATGGTGGCTGCCCTGCTCGGCTCCGGCGCCACCGCCGCCGCGGCGCAGACCACTCCGCCACCGCCATCGCCACCGGGAGCCGGCACGAGTGCCTCGCCGTGGTCGGTGTCCCAGATCAAGCAGCGGCTCGACGCGCACCTGGCCAAGGAGATCAACCAGGCGACCGCCGCACGCCAGCGCGTCAACGCCAGCTCGACGTTGACCGCTGCGGAGAAGGCCAAGCTCAACGGCGATCTCAACAAGCTCATCGCCGACGCCACGACGGCCCGGCGTGAAGTGGACGCGGCGACGAACCGTGCCGGTCTCGAGGCCGCCCGGCCCGCGCTGCAGGCGGTGAAGGCGGACCGCCAGCAGGTGCACAAGGACTGGAAGGCCATCAGCGGCGCTCACGGTACGGCGAAGCCGACGGCGCCGCCGACCGCGTCGACCAGTTGAGGATCTGAGGCCGGGTAAGGACCCGGCGTCGCGGCGCCGGGTCCGGTCGCCGCGCCGATCGTCCATCGCGGCGCGGACATCCCCCGCGGGCTCGTCACGGATCATGACGGCGGCCGAGGGATGATGGCAGCATGGTGGGCCGGTCACACCGCCGACGACCGCCGATGATCCGTACCTTCTCCGCCCGCGCGATCCTGGTCACCTGCGTCACGGTGATCGTGTCGGTGGTCGTCACGGCGTTGGTGGCGATGCCGGTGGCGGTCGGCTCCGCCAACCGCCAGGCACGCCAGGGGCTCGTGGACAAGAGCACGCTCACCGGCGATGTGCTGGCCACCGCGCACCCGGCCGACCGGGAGAACCTCGTCCGCCGCCTGCGCCAGCAGGGCATCGAGGTGTACCTGATCCGTCGTGGCGGCGCCGACCAGCCCGGCCTGCCCGCCCGGCTCGTCACGCGGGTGGCGGCCGGGTCGCCGGTCGACCAGCGCGGGGTGGTGAACGGCACGAGGGTGCTCGTCGTCGGACGCCCGCTCGCCGCGACCGGCAACGGCGTGGTGCTGACCACGCCGGTCGTCACCGCGTCCGTCGCGCCGCTCCTGGGTGATCTCTGGTTCGCGCTCGCCGCCGGCCTGGCCGGCGGCATCGGCGCCGGTGTGCTGCTGGCCCGGTTGGTGACCACCCCGATCCGGGACGCTGCCGTGGCGGCCGCCCGGCTCGGGGCCGGCGACCGCACGGTACGGCTCCCGGTGCGCTCGCCCACCGAGATGGCCGAGCTGGCCACGGCGTTCAACCAGCTCGCCGCCGACCTGGCGACGAGCGAGGGACGCCAGCGTGAATTCCTGCTGTCGGTCTCCCATGACCTGCGTACCCCGCTGACGACCATCCGCGGGTACGCGGAAGCGCTCACCGACGGTGTCCTGGGGGCCGGCGATGCGCCGGCGTCCGGCCGCACGATCCTCGACGAGGCCGCTCGTCTCGACCGTCTCATCTCCGACCTGCTCGTCCTGGCCCGGTTGGAGGCGGCGGACCTGCCGGTGGAACTGATACCGGCGGACCTGACCGAGCTGATCGGCGCGGCGGCCCGGGCGTGGGCTCCGCGCTCCGCGGCCGTCGGCGTGCCGCTGCGCACCGACCTGCCGGCCGGCCCGGTCGTGGTGCGCACCGACCCGGGGCGCATCCGTCAGGTCGTGGACGGTCTGTGCGAGAACGCGCTGCGGGTGACTCCGCCGGGCGGGCCACTGGTGCTCGCGGTACGGGCCGACCCGGACGGCGGGATCGTCGAGGTACGCGACGGCGGTCCCGGCTTCACCGACGACGACCTGGCGGTCGCGTTCGAGCGGGGCGCCCTGTACCGGCGGTACCGGGGCGTCCGCAAAGTCGGCAGCGGGCTCGGCCTGGCGTTGGCCGCCCGGCTGGTACGGCGGCTCGGCGGTGCGATCGAGGCCGGCCACGCCGCTGAGGGCGGTGCCCGGTTCACCGTCGCCCTCCCGCGCGGAACGAGCAGCGACGACGGCTCGTTGTCGATGAACGACGCGCTCGGCTACCGTCGATGACGGCCCGGCCTTTCGGGAGGCTGCGGGCTGTTTCTGACGCCGGTGGCGCCGGCGGAACGGTGGGCCTGGACGAGGTCGAGGGAGGCGACGGGACGTGGTCTCCCCGATGGCGGTGGAGCGGCTGCGGCGGGGTGGTGGCGCCTGCTGGCGGTACGACGACGAGGTACAGCGGCTGGTCGTCACGGCGGACGGGTACTCGACGTCACCGGGCTGCGGTTCGCCGACATGGCGACCGCGGATCTGCTGGTGACCGCTCGTCGTCCGGGAGCGGGCGGCATGACGTCTGCGGACCTGACGCCGGCGGAGACGGCCGGCGCCCGTACCGGCGGGCACTTCGATCACATGGCCCTGTTCTACCGGGACACCGACGAGTTCGTGGCGGGCGTCGTCACGTTCGTCCGGGAGGGGCTGGACGCCGGCGAGCCGGTGTTGGTCGCCCTGCCGGGCGCGCACGTCGACCTGATCCGTGACCGGATCGGCCGGCATGCCACCGGAGTCCGGTTTCTCGATACCGCGTTGGCCACCCGCAATCCCGGGCGGATCATCCCGGAAGTGCTGTGGCCGTTCGCCACCGCACACCCCGGCCGGCGGGTGCGCGTCGTCGGTGAGTCGATCTGGCCCGGCCGCGGCGGGTTCGAGTACCAGGCCTGCGTGGCGCACGAGTCGGCGATCAACGCGGTGTTCGCCGACCACGACGCGGCCATGCTGTGCCTGCACGACGCCGCGGGCCTGCCCGAGGCCGCGCTGGCCGACGCCGTGCGTACCCATCCGCTGCTGACGTACGGCTCCGGGGTCGCCCTCAGCCCCGACTACACCGCTCCGGAGATCATGGTCCTGCACGAGCGGCCACCGCCCGCACCACCGGCCACGGCGGTGACCATGGTGTACTCGGACGAGTCGATGCTGCGCCAGGTGCGGCGGTTCGTCGCCACGCGGGCGGCCGCCGCGGGGCTGAGCGCCGACCGGGTCGACGATCTGTGCGTGGCGGTGAACGAACTGGTCTCCAACACCTGCAAGTACGCCGATGGGCCGGGCCGCGTCTCGATCTGGGTCGAGGCCGACGTCCTGGTCTGCCAGGTCGACGACCCCGGCCGCCTGTCCGACCCGACGGTCGGCCGTATCCCGCCCGCCGTCGACCGCACCGGCGGCCGGGGTCTGCTGATGGCACACCGGCTCTGTGACCTGGTGTGCGTCTACAGCGGCGGCGAGGGCACGCGCATCCGCGTCCACGTCAACCGGTAGGCGGCTGGTCGAGCGGGGCCGCGGTGTCTTCCCCGCCGGCCCGAGACGGAAACCTGTCCGCGGCCCGGTTGAACCCGTACCGGCGGGTAGCCCGACCCTGACCGCGGGTCCATCCGCCCGGGCCGGGGGGAGAGCCGCCCGGGTAGGGGAGGCGTTTGTCGATGCACGTCCTGCGGGAGTACGCGGTCCTCGCCGACGGCCACCGGGGCGCCCTGATCGGTCCGGGCGGGGAGATCGACTGGATGTGCGCGCCGCGCTGGGACGACGAGGCCGTGTTCGCGGGCCTGCTGGGTGGTCCCGGCCGGTACCTGGTGACCCCGGCGAACCCTCGGTTCGTGTGGGGCGGCTACTACGAGCAGGGCACCCTGATCTGGACCAGCCGGTGGGTGACCACCACCGGGATCGTCGAGTGCCGGGAGGCGCTGGCCTTCCCCGGCCACCCCCGCCGGGTGGTGCTGCTGCGGCGCATCCACGCCGTGCAGGGCCGGACGACGGTACGGGTGGTGCTCGACCCGCGGGCCGGGTTCGGCCGCCACCCCCTACGGGACCTGCACCGTGACGACACGGTGTGGACCGGGCGCACCGGCGGTCTCCACGTACGGTGGACCGGTGGCGGGGGAGCGCGGCCGGATGAGGACGGCGCCCTGTCCGGGGTGATCGAGGTTCCCGAGGGCGGCTACCACGACCTGGTCATGGAGCTCGGCCCCGAGCGGTTCGACGGGTCGCCACCGGATCCGAACGAGGCGTGGCTGACCACCGGGCACACGTGGCGGTCGGACCGCCCGTCGTTCGCCGGCTGCGTCGCGGCGCGCGACGCCGCGCACGCCCACGCCGTGCTGCGCGGCCTGACCTGCCCCGGCGGCGGCATGGTGGCCGCGGTGACCATGTCGCTGCCGGAGCGGGCCCGCGCCGGGCGCAGCTACGACTACCGGTACGCCTGGATCCGCGACCAGTGCTTCGCCGGTCAGGCGGCCGCCGTCGTGGGCGCGGACGGTCTCACGGACGCGGCCGTCACGTTCATCGCCGACCGACTGCTGGCCGACGGGCCGGCGATGGCACCCGCCTGCACCACGGTCGGAGACCCGGTGCCCGAGCAGCGGCCGCTGGACTTCCTGCCCGGGTACCCGGGCGGTCAGGTCATGGTCGGCAACTGGGTGGGTGGCCAGTTCCAGCTCGACGTGTTCGGCGAGGCGCTGCTGCTGTTCGCCGCGGCGGGCGGGCGCGACCGGCTGGACGCGCGGTCCTGGCACGCCGCCGAGATCGCCGCCGACACCATCGGGCAGCGCTGGCGCGAACCCGACGCCGGCATCTGGGAACTGCAACCGCACCACTGGACCGAGTCGAAGCTGACGTGCGTCGCGGGGCTGAAGGCGGCCGCCCGGGTGGCGCCCACCGCCCAGGCGGCCGACTGGCTGACGTGCGCCGAGAAGATCCTCGCGCACACCGCGGCCCACGGACTGCACCCGTCCGGGCGTTGGCAGCGCGCCTTCGACGACGACCGGCTCGACGCGGCGCTGCTGTTACCCGCGGTGCGCGGTGCGCTGCCGCCGGACGACCCCCGGGTCGTGGCGACCCACCGGGCGGTCATCCGCGACCTGGGAGAGGACGGGTACCTGTACCGCTTCCGGCCGGACGAGCGTCCGCTCGGCGAGGCGGAGTGCGCCTTCCTGCTGTGCGGTCTGGTCGCGGCGCTCTCGGCGCACCGGGCGGGTGCGCGCGTCGCCGGGCGCGCCTGGTTCGAGCGCAACCGTTCGGCGTGTGGGCCGCCGGGCCTGTACGCCGAGGAGTACGACGTGCGGCAGCGCCAGCTACGGGGCAACCTGCCGCAGGCATTCGTCCACGCGCTGCTGTTGCAGGCCGCGGTGGCCCTCGCCGCCGACTGAGTGGAGGGCCGACGCGCGGCAGCACCGGGGTACGCCCGGGCCGGTCACCGCCGCTGCGACCAGAGCACCCCGGCGGTCGCCGCGAGCCCCGCCCCGGCCGCGGCGAGCAGCCGGTGGTGCTGGGACGCCCACAGTTGCGGGCTGCGGCCGTGTGCCAGGCCGTCGAACGACCCGTGGGCGCCGAAGTCGCGGCCGGTTCCGTCGTCGACCGGGTGCCTGCCACAGGTTGGCCGGGTGGTCGGTAGCCGGCACGTCGCTCTGCTGGGACTGGTAGCCCTTGCGCGCCAGGTAGCGGTCGAACAGGCCGGCGGCGACCTTGTTGGCGATCATGGTGAGCATGGTCGACCCGCCCACCCAGTACTCGCGGCGCTGCGGGTGGTCGGCGGCGTACACGACGGCCTTGGCGGCGACCTCCGGCTGGTAGACCGGCGGCAGCGGCTGCGGCATCCGGGGAAGCCGGGAGAGCACCCAGTCGAACTGCGGGGTGTTCAGGGCGGGCAGTTGCGCCATGGTGATGTGGACGTTGCTGCCGTCGTGCAGCAGTTCGCAGCGCAGGGCCTCGGTGAAACCCTGGATGGCGTGCTTGGCGCAGCTGTACACGGTCTGGAGCGGGATCCCCCGGTAGGCGACCGCGGATCCGACCTGGACGACGGCGCCTCGGTCGCGGGGTAGCATCCGCCGCAGCGCCACCCGGGTGCCGTTGACGTAGCCGATGTAGATCACCTCGGTGCCGCGGCGGTACTCCTCCGGACGTACCTCCATGAACGGCGCGAACACGGTGGCGAAGGCGGCGTTGACCCAGACGTCGATCGGTCCGAGCTCACGCTCGACCCGGTCGGCGACCGATTCGAGGGCATCGTGGTCGGCCACGTCGACCTCGCAGGTCTTCGGCTGGCCGCCGGCGTCGCGGACGTCCCGTGCCGCCGCCTGGAGTCCGGTCGAACCGCGGGCGAGGATCGCGACCGCGTCGCCGCGCTGACCGAAGGCGCGCACGCACGCCCGGCCCACGCCGGCGCTGCCCCCGGTGACCACGACCACGCGCCGCCCTTCTCCGGTTGCCATGGGTTCCCCCTCTCCTGTGGTGTCGCTGCCGCCTGCCCGGTGGCGGGCGGAGGAAACGACCGGTCGGGGGAGCACGCGGCGGGGCGTTTCGGTCGGTTACGGCCGGGTAGCCGGGTCGGAGAACGGCAGCGGCGACGAGGCCTTCCGTTTCGCGAGGCGATGGCCGATGGGTGACCAACCAGCCGTCGAGCGTATCGGGGTGCACGCGTTCACGGTCCCGACCGACGGTCCCGACGGTATCGAGCAGGACGCCACGGCGACCTGGGCTTCGACGACGATGGTCCTGGTGGAGGCGCACGCGGACGGTGCGACGGGACTCGGCTACACCTACGGCGACGTCTCGGTCGCGGCGTTCGTGGAGTCTGAACTGGCGCCCGTGGTCGCCGGCGCGGACGCGATGGCGCCGGCCGCTGCCACGGACGCGATGGGCGCGGCGATCCGCAACTCCGGACGCCCGGGCGCCGGTGCGATGGCCGTGTCGGCGGTCGACGTCGCGCTGTGGGACCTGCGTGCGCGGCTGGAGGGACTGGCGCTGTTCCGGGCGCTGCCGTCGGTCCACGACCATGTGCCCGCCTACGGCAGCGGCGGGTTCACCAACTACCCGCTCGACCGGCTGGCCGCGCAGCTCGCCGGCTGGGTGGCGCAGGGCATCGGCCGGGTGAAGCTGAAGACCTCCCGGCACCCCGACGCCGACCCGCGGCGGTTGACGGCGGTACGCGAGGCCATCGGCGACGAGCCGGAGCTGTTCACCGACGCCAACGGCGGGCTGACCGACAAGCGGGCGCTGGCGTGGGCGCACCGGTTCCACGACGAGTGGGGGGTGTCGTGGCTGGAGGAGCCGGTCAGCTCGGCCGACTTCACCGGGCTGCGGACGGTACGCGAACACGGCCCGCCGGGACTGGACGTCGCCGCCGGCGAGTACGGGTACGTGCTGCGCGACTTCACCAATCTGCTCGTACCCCGGGCGGTGGACTGCCTGCAGGCCGACGTCACGCGCTGCCACGGGATCACCGGCGTGTTGCAGGTCGGTGGGTTGGCGGCCGGGCACAGCGTCGACCTGTCGGCGCACTGCGCGCCGACGGTTTCGGCGCACGCGTTCTGCGCGGTGCCGCGACAGCGCCACCTCGAGTACTTCCACGACCACGTCCGCATCGAGCACCTGGTCTTCGACGGCACGCTGACCCCGCGGGACGGTGCGCTGTGGCCGGATCCCGAGCGGCCCGGGCTCGGCCTGGAAGTCCGGTGGGCCGATGCCGAGCGGTACCGCGTGTACGGCCGGCGCCCCTGACGGCAGACCGGGCACCGGTCGTGTGATACCGGTTTCGTGCGGTGGCCGGGTGGGCGGTCCGCCGGATGGCGTCCGCCCGTCCGGGCCCAGCGCCCCGGTGACCGTTTGAGCCGGGTACGGCCGGGCAGCGGAAAGATATGGACCACGCAGGACATCACCTGCGAATGCCGGCCGGTCCGGCGTGCGGGGTGTCCCACCGCGTCTTGGCGCGGCTGCCGGTCGGGATGGGGCCGGAGGCGGTCGCGGTCGACGCCGCCGCCCGGCGCGCGTTCGTCGCGTGTTCCCGCAGCAACGAGGTCACCGCGGTGGACCTGGACCGGGCCGTGGTGGTGTGGCGAGCCGGGACCGGTCGGGAACCGATCCCCGTCGTCCACGATCCGCCGACCCGGCGGCTGTTCACCGCGGACGCCCGGTCGGACACCGTCACGGTGCTCGACGCGGACACCGGGGCGCGGCTGGCGCAGGTGCGGGTCGGCGAGTACCCGGCGGGGCTCGGGTACCACCCCGGGCTGCGCCGGGTGTACTCCGGGGACACCGCGGCCGCCACGGTCAGCGCGGTCGACGTCGACCGCATGCGGCCGGTCGGCACGGTACCCGCGGAGCTCGGCGCGGGGAGCGTCGCCGTTGACGTCAGACGGGGCCGTGCCTACTGTGCCAACTTCATGTCGTCGTCGGTCACCGTCTTCGATCCGGACACGCTGCGACCGCTGGGCCGGCTGGCGGTGGGGGACGGCCCGTGCAAAGTGGTGGTCGACCCGGTGACCGACCACCTGTACGTGGCGAACTCGCTGCACGGCACCGTCATGCGGCTGTCGCTCGAGACCGGCGCGGTCGTCGACGAGATCCGGGTGGAGCGGGCGCCGGTGGGCATGTGCGCCTCGCCGGACGGCCGCCTGCTGTACGTCTGCAACCGGGGCGCGGGCACGGTCAGCGTCATCGACGCCGGCAGCGGACGGGAATCGCACCGGATCCGGGTCGACATCGCGCCCGGGGACTGCGCCGTCGATCCGGTCAGCGGCCGGCTGCTGGTGTCGAACGCCGGCAGCGGCACCCTGGTGTTCGTGGACCGGCCGTGGCTGCCCGGCCCGGCATCGGCGGCGGCGCATCCGGCGGTCGGCCGGCCGCTGCCCGAGTTCGGGCTGCCGGACGCGCACACCGGACGGATCCGCACGTCCCGGGAGTGGGCCGAGAAGAAGTACGTCATCAACTTCTTCGCGAGCTGGTGAGGCCCGTGCAACGCGGAGGCGCCGGTCATCGAGGAACTGCGCCGCCGTACCAGCCGGTCCGGGCTGGACATCATCATGATCAACCTGTGGGAGAGCGTCGACGCGCCCGCCGAGGCGCGTCACTTCGCCGCCGTCTGGGGCGTCGACGGCACGGTTCTCGTCGACGAGACCGGCGGGTACGCCGCGGCGCTCGGGCTCCGGGGCGTGCCGTGGAACGTGCTCGTCGACGCCCGGGGCGTGGTGCGCGCCGTCGGCGTGACCGAACCCGACGAGCTGAACAGCGCGGTGGACGCCCTGCTGGCCGAGCCCTGACGGCACGACGCGGTCGCCAACAGACCGAGCTGGGTCTGGCTGATGTGGAACGCGGCCTCCAGCTCCCGGGCGAGCGCGCCGACCATGCCGGTGTCGGCCGTGCCCATGGCGAGCACGGCGGTCAACAGCAGGATCACCCGGGTACGCGCCTGCCCGCCGAAGAGCGCGTCCAGCCGTCGTACCAGGGCGGGCCGGCCGCTCATCGGTGGCTGCCCGGTCCCGGACGCGGCGCGATGGTCGACGCGTCACCGGCGGGATGGGCGCCGTCCGCGGGATGGCGGCCTCCTGACATCTCGGGTCCGCATTACCCCTGCCGGACCGGTTCGTAACGGGCGGCGCCCGGCGGTGGTGGCCGCCGTCCGACGCCCTCGCCACGGTACGGAGTCGACCCACGCGGTCCGGCACCCCGGCGATGACGAGGCCGGCCTCGGGATGATTAGGCCGGCCGGAGACGGAAAACCGGGCTCCATGCGCACCCACGGCCAGCAGAGCCGGACCATCGCCACCGGGATGGCCGGTGACCTGCGGTGGGGTGGACGCCGTGCGGCGATGCGGCCGACGAGCTGGTGGCCGGACGTCGTCGCGGCGGCCGCCTTCGCCGCCCTTACCGTCGCCCTGATCCGGGTACCCGCGCTGCTGCGGCTGGACGTCGCGGTGCGCGACCGGGTGGACGCGCATCGACCGCCGCCGCTCCGGTGGACGGTCGTGCTCATGGAGTACCTCGGGCAGGGCGGCCCGGTCATGGTCGTCACCCTGGTCGTCGGGTTCGTGCTGGCCTGGCGCGAGCGCAGCGTCCGGCCGATCGGGCCCGCCGGGCTCGCCCCGATCCTCACCACCGCGTCGATCGTGCCGCTGAAGGACTACACCGAGCGGGGCAGCCCCCACTACGGTCCGGTGGCGCTGTTCAGCGGCCCCGGGCACGTCGAGTACCCGTCCGGGCACGTCAACAACGGCGTCGTCTACTACGGCACGCTCGCGCTGCTACTGGCGCCGTACCTGGCCGGGCCGGTCCGCGCCGCGCTGCGGTGGGTGCCGCCGGTGCTCGTCGCGGTCGGCACGACGTACGTCGCCCACCACTGGCTCACCGATGCGGTCGCCGGGTTCCTGCTCGGGTTCGTGCTGATCCGGCTGAGCCTGCGGGTCCCCTGGGGGCGGATTCCGCTGCCCGCGGCGCTCGACCGCCGTCCGCGGAGCCCGTCCCGGCCGGCCGCGGCGCTCCACCAGCCGGGGCGGTTCGGTCCCGGCGGGCCCGGTTAGCCGCGGCGACCGTGGACCGGTGGAACGGTCGCTGGCCGGGCCGGCGGCTCAGCCGGCCTGCTCCGGCTGGGTACGGGCGTGCGGGGCGGGTGACTGACGGCGGCTGTCGGCCCGGCTGGTGGCGGCAAGCCAGATCCCGCCCGCCATGGCGAGCACGGCGAACACCTCGACACCGACCTGCGGCCAGCCGGTGGAGATCTGTTCGTCGAAGGCGGTCACGCCGATCAGCACGCTGGCGAACGGGTCGACGATGGTGATCGCGGCGAGCGGAACGGCGATCCGGCCGCCCTGGAAGGCGTTCTGGTTGAGCACGATGCCGCAGCCGCCGACGACGGCGAGCACGTAGAGTTGCGGGGTGGTGAACACCGACAGCGGGTCGGTGGCGAGCTTCGACGACAGGGTCTTGAGCAGCGAGGCGCCCACGGCGAAGAGCAGGCCGGTGGCGACGCCGAGCAGGGCGCCGCGCAGCGGGCCGGCCACCCGCCAGGCGACGAGGAGGCAGCCGGCCCAGGCGGGGCCGAGCCACAGCGCGACGCCGATCCAGGAGACCAGCGACGGTTGGGGTATCCCACCGCGGGGCTGTGCGGCGAGAAGGAAGGTGACCAGGCCGGCGCCGCCGAGCGCCACCACGCCGAAGTCGCGGACGTGTACCCGCAGCCGGTTGAGGATGGCGGCCAGCGGGATGGCCAGGAACAGGCCGCTGACCAGGATCGGCTCGACGAGCGCGAGCGGCGCGAGGTTGAGCGCGAGCGCCTGCAGGCCGGTGCCGACGGCCTCCGGGAGCCACCCCAGCAGCCATCTCGGCTGGCGTACCAGCCGCGCGATCAGGCGCAGGTCGAGCGGCCGGGACGGCTGCTCCCGTTTGACCGCGCTCTGCTCCAGCGCCGAGGCGACGGCGAAGCAGACGGCCGAGCCGGCCGCGGCGAGCACCGCGACGACGCTCACGGCCACACCCGCACGGGTCAGGCCCCCGAACCGTTGCGGTCGGCCGGTCGGGTGTGGACGTACCACTCACGCCGGTCGCCCGGCCCGGCGTCGTGGCGCCGGGTCAGCACGCCGGCGGTCCGGGTCAGCGCGGCCACGCCGAGGTGCCTGCGGTTGACGACCTCCTGGGAGAGGTGGTTCAGGCCGAGCCGCCGCTCCAGCCCGAGCGGATCCAGCCACCGGAACAACTCCGGGTACGGCAGCACGCTGGGGTGGACCAGTAGGACCCGCATCCGCCAGTCTCCTCCCGTGCCGGCCGCGGCGCCGGCTACCCGGACCACGCCGCTTCATACCGTGCGCCGCTGCTCGGGCACCCGTGGTGTGACGCGGCTGCGGACGGCGGGTAGGGCGACGTCGTGGCCGTCGTCGAACGGTTGGACCGTTTCCAACGCGAGCACAACTGGCTCGGGTTTCCGCTGGCAGTGATCTACAAGTTCTTCGACGACCGGGGTCCGTACCTGGCCGGGCTGGTGGCCTACTACGGGTTCGTCGCGCTGTTCCCGCTGCTGCTGCTGTTTTTGAGCGCGCTGGGCTTCTTCCTGGAGGCCAATCCGCACCTGCGTCAGCAGTTGGTGCAGTCGGCGTTGAAGAACTTCCCGGTGATCGGGTCGCAGTTGGCGCGCAACATCGCCGGCTTCCGGGGCAGCGCGACCCGCATCGCCTTCGGCGTGCTCGGCACCCTGTACGGCGGCCTCGGCGCCATGCAGGCCGCGCAGGCGGGGTTCAACCACATCTACGGGGTCCCACGCAACGAACAGCCCAACCCGGTACTGTCCCGGCTGCGCAGCCTCGGGCTGCTGCTCCTGCTCGGCGGAGGGGTGTTCCTGTCGGTGGCGGTCACGACGCTGGTCGCCACCGCCAGCGCGATCGCCGGCGAATTCGGGATCGGCCGGCGGCTGCTCGGCTACCTGCTGTCCTTCCTGATCAACGCCTGCCTGTTCACCGCGGCGATGCGCCTGCTGACCGCGTGGAAGCTGCACGTCCGCCACGTCATCACCGGTGGGTTGATCGCCGCCGCCTTCTGGACGGTGCTGCAGACCGAGGGCGCCCGCTACGTTGCCCACCGGGTCAGCCACGCCAGCGCGCTCTACGGCACGTTCGGCGTCGTGCTCGCGGCGATCGCCTGGATCTACCTGCAGGCGTTCGTGCTGATGCTCTCGGCGGAGATCAACGTGGTGGCCAACCACCGGCTGTGGCCCCGGGCGCTGCTCACCCCGTTCACCGACGACGTGGAGCTGACGGACGCCGACCGGCGGCTGTACACCATGTACGCCACCGCACAGCGGTTCAAGGGCTTCGAGAAGATCCGGGTGGACCTCTCCCGGCCGACGCAGGGGTAGCGCGCCGCCGGGGGCGCCGTCCGGGTGGACCGGACGGGTCGGTGTGTCCACCCGGAGCGCGGCGACTGCCGGGCGCCATGGTGGTTTCCGCGCCGGCCGGTGGGTAGCGATGCCCCTGACATCCGTGAGCCGAGGGGATCCGCCGTGACCGACCGGTCCGTGCTCGACCTGGCAGCCCACCGGTCCGGCGGGGCGCCGACCGTACGGCGGGTACTCGTGGTCTCGGCCGGCATCGGCGGCGGGCACGACGCGACCGCGCGGGCGCTGGTCGAGCAGGTCGAGCAGGCGTGGCCGGAGGCCCGGCTGCGCTGGGTCGACACCCTGGAACTGCTGGGGCCGCGACTCGGGCCGGCATGTCGATGGACGTACCTGGTCAACGTGGAGCGCACCCCGTGGCTGTACGACCTCTTCTACGCCTCGCTGTGGCGGCACCGGTGGTTCGCGGAGGCGTCGAAGCGTTTCGTCGGCGCGCTGGTCGGCCCCCGGCTCGGGACGGTGGTCGCGCAGTTCCCGCCGGACCTGGTGCTGTCGACCTACCAGTTCGGCACCGCCGGCCTGGTGTGGCTGCGCCGCCGCGGGCTCTCGGCGCCGATCGGTACCTGGGTGTCGGACTTCGCCCCGCACCCGTTCTGGATCTACCCGGAGATCGACCGGAACTTCGTCGTGGACCCGTCCGCGGTCGCGGTGGCGCTCGCCGCGGCGCCGGGCGCCGCCGTCTCGGTGTGCCGGCCTCCGGTGTCGGCACGGTTCCAGCCGGGCGACCGCGACGAGGCCCGCAGCTGCCTGGGGCTGGCGGCCGACCGGCTGGTGGTCCTGGTCGCCTGCGGGTCGTACGGCTTCGGCGTGGTCGAGGAGGCGGTCCGGGCGCTGCTGTCGCTCGGGGACGCCGTGCAGGTCGTCGCGGTGTGCGGGCGCAACCGGGAGTTGCGGCGACGACTGGCGGCGATGGGCGAGCCGAGGCGGCGGCTGCTGCCGCTCGGCTGGGTCGACACCATGCCGTCGCTGCTGCGCGCGGCCGATCTCGTCGTCACCAACGCGGGTGGAGCCACCGCCCTGGAGGCGGTGGCGACGCGGCGGACGGTGGTGATGTACCGGCCGATCGCCGGCCACGGCACGGCGAACGCCGCGCTGATGACGATGGCGGGCCTGGCCCACACCTGCCATGACGCGGCCCAGCTCGCCGCGTTCGTCCGGTCCGTGCTACCGGACCGGGGCGAGCGGTGCGGTGATGGTGACCCGCATCCGGGAGGCGTACCGGGTACCGACGGCGCGGAGGCCGGAGGGGCCAGCGAGATCCGGTGAACGGCGCCGCCCTCGCCCTCGCCGTCGGCGTTCCGGCGGCGCTCCTGTCGGCCGCGAGCTTCGCGACGTCCGGGTTCCTCCAGCACCGTGCCACGCACGAGGTACCCCTCCGGGTGGCGGGCAGCCCACGGCTGCTGATCGACCTGCTCGGCCATCGTCTGTGGCGCCGGTCGGTCGGGCTGGCGATCCTGGGCTTCGCGTTGCAGGTGCTGGCGCTGCGGTACGCGCCGTTGATCCTGGTCCAGCCGCTGCTCGTGACCGGGGTGCTGTGGTTCGTGGTGATCTCCACGCTGGTCCACCGCCACCCGCCGCAGCGGATGCTCGTCTGCGGCGTCCTCCTGTGCCTGGGCAGCCTGTCCGTGTTCCTGCTGCTGGCACGCCCGTCCCGGTCGTCCGGACCGCGGCCGGGCAGCCCCTGGTCGGCCCTACCGCTGGCACTCGGTCTCGGCATCGCCTTCGTGGCCTGCCTGGTGCTGGCGGCCACCGTCGGGCGCCGGTGGCGCGCGCTGCCGCTGTCGCTGGCCACCGGAGTCTGCTACGGCGTCACGGCGAGCCTCGTCCGCAGCCTGTCGGACCACTTCGGCGAGGGGCTGTCCGCCCTGGTCCGGCAGTGGCAGCTGTATGCGCTGATCGTGCTCGGCCCGGTGGGCGTGCTGCTCAACCAGAACTCCTACCAGGCCGGCCGTCTCGGCGCGCCGGCGCTGACGGTCATCACCGTCACCGACCCGCTGGTGTCGCTGGCCGCCGGGCTGGTCTGGCTGGGCGAGTCGATCCGTACGGGTACCTGGTACGTCGTCGGTGAGGTGTGTGCGCTGCTCGCGCTGACCGGCGGGGTGCTGCTGCTGGCCCGGTACGCCGCGCCGGGGGTGTCCACCTCGCCTGCGGCGCCGACACCGCCCGGCGGCAGAGGTGTCCACGGCCGGGCCGGCGGGTAAGCCAGTCGGCATGGTGTACGCCATGGCGGTCTGCGCCGCAGCGTTGATCGGGATCGGCACCGCGATCCAGCAGCGCGCGGCGGCTCGCGCCCCGTCCGGTGCGGTCCTGCACTGGCGGCTGCTGGGGTACCTGGTGCACCAGCGGTTGTGGCTGGGCGGCATCGCCGTCGCGGTGACCGGGAACATCCTCGCCGGTATCGCCCTCGGCCTCGGCAGCGTCGCCCTGGTGGAGCCGCTGACCGTCACGGGGCTGCTGTTCGCGCTGCCGGTCGCGGCCGTGTGGAGCCGCTACCGGGTCGGCCGACGGGAATGGTCGGGCGCGCTGGCCGTGGTCGTCGGCGTGGCCACGTTCCTGCTCGCCGGGGAGCCGAGCCCGGGCCGCCGGGCGGACGCCCCGGCGTGGACGTGGGCGCTCGCCGCGGCGGCGATCGGCATCATCACCGGCGGGCTGGTGGCGCTCGCCCGGCGACTGCGACCGCAGCACGAGGCGGCGGTGCTCGGGCTCGGCGCCGGCATGCTCTTCGGCCTACAGGCAGCCCTGACCAGCACCGCCATGCGCCGGCTGTTCCACCACGGGCCGCTGGCGCTGCTGCTGTCGTGGACCCCGTACGCGGTCGTCGCGGTCGCCGTGGTCGGGATACTGCTCGCACAGAGCGCGTACAAGCTCGCGCCGCTGCCGGTGTCCTACCCGCCGGTGGCGGCGGCCGAGCCCATCGCCGGCGTCGCCATCGGGATCGGGGTGCTCGAGGGCTCCCTGCGGATCGCGCCGCTGGCGCTCGCCGTCGAGATCGTGGCGCTGGCGGTGATGACCGTCGGCGTGTACACCCTCGCCGCCACACACCTGGTCGAGGCGCATCACCGTCCCCACCATCTCCCACACCCGCACCTGCACCGACCGTCGGCGCAGCGGTAGCGGGTGATCCGCCCGGCGGGTCGGCGGGGACGGGTCACCCCGGTCCGCGCACCGTGGCGGCGAGCAGTTGGACGAGGACGTCGCGCCGGCCGGCCTTCGGCGGCCCGGGCAGCGGGTCGTACCCGGCGCGGTCGAGCGCCCGCAGCGCGGCCCGGCCACCGGCGACGTAGCCGCTGACCGCCAAGCGCGCGAAGCCGCGCAGGGTCGACACCAGGGGCGCGCCCGCGTCCAGCCACGCCCGGGCCCGTTGGCTCTCGAACGCCAGCAGTTCGCGCAGCCGGGGACTTGCCGTGGCGCCGCCGAGATCGCTCTCCGGCACGCCGAACCGGTCCAGATCCTCCTTGGGCAGGTAGATCCGGCCACGGTGTAAGTCCTCAGCGACGTCCTGGAGGTGCTCGACGACCTGCAGCGCGGTGCAGATCCGGTCGGACAGCTCCAGCCGCTCGGGCGTTGCGCAGCCGAACACGTGCAACACCAGTTCCCCGACCGGGTTGGCTGACAACCGGCAGTAGGCCACGAGCTGGTCGAAGGTCGGGTACCGGGAGACGATCTGGTCGACCCGGTTCGCCTCGACCAGGCGGACCAGTGGGTCGACGGGTAGCCGGCAGGCCGCGATGGTGGGCGCCAGCGCCGCGATGACCGGGTGCCGGGCGGGAGCCCCGGCGTACACCGCCCACAACTCGTGTTCGAACCGGTCGAGCGCAGCGATGACGTCCGTGCCACTCGCCGACGGCGGTGGCTCGTCACCGAGGTCGTCGACGTGGCGGGCGTACCCGTACAGGGCGAGCAGGTGCCGGCGGGTGGCCGCCGGGAGTACCCGCAGCGCGACCGGGAAGTTCTCGTCCGCGCGCGGCGGTACGGGCGGACGGGCGGGGACCGGACCGTCGGCGGGGCCGTGGCTCATGCCGTCCCCGCCGGCCGACGGGCTCACCACCGGTACAGCCGGGCCGGCATGACCCGGCGGACCTCGCGGGACACCTCCTCGGAGTGGCCTCCGGCCATCCGGAGCCGGGCGATGCCGAAGACCGCGAGCGTGGCCGCGGCCGCGAGGTAGGCGACGGTCAGGGTCGCCGCGGCGCGCCCGGGCCGCATGTTCGCCTCCAGCGCGCGCAGGAGCGCGATGGAGGCCGACTGGACCGCCAACGCCCCGCACGCCCCGGCGGCGAGCAGCAGGCCGACGCCGGTCCCGGCGCCCCGGGCCGTCTCGACCACCTCGTCGCGGATCTTCACCAGTTCGGTGCGGGCCACGTCGGCCATGTCCTGGGACAGCCGGTCGACGGGCCGCTCGGGGGTGCGACGCGGTTCGGTGCGACCCGCTTCCGGTTCGGTCACCGGTGATCACCTTCTCTGCGTGCCGTATCCGTTCCGCCGCGAGGCGGCCCGGCGACCCCCGCCGGGTCCACGACGCGTGCTTCCCGGCCGCACCCCGGTCAAACGGTGCCGGCGCGGTACGTGATGCGCGGTGGCCCGCCGCGCCGCCGCGCCGCCGCGCCGCCGCGCCGCCGCGCGTCGCCGGGATCGACGCACGCCAGCGTGGTGGGTGTACCGGCCACCGTGCCGGGCAGACGGGTAGGCAGCGACCGGACACGAGGGGGCAGCCATGCAGTTCGGGTACAAACTCGCCGCCGAGGCATTCGGGCCGAAGGAGCTCATCCGCCAGGCGGTACGCGCCGAGCAGGTCGGGTTCGACTTCGTGGAGATCAGCGACCATTTCCATCCCTGGCTGGACGTGCAGGGCCACTCGCCGTTCGCGTGGACGGTGCTGGGCATGATCGCCGCGCGTACCGAGCGGATCGGGCTCGCGACCGGGGTGACCTGCCCGACGGTGCGTTACCACCCGGCGATCATCGCCCAGGCGGCCGCGACGTTGGCGATCGTCTCCGAGAGCCGGTTCACCCTCGGCATCGGCGCCGGCGAGCGGCTCAACGAGCACATCGTGGGGGAGGGCTTTCCCAACGTACGGGGCAGGCACGAGCGGCTGCAGGAGGCACTGGAGATCATCAGGCGGCTGTGGTCCGGCGGGTACCACTCCTACGAGGGCGACCACCTGCGGCTCGAGGACGCCCGGGTCTTCGACCTGCCCGACACCCTGCCGCTGATCGTGGTGGCGGCCAGTGGACCGGTGTCGGCCACGCTCGCCGCCGAGCTGGGTGACGGGCTGTTCGCCACCGAGCCGAAGGCCGAGATCGTCGAGACGTACCGGAGCGCGGGCGGGTCCGGCCCCCGGTACGCCGAGGTACCGGTGGCCTGGGCCCGCGACGAGGAGCAGGCGGTACGCGCGGCGCTGGAGACCAACCGGTGGGCGGTCACCGGCTGGAAGGTGATGAGCGAGCTGCCCAACCCGGTCAACTTCGCGGCGGCCTCGGCGACCGTCACCGAACAGGACATTCGCGCGCAGTTCGCCGTCGGTCCCGACGTGGATGCGTACGAGCGCGCGGTGCACAGGTACGTCGACGCCGGCTTCGACCGGCTGGTGCTGCAGAACGCGGGCCCCGACCCGGACGGGTTCCTCGACTTCTACGAGACCCGGCTGTCCGAACGCCTGCGCGTACCGGCCTAGTGACCGGCCGGGTCCGGTCGACCGGGTCCTCGCGGTGCTGTGGTACCCGGTCGGGTTCGTGCTCCGCCGCCGCGGCCACCGGACCGGCGACGGCCGGCGTCGCTGACCGGTGGCCGCGCCGAACGTGTGCCGCGGCCTCACCTGCGGGTGCCGCCACCGGCGGGAACGTGATCCTGGTGTACGAACGGCTTGGTGCCCTGGACGGCGGGCCGTCCGCCGGGTGCCGTCTCCTGACCCCGGTTGGTGTGTTCGGGCGACGACAGCCACTGCTCGACGGGCCGCTCGACGTAGCGCCACTCCACCCCCTGCGGCCAGGGGCCCTGCCCCTGGTTCCAGGGCCCCCGCGCGGACTGGCCGTCGGACATGTTGAACGCCACGTTCTGGAACCGGTCGTCGCCGGGGAGCCGGCCCGGCGGGAAGTTCTCGGGCAGCTCGTTGAGCGCCGCCGTGAATTGCTGGAAGTGCGCGACCTCGCGGGTCATCAGGAAGGTGAGGGTGTCCTGGATGCCGGGGTCGTCGGTGAACTGCTTGAGGTACTCGTAGACGATCTTGGCGCGGGACTCGGCCGCGAGGTTGCTGCGCAGGTCGACCGTCGGGTCGCCGTTGGCGTTGACGTAGGTGCCCATCCACGGCGTGCCGGCCGAGTTGACCACGTCCACGCAGCCGCCGGTCTGGGTCAGGAACAGCGGGTTCACGGCGACCTGGTGGATCACCTGCTCACGACCGTCGCGGGTGGCCATCAGCGGCATCCAATCGCACCGCTCGTTGGCCTGCTTCAGGTCGTCGTTCAACCCGTCGAGCAACATTGTGATCATCGTGCCGACGATCTCGAGGTGGGTGAACTCCTCGGTGGCGATGTCCATGAACAGGTCGTACATCCGGGGATTCTTCTGGCGCAGGACGAACGCCTGGGTGAAGTACTGCATCGCCGCCTTGAGCTCGCCGTTGGCGCCGCCGAACTGTTCCTGGAGCAGGGTGGCGAAGCGTGGATCCGGTTTCTCGACACGAACCTCGAACTGGAGGTCCTTGACATGGGTGAACAACTGGCCTCCTCACGGTCGGTCTGCCGCGCCGCGTGACGGTCGCGGACCGGCGCTACCCCGGGCGCCCACCCCGAAACGAGCGGTCCGCCGTCAGGCGACCAGCGCGACCAGCAGGTAGCCGTTGAGCGCGGTGACCAGGATGGCGGCGGCCCCGGCAAAGAGCACCGTGCACCGGCGGTTGGCCAGCGGGCCCATCACGTCCCGGCGGGAGGTGAGCAGGATCAGCGGTACGAGGGCGAACGGGATGCCGAACGACAGCACCACCTGTGACACCACCAGAGCGGCGGTCGGCTCCACCCCGAGCGCGATGACGGCCAGCGCCGGGGCGAGGGTCGCGGCGCGGCGCACCACGAGCGGTACCCTCCGGCGCAGGAAACCGTCCATGATGACCTGCCCGGCGTAGGTGCCCACCCCGGACGAGGCGAACCCGGAAGCGAGCAGTGCCAGCGCGAAGGCCGTCGCGGCGCCCGTACCGGCCGCGGCGGACAGTCCATCGTGTACTCCGACCAGCGACCCGGCGGCGGGGTCGCCGCCGGTGAACACGGCCGCGCCGAGGGCGAGCATGGCGACGTTGAGCACGCCGGTCACCCCCATCGCGACGGCGATGTCGATCCGCTGCCACCGCAGCAGCAGCCGCCGGCGGTGGGTCGCGTCGCCGGCGGGCGCGTCGGCCGCGCCCGGATGCCGACCACCACTGGTCAAGGCCGAGTGGGCGTAGATGGCGTGCGGCATGACGGTCGCCCCGAGGATGCCGACGGCGAACACGAGCGACCGGGTGTCGGCGAAGCTCGGGGCCAGGCCGCGGGCGAGGCCGCCCGGATCGGGCGGAGCCGCCACGAGCTGGTACGCGAAGCCGACCAGCACGACCGCCAGCAGCCCCGCGACGAGGAGTTCGAAGCGGCGGGCCCGCCGGGCGTGAACCATCGTGAGCCCGACCGCGACGACCGCGGTGACTCCCGCTCCGGCCGGCAACGGCAGGCCGAGCAGCAGGTGCAGGGCGATCGCGCCACCGAGGACCTCGGCCAGGTCGGTGGCCATCGCGACCGCCTCGGCCTGCAGCCACAGCCCGAGCGTGACCGGGCGGGGAAACCGGTCCCGGCACAGCTGCGGCAGGCTGCGCCCGGTGGCGAGCCCGAGCTTGGCCGACAGCGACTGGACCAGGACGCCGATGAGGCTGGCCGCCACGACGACCCACACCAGCCGGTACCCGTAGGCACCGCCACCGGCGAAGTTGGTGGCGAAGTTGCCCGGGTCGACGTAGGCGACGGCCGCGACGAAGGCCGGACCGACAGCGGCCAGACCGGTGCGGTACGAGGCGCGGCGGGACGGTCCGGCGATGGTGGTCAACTCTGCGGCGGTCACGTGGGCTCCCTTCCTGCGACGGCGGTCGCCGCCGTGGCGGCGGCATCCGACGCCGGGCCGCCACGGCGGGCGCGCAGCGGCTACCCACGTGACGGCCGACGAAGGTCCCCCGGAACGGGCGATTGTCGCCGGGAGCGCGCCGCGGACCGGTCGCGGGAGTTGCGGTCGCCCGGGCACGGACCGCAGGCCGTGCAGTCAGCGCGCGTCGACGGAGAGCCGGGTCGAGGTGATCAGCCGCACGGTGAAGCCGGAGGGGGTCCGCGCCGTCTCGATCCGGTCGCACAGCTGCCGGACCAGCCACAGCCCGGCGCCGAGGCCGAAGGTATCGTCGCGGTCGGGCCGTACGTATCCGGCGAGCGGGTCGTCGAAGCCCTTGCCGGCGTCGGTGACCGTGCACACCAGTCGCCCGGGCGGGGTCCAGAGCCGTACCCGTACCGGTGGCCTCCCGTGGACGAGAGCGTTGACGACCACCTCGTGGACCGCGGCCACGAGGTCCGCCGTGACCGACGGGTCCACGGCGTACGCGTGGAGCGCGCTGCGTAGCCAGCGGCGCAGGGCGGCTACCTGCTGGAGATCTATCAGCGCGGCGAACTCCACCGCCGGGTTGGTCTGCTCCGCCGGGTCCGGCCCGGCTGTGGACCGGCGCAGGAACGTGGCGGGATCGACGTACCGTTCGTTGCGGATGCGGCTGGTCGGGGTGAGCACGAACGGATGGGCGTCGGCCAGGTCCCCGATCACCGGTTCGGGTACCGCCCCGACGTCATAGGCGCAGGCGCTCGTCAACGGAGACGTGGCCAGCGCGGCGTTGCAGATCGCCTCGAACCGGCTGCACTCTGCCCAGTCGGGGTCGGCGCCGAAGCGCGGCTCGCCCACCACGCGGGTCCGCCGGGCGCCGCCCGCGGCCCGCTGCGCGACCATCCGGTGGTAGGCGTCGGCGGCCACGGCCGGCCGGGTGTAGATGCCGCCCGGCTGGACGCAGGCAATGCGCGGGTCCGGGCCGAGCGCGCCGACGAGCAGCGCGTTGTACTCGTCGCGGCAGGTCAGGATCACCATGTCACCGGCGGTCAGCCCGTCGCGCAGGAACGGCACCGCCGTGGCGAGCAGCTCATCCGGGGATGTGAAGAACAGCACCTGGTGGACGTAGCCGGTTGCGGTCGGAGCGCTCACTGCTCACCGCCGAGCAGATCGATGCCGGCGAACTGGTCGATGCCCAGGAGCCGCAACGTCCAGGACACCATCCATCGGGGCGCTTCCAGGATCACGTGCCCGCCAGCCTGCCGGAAGCCGTGGCTGGCGTGTAGCAGCTGCCGGCAGGCGGTCACGTCCATGAACTCCAGCGCGGTGAGGTCCAGCCGCAACATCCGTTCGCCGCAGGCGCTCGCGATGGCGAGGGCGGCGGCGAACGCGTCGGCGTTTCCGCAGTCGATCTCCCCGCTGAGAACCAGGCCCCGGGGGTCGGAGGCCATGTTCAGAGCGGAGTGCCGCAACCGGGCCCGGTGCACCGCGACAAGCTCGCGCAGCGTCGCTGGCGCGGTAGCCGCATGCGCGTACTGGCACAGCGCCGACACCGGTCGGGTCCGGCACAGCCGGTCGATCGTCCGCTCGATGTCGAGGTAGGCCGACCACGACTCGGTGCCGAACGTGGCGCTGGCCTCGGTGGCCATCCGTACCGACCGGAACCCCTCGGCCAGGGCCTGGTCGACGACCGATTCCTGGTCGCCCCGTGAGTAGAACCGCTCCAACGGCAGCGCCACCAGGCGGCCGTCGGCGACCGCCGCAGCGAACTCGACTCCGCACCCGTCCGGGCTGTCGAGTACCGATTCTCCCGCCGTTCGGGGCACCTCGGCGTAGACGACCTTGTCGCCGTGGTCGAGTCCACGGCATATCCACGCCGCCAGGCTCGACAGCCGCTCGGCCTCCGAGCCGTGCAGCAGCAACAGATGCCCGTCCCACTCCGGACCGGGGGGTCGGGGGAGCGAGTACTTCACGAGCCTGACGTTACTCACCGTTACTCAGCTGACAACACGGTGTCCCCGCCCGGTGCGGTGATCCCCTCCGGGCTCACCATGGCGATCGACGGCTGACCGGTGCTCATCGCTGTCAGCCTCCGGTCCGCGCGCGGGCGATCAGGACCGGGCAGTCGGCGTGGTGGACGAGTTGCAGTCCGACCGAGCCGAGCAGCAGGCCCCTGGCCGCGCCGTGACCACGGGTGCCGACGACCACGAGCGCGGCCCGCAGTGACTGGTTCACCAGTGCGGCCGCGGCGCTGCTGTGGCTGACGGCGTACTCGACCGGGACGTCGGGGTACTTGTCGCGCCACGAGGCGAGTTGCCCGACCAGGACGGCGCGCAGGTCGGCGGCGATCTGGGCCGGGTCGCACACGATCGGAGGCGGCCCCATGGTCCAGGGCGGCAGCGGCACGGTGAATGCCTGCACCGCCACGAGGGCGCTGCCGCGTCGGGCGGCCTCTTCGAACGCGGTAGCCAGGGCCACGTCGGCCGCGGTGGAGCCGTCCACGCCGACGACCACGGGGCCGGTGTCGTCATCGGTGCGCCCCCGGACGACCACGACCGGGCAGGGCGCCTGGGTGGCGACCCGGATGCCGACCGAACCGGCGAGCAGGCCGGCGAAGCCGCCCGCGCCGCGGCTACCCACGACCAGCATGCCGGCGTCGTCGGCCGCGTCGAGCAGGACCGGGTTCGGCTCGCCCGCGACCACCCGGCCGTGGACGTGCGCGCGCGGCGCGATGGTACGCGCCTCCGCGACCGCCGCGTCGACGACGGCCGCGGCGACATCCTTTACCTGATCGGCGAGTTCGGGGCTGGCCGCCAGCCGCGCTCCCGGCACCCGCCAGTGGTAGGCGAGCACCACCTCGAGTGCGACGTGGTGGCGCTGTGCCTGCCGCGCGGCCCAGTGCAGGGCCTCCAGGCTGCACGCGGAACCGTCGACGCCAACCACGATCTTCGCGCGGTCCATGATGTGCCTCCTGTCAGGGTGCTGGTCGGCCGGCCGGTTCGCACTTCCAGCGTCCAGGTGCGGACGACGGAGCGCCGCCGCCGTTCGGCCCGCACGAGCCGGACTTTGGTCCCGGACGCCGGGTGGTCCCCGGGGCGTAGGGCGGCCCGTACCGGCCCACGGTCCCGACCGGCCGGGCCGCTCGGGATGCCGTTGACCACCAGCACGACGCCGTCCGTCGAGGCCACCCGGTCCTTCGATATCTGCTGGTATTCGGGGGAGCCGGCCCATCGTCGGTAGCTCTCGTGGTCGTCGAAGGCCATCAGGATGACCTTGTCGTAGGGCCACGAGTCCTGGGCCACCCGCGTGGACTCGTCGGCGGCCAGGAGCCGTCCGCGGTACTTGACGGTCGCATGTTACTGCCGGGTAGTGCTGTCGGGGGGCGGGCGAGCCGCGGCGGCGGGGCGCCCGCGTCGGTGGGCGTGTGGTGGTCTCCGTCGGGTGTTGTTTCCTTTCGTCGGGGCAGCCACCAGCACCATAACTTCGATACTCTTCAATGAGTGAATCCGTCCGGTCCGCACATTGGCAGGGGAGAGACGCATGTCGGACTACAGGGTGTGGCGGCTGCTCGCGGCCGCCGCCATGATGACGGCCGGCGCCGTGGTCACCGCGGCGGTCCCGGCGGCCGCCGCGACGGTACGCCCGGTCGACACGGTCATCGAGGCCGAGAGTTACGACGCCCAACGGGGTACGCGGGTCATCGTGGACCCGACCGCGTCGGGTGGCCGAGCGGTCACCCGCATCGGCAACGGCGACTGGCTGCGCTACGACGGGGTCGACTTCGGCGCCAGCCCCGCCACCGCCAGCGGCTTCGCCCGTTGGCGGTGGGGTCAGTACGGCCCGGGCACGATCGAGCTTCGCCTCGACCGCCCGGACAGCACGCCGCTGGTGAGCGTCACCCTCGCCTCCTCGCAGGGCCGGTGCTGCACCTGGGAGTGGTCGTCCGTCCGGCACGGCAGCTCGGAGATCTACGGGGTGCACACCGTGTACCTGACCTTCCGGTCGGACTCGCCGCGGTCGTACTTTGCCCTCGACGCGTTCCAGGTCCTCAAGCAGACCTGGCCGCCGATTCCCTGACCGCTGGTCGCGGGGCACCGGTCACCGGGGCCGGTGGCCGATCCGGCCCCACGGTTTGAGCACCGAGATGGCGACGATCGCCGTGTAGGTGGCGACCGCGACGGCGGGTGCGATGACGAGGCCGTTGGCTGTCCGGGTGTCGACTCCGGACGGGCCGGTGGACAGGTGTGCCACCGCCCCGCCGATCAGGGCGGGCAACGCGATGTTCGAGGCGATGGCGGCGGCGACGGTGAGGATGAGCTTGGCGAGGATCCAGTAGTGCCGGGTCAGCCCCCAGGGCCGGCCGATCGAGAGCAGGAGCCCGGTGAGTAGCGAGGCGACGCTCACCGGGAGGACGAGGGTGTGGGCAAGGATGGCCATCGCCCGGTAGCCGGCCTGGATCGTTGCCGGTTGGTCGGACAGCCGGGCGGTGGTAGCCAGCGCGAGTAGGCACAGCGACAGCCCCCACCAGCCGACCGACACGGCGATGTGTGCGATGACCATGAGGCGCCGCACGCGGCGGGGTAGGGCGAAGACGCGCCGGCCGGTGGGGCGCGTGCCGCCCGGAGCGGGAGTACGCACCGCCCGGCTCATGCCGCGACCCCGCTACCGACGAACGCGAGCACGAACAGCAGGCCCCACCAGCCCCCTCGACCCGTCACCCGAGCTGTCACGGTGATCCTTCCTTTCCGTCGTGCCGGCCGTCGGTCACGCCGCGGCGGAACAGTTGACGTCTCCGCCAAAGCCTTCCGAATCGGCGGTCGCCGTCCATCCCGTCCAGGGCGGCAGTTGGCCTACGCCGTGCCGCGTACATTCGGCGTCGTCCCTACGCCGCGCTGAGTACGTGCGGCGTAGGGCCTACGCAGCCGGTGGTACCTGCCACGGTGGCGCGGGTTGCGCCGACGCCGGGTACGCGGTCGCCACGCATCTCGGCGTCGACGAGGCGTCAGCGCAGGAAGCCCGCCAGGGTCTGCGCGAACCACTCCGGGTCGTCGCGCCAGGGGAAGTGTCCGCCGCGCGGCTGCACCGCCACCTGACCCTGCGGGAACAGGCCGGCGTACTCGGTGGCGGCCTTCGGGGGGAGCGCGACGTCGTACTCGCCCGCGAGGAGCAGGACCGGCGCCCGCAGGTGGGTGAGGGCGGACCTGGTGGCCTGCGGGTCGAGGGCGCCGGCCGAGTAGTACGCGGCGGCCGCGTCGGTGTTCTTCTGGCTCGCCTCCCGGGCGCTCTGCGCCTGGCTGGCGGCGTCCCAGCGGCCGTGGGTGAACGGCGTGATCGCGTCCCAGTCGGCGTCGGCGGCGTCGCCCGCCCAGATCCGCTCGAACGCGGCGAAGGCCTCCGGGAACCAGGCCTCCCCTCGGCGCAGCTCGGCGACCTGTCGGCGATCCGCGTCGGTGATCTCCAGCCCCACCACGAGCGGGCTGGGGGTGACCAGCGCGAGGCGGCCGATGCGGTCCGGGTACCGGGCGGCGTAGCGCACCGCGACAGCGGCACCCGCACTGTGTGCCAGCAGGTCGAACCGGTCCGGTCCGAGATGGACGCGCAGCGCCTCGACGTCGTCGACCAGCCGGTCACACCGGTAGCTGCCCGGGTCCGCCGGTACCGCCGAGTCTCCGGTGCCGCGCAGGTCGAGCAGCACCAGCGAGCGGTGTGCGGACAGCCCGCCCAGGTCGCCGAGGTAGGCCGAGGGCAGCATGGGGCCGCCGGGAAGGCAGATCAGCGGGTCACCCTCGCCGGTCGGGTGGTAGGTGAGGTGGGTGCCGTCGGCACCGGGGAAGGTCGCCATCCGGGGATCATATGTACGAAGGTCCATTCCCGGTGGGCCGTCGACGGCTGAGCGGGACGTCCGCGGCGTCGGCGGCCACCGGCGGAGCCGAACCGCTCGGGATCCACAGGTGCCCCGTCTCCTGGAAAGATGGCACTCATGTCGACTCCGTCGGTGTCGCGGTTCCTGGCGGACCTGCCGCTGGTCGACGCGCACTGCCACGGAGTGACCACCGGGCCGGTCGACCCCGACGACTTCGCGCTGTGGTGCACCGAGGCATCGGTGCCGTCACCCCCCGGCGTGTCCTACCTGGACGGTCAGCTCGGCTTCGCGCTGCGGCGCTGGTGCGCGCCGGCCATCGGCGCGCCCTCGGGTGCGCCGGTCGAGGTGTACCTGGAGCATCGCGCCGCGATCGGCGCGCCCGCGGCCGCCCGGCGGCTGCTGGCCGCCTGCGGCCTGAGCGCGCTGCTCGTCGACACGGGCCTACCGGACGGGGTCGACCTGGACGACCTGGGTGCGGTCGCGGGCGCCCCGGCCCGGGAGGTGGTGCGGCTGGAGCGCGTCGCGGAGCGGGTGGCGGCCAGCGGCGTGCCGGCCGCCGGATTCGCCGACGCGTATGCCGAGGCGCTGGTCGCGGCCGCCACCCGGGCCGTCGCGGTCAAGTCGATCCTGGCCTACCGGCACGGGCTCGACGTCGACCCGGCCCGGCCTACCACGGCCGAGGTGACGGCCGCGGCAGGGCGGTGGCTGCGGACACCCGGCGCCCGGCTCACCGATCCGGTGCTGCTGCGGCACGTGCTGTGGTGCGGCGTCGACACCGGGCTGCCGGTACAGCTGCACACCGGGTTCGGCGACCGGGACCTCGTGCTGGCCCGGTCCGACCCGGCGCTGCTGCAACCGTTCTGTGCGGCGGTCGAGCCGACGGGTACCCCGCTGGTGCTGCTGCACTGCTACCCGTACCACCGACAGGCCGGCTGGCTCGCCCAGGTTTACCCGCACGTGTACCTCGACGTCGGGCTCACCGTCAGCCACCTCGGCACCCGGGCCGACCCGGTGCTCGCCGAGTTCTGCGAGCTGGCGCCGCTGGGCAAGGTGCTGTACTCGTCGGACGCCTACCGGCTGCCGGAGCTGTACCTGGTCGGGGCCGCGCAGTTCCGGCACTCGTTCGCGCATCTGCTGGCCGGGTGGGTCGACGACGGAGCCCTCACCCGTACGGATGCCGTTCGGGTGGCGTCGATGGTCGGCGCCGGCAACGCAGGGCGCCTGTACCGGCTGGACTGATCCGCCGGCGGCGCCGCGGTGGCGTCACGCGCCGTCGGCGGGCTGCCGCAGCCGGAGCACGACCGTACGGGAGTCGGTCATGTCCTGGACGGTGTAGCGGGGCCCCTCGACGCCCTGCCCGCTCTCCTTCACGCCCCCGTACGGCATGGGGTCGGGGTGGTAGCTGGACGTGTCATTGATGATCACTCCGCCCATCTCCAGGTCACGGGCGAACGCGAAGGCGACGTCGAGGTCCTGGCAGAAGACACCGGCCTGCAGGCCGAACCTGGTGGCGTTGGCGCGCTGGACCGCGTCGGCCAGGGAGTGCACGGTGGACACGGCCATGACCGGCGCGAAGGCCTCGTCCTGTGACAGGCGGGCGGTCTCGGGCAGGTCGGTGAGCAGGGTCGGCTCCACCATCGCACCGGAGCTGGCCCCGCCGACGCTGACCTGGGCGCCCCGCGCGACCGCGTCGTCGATGAGGCCCTGCGCGCGTTCGGCGCTCTCCGTGCTGATGACCGGGCCCACCGCCGTGCCGGTCGCGCGCGGGTCGCCGTGCGGCAGCGCCCGGACCATCTCGGCCAGCCGCTCGGTCACCGTGTCGGCGATGTCGCGGTGCACCAGGAGCCGCTGGACCGAGGTGCACACCTGCCCGGCCTTGCGGTAGCCGGCCCGGACGACCAGTGGCAGGGCGAGGTCGAGGTCCGCGTCCCGCCAGAGCAGGGTCGGGCTGTTGGAGCCCAGTTCCAGCTGGGTACGCGCCAGGCCGGACACCGCCCTGATGTGGCGCCCGACGGCGGTGGAGCCGGTGAAGCTGATGTACCTGACGGCCGGGTGCCGGACGATCTGGTCGCCGACGGTCTCGCCCGGGCCGCACAGGAGGTGGATCCGGCCCTCGGGGAGGCCGGCCTCCAGCAGGGCCTGGACCAGCGCGATCGAGCTGAGTGGGGTCAGCTCCGCCGGCTTGAGGACGACGGAGTTCCCGGCCGCGATCGCCGGGGCGATCTTGTGCGCGACCGTGCTCAGCGGCGCGTTGAACGGCGTGACCGCGGCGACCACGCCGACCGGTACCCGCTGGGTGAAGCACAGCGAGTTCTCGTGGCCGGGCACCGAGTGCACCGGCACGACCTCTCCGGTCAGCCGCTCGGCCTCCTGGGCCGACAGTTCGAAGATCTGCAGCGTCCGTCCGAACTCGACCTCACCGTCGGCCGGGGTGAACCCGGTCTCGGCGACGTACGTCGCGACGATCTCGCGCTGGCACGACGTCAGGTGCTGGATCGCGGCGCGCAGCACGGCGGCGCGGGCGGTGACCGGGAACGTCGACCGGGCGGCCGCCGCCGCCGTCGCCAGTGCCCGGTCGACCTGGTCGGCGTCCGGCACGTCCACCTCGGCGATGGTGTCGCCGGTGTACTTGTCGCACACGGCCAGGCGCTCGGCGCCGGACCGCCATCGTCCGTCGGTCAGTAGTCCGGTGGTGGCGGACAGGTCGAGCCTCATGAGTACTCCTGACTGCAGTCGACGTACTGGCCCGGACCTGCGCGTCCACTCTTGACCAGCCGTCGGGGATATTACATAGTTGGGCATTCATTGCGCAACGCGTTGCGTATAGCGCACCGACGGTGTGGCGTGAGGTGTCACCGCCGCGGCGCGGGGCGCGGTACCAACGCGGAGATCGGGAGATGGGGACACGGTGACGGAACGTCAGGTGGGATGGGCCTTCGTCGGGGCGAGCGGCTGGGTGGAGAGCCGGTTCGCGCCGAGCGTGCTGGCCGCGGGGCATCGCGTGGTGGGGGCCTTCGGGTCGTCCGCCGCCAGCTCCGCACGGTTCGCCGAGAAGTTCGGCGGTACGGCGTTCGGCAGCCTCGAGGAGATGCTCGCCGACGACGCGGTGGACGCCGTCTGGGTGGCGTCACCCACCGCGCAGCATCCCGCGCACGCCCTGGCAGCCGCCAACGCCGGGCACGCCGTCCTGGTGGAGAAGCCGCTGGCGCTGGACGTCGAGGCAGCCCGCGCGCTGGCCGCCGACCTGTCCGCCACCGGGGTGCTCGCGGGCGTGGGTTTCCAGCACCGGTTCAACCCCGCGGTGACGGCGATGGCCGAGGCGCTCGCCGACGGCCGGATCGGTACCCTGTCCTCGCTCGTCATCCACCACGGCGTGGCCGGACCGGCCCAGCCGACCGCGTGGCGCACGGACCCGGCCCAGAGCGGTGGGTGGAGCATCGCCGACCTCGGCACGCACCTGCTCGACGCGGCCCAGGCACTGCTCGGGCGGCTGGACTTCTGGGCCGCCCGGCTCTCCTCTCCCGGACGCTCCCTCGCCGTCGACGACCTGTCCTGTGTCATGCTGGCGAGCGGGGAGGCGACGGTCGTCGTGCGGGCCTCCACCGGTACCCCCGGCCCGGCCTCGTACCTGGAGGCCAGCGGTACGCAGGGCTGGGTCCGGGTGACCGACTTCTGGACCGGCGGCGGCCGGCTCACCGACTCCAGCGGCCGCGACGTCGAGATCCCGGCCGCCGACCCGTACGTCGCCCAGGTCCGCGCGTTCTCGGCCGCCGTGAACGGTGCGGCGTGGACCGGCGCCACGGTGGACGACGGCGTCGCCGTGGTGGAGTGGCACGCCGCGGCCAGGGAGTTCAGCGAGCGGCGTGCCGCCGCGGCGGTACCGGCGTAGGCGGGTGTCGCGACCCCGCCGCCGCCTGTCGGACCCGCCCGGGGTGCCGGGCCGCCGGAGGTGGCGGCGGGGTCGGGCTACCGGCGGTGGGCGCGGGGCCGCCCGGCCTCGGCGGGCAGCGGGTGTCCTCCGATCGCCGCGGTCGCCCGCGCCGCGGCCGCCACGACGGCGTCGGCGAGGTCGGCCACGGCGGTCTCGGTCAGCCGGAGCGCCGGCCCGGACAGCCCGAGGCTGGCGACCACCGCGCCGTCCGCGTCCCGGATCGGCGCGGCGATGCACCGCAGGCCCAGCTCCAGCTCCTCGTTGTCGATCGCGTACCCGCAGGCGCGGATCCGGTCCAGCTCCCGGAGCAGCGCGGCGACCGAGGTGACGGAGTTCGGGGTCCGGCCGGTCAGCCGGCGCCCCCGGTACAGGCGGCGTACCGCGGCGTCGTCGAGCCCCGACAGCAGCGCCTTCCCCAGCGAGCTGCAGTGGGCCGGCGAGCGCTTGTTGACCTGGCCGTGCATGCGCACCGTGTGCCAGCCGTCAACGACGGCGGTCGTCAGCGTCTCGGTCTCGTCGAGCACGCCGATGTGGCCGGTCTCCCCGGTCTGCTCGACGAGCCGGCGCAGCGGGCCGACGGCCTCCCGGAGGAGGTCGTCGTTCTTGCCGGCGAGGCGGCCGAGGCGGATCAGCTGCGGGCCGAGTCGGTACTGCCCGGCCTCACCGGCCCGGCTGAGGAAGCCCATGGCGTGCAGCGTGGCCGCCAGGCGGGAGGCGTTGCTGCGGTGCACGCCGATGTGGCGGGCCATTTCCGAGACGCTGACCATGCCGTCGTCGTCGCTGTACATCTGCAGGATCGACAGCCCGTGCGCCAGGGCGCCGACCAACTCGCCGCGCTGCGGCGCGACCGGCCCGCCGGCGGCGGTGCCGGGTGGCATGGGAGCGGCCGACGGCGTGACCCGGTCGCCGCCGGCCGGGGCGACCTCCTCGCGACCCGCTGGGGTGACGTCGTCACGACCGGACCGCTGAACGTCTGAGCTGCCGCGCATGTCGCCCGAGGATACGCGGCGGCCGGCCCGGGTTCAAATGACCAAGTGGTGCGTATTACGCACACCGTTGCGCTATACGCCCAGGATATGGGAGGCTCGGCCGGAGCGTGGGAGTGGGTGCGTGGTCATGAACGTGGTACCTGCCGGCGGGTCGCCGGAGCACGTCGACGTCCTCGTGGCGGGCAGCGGTGCGGCCGGCCTGGTCGCCGCGCTGACCTGTGCCATCGGTGGGCTACGGGTCCTGGTGTGCGAGCGGGCCGAGGCGCTCGGCGGCACGACGGCGCTGTCCGGCGGCCGGGTGTGGGTGCCGGGCAACCGTTTCCAGCCCGATCCGGAGGCCGACCGCCGGGCGGCGGGCACCTACCTCGCCGGCATCTTCGACCCGGGCTACGGCCACCTGACCGAGGCGTTCCTGGACGCGGTGCCGGAGATGGCGCGGTTCGTGGAGGCGCACACCGCCCACCGGTTCGCGCCGTGCCCCCACTATCCCGACTACCACCCCGACCGCGCGGGCGCGACGCTCGGCGGCCGGTGCCTGGACATGGCGCCGCTCCACCTCGACGCGCTGGTCCCGCTCGCCGCCCGGGTCCGGGTGCCACCCGGGTACGTGCCGGTGACCCACGCCGAGTGGGAGCGCTGGCGGTACCCGCACCGCTACGACCGGGACCTGATCGAGCGCCGGCGGGCCGACCGGGTCGTCACCGCCGGGGTCGCCCTGACGGCGGCCCTCGTCGACGGCGTGGTGCGGGCCGGTGGTGAGGTGGTCACCGGGCACCGCGTGGTCGACGTCGACCCGGACCCGCGGGGGCGCCTGCGGGTCCGGCTGGAGCGGGTCGCCGGCGACCCGGTGACCGTGCTCGCCTCGCACGTGGTGCTCGCCACCGGAGGATACGACCAGAACGGCGCGCTGCGCCGGGCGTACCTGCCGGCGGCGCTCGGCGCGTCCGGTTCGAGCCCGTCCAACACCGGTGACGCGCTGGACGTCTGCCGGCGGCTCGGCGCGCGGGTGGACAACCTGGGGCAGGGGTGGTGGATGCCGATGGTGTCCGTGCCCGGCGAGGAGGTGGACGGCGTCCCGGCGTTCCGCGGGTTGGTCCGCGAGCGCGGCGCGCCCCGCCAGATCCTGGTGGACCGGTCCGGCCGGCGGTTCGTCGACGAGGCGCTGCCGTACAACGAGATCGGCAAGGCGATGCACCGCCGCGACGCGGACGGCCGGTGCCCGCACGCCGAGGCGTACCTCGTCGTCGACGAGGGGTACCGCCGCCGGTACGCCCTGCCGGGCCTGGCCACCGACCGGCCGGTACCGGACTGGATCGTCTCCGCCCCCACGGTGCGGGAACTGGCCGGCCGGCTCGGGGTGGACCCCGACGGCCTGAGCGATCAGGTGGCGCGCTGGAACGAGGCGTGCGCGCGCGGATCCGACGACGAGTTCGGCAAGGGGGACAACGCGTACGACCGTTACTACGGCGACCCGGACCAGCCGGGCAACCCGAACCTCGGCCCGATCGACACCCCGCCGTACTACGGGGTGCGGATGCTGCCCGGCACGATCGGCAGCAAGGGCGGTCCGGTGACCGACGTGGACGGTCGGGTCCTGGACCGGGCGGACCGGCCGATCCCCGGCATCTTCGCCGTCGGCAACGCCGCGGCGTTCTGGACCGCGGACGGCTACCCGGGACCCGGCGCCACCCTGGGCGTCGGGATGGCGTTCGGCTTCCGGGCCGGCCGGGCCATCGCGGCGGCGGCCGGTGCCGGCGCCGGCTAGGGCTGTCGCCGCACGGTCACGGGGGCCACCGCACGGTCACGGGTGCCGGCCCGGACGACGGCCGGGGAGCGGTCACTCCTCTCCGCCGGCCATCTGCCTGGCGTACATGCGCAGCCGCACGTCGCGGGCGCGGGTCATGTGCTCCCCGGCGATCGTGCCGGCCCGGTCGGGGTCGGAGGCGCGGATGGCGTCGATCAGTTCCTGGTGCTCGCCGAGCACCAGCTCCCACCGGCCGGGGAAGGACAGGGTCGTCTGGGGGTAGCGCCGCAGCCGGCTGATCAGCCGGGTGATCACGCCCTCCAGGGTCGCGTTGTGGCTGGCCCGCCACATCGCCTCATGGAAGCGGTAGTTCCAGGAGATCATCCCCTCCACGTCGGACTCCGGGAGCTTGAGCATCTCCTCGTGGATCGCCTCCAGTCGGGACAGGTCCAGGTCGGTGTGGCGCTGCGCGGCGCCCCGGGCCGCGGCCGCCTCGAGCGCGCTGCGGACCTCGTAGATCTCCAGGATCTCCTCGGGGCCCAGCACCTTCAGGCGCACGCCCCGGCCTGACCGCTCGACGATCCCCTCCTGCTCCAGCAGCTTGAGCGCCTCCCGTACCGGAGTGCGGCTGACGTGCAGTTTCTCGGCCAGCCTGGTCTCGGTCAGCGATTCGTCCGCCTCGATGCTGTTGCTGAGGATCAGGTCGAGCAGACGGTCGTATGTCGACGACATCGAGGCTCCTATCTGTATGCAGAACACAGATTATTGCATGCAGATGAAACTGTGTACACAAGCGACTACTTCCGTATACAGTCGTGTCCCACTGCATGGCAGTGTGACTCCGGTCCCCTAATGGCCCGGGTACTTGACATGGCGCGGAGGTTCTAGATGTCTGTTCAGCGCAGTGCCACAACCCGCAGGAGACTCGGTGCCTCGCTCGTCGGCGCCGCGCTGGTGGTGGGGGCGGCGGCCGGCTGCGGCGGCGGTGCGGCCTCGGGTGCGGCCGAGGAGGTGAAGGTCGGCCTGATCTTCCCGACCACCGGTGGCCAGGCGGCGCTGGGCACCGACCAGAACAACGCCGCCAAGATGGTGCTGGAGTGGGCGAACGCGCACGGCGGCGTCGGTGGCAAGAAGATCAAGATTTTCGAGGGTGACTCGCAGAGCAACCCCGGCGTCGGTGCCACCGTCGCCCAGCGGATGATCGACCAGAACGGCGTTCAGGTCATCATCGGCTCCTACGCCTCGGGCATCGCCCAGGCGATCGCTCCGGTGGCGCAGCGCAACCGGGTGCTGCTGTGGGAGGTCGGCGCCGTGGCGCCAAACGTCGCCCAGCCCGGCAACAAGTACTTCCTGCGGACCGTGGGCGCCTCCGAGACGTACGCCGCGGCCGACATCGACTTCCTGGAGAACTACCTCGCCGGCAAGCTCGGCAAGCCGCTGGACCAGATCCGGGTCGCCGTCACGCACGAGGACGGTCCGTTCGGTACGTCCGTCGCGGACGCCATCGTCGCGCAGGCCAAGGCCAAGAACATCACCATCGTCGCCCGGGAGGCGTACCCGGAGAACAGCACCGACGTGACGCCGGTGGTGGTACGGCTGAAGGCGGCCCAGCCGGACGTCCTGCTCGCCGTGCCGCTGGTCGCCTCGACGCCGCTGCTCTGGCAGGCGGCGCGTACCCAGGACTTCAACGTCAAGGCCGTGATCGGTTCCGCCGGCTTCAGCTCGTCGAGCTTCCTGGACAAGTTCGGGGCCAAGGGGATCGAGGGCGTGTACGACGTGGAGGCCCCGGCGGTCGAGAACATGAACAGCGCCAACCTCAAGCCGGAGGCCAAGGAGGTGCTGGACAAGCTCCGCGCCGACTTCAGGGCGAAGGTCGGCCACGACTGCCTGGTGCACTGCGGCGACGGTCTGGGTGGTGCGTACATCCTGGTCAAGGACGTCCTGCCGCGCGCGGTCCAGTCCGGCAAGGTCACCGGCGACTCCATCCGGCAGGCCGCCGAGAAGACCGACATCCCCGACGGCGGCACCCCGCAGGGCTTCGGTGCCAAGTTCAACGACAAGGGCGACAACGAGCGCGCCAAGTCCTACATCATGCAGTGGCAGGGCGGCAAGTTGCAGGTGGTCTACCCGCAGTCGCTCGCGGCGGCCGAGCCGATCTTCCCGATGCCGACCTGGGGCCAGCGGTAGTCGACCGTGGCCCGTCCCCGTCTTCCCCGATCTCTGGAGCTCTCACCATGCAGCTCGCCTCGGCCCTAGCCAGCGGCGTCGCGCTGGGCGCGATCTACGCCCTGGTCGCCGCGGGCCTGAACCTGATCTTCGGTGTAACCAAGATCATTAACTTCGCGCAGGGCGCCCTGCTCACCGTGGCCCTGTACTGCATCTACATCTTCCACGTCGTGACCGGCGGCAACTCCTACGTCACGCTGCCGGCCGTCGTGGTCGTGATGGGCGGCCTGGGCTACCTGGTCCACATCGGCCTGATCGACCGGGTGCTGAAGAAGGAGCGCACCAGCCAGCTGCTCATCACGTTCGGGCTGGCGCTCGCGCTCAAGCACCTCTGCCTCGCCATCTGGGGATCGGACCACCGGACCGTGAACGCGTCGTTCGCCGACCGGGTGGTCGCCCTCGGCGGCGTACGCATCACCCTGGGCAGCCTCATCGCGGTGGCCGGCTCGGCCCTGACCGTCAGCCTCCTGTTCCTGTTCCTGCACCGCACCCGGCTCGGCACCGCGATCCGGGCCGTGGCGCAGCAGCCCGAGTCGGCCGAACTGGCCGGGATGAACGTCCGCCGGATCTTCGCCGTCGCCTTCGCCGTCGGCACCGCGCTGACCGGGGTCGCGGCGGCGCTGATGGCGCCCATCTACTCGATCCACCCGGACGCCGGGGACACCTTCGGGGTCATGGCGTTCATCGTGGTCATCCTCGGTGGGCTCGGCAGCGTCTTCGGGGCGACCGCCGCCGCGATCGTCATCGGGATCTGCCAGAGCGTGTTCGCCACGCTCGTCAGCGTCCAGATGTCCACGGCGTTCGTGTTCCTCGTGTTCATCGTGGCCATGATCGCTAAGCCGAACGGGCTGTTCGGCCGGTCGGCGAGGGTGGCGTGATGACGACGCAGGTACAGGCACAGGCACCGGCGCCGGCCGCCGCGGTGGCCCCGCGCAACCGGGGCATCGCCGAGGCCGGGTGGGCGGTGATCGTGCCGGCGGTGCTGCTGCTCCTCGGCGCGGCGGCGCTGCCGTTCATCCCGGGCATGCCGTTCTACTACCTCCAGGTCGGCGTACTGATCTTCTGGTACGCGATTCTCGGTACGAGCTGGACCATCGCCGGCGGGTACGGCGGGATGCACTCCATCGGCCACGCCGCCTTCGTGGGCGCCGGTGCGTACACCTCCACGCTGCTGTACGTGGACTACCACGTCAGCCCGTGGCTGGGCATGCTCGCCGGCATGGCGCTCGCGGTGGTGATGGCGCTGCTCATCGGGTACCCGTGCTTCCGGTTCGGCATCCGCGGCGACTACTTCGCGCTGGTGACCGTCGCGCTGGGCCAGGTCGCCTACGAGGTGGCCAACGGCGCGACGGCCATCACCAAGGGGTCGCAGGGCGTGGCGCTGCCCTATGCCGGCAACTCCGTCCTGAACTTCCAGTTCGAGAACCGGTCGGTCCTGTACTTCGTGGTCATGGCGATGTGGCTGGTCGTGCTCGCCGTGGCGTACCGGATGCGGCGCTCCAACGTCGGTTTCCAGCTCATCGCCGTGCGCGACGACGAGGTCGCCGCGGCCCGGGGCGGGATCAACGTGGCCCGGCGCAAGCTCGCGGCCCTCGCGATCAGCGCGGCGATCGCGGCCGCGGCCGGAACCTTCTACGCCCAGTTCATCCTGTTCATCGATCCGGGCTCGGTCTTCGCGCTCACGCTGTCGGTGCAGATCGTGCTGATGGCCGTGCTCGGCGGCATGAACAGCTTCCTCGGTGCGACGGTCGGCGCGGTGCTGCTGGTGCCGCTGTCGCAGTACCTGTCGACCCAGCTGAGCGGGCGTCCCGGCGTCGATCTGGTCATCTACGGCGTCGTGCTGGTCCTGCTCGTGCTGTACATGCCGTTCGGCATCCTCGGCCTGCTTCGGAAGTCGCCGCGCTGGCGACGGGTGATCGGATGGTGACGGCGATGTCAACGACGGCAACGACGGCGACCGGTTCGCAGGCGGAACCGATCCTGTCCGTACGGGGCGTGACCAAGTCCTTCGGTGGCCTGGAGGTCCTGCGCGGCGTCGACCTCGACGTGGCGCGGGGCAGCATCACCGCGCTGATCGGGCCGAACGGTTCGGGCAAGAGCACCCTGTTCGACATCATCACGCGGTACCAGCGGTGCGACGCCGGCGAGATCGTGTTCTCCGGCGAATCGGTCCAGGGACTCGCACCGCACCAGGTGTCCCGCCGCGGCCTAATCCGCACGTTCCAGCTCACCCGCATCTTCCCCACGCTCACGGTCGCGGAGAACCTGCTGGTCTTCGCGCCCCGCGGGCGCGGCGCGGCCGACGGCCGGGACAGGGCGGCCGAACTGCTCGAGTTCGTCGGGCTGCGCCGGCTGGCCGACCAGGAGGCGGCCGGTCTGTCGTACGGGCAGCAGAAGCTGCTGGAGATCGCCCAGGTGCTGATGCTCGGGCCGACCCTGCTGATGCTTGACGAGCCGATGGCCGGGGTGAACCCGGGCCTGGCCGACGAGATCGTCGCGCGGCTGCGCGAGTTGCGCGACCGCGGGATGACGCTGCTGCTGGTCGAGCACAACATGCCCGTCGTCATGAGTATGTGCGACACCGTCACGGTCCTCAACGGCGGGCGGGCGATGCTCACCGGTACGCCCGACGAGGTGCTGAGCGACCCCGAGGTCAGGGAGGCGTTCCTTGGAGACTGAACCCGCCGTCAGCGTGGCCGAGGCGGACGGGCCGGCGGCGCCCACCCTGCTGCGCACCCGCGACCTGGTGTCCGGTTACGGCCGGCAGGAGATCCTGCACGGCGTCGACGTCGACATCCCGGCCGGCCGGATCACGACGATCATCGGACCGAACGGCTCCGGCAAGAGCACGTTCCTCAAGACCGTGGCGGGCCTGGTACCCACCTGGCGCGGCACCACCGAACTCGAGGGCACCGACGTGGCGGGCAAGCCCGCCCACGCCCTGGTCCGCCACGGCATGTGCATGGTGCCGCAGGGCCGGGTGGTCTTCCCGTTCCTCACGGTCGAGGAGAACCTGCGCATGTGCGGGTACACCGTGCGCCCGAGCAGCCAGGTACGGGAGCGGATCGAGCAGGCGTACGAGTTCATGCCCCTGCTCAAGGAGCGGCGCGACCAGCTTGCCAACACGCTCTCCGGCGGCGAGCAGGTGATGCTCTCCATCGCGAAGGTCATCATGCTGCGCCCGCGGCTGCTCCTGCTCGACGAGCCGTCGCTCGGGCTGTCCCCAAAGATGATCAACATGGTGTACGACAAGGTCCAGCTCCTGGCCGAGCAGGGGCTGACCACCATGATCGTCGAGCAGAACGTACGCAAGGCGCTGTCGGTCGCCGGGCACGTGGTGGTGCTCGTCCTCGGCAAGGTCCGCTACCAGGGCGGTGTCGAGCGGCTCGAGCAGGAGGTCGACCTCGGTCGGCTGTTCGTCGAAGGCAAAGGGTGAGGGGAGAGCACAGGAATGCCGTTCCTGAACGAGAACGACGTCGAGTGGATCGAGCCGCCGGGACACATCCGGGCCTACTCCCGGTACCTGGTGGGCCCGGAGGAGCAGGGCAGCAGGCACTTCGACTTCCGCACCTCGCGGTACCCGACCGGCGGGTACGTCGAGCCGCACGAGCACGACGTCCAGGAGCAGGTCTACTACTTCATCACGGGCACCGGTACCGCCGAGTGCGGTGACGAGACCCGCACCGTCGGGCCCGGCGACGTGATGTTCGTACCCGCGGGCGTGCGCCACTCGCTGGTGTCCACCGGCGCGCAGGACCTCGAGTTCGTCGTGGTGACGTCACCGCCGGGCATCCCGAAGTGAGCGGCGGCGACGTCGTCCGGGTGGTGGCCGTCTGGCACGCCCCGGCCGGGGCCGTCGAGGAGGTCCGCCGGATCCTCCGCGACCTGGCGGCCGCGACCCGGCGCGAGGACGGCTGCCTGGGCTTCGAGGTGCTGGAGTCCACCGACCAGCCGGGGCGGTTCGTCCTGCTGGAGGAGTACGCGGGGGAGCGGGGCCGCCAGCGCCACCTGGGCACGGACCACTTCCGCGACCTCGTCCTCGGCCGGGCCGTGCCGCTGCTCACCTATCGGGACGTCCAGGCGTACCAGCCACTGTGGACCGACGGCGGGCCGGGGGGCGCGCGGTCGGCATGTGACAACGAGGAAGGACCACACCATGAGCGGCCGTAAGGGCGCCGAGATCATCGTCGACTACCTGATCCGGGAGGGGGTCCCGTACGCCTTCGGCATGTGCGGGCACGGAGACATCGGGCTGCTCGACGCGCTGTACGACCGGCAGAAGGAGATCACCACGATCTCGGTGCACCACGAGTCGGTGGCCGGGTTCATGGCCGACGCCTACTTCCGGATCCGGCACCAGCCGGTGATGACCTTCACCTCCTGCGGGCCCGGGTCGGCGAACCTGCCGGTCGCCCTCGGCTCCGCTCTGATGGACTCCTCGGCCTTCCTCGCCGTGACCGGCAACGTCGCCACCACCCAGTTCAACCGGGGGCCGTTCCAGGAGACCGGCCGGCACTACCAGGCCGACTTCACGTCCGTGGTCCGCCCGTACGTCAAGCGCAGCTTCCAGGCCACCCGCCCCGAGCAGCTGCCGCTCATGCTGCGCCAGTCGTTCGCCACGATGACGCAGGGCCGCCCCGGCCCGGTACATCTCGACGTACCGCTGGACGTCTTCGTCGAGGCCACCGACGCGGAGGTCCCCGAGCCGCAGCTGTGGCGCGCCGGCTTCTCCCACCGGATGGCCGCCGGCACCCGGGACGTCGAGGACGCCCTGGCCATGCTGCTGTCCGCGCGGCGGCCGGTCATCGTGGTCGGCCACGGCGTCGAGCTCGCCGACGCCTCCGCCGAGCTCGCGACGCTGGCCACCATGCTGGGCATCCCGGTCGTGCACACGCCGCTCGGCAAGGGCGTGTTCGACGCGCGGTCGCCGCTGTCGCTGGGCTCCAGCGGCCGCAACGGCACGTACCAGTCCAACCGGGCGACCCGGTCGGCCGACGTCATCCTGGCGCTGGGCACCCGGTTCGACGACCGGTCGACCAGCTCCTGGATCCCCGGCTACACGTACTCGATCCCGCCGACCCGCCTGATCCACGTCGACATCGACCCGTCCGAGATCGGGCGCAACTACCCGGCCGCGCTGGGCATCGTCGCCAACGCCAAGGACTTCCTGGCCCAGCTGGTGGACGCGGTCCGGCAGCGGCAGGGCGGTGCGGACGCCGAGCTGGTGTCGGCCGACCACGCGCCCCGCGCCCGCTGGCGCGACGAGATCGCCGGCTGGACGACGCAGTGGGAGGCGCACGTCGCGCCCAACCGGGGAAGCGACGCGGTACCGATCCGGCCCGAGCGGGTGCTCGGCGACCTGCGCGCCGTGCTGCCCGAAGACGGCATCCTGGTCAGCGACGTCGGCGTGCACCACAACTGGATCGTCCAGGAGTGGCCCGCGTTCGCACCGCGGACCATGCTGCACAGCTGGGGCTTCGCCTCCATGGGCTTCGGCGTGGGCGGCTCGCTCGGCGCCAAGTTGGCCGCGCCGGAGCGGCCGGTGGTGGCCGTCGTCGGCGACGGCGGGTTCCTGCTCATGCCGAGCGCGGTGGCCACCGCGGTCGAGTACGAGATCCCGGTCGTCTGGGTGGTGTGGAACAACCAGGGCTTCATCTCCATCCGTGACCAGCAGAAGGGCTACTTCGGCGCCGACCGCGAACTGGCGACGAGCTTCCTGCACGCGCGTACCGGCCAGTCGTACACGCCGGACTACGCGGCCATGGCCCGCTCGATGGGCGCCGACGGCAGTGTCGTGGAGCGCCCCGGCGACCTGGCCGGACAGCTCGAAGCCGCGATCGCGTCCGGCCGGCCGACGGTGCTCGACGTGCGGGTGTCCGCCGACGTCAAGACGCCGTCCGCGGCCACCTGGGACCTGCCGCCCCTGCCGCACCCGGCACCGACCTTCGGCTGGCCGGACACCCCGAGCGGGAGCGTGGGGTGAGCCGGACGCACGATCGGTCGGGCGCGCCGTCGCCGATCTCCGACGACCTGGAATGGGACGTCGTCGTGATCGGCGGCGGCAACGCCGCCCTGGTGAGCGCGCTCAGCGCCCACGACCAGGGCGCCCGGGTACTGATCCTCGAGCGCGCCCCGGTGGTGTTCCGCGGCGGCAACAGCCGGCACACCCGCAACATCCGCTGCGTCCACAACTACACCGACGACTGCTACACCGGCACCTACGGCTACGACGAACTGTGGGCCGACCTGTGCGGCGTGGGAACGGGGCCGAGCAACGAGGCTCTGGCAGAGCTGACCGTCCGGGAGTCGGAGTCGGTGCCCGGGTGGATGACCGACCACGGCGTGCGCTGGCAGCCGGCGCTGACCGGGACGCTGCACCTCGGGCGTACCAACCGGTTCTTCCTCGGCGGGGGCAAGGCGCTCGTCAACACCTACTACCGGCGGGTCACGGGTGCCGGCATCGCCATCGCGTACGAGTCCACGGTGGAGGAGGTCCGCGTCGACGGCGACACCTGCACCGAGCTCATCGTGCGCACGGGCCAGGGGCGGCAGCGGGTACGGGCCAAGGCGGTCGTCTGCGCCAGCGGCGGCTTCGAGGCCAACATCGACTGGCTCCGCCGGTACTGGGGCGACGCGGCCCTGAACTACCACATCCGCGGACCGGTCTACAACGACGGCACGGTCCTCGCGCAACTGCTGGACGCCGGCGCGGAGCGGGCCGGCGAGGAGCGCGGCTTCCACTCGGTCGCGGTCGACGCGCGCAGCCCGAAGTTCGACGGCGGCATCGCCACCCGGCTCGACAGCATCCCCTTCGGGATCGTGGTCAACCGGGACGGGCGGCGGTTCTACGACGAGGGCGAGGACATCTGGCCCAAGCGGTACGCGATCTGGGGCCGCAACATCGCCCTCCAGCCCGACCAGATCGCCTACTCGCTGTGGGACAGCAAGGTGCACGGCGCGTTCCTGCCACCCATGTACGGGTGGTACGAGGCGTCGACGATCGGCGAGGTAGCCAAGCAGCTCGACCTCGACCCGGTCACGGTCGAGGAGACCGTCGCGCGGTACAACGAGGCGGTCGACCGCGGACCGGGCGGCCGCTTCACCATGGCGGAGAAGGACGGGCGGTCCACCGCGGGCATCGACCCGCCCAAGAGCAACTGGGCACAGCGCATCGACAGCCCACCGTTCTACGGCATCGCGATGCGACCGGGCATCACCTTCACCTACCTCGGGGTGGCGGTCACCGACCGGGCACTGATCAGGCGCCGGGACGGGGGCACGTTCCGCAACGTCTTCGCAGCAGGGGAGATCATGTCGGGCAACATCTTGTCGACCGGCTACCTGGCCGGCTTCGGAATGACGATTGGCACGGTGTGGGGACGCATCGCCGGACGTGAGGCAGCCCGCCATGCCATTGGATGACCTGTTCGTCGAGGCCGAACGCCAGCTCAACGTCTGCAACTCGTGCCGGTACTGCGCCGGGTACTGCCCGGTCTGGCCGGCGCTGGAACTGCGGACCACCCTGTCGCCGGGTGACGTCACCCACCTGGCGAACCTCTGCCACGACTGCCGGGACTGCTTCAGCGCCTGCATGTACACCGCGCCGCACGAGTTCGACCTGAACCCGCCGAAGGTGTTCACGCAGGTGCGCGAGGAGACCTACCGCACCTACGTGTGGCCCCGCCGGGTACCGGCGTGGATGAGCGGGTGGCGTGGCGTCGTCGGCTGGTTCCTGATGATCTCCGTGCTGCTGGTGGCGCTGAGCTACCTCACCAGCGGCCGGGTGCTCTCCGCCGGCGACAATCCCGGCTCCCCGTACGAGATCATCCCGCACCTGCTGATGGTGGCGGTGGTGGCGGCACCGAGCCTGTGGACGGTCGTCGTGCTCGCGTGGGCCGTCCTGAGGTACTGGCGCGACACCCACGGCAGGCTGGGCGACCTGGCCCGGCCCGCCCTGTGGTTGCGGGCCCTGGTCCAGGGCGTCCATCTGCGACACATGCGCGGCGGCGGCGTGGGCTGCGAGTACCCGGCTGACGTGGCGAGCCCGTGGCGCCGCCGGTTCCACCTCGCGGTCTCGTACGGGTTCGGCCTGTGCCTGGTCTCCACCACCTCGGCCGCGTTCATGCAGGAGTTCCTCGGCCTGCTTCCGCCGTACCCGTACCTGTCCGTGCCGGTGGTCACCGGCACCGTCGGCGGGCTCGGGATGACCGTCGGCTGCGTGGGGCTGATGCTGCTCAAGCGGGACAGCGACCCGGGACTGGGTACGCCGTCCATGCGGCGGGCGGACTACGGCTTCCTGTGGGCGCTGCTCATCCTCGCGGTGACCGGGCTGCTGACGCTGTTCGTCCGGGAGAGCCGGCTGTTCGGCCCGGTCCTGGTGACCCACCTGGCGTCGGTCATCGTGGCCTTCGCCATCACGCCGTACACGAAGTTCGTGCACTGGATCTACCGGCTGCTGGCGATCTACAAGGACAACCTGGACACCGCGGCACGTGACGCCGGGGCCGCCTCGTCGACGTGACGGACGACGGACGCGGGCCCGGGTACCGGCGGCGGAGCACCATTACGCTGCTGGTGCTCTGCCAGAGTACGCAGTCGCTGGTCGTCGGCGGGGTCGCGCTGTTCCTCCCGCTGATCCGCGGCGACCTGGGCCTGTCGTTCGCGCAGGCCGGGACGCTGGCGGCGGCGTCGAGCCTGACCTACGCGCTGATGCAGATCCCGTCGGGGTACCTGGCCGACCGGTTCACTCCCCGGCGACTGTTCCTGCTCGGGCTGCTCGGCACGAACGCACTGGCGTTCGGGTTCGCCACGCTGCACTCGTACCCGCTGCTCGTGGTCACCCAGGCGCTGTCGGGCTGCTGCCGCTCGCTGGTGTTCGCCCCCGGCCTGTTGCTGATCAGCAACCAGTTCCCGGCGGCGCGGCGGGCCACCGCGATGGGGCTCTACGTCGCCGGCGGGTTCTCGTCGAACATCCTGCTGAGCCTGCTCGGGCCGGTCCTGGTCGGTCCGCTGGGCTGGCAGCGGCTGTTCCTCGTCTTCGCCGCCGCCGGGCTGCTCGTCCTCGGGCTCTACCGGTGGCTCGGCGACGACGGGGTATCGGAACGCGCGGGCGCCGGCATGCGCCTGCGCGAGCTGCCCGGGCTGCTGCGACACCGGATCCTGTGGACCACCGGCTTCATCCAGTTCGTCCGGCTGGCCGTCGTGCAGGGACTCACGTTCTGGCTGCCGACGTATCTCGTCGCCGACCGCGGGTACCCGCTGGCCGTCGCGGGGCTGGTGACCGCGCTGGGCGCGGCCGTCACGGCGCCGTCGAACGTCCTCGGCGGGTACCTGTCCGACCGGCTCGGCCGGCCGCTGGCGGTCATCGGGGTCTCCCTGGGCGTGCTGGCCGTGACGACGGCCCTGCTCACCCTCGTTCACGGGCTCGTGCCGTTGCTGTCCGTCGTGGCGGTCAGCTCCGTGTTCGTCCAGGTGTACTTCGGGCCGCTGTTCGCGCTGCCGATCCAGCGGCTCGGCGCCCGGACGGCCGGCGTCACCAGTGGGTTCGGCAACTTCTGCGCCAACCTCGGCGGCTTCGTGTTCAGCTACGCGCTCGGCGTGGTCAGGGACGCCACCGGCTCCTTCCAGGCGGGCTTCCTGACCCTCGGTGGGCTGTGCGTGCTGGCTCTGCTGGCGACCGTCAGCCTGCGTACCGTTGGCCGGACGGAACCGGCGGCGGGCGCACCCGCCGGAAGCCCGGCCACCGGTACGCCGGGCGCCGGTCGATAGCTGATTACCGGCCGGTACGCGAGCTTCTCCCGTTGCCGAGCGCCGAACCGTCGACGCGCATAACATCGATGCGCGGCCGCCGCTCCCTGTGGCACTCATGCGTCGGGAAGGCCAGTCAATGATCTTGTTTGATCGATTATCTTCGATTTTCCTGCGCTCGGTCCCGCGCGTCGCGCGACGCGTACCGTCGCGGTACCGCGGCGTGGCGCCGCTGGCGGCCCTCGTGACGCTGACCGCGTGCACTCCGCTGCGGATCGTCCCCGCGCCACCGTCGCCGTCCGCGTCGCCGAGCGGGCCGCCGGCGCTCGCCGGCTGGGTCTACCAGCTCCAGAACTACCCCGACGGCAAGCTGGACGCGCTGGCCAGGGCGCCGCAGCGACTCGCCGTCATCGACCTTGCCCGGGACGGCGGAGGTGACTACTTCACCGCCGCCGAGGTTGCCGCGTTACGCGCCTCGGGCAAGAAGGTGCTGGCGTACTTCCAGATCGGGGCCATCGAGGACTCCCGGCCCGAATACGCGCTCCTGCGGCAGGACGCCAACGACCTGGTGCTCAACCGCCCGGCCGGCTCGCCCGACGAGTACTTCGTACGCTACTGGGACGAGCGCTGGTGGAAGCGGGTCATCGCGCCCCGGGTCGACCAGGCGATCAGAGCCGGCTTCGACGGCGTGTACGTCGACACCCCGGTCGCGTTCGAGGCCGTCGACCTGTCGACGGTCCGGGAGCAGACCCGTGGCGGCCTGGGCAGGGCGATGGTGGAGCTGGTCCGCCGGATCAGCGGGTACGCCAAGCGCCAGCGCCCCGGCTTCTGGGTCGTGCCGCAGAACTCGCCCGAGCTGCAGAGCTACCCCGACTACACCGCCGCGATCGACGGTATCGGCGTGCAGGAGCTGTTCTTCCTCGACACCGACAGGCCGTGCAGTCAGGGCTGGTGCGGCGGGAACCTCGAGGACGCGCGCAACCTCCGCGACGCGGGGAAGGTCGTGCTCGCCGTCGACTACGCCACCCGCGCCGACAACGTCAAGGCGGCCTGCGACCGCTACCGGCGCGAGCGCTTCGCCGGCTACGTCACGGTACGCGAACTGGACCGGGTCAGCGCAGCGTGCCCGTGACCGGCGCACCCCCGACGTGCGGGTCGATCGCGCCGGGTGGATGACTCGCCGGTGGCCACGGACATCGTGACATGAAGCATTCACTCATCCGGTAGGTGACGGCTTTTCTGTACGCAGCGCTGAGGGGCTATCTACGATCGGTGAGACACGCTGTCCTCGCGCGCTGCCAGGGAGGCGGTCATGTCGCGGAACGGTGCCGCCGGCCAGGTGAGGCGGCGATGATCGGTTCTCCCGCCCTGAGATGGACCCTCGTGACCGTCTTCACGCTGACCGGTGCCTACTGCTCGGCGCGGTGCCTGCTGCCGGCGGGCGGCGACCGGGTGACGCTCGCCGACCGGTTGACCGCCCTGACGCATCTGGCGATGAGCCTGGTGATGGTCGCGATGCTGTGGTCGTGGCGGTGGGGCGGCTGGCGTGACGTGTCCCTCGCGGTGTTCGCGGCCGCTGCGTGCTGGTTCGGGGTGCGGACGGCTGCCGCGGTCGCCGGTGGGGCGCCGGCCGGCGACTGCCTGGAGTTGGCACAGCATGGCGTGACGATGGCCGCGATGGTGTGGATGGTGCTGCTCGTGCCGACGGGCGTGGCGCCGGCGCCGCACCCCGGTGCGCACCCGATGGCGGGGATGGCGATGCCGGTGGCGGGCGTGACGTCGGTGCCGGATCCGCTGCCGGCCGGCGACGTGACGGCGGTCAACGTCGTTGCGGGCACGTACTTCCTGCTGGCCGCCCTGTGGTGGCTGGCCCGGGCGGGACGGCGGTCGTGGGTCGTGGCGTCGCCGGCGGTTCCGATGGGTCCGGTGGCGGCCGGCGGTGCGGCGCCGGCCCGGGGACGGCTGCTCACCTCCGGCACCGGGCTCGCCCTGCACGCGTTGATGAGCGCCGGTACGGGCGTGATGCTGGTGGCGATGTCGTGAGCCGGCGAGTGGGGTGGCTGGCAGCCGACCCGGCTGTCCACCGGTCCGGCGTGGACGGCACGCGGACCACGGCGCGCGGCGAGGTAACGACATCGGTGGTTCTATACGTCGCGCTACCCGGTCTCTACGATGAGTGATGACACGCCGCCGCACGCCCGTTCGTCCACGGGGAGGTGATTCGGCAGTGGAACCCTTCCTTCCGTACCCGACAGGCGGCCGGCGACCATGAGCGTCGCCGGCATCAGGCAACGGTTCCCGGCGCTGGTCGCCGACCCGCGGGTGGTGTACCTGGACAGCGCGTCCACCACCCAGAAGCCGGGTCCGGTGGTCGACACCGTCGTCCGGTACCTCGCCGAGGAGACGGCCAACGCGGGACGGGGAACGTACCCGTGGGCGAACCGGGTCACCCGCCGGGTGGAACGGGTACGGGAGCAGGTCGCGCGGTTCGTCGGGGCCGGCAGCCCGGACGAGATCGTCTTCACCGCCGGTGCCACCGCGAGTCTGAACGCCGTAGCCCTGGCCTGGGGGCTGGCCAACCTGCGCGACGGCGACGAGATTCTCCTCAATCCGCGCGACCACTCCTCGAACGTCTACCCCTGGCTGAACCTCCAGCGGATCCTCCACCGCTTCGGCACGACCGTCCACCTCGTCCCGTACGGCGTGACCGCCACCGGCGAAGCGGACACCGACGACATCCTGTCCAAAATCGGCGTCCGGACGAGACTGATCACGACCAGCCACGTCCACAACGTCTTCGGCTCGATGACGACGTTGGAGGAGCTGCGGGGTCGCATCGACAGCTCGGTCCTGCTCTGCTTCGACTGCAGCCAGAGCGCCGGGCACGTGCCGATCGACGTCACCGCACTGGGCGCGGACTTCGCCGCGTTCTCCGCGCACAAGATGTTCGGCGCGCCGGGCACCGGCGTCCTCTACTGCCACCGCAGAGTCCACCGACAGGTGCAGCCGTTCCTGCCCGGCGGGCACTCGGGCGTCGCCGTGGACTCCGGTGTCCTGCGGGCCACCGGCATGCCGTACCTGCTCGAAGGCGGCACCGCCGACGTCGCGGGCATCCTGGCGTTGGGCGCCGCCATCGAGTTCATCGACGACGTCGGGATCGCGACGATCGCGGCCCACAACCGGGACCTGACCCTCCAGGTGGTGGACCGGCTCCGCCGGATCCCCGCGCTGGAGTTCCTCCCCGGCGTCGCCGCGGCCACCTGCCGGGTGGGCTACGGCATCGTCTCCTTCACCGTCGACGGGGTGGCCGCCGGCGATCTCGGTTTCGCGCTGGCCTCCCGGGACTTCTACGTGCGCACCGGATCCCACTGCCTGCCGGACGCGCAGCCCCAGGACGACTCGGTGCGGGTCGGCCTGCACGTCTACAACACCGCCGACGAGATCCACCGCTTCGCGGACTTCCTGGAGCTGATCGTGAAGGAGGTCGTCCAGCCGTGACCAGACCAGCCGTGGGCTGCTACGACCGGCCTGCCGCCGCGCGCATCCTGGCCGGCCTGGCCCACCCCGGACTGTTCGCCTCCGACCTCGCCGGCACGGGCGTCGACGGTATCGGCGGGCGGCGACGCATCGCGTACACGGCCACGCCGATGAGCCCGGAGCCGGGAAGCCACCTGAGCTACTCGCAACGGACCTACCTCGAACGGTTCATGCGCCCGTGCCCGCCGGAGCTGGTCACCAGTGCCACCCATCGCATCGTCTGGACCGACAGCGCGGGGATTCCCAACACGGGGCACGTCGGCCCCGGTGCCCTGGGCCCGGTGGTGCCGATCGCGGTACGCGAGACCACCCTGGCGCTGTGGCGCGACCTCGCCGCCAATCCGGTACTCGCCGACGCGATCGCCCGCCTCGGTCCGGACGAGCGTGCCGTGCTCGCGGCGACGACCACCGACCAGGATCCGCTGGAGATCTTCCGGATCGGGATCGAGGCGACCGGCCGGGTGCTCGCCCAACACGCCCTGATCGCGCACCAGACGCCGTACGGCACGCCGGAGGAGTTCGCCCGGGGTATGCGCGACTGCGGGATCTTCAACGTCGTGGCGACGCAGTGGTTCTGGGAGCTTCAGGCCTCCACGTACCGGCGGGGAATGATCCCGGCCGCCTTCGTCACCCTGCCGGGCGGCACGGTCCGGTACTCCACACAGTGCCTGGGGACGCTCCGGGCGATGAAGGACGCCACCGTCGCCGAGGCGCACGCGGTGATGCGGAAGGCGACCGCGGAGGAGGGCCTGACCGTCGAGGAGGCCGTCACGCGGTACCACCACGACCTCGACCTGATATCCAAGCAGTACGCGCTGCTGGACGAGGCCGCGCAGCCGCGGTGCCTGGCGCAGATGACCAACGTCGTCGACGGCGAGAGGTTCAGCGTCCTGCCCGTGGTCGTGCACCGGTACGTCGAGACCTTCGCCCGGACGCTGGAGGTCGTCGAGGTGACCGGACGGCGCGCGGAGGCGAGCCGGGACAGGGCCCTGATCGACCCGGACGACCGGCGCTTCCACATCCCCGACATGAACTGCAGGCACTGCCAGACCACGATCCGGGGGCTGTTGGAGTCGATGGGCATCGAGGTGGTGGAGGTGAACCTGGCGACCAAGCGGGTGGTCGCGGAGTTCCGGAGCACCCGCAACCGCGAGCGGGCGTTCGACGCGATCCGCGACGCGGGCTACACCGTCGTCTCCGGCGCGAACAGCTGACCCGCATGGCAGACCTGGCCCCCAGGATCCACCCGCTGGTCGCGTCGTTCCTGGGCCGGCGGGAACTCCTCGACGACGTCGTGTCGCGCTTCGGCTCACCGGTGAACATCGTCTTCCCCGAGGTGTTCGCGGAGAACGTGGCCGCCTTCCGCGACGTGCTGGACGGCTACGGCCTGCGGTACCGGATCTGCTACGCCCACAAGGCCAACCAGTCCCGGGCACTGGTCCGTACCGCGTCGCGCGCGGGGATCAGCGTCGACGTCGCCTCCCCGGGAGAGCTCGCCAACGCGCTGGCCTGCGGGTTCACCGCGGACCGCATCGAGGTCACCGGGCCGAAGGGTGAGGCCTTCCTGCGTGACCTGGTCGACCGTGACCTCACCATCAACGTCGACAACCTCTGGGAGCTGGAGCGCATCGCGTGCCTGGCGGCGGATCGCCCCGGCCGCCTCCGGCCACGGGTCCTGCTGCGGGTGTCCGGATCCGGGTCGCCGGACGGCGCCGTGCGGGTCAGCCGCTTCGGCATCCCGCCGTCCCAGGTCGGACGGGCGCTCGACCTGGTCGCCCGACGAGCCGACGTCCTCGACTTCCGCGGGTACTCGTTCCACCTGGACAGCAACGACGTGCGTGACCGGGTCGCGGTGGTGGACGCCTGCCTGCGCCTGATCGAGGACGCGTACGCGGCGGGGCTGACCCCGTACGTGTTGAACGTCGGCGGTGGCTTCCGGCAGGTGTTCATCGCCGACCCCGACTCCTTCGACGACTACGTGCACGCCCTCAAACGGGGGCTGCTCGGCCACGGCGAGCCGCTGACCTGGGCGGGCAACACCTTCGGCTACTCGTACGACGGCGGCGTGGTGCGCGGGATCCCGGTGTTCCACAAGTACGCCAACACCACGCCCGGGCCGGAGTTCCTGCGCGCGCTGCTCGACAGCCTGCTGGAGGGGGACGACGGCAGACCGGTCGCCCGGGTGCTGTCCGACAACCTGATGGAGTTGTGGGTGGAGCCGGGCAAGGCACTGGTCGACCAGGCGGGCGTGACGCTGGCGAGCGTCGAGTTCGTCAAGCAGGCCGCCGACGGCAGTGTCCTGGTGAACCTGGACATCGGTCGCGACACCGTCACCCCGGCCGACCAGGAGGTGATGCTCGACCCCGTGGTCGTCTACCGGGGGCGGAGCCACGAGTACCGGGACGGGCCCTGCGGTGTGTACTTCGCCGGCAACCTGTGCCTGGAGCGCGACATGGTCTCCAACCACAAGACGTGGCTGGCGAGGCTGCCGCTGCCCGGGGACCTCGTCGTGTTCGCCAACACCGCCGGCTACCAGATGGACCTGTCCGCGTCCCAGGCGCTGATGCGGCCGCGGCCACCGAAGCTGGCGGCCGTCCGCGCCGGTGCGGACTTCGCGGTGTGGCCGGACGCCGATGACCGGATGAGGGGAGCCGGCTGATGCTCTACCACGACATCACCGAGCTGATCGGGGATACGCCACTGCTGAAGCTCGACGCCCGCGTGCACGGGCTGGACCACGTCGAGCTGTACGCCAAGCTGGAGCTGTTCAACCCGTTCGGCTCGGTCAAGGACCGAGTCGCCTGGGCGATGGTCGAAGACGACCTGGCCGACGTCGCCGGGAACGGACGGACCCTGATCGAGGCGTCGAGCGGGAACACCGCGAAGGCGTTGCAGGTGCTGGCGGCGATGCGCGGGACGCGGTTGCGCGCCTATACCAACCGGGTCCGGGTGAACGAGGTCAGGGACGTACTGCACCTGCTGGGCGCCGACGTGCGGGAACTGCCGGGGCTGTCGGAGTGCCCCGACCCGACCGCACCCCACGACGTGTTCTCCACCATCGAGAACGTCATGGCGGGCGATCCCGGTGCCTACTACCACCCGTCGCAGTACACCAACCCGAAGAACCTCGACGCGCACTACCGCGGTACCGGAAAGGAGATCTACGACGACATCGGGCCGGTCGACTACCTGTTCGGCGGGCTCGGTACGACCGGTTCGACCCGAGGGGCGGCCACCTACCTGCAGGAGCGTAACCCGGGAATGCGGACGATCGGGGTCGTGTCCAGCCGCTCGGACTTCATCCCGGGTATCCGGTCGGAGGCCGAGCTGTGGGACGTCGGGCTGTTCCAACCGGACTTCTACCTCGAGATCGTCCCGGTCGAGTCGGCCGCGGCCATCGACGGCACCCTCGAACTCGCCACCGCGCACGGTGTGCTCGCCGGGCCGACCAGCGGCGCCACCTACGCCGCCGCGCTGGACCGCCTCGGGCGGCACGCGGAGGTCGCGGGCCGGCCGGTCAAGGCGGTGATCATCATCTGTGACCGGCTGGAGTCGTACCTGTCGTATGTCAAGAAGCGGCGCCCGGACCTCTTCGGCCGGGCCGCCGGCGGGAGCGTGCGGGACCTGGCGCCGGAGGCGCTCGACGACGTACCGGAGATCTCGCCCGACGAGCTGGAAGCCCTCGACGGGCACCACGGGATCCTGAAGATCGACACGCGGGGCGGCATGGCCTACCGGATCGGCCACGTGCCGGGATCGATCAACATCCGGGACGACCACCTGGAAGACATGCTCGGCCAGGGCGTGCCGTTCCCCGCGTCCGTGCGACTGGTCTTCATCTGCCCGGTGGGGGAGTACTCGAAGCGGCTCGCGGCGTTCACCCGGCAGGCAGGCTGCGACGCGACCAGCCTGGCCGGCGGGGTCGTCGCGTGGCGGGACGCGGGAAAGCGGCTGGAGGTGGGCGCCCGGGTACCGCCGCGAGACCGGTAGGGAGACGAACGGCGGTCGAGTTGGTTTAGTCGCCGGGTCCGCGGTGAGTGTGTGTGCCCGATCTGCGCATCCGACGTCGAGAGGACCGCCATGCCACGGACACAGCAGGTACTCGCCACCATGACCGTCGGTATCAGGCCCCGCGTGAGCAACGAGAGCCTGACGGCCGCGATAGACGCGATGCTGGAGTGCGAGGAAGCCGTCAACACGTGTGCGGCGGCGATGGTCACCGAGGACGACGTACGCGACCTGCGGGACGCGGTCATCCGGGACATGAACTGCGCGGACGTGGTGGGGGTGACCCGTCGCCTGCTCACCCGCGCCAACGACGGCGCGCTGCTCGGCGCACAGCTGCAGGCGTGCGTGACGGCCTGCGAGCACAGCGCTGAGCTGTGTGCCGGGCACGCGGGCCACCACGAACACTGTCGGTTGTGTTCGGACGCCACCCGCAGGTGCGCCGACGCGTGCCGGCGGGTGCTGCGGGAACTCCAGAGCTGACCACCGGGGCGACGGCCGGCTACGCACCCGCCGTGGCCGCGACCGCGGCGTCGTCTCACGCCTCGTCCGCGGATCGTTCCCGGCCGGTGGCTCCGCGCAGTCGGTGGATGTCTGGCGGACGGCGGGTCACCGGGAAGCGCGACCGGCGCGGCGTTTGGTCCACACGTCGAACGCGACGGCCGCGAGCAGCACGATGCCCTTGACCAGCATCACGCGGTCGCTCTCCGCGCCGATCAGGGACATGCCGTTGTTGATGACGGCCATGATGAGTCCGCCGGTGATCGCGCCGACCACCTTGCCGACGCCGCCCTGGACGGCGGCGCCACCGATGAACGCCGCGGCGATCGCGTCGAGTTCGAAGTTGACGCCCGCGGTCGGCCCCGCCCGGTTGAGACGGCCGGCGAAGATGACACCGGCGATGGCGGCCAGCACGCCCATGTTCACGAAGATCCAGAACACCACCGACCTGACCTTGATCCCGGACAGCGTCGCCGCCTGGAGGTTGCCGCCGACGGCGTAGACGTGCCGGCCGAACACCGAACGGTTGGCCAGCAGCGAGTACGCCAGAACCAGCAGTGCCAGCAGGACGAGCACCCACGGCAGGTTCTTGAACCGGGCCAGTTGCACCACGACGGCCAGCACGACGAAGGCCGCCATGGCGATCTTGAGGATGAACAGCGGCAACGGGTCGACCGCCTGGCCGTAGCCCCGTCGCCCGGCGCGGGCGCGCCACTGGGTCACGGCGATGCCGCCGACGGCCACCACGCCCACGAGCAGGCTGAACAGGTCGGCGCCGCCCAGCGGCCCGAGTCCGATGTTGCCGAGGTAGCCCGGGGTGAAGCCGTTGGCCAGGGTGCGTACGGCGTCGGGGAACGGGCCGATGCCCTGGTTGCCCAGCACGGTCATGGTCAGCGCGCGGAAGAGCAGCATGCCGGCGAGGGTCACGATGAACGCCGGGAGCCCGAAGTACGCGATCCAGAAGCCCTGCCACGCGCCGATGAGCCCGCCCGCCACCAGCGTCACCAGGATCGCCACCTGCCACGGCAGGTGGTGGTCGACCATGAGAACCGCGGCGAGTGCGCCGGTCGCGGCGACGACGGAGCCCGCGGACAGGTCGATGTGCCCGGCGATGATGATCAGGATCATCCCGATCGCCAGGATCAGGATGTACGAGTTCTGCACGATGATGTTTGATATGTTCTGCGCTTGGAGCATGGCGCCGTCGGTGAGGGCCGAGAACAGCGCGACGATCAACGCGAACGCGATGTAGATGCCGCTCTGCCGCACGCTCACCGAGAACCGCCCGGACGGCCTGCCGTTCGACGACGGCGTGTCCCCAACGGCCGACGTGTCGACGGCCAGATCGGCGTTCGTGGGCGCGGTGCTGCTGCTCATGGAGGCTCTACCCCTGTCCCTTGGTCAAGTGGTGCATCAGGAGTTCCTGGGTCGCGTCCGCGCGGGACACCTCACCGGTGATCCGCCCCGCCGACAGGGTGTAGATGCGGTCGCACAGGCCGAGCAGTTCCGGCAGTTCCGAGGAGATGACCAGGACCGCCTTGCCCGCGTCCGCGAGCCGGTTGATGATCGTGTAGATCTCGTACTTGGCCCCGACGTCGATGCCGCGGGTCGGTTCGTCCAGGATCAGCACATCCGGATCCGTGAAGATCCACTTGGACAGGACGACTTTCTGCTGGTTGCCGCCACTGAGCTGGCCGACGGCGGCCAGCACGCTCGGTGCCTTGATGTTCATGCCGGTGCGGAACTCGTCGGCGACCCGGTACTCCTCGTTGTCGTCCACCCAGCCCCACCGGGCGAGTTTGCGCAGCCCGGCCGCTGACGTGTTGCGTTTGACGTCCTCGACGAGGTTCAGGCCGAAGCGTTTGCGGTCCTCGGTGGCGTACGCGATGCCGTGCCGGATGGCGTCCCGCACGGTACGCAGGTCGAGCTGCTTGCCGTCCTTGACGACCCGGCCGGAGATGTCGGTACCGTACGAGCGGCCGAACACGCTCATCGCCAGCTCGGTGCGCCCGGCACCCATGAGACCCGCCAGTCCGACGATCTCGCCGCGGCGCAGGCTCAGGTTGGCCTTCGACACCACGACCCGGCCGTGCTGGGTGGGGCTGTGTACGGTCCAGTCCTCGATGCGCAGGATCTCGTCGCCGATGCGGGGCTCGCGGGGCGGGAACCGGTGCTCCAGGTCGCGGCCCACCATGCCGGAGATGATGCGGTCCTCGGTGACGCCGCCGGCCCGAACGTCCAGCGTCTCGATCGTGCGGCCGTCCCGCAGGATGGTGATCGTGTCGGCGATGGCCAGCACCTCGTTGAGCTTGTGGGAGATGATCAAACAGGTGATGCCGTCGTCGCGCAGCCCTCGCAGCAGGTCGAGCAGGTGCGCGGAGTCCTCGTCGTTGAGCGCGGCGGTCGGCTCGTCGAGGATGAGCAGCCGCACCTCCTTCGACAGCGCCTTGGCGATCTCGATGAGCTGCTGCTTGCCGACCCCGAGGTCGAGGACGGGGGTGACCGGGTTCTCCCGCAGGCCGACCCGCCGCAGCAGCTCCGCGGCCTCGTGGTTGGTGCGGTTCCAGTCGATCAGACCGCGGCTGGCCCGCTCGTTGCCGAGGAAGATGTTCTCGGCGATGGACAGCTGCGGGCACAGCGCCAGTTCCTGGTGGATGATCACGATGCCGCGTTGCTCGCTGTCACGGATGCCGGAGAACCGGCAGGGCACGCCGCCGAAACGGATCTCGCCGTCGTAGGAGCCGTGCGGGTACACCCCGGACAGCACCTTCATCAGGGTCGACTTGCCCGCGCCGTTCTCACCGCAGATGGCATGGATCTCGCCCCGGCGTACCGTCAGGTTGACGTCGGACAGCGCCGTGACGCCGGGAAACGTCTTCGTGATCGCGCGCATCCGGAGGATGTCGTCGGCCATGCGGTCGCCTCCCCTCGGCGGTGCCGTGCACCGCGGTGCGGTCTCTCCCGCGGGCGGGCGCGCCCCGCCGCCGTTGTCGCGGACGGGGCGTGCCCGCTCCGGGCGCGGTCACTTCAGCTGGTCGGCGGTGTAGTAGCCGGTGGCGACGAGCGCCTGCTGGACGTTGCTCTTGTCGACGATGACCGGCTGGAGCAGGTACGACGGGACGACCTTCGTGCCGTTGTCGTAGTCCTTGGTGTTGTTGACCTCCGGCTTCTCGCCCTTCAGTACCTTGTCGGCCATGCCGACCGTCACCTCGGCGAGCTTGCGGGTGTCCTTGAAGATGGTGGCGTACTGCTCACCCGCGATGATCGACTTCACCGAGGCCAGCTCGGCGTCCTGGCCGGTCACGACCGGGTACGGCTGGCCGGCCGCGCCGTAGCCGCTGCTCTTGAGCGCGGACAGGATCCCGATCGACAGGCCGTCGTACGGTGAGAGCACTCCCTGGACCCTGGTGCCACCGCCGTAGTACTTGGTGATCAGGTCCTCCATGCGCTTCTGCGCGGTGGCCGGGTCCCAGCGGAGGATGGCGATCGTCTTGAAGTCGGTCTGCCCGCTCCTGACGACCAGGGTGCCCCGGTCGAGGTACGGCTTCAGCACCGACATGGCGCCGTTGAAGAAGAAGGTGGCGTTGTTGTCGTCGGGTGAGCCGGCGAACAGCTCGATGGTGAACGGTCCCTTGGCGTCCCCGTCGGCGCCGTCCTCCTTCTTCAGGCCCAGCCCGACCAGCAGCGAAGTGGCCTGATCGACGCCGACCTTGAAGTTGTCGAACGTGGCGTAGTAGTCCACGTGGGGGCTGTTGCGGATGAGCCGGTCGTACGAGATGACCGGGATCTTCTTGTCCGCCGCCTCCTGCAGCTGGGTGGTGAGCGCCGTGCCGTCGATCGAGGCGACGATGAGCAGCTTCGCGCCCTTGGTGATCTGGTTCTCGAGCTGATTGACCTGGGTCGGGATGTCGTTCTCCGCGTACTGGAGGTCGACCTTGTAGCCCAGCTTCTCCAGGGCCCTCTTGAGGTTGTCGCCGTCGTGGATCCACCGCTCCGAATACTTCGTCGGCATGGTCACGCCCACGAGGGCGCCGGCGTTGTCACCGGAGCCCGTCTGCTGATCGACCGTCTTGGTGCTGGAACCGCAGGCGGTCAGGGCCGCGGCCAGCGCGATGGCCCCGGCCACCGCCGAGAACCGTGCCAGCTTCATGCTTCTCTCCACTGTCGTCAGTGTGTGGTGGGTCAGCCCGGCAGCCCCTGGGCCAGCCGGTAGTAGGCCTGGTTCCAGCGAAGGCGATCGCTGAGATCCGAGGTCGTGGCGTGCCGGTCGATCAGCACCAGTTCGGTGCGCACCATGTGGGCGAAGTCCCGTACGGTCTCCGCGTCCACGGCCTGGGTCAGTACGGTGTGGTGCGGCCCGCCCGCGGTCAGCCAGCACTCGGCCGACGTGGCGAGCGACGGCGCCGGCTTCCACACCGCGCGGGCGACGGGCAGGTTCGGCAGCGGTTCGTCGGGCGGTACGACCTCGACCTCGTTGGCCACCAGCCGGAACCGGTCGCCGAGGTCCGCCAACCCGATCACCACGCCGGCGCCGGGGGCGGCGTCGAAGACCAGCCGGACCGGGTCCTCCCGGCCGCCGATGCCCAGGGGGTGGATCTCGCAGCTCGGCACGTCACCGGCGATGGAGGGGCAGACCTCCAGCATGTGGGCGCCGAGGATCTTCGGCTCGCCGGGACCGAAGTGGTAGGTGTAGTCCTCCATGAACGACGTGCCGCGCCCGGTACCCGTGCCCATGGCCTTGACCGCGGCCAGCAGCGCCGAGGTCTTCCAGTCGCCTTCGCCGCCGAAGCCGTAGCCGTCGGCCATCAGCCGCTGCACGGCGAGGCCGGGAAGTTGGCGCAGGCCACCCAGGTCCTCGAAGTTCGTGGTGAACGCGCCGAAGCTCCCGTCGGTCAGGAACTGCCGCAGCCCGGCCTCGATGCGGGCCGCGTACCGCAGCGAGTCGTGCCGTTCGCCGCCCCGGGCCAGGTGCGGGGCGAGCCGGTAGGTGTCGGCGTAGTCGGCGACCAGGGCGTCGACGGCCTCGTCGCATACCGCGTCCACGATCTCGACCAGGTCGTTGACGCCGTAGGTGTTCACCGACACGCCGAACCGCAGTTCGGCCTCCACCTTGTCGCCCTCGGTGACGGCGACGTCGCGCATGTTGTCGCCGAACCGGGCCAACCGGAGGGTACGCAGGTGGCTGTGGCCGGCGGCGGCCCGCGCCCAGCCGGCGATCCGGGCGACCAGTGCGGGGTCGGAGGCGTGTCCGGCGACCGTCTTGCGCGCCACCCCGAGCCGGGTCTGGATGAATCCGAACTCGCGGTCGCCGTGCGCGGCCTGGTTGAGGTTCATGAAGTCCATGTCGATGGACGCCCACGGCAGCGCCGCGTTGGCCTGGGTGTGGAGGTGCAGCAGCGGCTTGCGGAGCGTGTCCAGCCCGGTGATCCACATTTTGGCCGGTGAGAACGTGTGCATCCAGGCGATGACGCCGATGCACCGCGGGTCGTTGTCCGCCTCGCGCATCACCGCGCGGATCGCCGGCGCGTCGGTGAGTACCGGCTTCCCGACGATCTCGGCGGGGATCTCTCCGGAGGCGGCCAGCAGGTGCCGGACCTGTCGAGACTGTTCGGCAACCCGGTCGAGGGTCTCCGGACCGTAGAGGTGCTGACTGCCCGTGAGGAACCACAACTGACGCTCTGTTGCCGATGACATGGCGGTCTCTCCCGACGGGGGCACGGCTCAGGCCTGCCCGTAGACGTTCCGGTAACGCGTGTGGAGTGAGTCGATGTCATGCTGGCTGATGGGTAGCGGTGTGCCGAGCTGCCGTGCGAGGTGGACGGTACGTGCGACGTCCTCGCACATCACGGCCGCCTTGACCGCGGCGCGGGCGGTCGTGCCGATGGTGAACACGCCGTGGTTGCGCATGAGCACGGCGGGGGAGCGGTGGTGGGCGAGCGTGGCCACGATGCCCTGCCCGATCGAGTCGTCGCCGATGAGGGCGAAGGGGCCGACCGGGATCTCGCCGCCGAACTCATCGGCGATCATCGTCAACACGCACGGGATGGGCTCGCCGCGCGCGGCCCACGCGGTCGCGTACGGGGAGTGCGTGTGCACGACGCCGCCGACGTGCGGCATGTGCTTGTACACGTAGGCGTGGGCCGCGGTGTCCGACGACGGCTTGAGGTCACCGTCGACGAGGGTGGCGTCGAGGTCGGTCACCACCATGGTGTCGGGGCCGATCTCGTCGTAGCCGACGCCCGAGGGCTTGATGACCAGCAGGTCGGCGCCGGGTACCCGGGCGGAGACGTTGCCGGCCGTCCAGACCACCAGCCGGTTGCGGGGCAGTTCGGCGTGCAGCGCGGCGACCTCGGCGCGCAGTGCGCGGATGGTGTCCTCCACCGCGTGCGTGAGTGTCACCGGGTCACCGCCCGGCGCTGGATCGCGCGCAGCCTGTGCATGACGGTGTTGGCGCCCCTTCCGAAGTAGTCGTGCAACGTCCGGTACTCCTGGTAGAGCGCGTCGTAGACCGCGCTGGCCGCCTCGTCGGGCTGGTGGACGGCGCGCTCGACCCGGCCCATCCGGGCCGCGGCCGCGCGTACGTCCGGGTAGCAGCCCGCCGCGACCGCCGCGTGGATGGCGGAGCCGAGCGCCGGGCCCTGCCCGGACGGGATGTGTGACAGCGGCAGCCGGGTCACGTCGCTGTAGATCTGCATGAGCAGCTCGTTCTTCACCAGGCCGCCGACGACCAGCAGTTCCGTCACGGGTACGCCGGCGGCGGTGAAGGTCTCGATGATGGTGCGGGTGCCGAACGCGGTGGCCTCGATCAGGGCCCGGTAGACGTCCTCGGGCCGGGTGGCCAGGGTCTCGCCGACCAGTACCCCGGACAGCTCGTGGTTGACCAGCACCGACCGGTTGCCGCTGTGCCAGTCCAGCGCGATCAGGCCGTGCCGGCCCACCGGCTGGGCGGCGGCCAGCCGGGTGAGGTACTCGTGGACGGTCAGCCCCTCGTCCTCGGCCCGCCGCGCGTACCCGGCCGGGACGTGCGTGTTCACGAAGTGGGCGAAGATGTCGCCGACGCCGCTCTGCCCGGCCTCGTACCCCCACAGTCCCGCGACGATGCCGCCGTCGACCACGCCGCACATGCCGGGCACGGTGCGCAGCTCCCGGGCGTTCATCACGTGGCAGGTCGAGGTGCCCATGATGGCGACCATCTGGCCCGGTTCGAGGGCGTTGCCGGCGGCGGCGGTGACGTGCGCGTCGACGTTGCCGACCGCGACCGCGATGCCGGCGGGCAGGCCGGTCCACGCCGCCGCCCGGTCGGTCAGCCGCCCCGCCGCCGCCCCGAGCCGGCCGATCGGCTGGTCGAGCTTGGTCTCCACGAAGTCGGCGAAGTCCGGGTTGAGTGCGGCGAGGAAGTCGCGGCCCGGGTACCGCCCGTCCTGGAGGATCCCCTTGTACCCGGCGGTGCAGGCGTTACGGACGTAGGTGCCGGTCAGCTGCCAGACGATCCAGTCGGCGGCCTCGACCCAGCGCTGCATGGTCGCGTAGACCTCGGGGTCTTCCTCCAGGACCTGTAGTCCCTTGGCGAACTCCCACTCCGCGGAGATGAGGCCGCCGTACCGGGCCAGCCAGGGTTCGCCGCGTGCGGCGGCGAGCCGGTTGATCCGGTCGGCCTGCGGCTGGGCGGCGTGGTGGCGCCACAGTTTGACGTAGGCGTGCGGCCGGTCGGCGAACCGTGGCACCTCCGACAGCGGCGTGCCGTCGGCGAGGGTGGGGATCATCGTGCAGGCGGTGAAGTCGGTGCCGATGCCCACCACGTCGGCCGGGTCGACGCCCGCGTCGGCCAGGGCCGCCGGCACCGCGTGCCGCAGGACGTCGATGTAGTCGCCCGGGACCTGGAGGGCCCAGTCGCTGCCCAGCGGGGTTCGGCTGCCGGGCAGTGCGTCGGTGACGACGGCGTGCGGGTACTCGAAGACCGAGGAGCCCAGCTCGGTGCCGTCGGCCACCCGTACCACGACGGCGCGGCCGGACAGCGTCCCGAAGTCGATTCCGACGACCAGTGCCGGTGAACGATCGATCGGCATAGGCAGACCTCTGATCGAGGAAGGTGGGCGGGGTGGGGTCCGGGCGTGTAGTGAATGTTATCGCTAACATCATGATCGTCAATGCCCGAGTGTAACGGTCCGGCAACAAAGCTGTCCTGGGCTGTCACTTGTGGACAATCGTCCGCGCGGCGGATCCGGCCGCGGATGGTCTGATCACCCACGTCGACCGGCGGTCGATGTGGCGGCTGGGTGGCCGGTCGGCGCCGTAGGTGGATCGTCAGGTGGAGCGGCGGCCGGCCGCGACCCGGTGAACGGGCCGTGTGCTGCGCGGGGTCGTGCCGCCGGAGCGAGGTCGGCCAGGATGCTCCCGGGACGGGACGGCCTCAGCTGACGGGCGCGGCGACGCTGTCGCGGACGACGAGCGTCGGGGCGATCGTGTGTCGGCTGGCCGTCGGTCGGCCCGACCGGATCTGGTCGACGAGGAGGGTGAGGCTCGCCCGTCCGACGGCGGCGAAGTCAGGTCGGATCGTCGTCAGTGGAGGGATGAAGTAGGCGGCTTCGGGGACGTCGTCGAAGCCGACGATGCTGACGTCCTGCGGCACCCGGCGGCCCCGCTCGTTCAGGGCCCGCAGGATGCCGAGGGCGAGATGGTCGTTGCCGGCGAAGACGGCGGTGACCTCCGGCATGCGGGCCAGCATCTGCCCCGCCCGGTAACCGGAGGCGGCCGACCAGTCGGCGGACATGAGGGGCGGGATCTCGGCTCCGGCGTCGCGCAGGGCGCTCTCCCATCCCGCGATGCGCCCCGCGGTGTCGAACCAGCCGTCCGGTCCGGCGACGTGCCACACCGTCCGATGACCCGCCTCCAGCAGGCAGCGGGTGGCTGCACGGGCGCCGGCGACCTGATCGACGGTGGCGAGCGCACCGGGCCGTTCCGGGTCGCCGTCGATCGCGACGAGCGGTACCCCGGCCGGCATGTGCGCCAGGGCTTCGGCGGCCGACGCCACGGGTGCGATGACGACGATGCCGGCGACCCGGTGGTCGAGGTGCCGCTCGACGGCGGCGGTGATGGAGCGACGGTCGGGGGTGCTGACGGTGGCGACACTGACGGCGAAACCGGCCTCGGCGGCGGCCTGTTCGAACGCCGCGAGCAGGGATGCCGGCCCGTACAGGGTGGAGTTCATGGTGACGGCGCCGATCAGCTGCGACCGGCCGGTGACGAGCGCCCGGGCCGCCCGGTTGGGGCGGTAGCCCAGCTCGGCGATGGCCGCGCGGACGCGCAGCCGGGTCTGCTCGCGGACGTTGGGATGGTTGTTGAGTACCCGCGACACCGTCTGGTGGGAGACCCCCGCTAGGCGCGCGACGTCCGTCATGGCAGGCGCTCGCATGTGCTCATTATCCACTCGCCGCGTTTCCTGCCGGATAACCGGCCGGTCCGGCTTCCGCTGGGTGAGGTGACAGTGGCGCCCGGGTCACGGCGTCGAGCGTCATACGTTTCGGTCTGTCTGGGCGGTCCGTCATTCGCTGCCCGCGCAGAAGGCCAGACGACGTACGTGCAGAAAGTGAAATCTGTGAATGTAATCTGGACACCTCGTGGCCCGCGACGCTATAACAAACATCGGATGTTCTCGGGCGGGCTGAGCGACGAGATCCGGCCGGAGGGCAGCCACCGTTCTTTGTGCCCGCCTCCGGGGCAGGCCCGAAAGGCGGACCGTGTTCGGGTTTGTCACCCGCCTCGATGCCACCGTCCGGTCCGAACAGTGCTGACCGTTGGCCGGCGCCACGCCGGCCGGAAGGAGAGGATATCGTGCGGTTCCGCTGGATGGTGGCCGGTGGCGTGGCCCTCCTCGCGCTGACCGGTACGGTGGCGTCGTGCTCGTCGGGTGGGAGCGGTAGCGGCAACGGTGGCGCCGAGCCCCTCGTCGGGGTGGACTACCCCCGGTCCGACACCGACTTCTGGAACTCCTACATCACATACGTGCCGCAGTCCGCCGGGCAGGTCGGCGTGCGGCTGAAGACCACGAACTCGCAGAACGACGTGGCCAACCTCATCTCGAACGTGCAGACGTTCATCAGCCAGGGAGTCAGAGGCGTCGTGATGGCGCCCCAGGACACCGCGGCCGTCGCACCTTCCCTGACCACGTTGCGGGCCAAGAAGATCCCGGTGGTCACCATCGACACCCGACCCGACACCGGCAACGTGTTCATGGTGGTACGGGCCGACAACCGGGCGTACGGCACCAAGGCCTGCCAGTTCCTGGGCACCAGGCTCGGCGGCAAAGGCAAGGTCATCATGTTCGAGGGTGATCTCGCCTCCATCAACGGTCGCGACCGCACCGAGGCGTTCAACGACTGCATGAAGCAGAACTACCCGGGGATCACCGTCTTCGGTGAGGCCACCGACTGGAAGGGCGACGTGGCGTCGGCGAAGTTCCTCACCCGGCTGGCCTCCGACCCGGACATCAAGGGCGTGTACATGCAGGCCAGCTTCGCGCTGTCCGGCACGCTGCAGGTGCTGAGGCAGAAGAACCTGCTGGTACCGCCGAGCGACCCCCGGCACGTGTTCGTGGTCTCCAACGACGGCATTCCGGAGGAGCTCAAGGACATCGGCGCCGGGCAGATCGACGCGACGGTCAGCCAGCCGGCCGACCTGTACGCCAGGTACGGGCTGTACTACGCGAAGGCCGCGATCGACGGCAGGACGTTCGCGCCGGGCCGGACCGACCACGACAGCACCATCGTCAAGGTCCGTGACGGCGTGCTGGAGGACCAGCTCTCCGCACCCCTGGTCACACTGGACGGTGGCACGTACGGCGGGGTGCCGTCGGTCAGGTACGACGACAAGAGCCTCTGGGGCAACAACGTCAGCTAGTCAGGGGGGCGCCGACGTCGTGAGCGGATCCGATCGCACCGCCGACAGCGGGCCGGACCGACCGTCCCGGCCCGCCGTCGAGGTCATCCGCGTGAGCAAGAGGTACGGCTCCACCGTCGCCCTGCACGACGTCGGCATCACGGTACGGGCCGGCAGTACGCACGGCCTGGTCGGTCGCAACGGCGCGGGCAAGTCGACGCTGGTGTCCATCCTCACCGGCCTGCAGGCGCCCGACAGCGGCCGGGTGCTGTTCGACGGTGCTCCGGCGCCCGGCCTCGGCGACCGGGACGGCTGGCGCGAGCGGGTCGCCTGCGTCTACCAGAAGTCGACGATCATCCCGACCCTGTCGGTCGCCGAGAATCTGTACCTCAACCGGCAGACACGCAACCGCCTGGGACTCGTCGACTGGGCGGGCCTGCGCCGTGCGGCGCGACGCCTGCTGGCGGCGTGGTCGGTGCGGGTGGACGTGGACCAGCCGGCAGCGGCGTTGAACGTCGAGCAGCGCCAGTTGGTGGAGATCGCCCGTGCGCTGTCGTTCGGCGCCCGGTTCATCGTCCTCGACGAGCCCACCGCGCAACTGGACGGCGCGGCCATCAGGCGCCTGTTCGACCGGGTCCGCGCGCTCCAGCGCCACGGCGTGACGTTCCTGTTCATCAGCCACCACCTGCAGGAGGTCTACGACATCTGCGACACGGTGACGGTGCTGCGCGATGCCCGGCACATCCTCACCGCGCCGGTGTCCGCGGTCTCCCGGCCGCACCTGGTGTCGGCGATGACCGGCGACAGCGTCGACCTGGCCGGGGCGACGGACCGCCCGCCCGTGGCGGCCGGCGCCCCGGTGGTCCTGGCGGTCGACGACCTCGCGGTCACCGCCGGCGCGCCGGCCGTCACGTTCGGCGTCCGTGCCGGCGAGGCGGTGGGTCTGGCCGGGGGTGGGGGCAGCGGCAAGGTGGAGGTGGCCGAGGCGCTGGTGGGGCTGCGCCGGCCCGCCGCCGGCCGGGTCACCGTGTCGGGCCGGGTGCTGCGGCCGGGCAGCGTGCCCGACGCGCTGGAGGCGGGCGTCGGGTGGGTTCCCCAGGACCGGCACCGGGAGGGCTTCGTCCCGCTGCTGTCGGTCGGGGAGAACATCACGATGACGGTACCCGGACGGATACGCCGGTCAGGACTGATCTCGCCGGCCCGCCGCGACGCGCTGGCCGGCAGAATGATCGACGACCTGGCCATCAGGACGCCGGGTCCGTGGCTGCCGGTCGCCGGCCTGTCCGGGGGCAACCAGCAGAAGGTGGTGATGGCCCGGGCACTGGCCACCGAGCCGGGAGTCCTGGTGCTGATCGGGCCCACGGCCGGGGTGGACGTGCGGTCCAAGGAGACCCTGTTGCGCGTCGTCGATGACGTACGCGCCAGGGGAACGGCCGTGCTCGTCGTCTCGGACGAGCTGGACGACCTGCGCGCGTGCGACCGGGTGCTCGTGCTGTTCCAGGGGCGCCTGGTGGGCGAGTTCAGCCGGGGCTGGCGCGACGACGACATGGTGGCCGCGATGGAAGGGGTCGATCTCGACCATGGCTGAGTCGATGTCCGACGTCGACAGCGCCGACGTCACCGAGGGGCCCGCACCCACCACGCGGCTGCGCGGCGGCCCGGCCGTCGCCCGACTGCGGGACCTCGCGCTGATCCCGGCAATCATCCTGATCGCCGTGGTCGGTCAGCTCGTCAGCCCGGTGTTCCTGCACCCCGACAACCTGCTCAACGTGCTGCAGACCATGTCGGAGATCGCCATCCTGGTGCTCGCCGAGACGCTGGTGCTGATCGCCGGGAAGATGGATCTCTCCCTGGAGTCGACCTTCGGTCTGGCCCCGGGCATCGCCGCGTGGCTGGTCGTGGCGCCCGGTGTGACGCACGGCCTGGGGATCGTTCCCGGTGCGTGGGCGGTACCGGTCACCCTGCTCGTCGGCGCGCTCATCGGCGCCTTCAACGGCCTGCTGATCGTCCGGTTCGGGCTCAACGGCTTCATCGTCACCCTCGGCATGCTGATCGTGCTGCGCGGCATGCTGACCGGACTCTCCGGGGGCAAGACGTTCTTCGGCCTCCCGCAGTCCATGCTGTACCTGAGCACCACCTCCTGGCTCGGCATGCCCGCGTCGATCTGGGTCTGCCTGTTCGCCTTCGCCGTGGCGATCGTGGTGCTCGGCTTCACCCGTACCGGGCGCGCCCTGTACGCCATCGGTGGCAATGTGGACGCCGCGAGGGCCGCCGGTATCCGCACCGACCGGGTGCTCTGGCTGACCCTGGTCGTCGCCAGCACACTGGCCGCGCTGGGGGGCCTGTTGCTGGCCGGCCGGCTCGCCTCGGTCGCCGCGGCTCAGGGCAGCGGGGACATCTTCACCGTCTTCGCGGCCGCCGTCATCGGGGGAGTGAGCCTGGGTGGCGGCAAGGGCTCGATGTTCGGCGCCTTCACCGGCATCCTGCTCCTCTACATGATCCAGAACGTGCTGACACTGGGTGGCGTGCCGGCGCAGTGGATCTCTGCCCTCAACGGGGCGATCATCCTCGTCGCCCTCGTGCTGTCCCGGATCACCAGCGGCAAGGCCCAGGACTGACGGAACGGCCGGCATCCCGGGATCGGCCGTCCACCGGGGTACATGAGATCGACGATGCTCGCGGTCAACCATCTGACCCGCTCCGCGGGTAGACGGCAGGGGTGCCGGGAGGGGGAGCCGGCCACGATGGGCGCGTGGCCGGCTCCCTCGCGGGGGCCGAAGGGGGCTCGTCTCCTGGGCGAATAATAGATACACTTCGATTTAAAAGTTGTTAGCGTTCACATCGCGGGGCTGACCGCGGTGTCGGAGAGGAACCCCCATGAGACCGAGTCGTCGTCGGCTCTGGCTCGCGGCCGCACTGGCCGTCGTGGTCGGTGCCTACGGAGCCATCACCGCCGTGGCCGCCCGGGCGACGGCCGGATGTCGGGTCGACTACACGGTGACCAGCCAGTGGCAGGGCGGGTTCGGCGCCGACGTGACCGTCAACAACCTCGGTGACCCGGTCAACACCTGGACGTTGACCTGGTCGTTCACCGCCGGGCAGACGGTCACCCAGCTGTGGAACGGCAGCTTCACCCAGTCCGGTGCCCAGGTGACGGTGACCAGCACCGCCTACAACGGACGTATCCCCACCGGGGGCAACGCCAGCTTCGGCTTCAACGGCTCGTGGAACGGCAGCAACCCGGTACCGACCAGCTTCACGCTCAACGGCACCACCTGTACCGGAGGCACCATGCCACCACCGACGTCGACGCCGCCCCCGTCGTCCCCGCCGCCGTCGAGCCCGCCGCCGTCGAGCGCGCCGCCGTCGACCGGTCCGTGGCCGCCGTCGGCGCCGTACACCAACCCGGTGGTCTGGCAGGACTTCGCCGACGGCGACATCATCCGGGTCGGCGACACCTACTACTACTCGGCCTCGACGATGCACTACTCGCCGGGGGCGCCGATCCTGCGCTCCTACGACCTCGTCAACTGGGAGTACGCGGGCCACTCGGTGCCGAGCCTGGACTTCGACTCCAGCGCCTACAACCTCACCGGCGGGCGCGCGTACGTCAAGGGGATCTGGGCGTCGGCGTTCAACTACCGCACGAGCAACAGCACCTTCTACTGGCTCGGCTGCGTCGAGTTCAACCGGACCTACGTCTACACCGCCACCGCGGTGGACGGCACCTGGCAGAAGCGCGCCCGGATCAACAACTGCTACTACGACGCCGGGATGCTCATCGACGACAACGACACGATGTACGTCGCCTACGGCAACACGACCCTCAGCGTGGCGCAGCTGTCGGCCGACGGAACCAGCGAGGTCAGGCACCAGCAGGTGTTCCAGACGCCGTCGAGCGTGGGGACCCTGGAGGGCTCGCGGTTCTACAAGCGGGGCGGCTACTACTACATCTGGGTCACCAGGCCGGCCAACGGCCAGTACGTGCTGCGGTCGACCAGCCCGTGGGGGCCGTACGAGATGCGACAGGTGCTGCTCAACATGCCCACCCCGGTCGCCGGCGCCGGCACCCCGCACCAGGGCGGCCTCGTCCAGACCCGGAACGGCGCCTGGTACTACATGGCCTTCGTCGACGCCTATCCCGGCGGCCGGATCCCGGTGCTGGCGCCGGTGAACTGGAGCGCGGACGGCTGGCCCACCATCCAGACCGTCGGCGGCGGCTGGGGCACCACCTACCCGTACCCGGACGTGCCGCGCCCGCCGCGCCAGGTCACGCCGATGACCGGCGTGGACACCTTCGCCGGCACGACCCTCGGCCCGCGGTACGAGTGGAACCACAACCCGGACAACACGAAGTGGTCGGTGGGCAACGGGCTGCGGCTGCAGACCGCGACGGTGACCAACGACCTGTACGCCGCCCGCAACACCCTCACCCACCGGATCCAGGGACCGTCGTCCACCGCGACGATCCAGCTCGACTACTCCGCGATGAGGGACGGCGACCGGGCCGGGCTCGCGCTGCTGCGCCACCTGTCCGCCTGGATCGGGGTCAGACGCGACGGCGGCCAGACGAGGGTGGTGATGACCAACGGGCTCGCCATGGACAGCAGTTGGAACACCACCAGCACCGGTACCGAGGTCGCCGGCGCCCCCGTCTCCGGCGGCCGGATCTGGCTGCGGCTGACCGCCGACATCCGCCCGGGCACCGGCCGGCAGGCGCGCTTCTCCTACAGCACCGACGGGGTCACCTTCACCACCCTCGGACCCGCATACGCCATGAACAACGACTGGCAGTTCTTCATGGGGTACCGGTTCGGCATCTTCAACTACGCCACCCAGGCCCTCGGCGGCTCGGTCACCGTCGGGCAGTTCGCCGTGACCACACCCTGACCATCACGGCAGTACCCCTGGCTGGCGGCAGGGGTGCTGACCACACCGACCCTCAGCGGCACACCACGCTCGCGTGACGGCTCCGGCGGACATCGGACCCCGGGCCTTCCACGCCGGCAACCCGATCCGGCTGGCCACGTGAACGCGCCACGGCGCACCCCGCATCACGCGCCCCACCCGAGGAGAGCAATGAACGGTCCAACCAGATCCCGCCAGCGCCGCACCTGGGTGTTAGGCCTGTCGGCCGCGGTGGCGATGTCGACCGCGGCCGGCGCCGCGGCACTGACCGCGGTCCCGGCCCAGGCCGCGAGCACGCTGGGCGCGCAGGCGGCCACGACCGGCCGGTACTTCGGCACCGCGGTGGCGGCCGGCAAGCTGGGCGACTCCACCTACGTGTCGATTCTCGACCGCGAGTTCAACATGGTCACCGCGGAGAACGAGATGAAGTGGGACACCACCGAACCGTCCCGCGGCACCTTCAACTTCGGCCCCGGTGACCAGATCGTCAACCACGCGTTGAGCCACGGGCAGCGGGTACGCGGGCACACCACGGTGTGGCACTCGCAGCTGCCGTCGTGGGTGAGCGGCATCGGCGACGCTAACACGCTGCGCAGCGTGATGAACAACCACATCACCACCGTGATGGGCCACTACAAGGGCAAGGTGTACGCCTGGGACGTGGTCAACGAGGCGTTCGCCGACGGATCCACCCAGCTGCGCAGCTCGGTGTTCCGCAACGTGCTCGGCACCGGCTTCCTCGAGGAGGCGTTCCGCACCGCGCGTACCGCCGACCCGGCGGCGAAGCTGTGTTACAACGACTACAACATCGAGGACTGGAGCGCCGCCAAGACCCAGGGCGTGTACACCATGGTCCGCGACTTCAAGTCCCGTGGCGTACCGATCGACTGCGTCGGGTTCCAGAGCCACTTCGGCACCGGCGGCCCGCCGGCGAGCTTCCAGACCACGCTGAGCAACTTCGCCGCGCTCGGCGTCGACGTGCAGCTCACCGAGCTCGACATCGCGGGTGCGTCGACGACCGCGTACACCAACACGGTCAAGGCGTGCATGAACGTGTCCCGCTGCACCGGCATCACGGTGTGGGGCATCCGCGACAGCGACTCCTGGCGCACCGGCGAGAACCCGCTGCTGTTCAACGCGAACGGCAACAAGAAGCCCGCCTACGACGCCGTACTGTCCGCCCTCGGCAACGGTGCTCCGGTCCCGCCGACCAGCCCGCCGCCGACCAGCCCGCCGCCGACCACGGCACCGCCGACCACGGCCCCGCCGACCAGCCCGCCGCCGGGCGGCAGCGGCGGCTGTGCGGTGACCTACACGGTCAGCTCACAGTGGACCGGTGGATTCGGCGCCAACGTCACCGTGACCAACCGGAGCGCCCCGGTCACGAGCTGGACGCTCACCTGGTCGTTCGGCGCGGGTCAGGCGGTGACCCAGGCATGGAACGCCACGGTGACGCAGAGCGGAGCCAACGTGACGGCCCACAGCGTCGATTACAACGGCAACCTGGGCACCAACGCCAGCACGAGCTTCGGGTTCAACGGTTCCTGGAACGGGTCCAACCCGGTACCGACGAACTTCTCGCTCAACGGCACCCCGTGCAGCCGCGGCTGAGCTGCGGCCATCCATCCGGGTCGGCTGTCGCGTCGAGTGGCAGCCGGTCCGGGACCCGCACCGCCCCCACAACCGCGAGTGGCGCTCCCGGCCCACCGGGCGCCCTTGCGATCACCTCAGTTGGCCCACCGATGGAGGAGTCTGCTCCCCATGTTGCATAGACGCATCCTCGCCGCAGCAGGCGTGTCCCTGGCCGTGCTCGGCGCGGCCGGCACGGTGACCGTGGCCGCCCACGCGGCGGCCGCCGGCTGTGCGGTGACCTACACGGTCAGCTCACAGTGGACCGATGGATTCGGCGCCAACGTCAACGTCACCAACCTCGGTGACCCGGTGAGCGGTTGGACGCTCACCTGGTCGTTCGGCGCCGGTCAGGCGGTGACCCAGGCGTGGAACGCCACGGTGACGCAGAGCGGGGCGAATGTGACGGCCCGCAACGCGAGCTACAACGGCAACCTGGGCACCAACGCCAGCACGAGCTTCGGGTTCAACGGCTCCTGGAACGGGTCCAACCCGGTGCCGACGAACTTCGCGCTCAACGGCACCCCGTGCAACGGCGGTACCACCCCGCCGACCACCACGCCGCCGACCACCACGCCGCCGACCTCGGCGCCGCCCACGTCGCAGCCGCCGTCCTCGCCGCCCCCGGGAGGGACGTTGCCGAGCAGTTTCCGGTGGAGCTCCAGCGGGCAGCTGATCTCCCCGAAGTCGGACGCCAGTCACAACGTCGCCGGCATCAAGGACCCGACGGTGGTGTACTACAACGGCAAGTACCACGTGTTCGCCAGCATCGCGAACGCGTCCGGCTACAACATGGTGTACCTGAGCTTCACCGACTGGTCGCAGGCCGGCTCGGCGACGCACTACTACCTGGACCGCACCCCGATCGGCTCCGGGTACCGGGCCGCACCACAGGTGTTCTACTTCGCCCCGCAGAAGCTGTGGTACCTGGTCTACCAGACCGGTAACGCGTCGTACTCCACCAACCCGGACATCAGCAACCCGAACGGGTGGAGCGCGCCGAAGAACTTCTACCCGTCGATGCCGAGCATCATCCAGCAGAACATCGGCAACGGGTACTGGGTCGACATGTGGGTCATCTGCGACTCGGCCACCTGCTACCTGTTCTCCAGCGACGACAACGGCCACCTGTACCGGTCGCAGACCTCCCTGGCGAACTTCCCCAATGGGATGACCAATACGGTCATCGCGTTGCAGGACAGCAACCGCAACAACGTGTTCGAGGCCAGCAACGTCTACAAGGTCGCCGGCTCCAACCAGTACCTGCTGATCGTCGAGGCGATCGGGTCGCGCGGCCGGTACTTCCGGTCCTGGACGTCGACCAGTATCGCCGGGTCGTGGACCCCGCTGGCGGCCAGCGAGAGCAACCCGTTCGCCGGCATCGCCAACGTCACGTTCAGCGGTGCCGCGTGGACGACCGACATCAGCCACGGCGAGATGGTCCGCAGCGGCACAGTCGACCAGACCCTGACCATCAGCCCGTGCCAGATGCAGTACCTCTACCAGGGCCGGGACCCGAGCTCCGGCGGCGACTACAACAGCCTGCCCTGGCGGCTCGGGCTGCTCACCCAGACCAACTCCACCTGCTGACCGACCGGGGTGCCCCGGGGCGCACGGCACCGGGGCACCCCCGAACGTTTCGGTTTCCCGACTCCACCCGTCATGTTCGTAGGAGGTTCCGTGATGCGTACAGGCAGACGATGGCTCGCGTTGGTGGCGCTCACCGTGACGATGGTCGCCGTGGGTACGGTGATGTGGAGCGGTGTCGGCAGCGCGGAGTCCAACGGCGGGGTACGGGTCATGCCACTGGGCGACTCCATCACCGAGGGCACCCAGGTACCGGGCGGCTACCGCATCGGCCTGTGGCAGCGGACGGTCGCCGGCGGGTACCGGATCGACTTCGTCGGCTCGCAGTTCAACGGGCCGGCCAACCTGGGCGACCACGACCACGAAGGCCACCCCGGGTGGCGCATCGACCAGATCGACGCCAACATCACCGGCTGGCTGCGGAACACGACACCGCACACGGTGCTGCTGCACATCGGCACCAACGACATCCTGCAGAACTACAACGTGGCGGGCGCACCGAACCGGCTGTCCACGCTGATCGACCACATCACCGCGGCCGTGCCGACCGCCGAGGTGTTCGTGGCGACCATCATCCCGCTGTCGAACGCCGGCCAGGAGTCGGCCGCCCGTACCTTCAACGCGGCGGTCCCCGGCATCGTGCAGAGCAAGGCCAGTGCCGGCAGGCACGTCCACCTCGTCGACATGCACAGCGCCCTGACCACCGCCGACCTCATCGACGGCATCCACCCCACGGCCGGCGGCTACGACAAGATGGCCGCCACCTGGTACACGGCGCTGCGGTCGGTGCCCGGCAGCATCGGCACCCCGGGCGGCCCGAGTTCGAGCCCGTCCGGCGGCCCGACACCGTCCACCCCGCCGGCCGGGGGGCGTTCCTGCGCCGCCTCGTACGCGATCGTCGGGCAGTGGTCGGGCGGCTTCCAGGCCACGGTGACCGTCACCGCCGGCGGCGCCGCCATCTCCTCCTGGACGGTCACCTGGCAGTTCAGCGGGGGCCAGACGATCACCCAGGTCTGGGGCGCGGACGTCACCGTCGCCGGTGCGGACATCACCGCGCGCAACGTGAGCTACAACGGCGCGCTCGGCGCCGGCGCCAGTACGCAGTTCGGCTTCCTCGGCACCGCGACCGGCGCCAACAGCGCGCCCACGCCGCGGTGTACCGCGGCATGACCTGTGCCGGCGGCGGCACCCGGGCACCGCGCCCACCACGGACAGCCGGCCGGCGACCAGCCGACCCCGTACCCGCCGGCCGGCCACATCACCCGCGGCGGACACCTCGACCGCGGAGAGGAGGACCGATGAACCACCGTGCCCCAGGCCGCCGGTGGGTGAGGCCCTCCAGGTCCTCGGTGCGTGCCTGGGCGCGCCCGTCAACGCCGCGGCCGGCGCCAAGGTTCAGATCTGGGACTGCAACGGCGGCGCCAACCAGCAGTGGACCATCAACGCGAACGGCACGATCACCGGCGTGCAGTCCGGGCTGTGCCTCGATGTCAACGGCAACGCGACGGCCAACGGCACCACCGTGATCCTGTGGACCTGTACCGCGGCCGCGAACCAGCGGTGGGCCCGGGGATAGACGGACGCCTCGCGGCGCCACGGTCGGTGACGCCCCGGGTCACGGTTAGGTAGCGTGCTCGCGGCCGGGTCTTGACGCCGGCGATGAGAGCGCTAACACTTCCGAAATACGCGCAACGATCGATCAACTCTTCGGTCACAGAGAAGCTGTCTGCGAAATGCCATGGTGTGGCGATCATGTTCACCGATCAATGTGAACGTTAACGCAACGGCCGCCGTCCGCGGCCCAGGACATTCACGGTGAGGAGAGGCGCAGTGTGGAGACGATGGTCCGCGGCGGTGGTGGGCGGCCTGCTCATCGCCACGGCGTCAGCGGGTTGCGGAGGTGGTACCGGCACGTCCGGGTCGGGGAAGGCCGGCGACAGGATCACGATGGGCTTCGCTCAGGTCGGTGCGGAGAGTGGCTGGCGTACGGCCAACACCAAGTCCATCCAGGACGCCGCGCGGGCGGCCGGCGTCGACCTGAAGTTCTCCGACGCACAGCAGAAGCAGGAGAACCAGATCAAGGCGATCCGCAGCTACATCACCCAGAAGGTGGACGTCATCGCGTTCTCGCCGGTGGTGGAGACCGGCTGGGACCCGGTGCTCCGGGAGGCCAAGAACGCCAAGATCCCGGTCATCCTCACCGACCGGGCCGTGGACTCGAAGGACACCACGCTCTACCGGACCTTCATCGGGTCGGACTTCGTGCTGGAGGGCAAGAAGGCCGGCGAGTGGCTGACGAAGGAGTACCAGGGCCGGACCGACCCGGTGAACATCGTCGAGCTGCAGGGCACGACCGGTTCGGCGCCGGCCAACGACCGCAAGGCCGGCTTCGCGGACGTCATCAAGGCCGACTCGAAGTTCAAGGTCATCGCATCCCAGAGCGGTGACTTCACGCGCGCCGGCGGCAAGCAGGTGATGGAGGCGTTCCTCAAGGCCAACCCGAAGATCGACGTGCTGTACGCGCACAACGACGACATGGGGCTGGGTGCGATCGAGGCGATCGAGGCGGCCGGTAAGAAGCCGGGGGCCGACATCAAGATCATTACGGTGGACGCCGTGAAGGACGGCATGACGGCCCTCGCCGCCGGGAAGATCAACTACATCGTCGAGTGCAGTCCGCTGCTCGGGCCACAGCTGATGGACCTGGCCAAGAAGGTGGTCAAGGGGGAGAGCGTGCCCGCACGGGTGCTCACCGAGGAGACCACGTTCACGCCGGAACAGGCCAAGGCCGCCCTGCCCGACCGCAAGTACTGATCGGCCCCGGTGCCGCCCCGGTCGCACCACGTGCCAGGGCGGCACCGGTGACCGGGGGCCGGAAAGCCGGGGTGACCGGGTACGCGCGACGGAGAGGCTGGAGATGGCGCAGGTGGACGTCGTGAGCGGGGAAGACGAGCGAGACGATGCCATCCTGACCATGCGGGGCATCGGCAAGCGGTTCCCCGGGGTCAGCGCGCTGGACGGGGTCGACTTCCGGTTGTTCCCCGGCGAGATCCATGCCCTGATGGGCGAGAACGGGGCCGGCAAGTCCACTTTGATCAAGGTGCTCACCGGAGTCTACGACATCGACGAAGGTGACATCGTCCTCGACGGCGCCCCGGTCCGGTTCAGTGGGCCGATCCAGGCCCAGCGGGCCGGCATCAGCACCGTGTACCAGGAGGTCAACCTCTGCCCGAACCTCTCGGTCGCGGAGAACATCTTCGTCGGCCGACAACCACGCCGGCTCGGCCGCATCCGGTGGCCGGAGATCCGCCGGCGCGCCGCCGACCTGCTGCGCCGGATGCAGGTGGACGTCGACGTGACCGCACCACTGGGCAGCTACTCCCTCGCGGTGCAGCAGATGGTCGCCATCGCCCGTGCGGTCGACATCTCGGCGAAGGTCCTCATCCTCGACGAACCGACCTCCAGCCTGGACGCGGGCGAGGTGGCGCAGCTGTTCCGGGTGATGCGCCAGCTGAGACACGAGGGCGTCGCGATCGTCTTCGTGTCGCACTTCCTGGACCAGATCTACGAGATCTGCGACCGGATCACCATCCTGCGCAACGGCCGCCTCGTCGGCGAACACCTGGTCCGGGAACTGCCGCAGCTGGAGCTGGTCAGCCGGATGATCGGCAAAGACCTCGCCCTGCTCGAACGGATCGAGGAGCACCCCCGGCGCCCGCTGGCCGCGATCGAGGGTGCGCAGCCGGTCGTCGAGGCCCGGCAGGTGGGGCGCGCCGGGGCGATCGAGCCGTTCACGCTCGCCCTCTACCGGGGGGAGGTGGTGGGCCTGGCCGGGCTGCTGGGGTCGGGCCGCACCGAGGTGGCCCGCCTGTTCTTCGGCGCCGACCGCGCGGACACCGGCACGATGTACGTCGACGGCGAGCCGGTGACGTTCCCGGCGCCGCGCGCCGCCATGGCGCACGACATCGCGTTCTGCTCGGAGAACCGTCGCGCCGAAGGCCTCGTCGAGGAGCTGTCGGTGCGGGAGAACATCATCCTCGCGCTGCAGGCCGCCCGCGGCTGGTCCCGGCCGTTGCCCCGGCAGAGGCAGGAGGAGCTGGTCGGCAGGTACCTGAAGGCGCTGAGTATCCGCCCGGCGGATCCGGAGATGCCGGTACGCAACCTCAGCGGCGGCAATCAGCAGAAGGTGATGCTGGCGCGGTGGCTCATCACCGAACCACGACTGCTGATCCTCGACGAGCCGACCCGGGGAATCGACGTCGGCGCCAAGGCCGAGATCCAACGACTGGTGGTCGAGCTGTCCGACGGCGGTATGGCGGTGCTGTTCGTGTCCGCGGAGCTCGACGAGGTGCTCCGGCTCAGTCACAAGATCGCCGTACTGCGTGACCGCAGGTTGATCGCCGAGCTGGCCAACACCGACGAGGTCGACACCGACCGGTTGATGGAGACCATCGCGAGCGGAGCGCAGGGATGAGCGTGACCAGACACCGACTCTTCTGGCCGGCGGCCGTCCTGGTGGCGCTACTGGTCCTGAACGTCTTCTTCACCGGCTCGTTCTTCACCGTCGAGCTGCGCGACGGGCACCTCTACGGCAGCCTCGTCGACGTCGCGCGCAGCAGCGCACCGCTGGCGCTGGTCGCGCTCGGCATGACGCTCGTCATCGCCACCGGCGGCATCGACCTGTCGGTCGGCGCGGTGGTGGCGATCTCCGGCGCGATCGCGTGCCTGTCCATCAGCCACCTACCCGACCAGGGCAGTGTCGCCGGCGTGCTGGTGGCCGTCGGGCTGGCCATCGTGCTGTCGCTGCTGCTCGGCGCGTGGAACGGTGTCCTGGTCGCCGCGGTCGGCATCCAACCGATCATCGCCACGCTGATCCTGATGGTCGCCGGTCGTGGCCTGGCGCAGCTCATCACCGGTGGTCAGATCATCACACTGACCAGCGGGCCGTACAAGATGATCGGTGCCGGCTACTGGCTCGGGCTGCCGCTGAGCGTCCTCGTCGCCGCCGCCGTGATCGCCACCGTGGCCACGCTGGTACGGCGTTCGGCGCTCGGCCTGCTCCTGGAGTCGGTCGGCGGCAACGCCGAAGCCAGCCGGCTGGCCGGGATCAGGGCACGCTGGTTGCTCTTCGCCAGTTACGCCTTCGGCGGGCTCTGCGCCGGACTGGCCGGTCTGATGATCAGCTCGAACGTCTCCAGCGCAGATGGCAACCACGCCGGTCTCCTGATCGAACTCGACGCGATCCTGGCCACCGTCATCGGCGGCACGTCGTTGAGCGGCGGCCGGTTCTCGATCGCCGGCACGGTGCTGGGCGCGGTGATCATCGAGACCCTCGACATCACCATTTACACGATCGGTATCCCGAACCAGGTCACCGAACTGTTCAAGGCCGTCGTGGTGATCGTCCTGTGCCTGGTCCAGTCACCGGCCTTCCGGGCCAGGCTCGGCAGTCCACGCAGGCGCCGACGTGTGACGCCGGCGAGGTCCACACCGACGGAGAACGTCGAGGTACCGGCATGACCGTACGGCAGGACTCCCGGGCGCCGCTGACCTCCGCCGTCCGCTGGTCGCGGTGGCGGCCGCAGCGGCCGCACGTAGCGCTGCTCGCCACGCTCGTGCTGCTGTCCGCCATGTACGCCGGGGGAGCGGTGAGCTACCGCGGTTTCTCGGACCCGCAGGTCGTACTCAACATCGTCATCGACAACGCGTTCCTGCTCGTCGTCGCGGCCGGCATGACGTTCGTCATCCTCGCCGGCGGCATCGACCTGTCCGTCGGTGCGGTGGTGGCGCTGACCACGATGGTCGCCGGTACGCTGCTCGGCCGGGGTTGGCCGGCAGGGCTGGTGCTGCCGCTGGTGCTGCTCGTCGGCGCGACGATCGGGCTCGGCATGGGCTGTGTCATCCACTTCTTCGAGATCCAGCCCTTCGTCGCGACCCTCGCCGGCATGTTCCTCGCGCGTGGGCTGTGCTACGTCATCAGCACCAGCTCCATCGCGATCACGGATCCGTTCTGGACCGGCGCGGCCCAGCGCAGCCTCGATGTCGGCAGCCTCCACCTGTCGGTCAGCGCGCTGATCGCGTTGGCCGTCGTGCTGGTCGGCGCGTACGTCCTGGCCTACACCAGGTTCGGGCGTAACGTGTACGCGCTCGGCGGCAACCAGCAGTCGGCGCTGCTGATGGGCCTGCCGGTCGGGCGTACCAGGATCGCGGTCTACACGGTCAGCGGCTTCTGCTCGGCGCTGGGCGGCGTCCTGCTGAGCTTCTACATGCTCTCCGCCGATCCGTTGAACGCGCTCGGCATGGAGCTGGACGCCATCGCCGCGGTCGTCATCGGCGGTACCGTGCTCACCGGTGGATCCGGCTATCTCTTCGGTACCGTCCTCGGCGTGCTGGTGCTGGGCCTGATCCAGACCATCATCACCTTCCAGGGCAACCTCAACTCCTGGTGGACCAGGATCTTCATCGGTGCCCTGCTGTTCGTCTTCATCCTGTTGCAGCGCACGGTCGGACGGCGCACCGCGTAGCCCGGCTCGGCGCCGGCAGGCCGCCCGTCGCGGGACGGGACGAAGCGTCGGACGCATGTGCTGAACTGTCCGGCATGGAGTACTCCCGATTCCTGGATTGCCTCGCGGTCGACTTCACCCGCCTGCGGGCCGTCGCGCAGATCGACCCGGGCGCGGCGGTGCCGAGCTGTCCCGGCTGGACCGTGGCCGACCTGACCCGCCACGTCGGCGAGGTGTACCTGCACAAGACCCTGGCCATGCGCGAGGGCGCCGAGCCCGACGAATGGCCACCGAAGACGCTCGCGGGCGAGGAGCCGCTCGCGCTGCTCGACCGGGCGTACGCCGAACTGCTCGGCGAGTTCGCCGCCCGCAAGCCGGAGGACCCGGCCGGCACCTGGTACACCCCGGACCAGACCGTCGGGTTCTGGATCCGGCGGATGGCGCAGGAAACGGTCATCCACCGCATCGACGCCGAGCTCGGCGCCGGGCAGCCGGTCGCACCGGTCCCGGCCGACCTCGCCGTCGACGGCATCGACGAGCTGCTCAAGGTCTTCGTGGCGTACAGCGTCGTCGAGTGGGCCGACTACTTCACCGACATCCTGGCCGGGTCGCCGGGGTGGACCTACACGGTGCGCACCGACGGCGCGGCGTGGCGGGTACGGACCGGCCCCGGGCTGTTCGCCGTCACCGACGGTGCCGGCGACGCCGCCGCCGACGTGACCGTGAGCGGCCCGCCGACGGCCGTGCTGCGCTGGGTGTGGAACCGGGAGGGCACCGGCGAGCCGAGCGGCGTGACGGTGGAGGGCGCCCCGGAGGCGGTCGGGGAGTTGCGGCGCTGCATCGTCACGGCGACCCAGTGACGGCGGGCCGGGTGCGATCCCGCGCACCCCGCCCGCCGCGGCGGCGCCCCGGGCCGCGTCAGGTCCGGGGCACCGGGGCGTCCGTTCTCATGTCCCGGCGGCGACGGCCGACGATCCGGTCATCGCCGCCCCGTGGTGGTGCGACCGGGTCACCGTCGACGGGTCCCTGCGGCCTTGGCGCGGCGTTCGGGTGTCGCCGGGTCGGCGACCATGCCGGCGGTCTGCGACCGGAACCTGGTCTGCCTGCTGGTGTCCAGCCGGTCGGCGACGCGGGCCAGCGTCTTGTCACCGGGGCGGGCCACGAGCTGGAAGTGCGAGGCTTTCGCCGGGCTCAGGTCACCGCCCCAGACGACCGTGCCGTCGCAGTCGGCCAGGATGTCCCGCACGATCGCCTCGTGCTGGGGCCACAGCCGCTCGCTGCCGCCCAGTGGGTAGGCGGTGGGGTGGAGCGCGAGGGCGGTGCCGGACAGGTAGTTGGACTCGAAGTCGGCACCGACGGCGCGTTGCGTGGTGTGGCCGGCGATTCCGCCGCCTTCGCCGGTGTCGAGGGCGGCGATCTCGTAGTGCCAGCGCCGGGCGATGTGCAGCAGCACCGCGGCGGGGTGGCCCTGCCGCAGGGCCACCGAGGCCCTGGACCCTTCGACCCGGTAGGTGGTGATGGCCTTGGGGTCGATCCGCCAGCCGTTGGCGGACACGTCCCGGGTCCACTGCCTGCTGGCCGCGTGGGCCGGGAGGCTGGGCGCGAGGACGAGTACGCCGGTGCCGGCGGCGACACCGAGGAGACTGCGTCTGGTGATCATTGAGGACTCCTCACTCAGGCCAGGGCGGACACGCCGGGGTCGGCGCCTTGGCGCCAGATGTCGTGGTCGAGGCCCCAGCCCGGCTGGACCTCGTACTCCCTGATCTGGTTGAACGACCAGTTCTCAGGCAGGGGGAAGCCCAGGTTTCCGGAGTAGCCCCAGGACATTCCGGAGACCAGGGACCAGCGGGCACCGACCTCGAGCGAGACGCGGATGCACACGTTGCGGGAGCCGTAGACACCGAAGGCGTAGCGGTTGCCCAGCTCGGCGAGGGCGGCCTTGACACCCTGGAAGTACGGCTTGACGTTGCTGTCGATGTCCTCGTCCAGGGCGTCGTAGTCGACCGCGAAGTAGATACAGGTGCCGGACGGGATCCGGTACTCGACGGCCTTCTGGTGGGCGATCGTGCCCTGGTCGTACCCCTTCTGGTACGTGAAGTTCTCCAGCTGGGTGCCGTTGTACTGGAACAGCGGGAAGAACCTCAGCCCGGCGTTCAGGATGGTCTGCGGCTCGCCGGGCTTGAGGGCCTTGCCGAGGTAGTCCGGATCGGACGGGGGGAGGTGCTCGTCGAGGTAGCGGCCGACGATCTGGTAGCCGGCGTCCTTGAGCTGCTTGCCGCGGGCGGCGGTGATCTCGGTGATGCAGTCGCAGCCGGTGGCCGGCCGGGCCGTGTCGCCGCAGGAGACGAGGAGCTGGGCCCAGGTGGTGTAGTCGTTGGTGCCCGTCACGGGTATCTGCGAGAAGCGCTGGAAGGCGCGCACCCACTCCAGGTGGGTGCTGGTCTCGGTGTCGGTGCCGATGTCGTCCGGGCGGTACATCAGCGGCACCTGCCCCCCGTTGGTTCCCGGCACCATGGTGGGGGAGTTGAAGTAGCACGCCCCGCGGAACAGCCAGCGCAGGTCGCCGGTGAGCCGGCCGGAGCCCTTCCCCCGCAACCCGGCCTGCGTGCCCGGGCCGAAGTACCCGTTGATGGAGTTGAGGTCGATGCCGAGCTCGTACTGCAGAGCCATCATGAAGCCCTGCTGGACGTCGCGGGAGTAGATGCCGTCACAGGGCACCAGGCTCATCGCGGGGATGCCGATGCCGGCGACGTAGCGGGAGTTCAGCCGCTGCTGGATGCGCTGGATGTTGATGTCGCCGCGCGGCACGAGCTGGAACTGGTCCATGCGCAGCAGCCCCTTGCAGATGTGCGGCCACATCTTGTTCCGCTGCGAGAAGTCGTCGTAGGACAGGCCGGCGTCGCGGTACAGCTTTTCGAGGGCGGACTGGGAGTCACCGGTCCAGGCGGCCTGGTTGGTCGACGTCCAGTAGCCCTTGCACCACAGGGCGCCGTTGTAGATGCGGATCAGCCTCTGGTTGACTTCCGCGCCCGGCAGGGTGTTGCGCGCCTTGACGGCGTTGAAGGTGCCGGAGCCGAAGTTCTGGACCGTGGGGGAGATGCCGTGTTCGTACTGGAGCCCCTGGGTGAGCGACAGCACCGTGGACCATCCGGTGCGCCCGTTCTCGGGGCACCTGATGTATCCCGGCGCATTCTTGTAGGTGGCGTTCACCCACTTCTGGGCGTCGAAGATGTAGATGTCCGCGAGGCCGGTCCACGGCGCGGCCGGGTCGATCGTCGAGCCCTGCTGCGCGTACATCGTGAGGTTCCCGGGGCACTCGGTCTCGGGGTGGTTGAACGAGTGGGGAAGGATCCGGGGGCCGGCCTTCTTGGGCGCCTCCTCGCGCAGGTGCTGGATGAGCAGCCTGAACGCTCTCAGCATGGTCTCGTTCGCCGTGTGGTTGGAGCGCATGAGACCGCAGATGGAGTAGAACCCCGCGTTGCGCCCCAGGCCGTCGACGAGGCCCGCGTCGCCGCTGTTCGCTTCGCCCCGTTGGTATCCGCGGCCTTCGAAGATGTTGCCGTGCTGGCAGACGAAGAAGTTGTAGGCGATGTCACCGTCGAGGTCCGCCCTCGTCAGATGGTCCTCGTAGACCGCGGCGATGTCCTTCAGACAGTCCTCTTCGGTCTCGAACTCGCCCCCGAAGGGGTCGTCCTGGCCGCGGTGGTGGATGAACACCCCGCCGACCGGATCCCACGCGGGGTTGCTGCTCGGCACCGGGTCTGCGGCAGCGTGCGCGTGATGTTCCGGTTTCACGTACACGGCCCAGGTCGCGCGCCTCCAGATCGTAACGAGCATTACTCCTCATTTCACCCGACGGCTCGGGATGTCAGGGCGGGGAACGTAGGGTCTGTCACTGGCGACGGTCGGGTGGCTGTCATGGTGGTCGGCGGGACGTTGCTCCCATGTGGATGGTGGTGATCCGTGGGAGACATCGTAGACCGTTGATGATCGATTGTGGGGGGCGCTGATCCGAGCGCTGACGGGGTGAGCCGGCCGCCGTCGCTACGCGGGCCGACGGCCTTGCCACCGCCACTACGATGGGCGGGATTTTCCGGCTGGCAGGGAGGGCGGACGGGGTGGGCGTCGAGGTTTTCGCCGGGTATTGCTCGTGGACGGGGTGACCGGCCGGGTGCGCCCGGCGACCCGGTGGCGTCGACACGTGGCGCGCCTGGCCGTCGCGGGCGTCGCCGCCCTGCTCGTCGTCAGTGCCCCCTGGCTGTGGACGACGATCTCCGCGCACGGCCACGTGTACGACGAGGCCGGTGCGCCGGCCGCGGAGGTCGTCATCGTCCTGGGTACCGAGGTGGCGGCGGACCGCCGCCAACCGGGGACGCGGCTCGCCGGCCGCCTGCAGACCGCCGCGGCTCTGGTGCACAGCGGGCGGGCGCGGGTGGTCCTCGTGTCCGGAGACGGCGGCGGCGTGTCCGGGGACGAACCGGCGGTGATGACCGCGTACCTGGCCGGGCTCGGTGTCGATCCGCGGCGCGTCGTGGCCGACCCGTTCGGGCTGGACACCTACGACAGCTGTGCCCGGGCGCGTGAGGTGTACGGGGTCAGCCGAGCGTTGATCGTGACGCAGTCGTACCACCTGTCGCGGGCGGTGACGCTGTGCCGGCACCTCGGCCTCGACGTCGACGGAGTGACCGCCCGCTGCGCCGGCTGCTCGGCGACCCTCCTCGCGCAGAAGGCGGTCCGCGACTACTTCGCCAGTGGGAAGGCGGCATGGGACGCGGTACGGCGCAGGCCGCCGGCGGTTCGCTCGCCCGGGAGTCCCGCCGTCCGCGACGCGCTCCGGGGTGGCTGAGCACCGGCCGGCCCTCGTCGAAACCGGGGTCGGTGTCGTGCGGGTACCCGGCGTCGACCGTCGCGCGGTCCGTCCGTTGGCGCCGTGCTCCATCGATGATCTAGCATCGGCCCGATGACGACGAAGGACGTACCGGCCACGCCGAGATACGCCGGTTGGCGGAACCCGTCCTGGGTCGCGTTGCTCGGGACCGTCGTGGTGGCGATCCTGCTGATCCTGCCGGTCTCCACCTTCGGACCCGGCGATCATGAGAAGAAGAGCTGCGGCAACGCGCTGAAGCTCGACCTGGACCAGTGGCGACGCCCCGGAGCCCAGGAGTACTGGGACTCGGCGTACCGGGCCTGCACCAGCGAGCGTGTCGACCGGGTCGCCCAGGCCGTCGGCGTCGAGTCGGTGACGGTCCTGATCGTGACGGTCATGGCGGCACGGACGCGGCGACGGAGTTCGTCGGACGGGTCCCGTCCCTGACGGCGTCGGCCCGGGGCTGACCCTGCGCACCCGCGACGCGCTCGCCGAGGCGGAAGTGACGGCGCCGCACGCGGCCGCGCACCGTGGGTGGTGACCCGGCGGTCCGCGTCACCCCTGTCACAGCCCTCGATGTCGACTCAGGACGGTGACCGGGAGCGCCGGCGCGCCTAGGCTCGGGTGCGGCACGCGGCACACGGGGAGGCGCCGGCATGGGAACGAACCGTACGATCCTCCGAAGCTGCGCCCTGGTGGCGCTCACCGGTGCGCTGATCACCCCGTTGCCGGCCGCGGCCGCACCCGGCACGCCCGCGGGCACCGAGCCGGTCCACGACTACGGCGAGGCCATCCGGGAACGGGTGCTGGTGGAGACCACGGTCGACAGCGACCATGACGGCCGTCGCGACCGCGTGGAGGTACGGATCATCCGCCCGCGCGCGACCGACCAGGGCCTGAAGGTACCCGTGATCTTCCAGCCGAGCCCGTACTACGCCGGCCTCAACGACGTGCCCAACCACGACGACATCGACCGCGACGCGGCGGTGGCGCGGAGCGCGGCCGCGCCACCGGGACCCCGGATCGACCCGAGCCTCGTCTTCCCCGGATATCTCGACAACTACTTCGTGCCCCGCGGGTACGCGGTCGTCTTCGCCGACAGCCTCGGCACCGGAGGTTCCGACGGGTGCCCCACGTCCGGCGCGCCGAACGAGACGCAGGGGATGAAGGCCGTCGTCGACTGGCTCGGCGGGCGGGCGCCCGGCTTCGACCCGTCCGGACAGCCGGCGCGGGCGCGGTGGTCGACCGGGCGGGTCGGCATGATCGGCGTCTCGTACAACGGCACCCTCGCCAACGCCGTGGCCAGCACCGGCGTGCCGGGCCTGGAGACCATCGTGCCCATCGCGTCGATCTCCAGTTGGTACGATTACTACCGCTCCGACGGCGGTGTGGTAGCCCCCGGGACGTTCCAGGGTGAGGACACCGACGTGCTCGCCAAGGCCGTCCTGACCCGGCGTGACCCGCAAGCCTGCGCCGACGTCATCGCGTCGATCGAGCGCGACCAGGACCGCGAGACCGGTGACTACAGTCGGTTCTGGCGCGACCGCGACTACCTGCGCGACGTCGACAAGGTCCGGGCCAGCGTCCTGGTCGTACACGGACTGAACGACTGGAACGTCAAGACCCGGCAGTTCGGCCAGTGGTGGGACGCCCTCGCCGCGCGCGGCGTGCCGCGCAAGATCTGGCTGCACCAGGCCGACCACACCGACCCGTTCAACGTACGGCGGGCCGTCTGGCTGGACACCCTGCACAAGTGGTTCGACCACTGGCTGTACCGCATCGACAACGGCATCATGCGCCAGCCGTTGGCCGACGTGGAGACCGCGCCGGGGCAGTGGACCACTCACCGGTCCTGGCCGGTGCCGGGCACCCGGGGTGTCCCGTTGTTCCTCGGGCCGGCGGCCGACCAGCGCCCGGGTACCCTGACCAGACTGCCCGCGCTGGGGGGCGGCCGGCAGACCTTCACCGACGACCCGGCACAGACCGCGGAGCAGTTGGTCGATGACGAGCTGGCCGACGACCCCCACCGGCTGGCCTTCCTCACCGCGCCGCTCGACCGGGCCACCCGCCTGTCCGGTACGCCACGGGTCACCGTCCGGGCGTCGCTGGACGGCGCGTCGCCGTACCTGACCGCGTTGCTGGTCGACTACGGACCGGACGTACGCTTCGTCGGCCTGCGCCGGCTGCCCGATGCGGACTGTGTCGGTCCGGGCGTGCCGGAGGACCCGGGGTGCTTCGCCCGTCGCGAGTACGTCACCGCGCAGACTCCGTACCAGATCGTCAGCCGGGGCTGGCTCGACGTGCGGAACCGGCACTCCGCCGGGCTTACCGAGCCGGTCGAGCCGGGACGTACCTACCTGTTCAGCTGGCAGTTGCAGCCGCAGGACCACGTGTTCGCGGCGGGCCACCGGCTCGGGCTGGTGTTCGTCTCCACCGACCGTGACTTCACGCTGCGGTACCGGGCCGGTACGACGGTCACGACCCAGCTCGGTGTCAGCTCGGTGGTGTTGCCGCTCTCCGGCTAGGCTTCGGTCTCCTCGCGCCTGACGGCCACCCGGCCGGGCGAGCCGGTGACCGTAGCGGGGAAGCCCGGCGCGGGTGGGCCGCGCGACTGCCGTGGGGAATGCCTCGGCGCCGCCCGCGGTGGCCTACTCGAAGCGGTCCCGGGTCACGGTGAGCGCGTGGCGTACCAGTTCGGTGAGGGAGCCCTCGGGGTGGTCGAGCCAGTGCTGGGTGGCCACGCGCAGGGTGGTCAGGAACGTCGCGGCGAGGAGGCGGGCGCGCAGCGGTGCGGCCGGGTCGGCCGGCATCCGGTCGGCGATCGCGGTGGCCGGGTCGGCCGGCATCCGGTCGGCGATCGCGGTAGCCGGGTCGGCCGGCATCCGGTCGGCGATCGCGGCGGCCAGGTCGCGCTCCACCACGGCGTAGGTGGCTACCTGCTGGGCGAGCAGGGCGGGGTGACCGCGCAGCAGGCGGGTCTGGGTGAGCCAGGCGGGGTCGTGGTCGGCGGTCTCGGCGGCGAGATCCTGGGCGGCGTGGGTGAGGGCCGCCCACGGCGCTTCGTCCGGTGGGCGGGCCCGGACGAGATCGACCAGGCGCCGTACCCGGATCTGGTCGCCGTAAAGCAGGACTTCCTCTTTGCTGGAGAAGTAATTGTTGAAGGTGCGTCGGGACACGTCGGCGGCTTCGACGATGGCGTCGATGGTGACCCCGTCGAGCCCGTGTGCCGCGACGAGTCGCAGGGCCGCCTCGTGGAGGGCGCGGCGGGTCGCCATCTTCTTGCGTTCGCGCAGGCCGGCCGGTCTGTCCATCGAGTGAAGCGTACGCGCTTGTGATCTAGTTCCCAATGAGAAAACTTGCCAGCCAAGCAAGATCCTGTAATGGTTGTATACACCAAGCAAACGCGCGGGGATCGTGCCCGGCCGGCGTTCAGCCGTGCCCGGGCTTTTCCGGTGGGAAGCGCCCGGCTCTCGCGGAGGGACATCGTTGGCGGCTCTCCCGGCGGACAGCGTTGGCCGGCAGGGATGGCTGACGGCTGACGGGTGGCCAGGGCCGGTCGCATGGGTGTGTGGCAGGTCCGTCGGCCCAGGGGAGGTGGCGCGGTGACGACCGCACGGTCGGAGTCCAGGTTGGGTGACCGGTTTCGCGCACTGATCAGGACCGCTCGGATCGCCCGCCAACGGTTGACCGTTCCGGCCGCTCCGGTGCAGCCCGGCATGATCGGGATCCTGTCGGCGATCGGATCCACCGGAGGGGATGCCGGTTGCCACCCGAAGGAGCTGGCGGTGCGGTGCGGGCTCGACGCCTCCACGATCAGCCGGGCGGTCACCACGCTGGTGGCCCGCGGTCTCGTGCGGCGTAGCGCGGACCCGACCGACCGGCGGGCCTGCATCCTCACACTGACCGGCGCCGGCCGCGCCGCCCTGTCCGACCTGGAGCGCCAGCAGGCGGACCTGCTGGCGGCCGTGTTGCGGGGCTGGACCGCGGCGGAGATCGAGGCGTTCGTCGCCGCGCTCGCCCGGTTCGTCGACGACACGACGGCGTATCTGGACCGCACCTCCTCAGTGCCGGCGACGACCGCCGGCGGGTACGAAGCATCCGACCGCAAGACATCCACATTGGAGGCAACGCTGTGAGCGCAGCGAGTACTGCACCACCCACGGCGATGACCGCGCCACCCGACGCCGAGGAGATGAGCCACCGCGAGATCATGGAGGCGCTCAGCGGCCTGCTGCTGGTGCTGTTCGTCGCGATGATCAGCGGCACGGTGGTGGGTAACGCCCTGCCGCAGATCATCGGCGCGCTGAACGGCACGCAGAGCCAGTACACCTGGGTGGTGACCGCCGCCCTGCTCTCCTCGACCGCCTCGACCCCGATCTGGGGCAAGCTGGCCGACCTGTTCAGCAAGAAGGTGCTGGTCCAGGTCTCCATCGTCATCTTCGTCGTCGGCTCGGTGCTCTGCGGGATCGTGCAGAGCACGCCTCAGTTGATCGCCGCCCGCGCGTTCCAGGGGCTGGGCATGGGCGGCCTGCAGGCGCTGGTCCAGGTCGTGATCGCGGCGATGATCCCACCCCGGCAGCGCGGCCGCTACAACGGCTACCTCGGCGGCGTGATGGCCCTCGCCACGGTGGGCGGTCCGCTGCTCGGCGGCGTCATCGTCGACACCTCGTGGCTGGGCTGGCGGTGGTGCTTCTACGTGGGCGTGCCGTTCGCCGTCATCGCCCTGATCCTGCTGCAGAAGACCCTGCACCTCAAGACCGTCCGCCGGGAGGGCGCCCAGGTCGACTACCTCGGCGCCACGCTGATCGCCGCCGGCGTGAGCGTGCTGCTGATCTGGGTCACCTTCGTGCACCACAACTTCGCCTGGCTGTCCTGGCAGACCGCGGCGATGGTCGGCGGCGGCGTGGTCCTGCTGGCCCTCGCGGTGATCGTGGAGGCCCGGGTCAGGGAGCCCATCGTGCCGCTGCGCATCGTGGTGCAGCGCACCCCGGCCCTGGCGATCCTGGCCAGCGTCGCGGTCGGCATGGCCATGTTCGGCGGTGCGGTCTTCCTCGGCCAGTACTTCCAGATCGGCCGCGGTTACAGCCCGACCAAGGCCGGCCTGATGACCATCCCGATGATGGCCGGGGTGCTGATCTCCTCGACGGTCACCGGCCTGCTGATCACCAAGAGCGGCCGGATCAAGCCGTACATCGTCGCCGGCACGATCATCCTGGTCGGTGGCTTCGCCGCGCTGGCCAGCATCGACCACGCCACCAAGCTGGTCTACGTGGGCGCGGCCATGGCGCTGGTCGGCGTCGGCGTCGGCATGACCATGCAGAACCTGGTCCTGGCCGTGCAGAACACCGTCGCCCTGCGCGACCTCGGCGCGGCCAGCGGCACGATCACGTTCTTCCGGTCGCTGGGCGGCACTATCGGCGTGTCGGTGCTCGGCGCGGTGCTGGCCGACCGGGTCGCCACCGACATCCCGCAGCGGATGGCCGCCGCCGGCATCCGCATCCCGGCCGGTGGCGGTGGCAAGACGGGCACGCTCGACCTGCACGCCATGCCCAAGCCGATCGCGGACATCGTCCGCGCCGTCTACGGCGACGCCACCGCGCACATCTTCCTGATCTCGGCGGTGATCGCGGTCGTCGGTGTGCTGGCCGCCGTGGCACTGCCCCGCATCACCCTGCGCTCCAGCGTCGACCTCGCGCGGTCGGCCGACGCCGCGCCGGAGTCGACCGATCCGCAAGCCGCCGCTGCCGAGCGCCACTGACCGGCGCCCCGGCTGGCATCCGAAGGTACGTCAGGCGTGTTCGGTTGCCAGCCGGGAGAGGTGCGGCGGTGGTGGATCAGCGCAGCATCAGCGTTCACACCGCAATGGCTCGACGCGGCCCGTGTCGCGGCCTTCTCGCGCTCACGCGGGTCGGGGTGAGGTCATGTCACCACGGTCGATCGATCTTGCCAATTGTGCAAGGTTTCCGTTTTGGCGCGATGGTGGTGTGGCTCATGCGACGTCCGCATGGCGGCGCCGGAATCTGCGCATGGCCGGGCGGTTGGCGGTGGAATGATGGGCGACGTGGCTGAACAGAACGGGTGGATCAAACTCATCGAGGCCAACCCTGGGCACTCGCAGTGGTACATCGAACGCTTCCGGTCGATGGCCGACGCGGGGGCGGACCTCGCCGGTGAGGCGCGCCTGGTCGACGCGATGCTGGCCCGCGGATCACGCGTCCTCGACGCGGGCTGCGGCACGGGTCGGGTCGGAGGGTTGCTGGCCTCGGCCGGACACGCCGTGGTCGGCGTCGACCTCGACCCCGTGCTCATCGTCGCGGCCGAGCAGGACCATCCGGGTTCCCGCTGGTTGGTCGGGGACCTGGCGGAATTGGATCTCCCCGCTCACGGGATCGCCGAGGGCTTCGACGTCGTCGTCTGCGCGGGCCACGTGATGACGTTCGTCGCTCCGAGTACCCGGCGCGAGATTCTCCGCCGCATGCGGGCGCATCTGCGTGACGGCGGTCGCGTCGTCATCGGCTTCGGCGCCGGCCGTGGCTACGACTTCGGGGAGTTCCTCGCCGATGCCGAAGCGAGCGGGCTGATACCGGACGTCCTGCTGTCGACCTGGGACCTGCGCCCCTTCGCCGAGGACTCGGACTTTCTCGTCGCCCTGCTTCGCCCCGCCGCCCGCTGACGAACCATCGGCCGAACCCGGCTGCCGGCCTCGTCGGGGCACGGTGATGCGGCGTTCCCGTCCGGTCGGCTCGGCCTCGACCTCCGTCCGTACGCCTGGCGGGAGGTGTGGGGCGTGGTGGTCGCGATGTCCAGGAGCGCGGAAAATTTAAATCAATCACTTGATTTAGTGCTCTGGATTCAGTTGACTGGCCGCGTACCGGGGTAGTCGAGGAGGGGCATGCGGTGAGCCATCAGAAGGACCGGCAGGTGCTGAGCTACCCGATCCCGGGCGCGGGGCCGCTGGAGCCGCCGGTGGAGTGGGCGACGCTTCGCCGGGAGTGTCCGGTCGCGCCGGTGCGGCTGCCCAGCGGGGACGAGGCGTCGCTGCTGACCCGCTACGAGGATGTCCGCCAGGTGCTGTCGGACCCGCGGTTCACCCGGCAACTGACCGCCGCCGGCGCGGCCCGGATCTCGGCCAACGAGTCGGGCGGGGTGTTCAACAGTGCCATGGCGACGGCGCTGCCGCAGACCGGCGACGAGCACCAGCGGTGGCGGCGGATGGTCGGTAGGTGGTTCACGGCCAGGCGCATGGCGGCGCTGCGGCCGGGGATCGAGGCGACGGCCGAGCGGCTCATCGACGACATGGTGCGGTGCGGCCACCCCGCCGACCTGAAGGCCTGCCTCGGCTTCCCGCTCCCGGTGTGGGTGATCTGCGACCTGCTCGGCGTCCCCGACTCGGACCGGCACCGGTTCTCCCACTGGTCCGACGCGCTCCTGAACCTGACCCGCTACACCCAGGCCGAGATCGACGCGGCGCAGGCGGAGTTCTTCGGGTACCTGGCCGCCCACGTGGCGGCCAGGCGCGCGGAACCGGGCGAGGATCTGCTCAGTGAGCTCATCACCGGCACCGGAGCCGACGGCTACCGGATGTCCGACGTCGAACTGGTGGCCACCGGGCTGGGCCTGCTGGTCGCGGGACACGAGACCACGGCGAACATGATCGGCAAGATGGTGGCCATGCTGCTGGCCGACCGGCGCCGCTGGGAGCGGCTCCTGGCGGATCCGACGCTGGTCCGCTCCGCGGTGGAGGAGGCGCTGCGGTTCGACGCCAACTCGGGATTCGGCATGCCGCGGTACATCGAGGAGGGGACCGAGGTCGCGGGCGTGCGGGTCGCACCGGGCACCACCGTGGTGTGCAGCATGGCGGCGGCCAACCGGGACGACAGCGCGTTCGCCCACGCCGACGAGATGGACCTGAGCCGCAGCCCCAACCCGCACCTGGCCTTCGGCGCCGGGGCACACTCGTGCCTGGGGCAGGCGCTGGCCCGCACCGAACTGCAGGCCGTCCTCGAGGTGCTGCTGCGCCGGCTGCCCTCCCTGGAACTCGCCGTCCCGGCCGGCGACCTGCGCCGGGTGGAGGGGCTGGTCGTCGGCGGGTTGCGCGAAGTCCCGGTGCGGTGGTGAGGGGGACCGGCAGGGCGGTCCGGGCCGAACGGGTCAGCGCGACGCGCGAGCTCATCATGGCCACCGCCGAGCGGCTGTTCGCCGAGCACGGACTGTACGCGGTGTCGTCCCGCCACATCAGCGAGGCCGCGGGACAGGGCAACACGGCCGCCGTCGGCTACCACTTCGGCACCAGGACCGACCTGGTGCGCGCGATCGTACGCAGGCACGCCGAACGGATGGAACTGCTCCGCACACGGATGGTGGCCGAGGTGGACGGCTCCACCGAGGTGCGGGACTGGGTGGGGTGCCTGGTACACCCGGTCACCCAGCACCTGGCCGCGCTCGGCAGCCCCACCTGGTTCGCCCGCTTCGGTGCCCAGGTGATGACCGACCCGGCGGTCCGCGAGATCATGCTCGACGAGGCCCTCACCTCGCCGTCGCTGCTGCGGACCATGGACGGGTTCAACCGGTGCCTGCCCGACCTGCCGGTCGCCGTACGGCTGGAGCGCAACGACATGGCCCGCCAGTTGATGGTCCACATGTGCGCCGAACGTGAGCGCGCCCTGGCCGAGGGCACCCCCACGCCCCGGTCGAGCTGGTCGGAGGCCGCCGCCGGGCTGATCGACGCGATCACCGGCCTGTGGCTGGCGCCGGTCACGTCGCATTCCTGACGGGACGCTCGCCCCGACGAATCACAGGAGAATCCGATGAAGGTGACCGTGGACGCGGACAAGTGCTGCGGCGCTGGCCGGTGCGTGCTGCTCGCCCCCGAGGTGTTCGACCAACGCGACGAGGACGGGGTCGTGAACCTCCTCGACCCGCGACCACCGCGGCGGCTGCACCCCACGGTGCGCGAGGCCGCCGGTGGCTGCCCCGCCGCGGCGATCGAGCTGAGCGAGCCGGCATGACCGTACCCGCCGTCACCCCGGCCGCCGGCGTCTCCGCCGCCGATCTGGCCATGGTGGAAACGCTCCGGCGCAAGGGCTACCGTGGTGCGGTGACCGCACTCGGTGCCGAGCCGCACCTGCCCTACGGCCGGCAACTGCGGGCCGATGCCGTCGGCGTGGCCACCGGAGCCCGACCCCGGACGCTCCCCGGTCAGCCCCGCATGAGGGGGATGGTGCGATGCGGATGATCGTCGGTCTGGTGCTCGCCCTGGCCGGTGTGGCGATCGCGGTGCTCCCGGCCCGGTTCGCCCGGTACGAGCAGCGGCAGTACGCCGTGATCCTCGGCTCCAGAGTGGCGTCCCGCCTCACCAGGGCACTGCTGCTCGCCGTCGGGGTCGCGCTCGTTGTACCCGGGGTCATCCTCGCCCTGCGGTGATCCCGGGGGACCGGATGCGACCGCGGTGTCCGACCGGTTTCCCGATGGCCGATGACGCGCGGTTCCGTGAACCGGAGGGTGACGTCGCGAGGCCACCGGGTGGTGGCGACTTCTACGCCGGGATGACGCATCCGCCCCAGGGCGTGCCCGGACGTCAGCGACCGGGTTCGGGTGGGGCGTCGTCGAGCGGGTCCGCGGCCAACACGGTGGGCGAGACCAGCCGCTGGAGGTAGGCGGTGACGTCGAAGGTGAACGGACCCAGTGGCAGCGTGCCCCACCGGGGGCGGTGGGGTTGCCGGAAGCCGGTCCACGTCACCGTGTCCGGGTCGAGGGTGATCCGGGCCAGCAGCGGCCAGCAGCCCCACAACCCGCAACCACACCCCAACAGTGCGAGCTCGCCGGGCTCGTAGCCGCAGTAAGAGGGATGGACGACCTCGCCCAGGAAATGGCGGGCAGGCCAGGCGACGTCCGGTGCGGGCAGCCCGTCGTGAGCGTCGAGCAGGAAACGTTCCCGCTCGAGGTCCGAATCGAGGTCGTCGTCGTCCAGTTCGCGCGCCCACAGCGGCGCCGTCACTCCGGCCACCAGGGCCCGCAGGTCGACATCGTCGATGCGGACGCCCATGACGAGACTGTGCGGCCGTTCGCGGGCGGGGTAAACGGTGAACTCGATGACGTTCACGTCGGTTGTCCGCCTCCCTGATCCGAGCCCTGCGTCCACGCGGGCCGTGCCCTTCCGGCCGGGTCCACCGGCCGCATGTCCTCCCACGTCGGAAGGTCGCGCGCCCGGGTACCGATCCGCACTCCTTTGGCCGATCCCGGTGACCCCACGGTGTTCCCGCGGCACTGGGTGGGGGAGGGGTCCGGTCGCGGACCGTTCCGGGGCGGACCCGTCCCGTGGAGAGGCCGGGTGCGCGGCGGCCTAGGGTCTGCGGGCCACGCCGACGTAGATTCCGTCCTGGTCGTCGCCGTCCGCCTGATCATCGCGCCATTGCGGAGCGCTCACCACTCCCGGCTCCACCAGCTCGAAGCCGTCGAAGAGGGCGACCACCTCGGGATAGGAGCGGAAGTACATCGGGTTGCGGCTGTGCCTCATCGCGGTGACCACGGCGTCCATCTCCGTCGGCATCTGGTCCGCGGTCAGGTGTGACAGGGCCAGATAGCTGCCCGACGGCAGCGCCTCCCGGTAGCTGGCCAGGAGGTCACGCGGGCTGTTGTCGTCGGATACGAAGTGGAAGATCGCCACCGTCAACAGGCCCACCGGTCGGCTGAAGTCGAGCAGTCGCCGGACGGCCGGCGCGTCGAGGACCGTGTCCGGCTGGCACAGGTCGGCGTTGACGATGGCGGCCCGGTCGTTGCCGTCCAGGATGAACCGGCTGTGCGCCACCGCCACCGTGTCGTAGTCGACGTACACCACCCGGCACCGCGGATCGGCCTGCTGGGCGATCTCGTGCACGTTGCCGGCGGTCGGAATGCCGGAGCCGAGATCGAGGAACTGGGTGATCCCCTGGTCGACCAGGTAGCGCACCGCCCGCCGCAGGAACGCCCGGTTGGAGGCGGCGATCCGGCGCCCGTCGGGCTGCACCCGCAGTACCTGTTCGCCCATGGCCCGGTCGGCGGCGAAGTTGTGCCTGCCGCCCAGCAGGAAGTCGTACACGCGGGCGGCGCTGGGAACGTCCACGTCGACGCCGTCCGGTACCCACTCGGCCTGCCCGGTCATCGTGCACCTCACCCTCGGTCGGCTCCCGGAGCGTACCCGCCGAGGGGCCCGGCTCACACCCCCTCCACCGACGGCCGGGGCGCGGCCCGCGACGGTTTGCTCCCGATCCGCGACGTGTCATACCGAAAGACCAGGACGACGGTCAGTCACCATAGCCGGGTGACCGCCGCGACCTACCACCTCGCCTGCCTGGTGTGCCTCAAGACCGTCGACCCGGCCGGACCCGCCGTCGCACCGTCCGACGGCGAGCCCGAGTTCTCCTGGATACCGTTTGTCGAGGATCTCCGTACGGTCGGCGTTCGGCTCATGCATCCGCGGTGCTTCGCGGAGATGCTCGGCATCGACGTTCTCGTGTCGGTCGTCCACCGCCACGACGAGCTGACACGTCAGGCGAGCCACCAGGCCCACACGAGGATCACCAGCCTTGGGCGGGACCTCGACCTCCGGGAGGACCGTGACAACCCGGAACGAGAAGACGACCGGTAACGGCTCACCGCGGACGCGGGGCGGCAGGTGTCCTGATCCGTGGGGTACGTGTCGTTGAGGACCGCGGCGACGCTGCCCCGAGGACGGAAGCCAACTCGGCCAGGTTCGTGACCTCGTACGTGACCGGCGCGCTGTCCGGCACCGCCCGCCCCCGGCGGTTGACCCGCGGCCCGGATACCGGCCGCGTGCGCCTCGCCCACGTCAGCCGTGAGCGAGTCACCGACGTGCAGCACCTCGCCGGCCCCCAGCCCCAGCGCCGCGAGCCCTCGCGTGAACATGGCGAGGTGTGGTTTGTACACGCCGACGTCCTCGCTGGTCACGACGGCGGTGAAGGTAAGGCCGTGGTACGCCGTTGCCGCCGCCAGGTCGTCGCGGTCGACGTCGGAGACCACGCAGACGGGTACCGTGACGCGGGAGAGGAACTCCCGGGTACCCGGCCGTAACGGTGGCGACCGCCAGTACGCGAACTGTGCCGCGCACAGCGAGGCCGGGTCACCGGCGCAGCCGACCTCCGCCATCACCGTGGCCAGGCTCGCCACGGCGCTCTCCCGCAGCGACCGGAACGGCGGCCCGTCCGCGACCGTCGCGAACTCCCGGCCCCACGCCTCGCTGACGGCGGGTCCGGTGACCGGCGTCGACGCGCCGGCGGCGACCTGTTCGGCGATCGCGTCCATGACGGCGTCGTCGTCCTCCACCACCGTGCCGTAGAAGTCGAGCAGCAGTCCTTTGGGCACGGCCGCAGGTTAGCTCTCCGGCGACCCGGACGGGGATGCGGTGGCCGTCCGTTCGCGCCGGGCCACCCCGGCGACGTGGTGCGGAACGATCTGATTGGGTAACCAGGGTACCGAGATCAACCTCTTGGGAGAGTCACATGAGTCTTGACCGACCCGTCGCGCCGGACCCGTACCAGCTCCTGCCCGCCGTCGGCTCGTTCGCCGTGGCCAGCTCGGACGTGGCCGACGGCCAGCCGATGGACCAGACGTTCGCCCACCCCGGGGTGGGTGGTAGCAACGTCTCACCGCAGCTGTCCTGGTCCGGCTTCCCGGCGGAGACCCGCGGCTTCGCCGTGACCTGCTTCGACCCCGACGCGCCCACACCGTCCGGCTTCTGGCACTGGGTGCTGGTCAACCTGCCGGTCTCGGTCACCGAACTGGAGCGGGGCGCCGGCGCACAGGAGCCGCCCGGCGGCGCGTTCTCGTTGCGTAACGACTACAGCGAGACCGGTTACGGCGGGCCGTACCCGCCCGCGGGCGACCGCCCGCACCGGTATTTCTTCGTGGTGCACGCGCTGGACGTGGACGCGTTGGAGCTGACCCCCGACTCGTCGCCCGCGTACGCGAGCTTCAACCTCGCGTTCCACACGCTGGCCCGGGCCATCATCACGCCGACGTACCAGGTGTGAGCCGGTCCGGAGACCGATCGCCGGATGGGGGAGCCGTCGCGGCCGGGTGCGTTCCGGCCGCGACGGCTCCCGCACCTCGATTCCGCTCGGTTCTGGTTCGACCGCGAAGGAGCCAGTCGAGCGCGACCAGCGGAACGACGCCGACGGGGTACCACGCGACGTCCGTCAGGTCGAACTGCGCGCCCAGCACGAGCCGGGCCAGCAGGCTGCGAGCCGAGAGGGCGGCCGGAACGCCGGTCAGTTGAAGGACCTCGACGAGCCAGCAGAAGCCGACCGCGATCCCGCCGGCCGGCAGCGGGGAGATGCGGGGCCACAGCAGCAGTACCCCGGTGTAGACCATCGCCGCGTAGAGGGCCGTGCCGGAGTACTGCTCCAGGCTGCCGCTGCCGACGACGCGGATGGTGAGGCCGGCGGCCACGACGCACACCGCCGACGCGGACGCGAGGAGCCGGACGGACCGCGGCGTGATCGGCATCCCGGCGATGTTAGTCGATCGTGACGCGGCTCTCACCGGCCGCGGAGCCGTTGCGGGAATGCTTCGCAATGCGAACTAGTTGATCTCGGCGTTCGACGGTTCAGCGGAGGAGAGACCTGCATGGCGACCACACCGGCGGCCGGTACCCAGGCGACCACACCGGTACGCGGCCCCCGGACGGGGGTCGGCTTCCGCTCCGACCGCGGTCCGGTACTGGCCGCGATCATGCTCTGTATCGGCCTGGTCGCCCTCGACTCCACCATCATCGCCACCGCCGTGCCGTCCATCGTGCGTGACCTGGGCGGCTTCTCCCAGTTCCCGTGGCTGTTCTCGATCTACCTGCTCACCCAGGCGGTCACCGTGCCGCTCTACGGCACGTTCGCCGACTCGCTGGGCCGCAAGCCGGTGATGTTCTTCGGCATCTCGCTGTTCCTGCTCGGGTCGGTCCTGTGCGGCGCCGCCTGGAGCATGCCCGTACTGATCATCGCGCGCGCCCTGCAGGGCATCGGCGCCGGCGCCGTCCAGCCCATCAGCATGACGATGGTCGGTGACCTCTACACCGTCGAAGAACGCGCCCGGGTGCAGGGGTACCTGGCCAGCGTCTGGGCGATCGCCTCGGTACTCGGCCCCACCCTGGGCGGGGTGTTCTCGGAATACCTGTCGTGGCGGTGGATCTTCTTCGTCAACCTGCCGCTCGGCGCGGTCGCGGCCTGGGTACTGGCCCGCCACTTCGCCGAGCGGGTGGTCCGCCGTGCGCACACGGTCGACTACGCCGGCGCCGCCCTGCTCACCGGCGGGTTGTCGCTGGTCATCCTCGGGCTCCTCGAAGGGGGCGTGGCGTGGCCCTGGGCGTCGGCCCAGAGCCTGGTGATCTTCGCGATCGGCGCGGTCCTGCTCGGCGCGTTCGTCGTCGTGGAGCGCCGTGCCGCCGAGCCCGTGCTGCCGCTGTGGGTGTTCAGTCGCCGCGTCCTCGCCGGCGGCAACCTCGCGTCCCTGGGCTTCGGGGTCCTGACGATCGGGCTGAGCTCCTACGTGCCGACCTATGCCGAAGGCGTGCTCGGTACCAGTGCGTTGGTGGCCGGCTTCGCGCTGGCCGGGTTCACCATCGGCTGGCCGATCGCGGCCACCCTCTCCGGGCGCATCTACCTCAGGATCGGTTTCCGGGACACCGCGCTCATCGGCAGCGTGTTCGTCATCGCCGGCGCGACGCTGATCGCGCTGCTGACGGCCGGCTCGTCGGTGTGGGCGACGGCCGGGGCGGGCTTCGTCGTCGGCTTCGGGCTCGGCCTGTCCGCCAGTCCGACGTTGGTCGCGGTGCAGTCCGTGGTCGGGTGGGAACGCCGGGGTGTGGTCACCGGTACGAACATGTTCAGCCGCTCACTCGGCAGCGCCGTCGGCGCCGCGGTTCTCGGTGCGATCGCCAACGCCACCCTGACCGCCCGTTTCGCCAGCCCGCCCGCCGAGGTCGCCGGGCGGATGCCCGGTGACGCGGACACCAGCAGCCTCCTGGCTGGCGGACATGCCCGGTCCATCGATCCGGCGGTGGCCGAGTACGTCCGGACCTCGCTGTACGACGCAACGCACCACGTCTTCCTCGCGCTGGTCGTGGTCGCCGTGCTCGGGGTGGGTGCGTTGCTGCTGATGCCACGGCGCAGCGAACGGATGGGTCAGAAAGATCCTGTGTGAGGTGGTGATCCGGCAGGCCGGCGACGGTGGCGAGAGTGCCGAGCACTGGTTGCACGTGCTCACCGGACTCAACAACCGTGGCATGCGCGACGCGCGCATCCGCAAGGCCGTGCGGCCGTTCACTGGTTCCAGGGCACTCCCCAGTACCTGGTGATCTTCTTGATGTCCCCGTCGAAGCGCATCGCCCCGCCTTGTTCCCATCCGCAGTCGCGGTTGTAGGCGACGGCTGGCTGGCGGTTCGGGTATCCGAACACGATGACAAGCTCGGTAGTGCCCCCTAGCGGGCAGCCGCCACCGGCCGCCCTCGGTGAGCCGGGGGCGTCGACGGCGCTGTTGTTGCGAAGACGGTAGATCTCCGTCCCGTGTCCGACAAGGCGCAACCGGAAGCAGAAATTTGCCGATCGCTGTCCGCAAGAACAGTCCGACCGAGTCGGACGCGGGGACCTGCCCGGGTCTCATGTGGGTGCGATCGGGGTCCGGAACGACCGTTGGTCAGATCCTTGCGGGCAAACTCAAGAATTAGACTTCGATAAATTTAAATATTGCGCGATTGTGTCGAGCGGGTTAACGTCCCTGGTACATCGCACGTCACGGTCCACCCACGGCCCGGCCGGCCAGGCCCGCTGCACCCCGTCGCCATCGTCAGCCCCCATGGCCTCCCGCCGCCCGTACCCCGTCCGCGCCGGCACCACGCCGTGGTCCGCCACCTTGACGGCGCCGGACGAGGACGGCGCGGCCGACCCCCCATCGGTCCCAGCCGACCCTTCGTCGGCTCGACGGAAGTGACCAAGGAATGTTCCGGTTCACCAGCTCCGCCAGACCCGTCACCCGCATCAGCACCATGGCCAGCGGACTCCTGATCGCCGCCGGCATCACCGTCCCGGCCACCACCGCCACCGCCGTCGCGGCCGCCACCCCGACCATCGCGGCCGCCACCGGCGGGGTCGGCGCGACGCTGCCCTACGTCGAGGTACAGGCGGAGAACTCGGCCACGAACGGGACGATCATCGGCCCGAGCGCCGTCTACGGCACCCTGCCGGCCGAGGCGTCCTACCGCAAGGCGGTGACGTTGCAGGGCACCGGCAGGTACGTCGAGTTCACGACGCCGATCGCGACCAACTCGATCGTCTTCCGGTACAGCATCCCCGACTCGTCGAACGGGTCGGTCTACACCGCGCCGCTGTCGCTGTACGTCAACGGGGCCAAGCAGCCCAACGTCACGCTGACCAACGCGTACAGCTGGTACTACGGCGGGTACCCGTTCACCAACTCGCCCGGCAGCAACCCGCACCACTTCTACGACGAGGCCAACCGGCTCTTCAGCCAGACCTATCCGGCCGGCACGAAGTTCCGGCTGCAGGTCGACGCGGACTCGACCGCCTCGTCGTACACCATCGACTTCGCCGACTTCGAGAACGTCGGCGCCCCGCTCGCGCAGCCGGCCGGCTCGGTCTCCATCACCAGCAAGGGCGCCGACCCGACCGGCGTGCAGGACTCCACGTCGGCGATGAACCAGGCGATCGCGGCGGCCGGCGCGGGCGGCACCGTGTGGATCCCGCCGGGCACGTTCAAGATCCTCGGGCACATCGCGGTCAACAACATCACCATCAGGGGTGCCGGCATGTGGCACTCGCGCACGCAGGGCGACCGGATCGGTTTCTACGGCAACTACCCGCCGACGCCCAGCAGCAACGTGCACCTCGCCGACTTCGCCATCTTCGGCAACGTCCAGGAACGCAACGACGGCGACCAGGTCAACGGCATCGGTGGCGCGATGAGCAACTCGACCGTCGACCGGGTCTGGATCGAGCACACCAAGGTCGGCGCCTGGATGGACGGGCCGTTCACCAACCTGGTGTTCAACCAGATGCGCCTGCGCAACTACACCGCCGACGCCATCAACTTCCACAACGGCGTCACCAACTCGAAGGTCACCAACAGCGACGTGCGCAACGCCGGCGACGACGGGCTGGCCATGTGGGCCGAGCAGAACGCGGACGCGAACAACTCGTTCGACCACAACACCGTGCAGTACCCGATCCTGGCCAACGGTATCGCCATCTACGGCGGCCACGACAACACCGTGGCCGACAACCGGGTGATCGACTCAGGGCTGACCCAGGGCGGCGGCATCCACGTCGCCCAGCGCTTCAACTCGACCCCGCTGGGCCGTACCGACGTGCTGCGCAACACCATCATCCGGTCCGGCAGCCTCGACCCGAACTGGAACTTCGGGGTCGGCGCGCTGTGGTTCGACGCCCGGGACGCCGCGATGAGCGGCCTGACCAACGTCGACAACATCCTCATCCAGCAGAGCCCGTTCGAGGCGATTCAGTTCGTCTCGGGCTCCAGCATCACCAACGTGAAGATCAACAATGCGACGATCCAGAACACCGGTACGTGGGTCATCCAGGAGCAGGTCGGTGGCTCGGCGACCATCACCAACAGCACCGCCACCGGTACCCAGGCCCCCGCGCCGGTCTACAACTGCGGCGTCGGCTTCACGCTGACCGACGGTGGCGGCAACGCCGGCGTCACCTCGCCGTCCGCGTGCCAGAACATCACCAACCCGGCGTTTCCGCCGTACCTGCCGGACAGCACGTCCGGAATCTCGGTCAGCCCGACCGCGCTCACCTTCGGTACCGTCGCGACCGGCGCGACCAGCGCCGCGCAGACCGTCACCGTCGCCAACACCGGCAGCTCGGCGGCGGCCGTGAGTGCGATCGGCACCTCGGGTGACTTCGCGCAGACCAACACCTGTGGCAGCAGCATCGCCGCCGGCGCGTCCTGCACGGTCAGCGTCACGTTCCGGCCGACCGCCGCCGGTTCGCGGACCGGCACCCTCACCGTCACCGCGGCGGGCACCACCACCACCGTCGCGCTGTCCGGTACCGGCGTCGCCCCCGGGCCGATCCTGACCGCGAACCCGGCCAGCCTCACCTTCGCCGGTACGGTCGTCGGCCAGTCCGCGCCGAGCCAGACCGTGACCGTGTCCAACACCGGAACCACCCCGGCGACCGTCTCCGGCGTGACCGTCAGCGGCGACTTCGGCCAGGCCAACACCTGCGGTACCCTCGCGGTCGGCGCGTCCTGCACCGTCACGGTCACCTTCAAACCGACCACGTCGGGTATCCGGACCGGCGCGGTGACCATCACCAGCAACGCGAACAACGGCCCGACCGCGATCAGCCTCTCCGGCACCGGCATCGGTACCGGAACCAACCTCGCCGCGGGCCGTCCGGCCACCGCCAGCAGCCAGGTGAACGGCGCCCAGCCGCCGACGGCCGCGACCGACGGTGACGCCAACACGTACTGGGAGAGCGCCAACAACGCCTTCCCGCAGTGGCTCCAGGTCGACCTGGGCGCCGTGTACACCGTCGGCAAGGTCACGCTGAAGCTGCCGCCGTCGGCCGCGTGGGGCGCCCGTACCCAGACCCTGTCGGTGCTGACCGGCACGGACGGGTCGACCTTCAGTACTGCCGTACCCTCGGCCGGCTACCCGTTCAACCCGGCGACCGGCAACACCGTGTCGATCACCGTGCCGGCCACCAATGCCCGGTACGTCCGGCTGAACGTCACCGCGAACACCGGCTGGCCCGCCGGCCAGGTCGCGGAGTTCGAGGTGTATCCGAGCGGCGGCGGCGGCGGTACGCCGACCAACCTGGCGGCGGGCAAGCCGACGGCCGAGTCGAGCCACACGCAGGGGTACGTGTCCGGCAACGTCACCGACGCCGACGCCGACACGTACTGGGAGAGCGCCAACAACGCGTTCCCGCAGTGGGTGCAGGTGGACCTCGGCTCGGCGCAGAGCGTCGGCAGGGTGGTGCTCCGGCTGCCCGCCTCGTGGGGAGCCCGCAGCCAGACCCTGTCGCTCGCGGCCAGTACCGATGGCGTCACCTGGACCACGGTCAAGGCGTCGGCGACCTACCTGTTCGACCCCGCCACGGGTAACGCCGTGACCATCACGTTCCCCGCGACGACCCAGCGGTACGTCCGGGTCACCGTCACGGCCAACACCGGCTGGCCCGCCGGCCAGCTCTCCGGCTTCGAAGTCTGGAACACCTGAGCGGTCACGGGGGAGCGGGCACGGGACCTCCCCGCAGGCCGGCGGTGGTGCCGGGCCGGTACGACGGCGCGGCACCACCGGGCCGTCGTACCGGCCCGCACGGGCGGGGCCGTTCCTGGTCCGCATCCCACCGGCGAAGCGACCACGGCCGCATGGAGGTGCCGGCATCGTCAAACATGTGCAAGAGTTGCATTCAGATGTATTAGGCTTGCGTACGTGACGCGACGACTCGCTGAAGTTGCCAAGTACGTCGGGGTGAGCGAGGCGACCGTGAGCCGGGTGCTCAACGGTAAGCCCGGCATCTCCGAAGCGACGCGGACCGCCGTGCTCACCGCGCTCGACGTGCTCGGGTACGAACGCCCCTCCAAGCTGCGCGGCGAGCACGCCCGCCTGGTCGGGCTGGTGCTGCCCGAGCTGCAGAACCCGATCTTCCCGGCCTTCGCCGAGGTCGTCGCCGGCGCGCTGGCCAAGCGGGGATTCACTCCGGTGCTGTGTACGCGCACGATCGACGGGGTCTCCGAGGCCGACTACGTCGACATGCTGCTGGACCGGCACGTGTCCGGACTCATCTTCTGTGGCGGGTTGTTCGCCCAGGCCCGCGCGCGGCACGACCACTACCTGCGGCTGCGGGAGCGCGGCCTGCCGGTGGTCCTGGTCAACGCCGCCATCGACGATCTCGGGTTCGCCTGCGTGGCCACCGACGACGGGCACGCCGTCGAGCAGGCGTACAGCTACCTGACGTCGTTGGGGCACGAGCGGATCGGCCTGGTGCTGGGTCCCGAGGACCACGTGCCGTCCCGGCGCAAGCTGGCCGCCTTCACCGCCGCGGTAGGGGACACCACGGGGCTGGTGCAGCACACCATGTTCTCGATGGAGGGCGGCCGGGCGGCCGCGACCCAGCTGGTCCGGCGGGGCGTCACGGCCATCGTCTGTGCCAGCGACATCCTGGCGCTGGGTGCCCTGCGCGCCGTACGCCGGCTGGGGCTCGAGGTGCCCGACGACGTCTCCGTGATCGGGTACGACGACTCGGCGTTCATGATGTGCACCGATCCACCGTTGTCGACGGTGCGCCAGCCGATCGAGGCGATGGGGCACGCTGCGGTCGCCCTGCTGATCAACCAGATCGACGGCAACCCGGTGGTATGCGAGGAGATGCTGTTCGAACCCGAGCTGGTGGTGCGTTCCTCGACCGCCCCGGTCCGTGCCACGGCGGACCGTACGGCGACGGTCCGTGCCACGGCGGACCGTACGGCGAAGGTCCGTGCCACGGCGGACCGGATATAGCCCGACCGACACTCCCGTCGACCGACGACGTGCCCGCGCGATGCGCGGGCACGCCTCTTTTCGCGGCCGTGCCGGTCTCCTTGTCGCCGTGCCGGTCTCCTTACCGCCGTGCCGGTCTCTTCGCGGCCGTGCCGGGTTCCAGTCGGGTGCGCACCCTGCGGTACCGATCGGCTTCGATCCCATGTCGACCGTGCACCGTGGATCGCCCCACCCGCCGTAACGATCTTGCTGTAACGGAGTCGTGTCCTTGCGGGATATAGATGAAATCTTGCGGTCTCCTGTAGGTATCGGTACCGTGAAGCCACCTTCGCCGCGGCGACATGGTTCGCCGGCACCGCGCACCGAGTGAGATCGCGTCGGGTGACGTCAGGTTCTACCGCGACCGCCCGCAGCCATGCCCCCGCACCGTCGATCGTTGCTGAGCGCACGCTCAGGGAGGGATCCATCGATGAACAGCTCTGACTTACGCAGGTTGGCCGCGGTCGCGATGGTCGCCGCGATCGGTCTGTCGGGCGTCGCCGCCTGCTCTTCGGACGACAGCGGCGGTGGCGGCGGCTCGGACGGGTCTCCGCTCCTGGACAAGAACGCCAAGGTGACCATCTCGATCGACTGCCAGCCGCCGACCACCAAGCCGGCGCAGCGCAAGCAGTGGCTGGACGACATCGCGGCGTTCAACAAGATCTATCCGAACGTCACGATCAAGAGCAAGGACGCGTCCCCGTGTGAACAGCCGGCCGCGTACGCCGCGCAGCTCAAGGCGGGCACCCAGTCCGATCTCTTCTACTCCTACTTCACCGACCTGGGCGCCGTCCTCGACGCCGGCCAGGCTACCGACATCACCAGGTACGTGACCCCGGAGACGGTGCCGGCGCGCAGTGACATCGACCCGTCGGTGCTGAACACCTTCTCCGAGGGCGGCAAGCTGTACGGCCTGCCGAGGAACAACTACAAGATGGGCCTGATCTACAGCCGCAAGCTGTTCGGTCAGGCCGGTCTCGACCCGGACAAGCCGCCGACCACCTGGGACGAGGTCGCGGCGGCCGCCAGGAAGATCACGGCGCTCGGCACCGGGATCAACGGGTACGGCGAGTACAGCGCGGCCAACACCGGCGGTTGGCACTTCACCGCGGAGATGTACGGCCTCGGCGGCACGATGGTGTCCGCCGACGGGAAGAAGGCCGCGTTCAACGACGCGACCGGCAAGCAGGTCCTGCGCAACCTCTACACCATGCGCTGGGTCGACCAGACGATGGGCGCCACCCAGGGCTACAAGTGGCCGGACCTGATGACCAACATGGTCGCCGGCAAGGAAGGCATGTACGTCGGCGCCCCCGACGACATCACGTACATGGTCGAGACGCTGAAGGGCGACTACGCCGACTACGGCATGGGCCCGATGCCCGGCGGCAAGGGCGCGCTGCTCGGCGGCGACGGCTACTTCTTCAAGAAGGGCCTGACGCCCGACCAGATCAAGGCCGGTATCGCGTGGCTCACCTTCAAGTTCCTGACCCCCGGTCAGGGCCAGTTCGCGTACGCCCGGAACAAGGCGGACGGCCTGCCGGTCGGCCTGCCCGAGCCGTTCTTCTTCACCGGCGCGAGCGCGGAGAAGGAGAGCCGGGACAAAGCCGCCAGCGCCACCATCCCGGTGGCCAACTTCACGGCGTACGTGAGCACCCGGATCCCCGGCTTCGTGGAGCCGCCGCACGCCCAGGAGATCTACAAGGTGCTGGACACGGCGGTGTCGGCGGTGCTCACCGACCGGAACGCCAACGTCGACGAGCTGCTGAAGACCGCGGAGACACAGGTCAACCAGGTTCTCGCCAACTCGTGACGCGATGGGGTGCGGTGCGTCCGCGCCGCACCCCATCGCACCACCTTGTCCAGTCCTGGTGCGACAGGAGAACCCCGATGGCGACCACCACACTCGTGCCCCGTACCACGAAGCACCGCTCTCCGGCGCGGCGGCCACGGGGCGGCGGCCGGGCCGGCCGGCGGGTCCGGGACAACGTGACCGCGCACGCGTTCCTCCTCGGCGCGGTGCTCTGCTTCGCGCTCTTCTCCTGGTACCCCATGGTGCGCGAGGTCGTCATGGCCTTCCAGCGCACCAGGCGGGGGCAGACGAGCTGGGTCGGCTGGCGCAACTTCGTCCAGGTGTCGCACGACCCCGCGTTCTGGCACGCGTGGGTCAACACCCTGGAGTTCACCGTGCTGGCGCTGCTGTTCGGGTTCGCGTTGCCGTTCTTCGTCGCGATTGGACTCAACGAGTTGCGCCACGCGCAGGGCTACCTGCGGATCCTGGTCTACCTGCCGGTGATGCTGCCGCCGGTCGCCTCGGTGCTGCTGTTCAAGTACTTCTTCAATCCCGACTTCGGGCTGTTCAACGCGATCCTGCGCACCGTGGGCCTGCCCGCGTCGCAGTGGCTGAACTCGGCGACCACCGCGATGCCGTCGGTCGTGATCGCCGCGACCTGGATGAACATGGGCAGTGCGGTGCTCATCTACCTGGCCGCCCTGCAGAACATCCCGGGCGAGCTCTACGAGGCGGCGGAACTGGACGGCGCCGGGCTGCTGCGCCGCATCTGGCACGTGACCGTCCCGCAGACCCGGCTGATCCTGTCGCTGATGCTGTTGTTGCAGATCATCGCCACCATGCAGGTGTTCACCGAGCCGTTCCTGCTCACCGGCGGCGACGGACCGAAGGGGTCGACCACCACGGTGGTCTACCTCATCTACAACTACGCGTTCAACTTCAACAACTTCGGCGGCGCGGCCGCGCTCGGTGTGGTCATGCTGCTCGTGCTCGCCGGATTCTCCGCGCTCTACCTGCGGCTGTCCCGCGACGGCGAATAGGAGGCCAGCGATGTCCGTGTTTGACTCCGGAACCCGTACCCTCATCTCACCGGCGCAGCTGGGCCGCCCGCGGGGGCGGGCCGTGTACTGGGCCGTCCTCGCGAGCGTGATCGTCGTGTTCACGCTGGTCTTCCTCGGCCCGCTCTACTGGATGGTGACCGCCGGCTTCAAGTCGACGCACGAGGTCATCTCCAACCCGCCGACCCTGTTCCCGCAGGACCCGGACCCCGGGACGTACGCCGCGGCCTGGCGCCATCTCCACCTGGGCCGCCTGCTGCTCAACAGTGCGTACTACGCGTTCGGGGCGCTGGCCTTCCAGTTGGTGTTCGACGTGGCCGCCGCCTACTCGCTGTCCAGGCTGCGTCCCGTGTTCGGCCGGGCGATCCTCGGGCTGATGCTGGCCACGCTGATGATCCCGGCGGCGGTGCTGATCGTGCCGCAGTACCTGACCGTCGTGGACCTGCCGATCGTCCACATCAGTCTGATCAACACGCCGTGGGCGATCTGGCTGCCGACCGTCGCCAACGCCTTCAACATCTTCCTGCTCAAGCGGTTCTTCGACTCGATACCGCAGGAGTTGCTCGCGGCCGCGTCGATCGACGGTGCCTCGCCGCTGCAGACGCTGTGGCGGATCGTCCTGCCGATGTCCCGTCCGATCCTCGGGGTCGTGTCCATCTTCGCCGTCGTGAACGTGTGGAAGGACTTCCTCTGGCCGTTCCTGGTCCTCCCCGACCCGACGAAGCAGCCGGTCAACATCGGCATCAACTCGCTGTCGCTCAACGTGGCGCTGAACGAGATCGTCGCCGGGCTCACCATCGCCTCGATCCCGACCCTCATCCTGTTCCTGCTGTTCCAGCGGAACATCATGTCGGGCCTCACCGCCGGCAGTCTGAAGGGCTGACCTGCCCGCGATCCTGGACACTGAGGGGGACTATCGGCCGCCCGAGTGTCCGGGATCTCCCCACGAACCGGAAAGGGAGTCACGTGTCCCACGAGTGGTGGCGCACCGCCGCGATCTACCAGGTGTACCCGAGAAGCTTCGCCGACGGTAACGGCGACGGCATCGGTGACCTGGCCGGGATCGCCGACCGCCTGCCGTACCTGCGCGCGCTCGGGGTGGACGCGATCTGGTTCAGCCCGTGGTACCCCTCGCCGATGGCCGACGCCGGCTACGACATCGCCGACCACCGCGACATCGACCCGGCGTTCGGCACGTTGAGCCAGGCCGAGGAGCTGATCGCCCGGGCGCACGCGCTGGACCTGCGCATCATCGTGGACGTCGTGCCCAACCACTGCTCCGACCGGCACCCGTGGTTCCGCGAGGCGGTCGCGGCCGCGCCCGGTTCGGCGGCCCGGGAGCTGTTCTGGATCCGCGACGGGCGCGGCCCGGACGGCGACCTGCCGCCCAACAACTGGCGGTCCATCTTCGGCGGGCCGGCGTGGACCCGGCTGCCGGACGGCCAGTGGTACCTGCACCTGTTCGCGCCCGAGCAGCCGGACCTCAACTGGGGCAACCCGAAGGTGCGCGAGGAGTTCGAGGACATCCTGCGGTTCTGGTTCGACCGCGGGGTGGACGGGGTCCGCATCGACTCGGCGTCCGTCGTGGCCAAGGACCCGGGGCTGGCCGACTTCGACCCCGAGGCGCCGCCGTCGCCGCACCCGTACGACGACCGGGACGAGGTACACGACATCTACCGCGCGTGGCGTGCGGTCGCCGACGGCTACCCGCGGCGGCGTGCCCTGATCGGCGAGGTCTGGCTACCCGACCCGGTCCGGTTCGCCCGCTATCTGAGCCCGGATGAGCTGCACACCGCGTTCAACTTCGACTTCCTCGGCTGCGCCTGGGAGGCGGGGGCGCTCCGCCGGTGCATTGACGCGACCCTGGCCACGCACGCGCCCGTCGGCGCGCCGGCGACCTGGGTACTGGCCAACCACGACGTGACCCGCACGGTCACCCGGTACGGCCGGACGGACACCACCTTCGACCACGCCGGCCGGCGGCTGCGCCACGGCAGCCCGAGCGACCTCGCCCTCGGTACCCGCCGGGCCCGGGCCGCCGCGCTGCTCAGCCTCGCCCTGCCCGGGTCGGTCTACCTCTACCAGGGGGAGGAGCTGGGCCTGTGGGAGGTCGAGGACCTTCCCGACGCGCTGCGCCAGGACCCGATCTTCAGCCGTACCGGGGGTGCCGATCCCGGCCGCGACGGGTGCCGGGTGCCGCTGCCGTGGTCGGGCCAGCAGCCGCCGTTCGGGTTCAGCCCGCACGGCGCCACCGGCCGGCCCTGGCTGCCCCAGCCGGACGCCTGGCGTGACCTCACCGTGCAGGCCCAGGACGGCGCGCCGGGCTCGATGCTGGAGCTGTACCGGGCGGCGCTGCGGCTGCGCCGGCAGCTCTCCGGCCCCGGTGCCGGTGCGCTGCGCTGGCTCGACGCCCCCCGCGAGGTGCTGGCGTTCATCCGCGGCGACGACGTCGCCTGCGTGGTGAACCTGTCCGCCGCGCCGGTACGGCTGCCGGAACACCGGGCCGTCGTGCTGGCCAGTGGACCGCTCGACGGTGACCGGTTGCCCACCGATACCTCGGTCTGGCTGCGCGTCCCGGGCCTGCCGACCGGTGACTGACCGCGGCGGACGGCCCGTTGCCCGCGTGGCAGTCGATGCGGCCGGGGCTGTTGCCCGTCCGGCGCTCGACGTTCCACGATGGATCGCGCGGCCCGGCGCCGGGACACCGACCGGGCCGCCGAATGGAGGTGACATGAGTCTGCGCACCCGTCCGCCGTTCCGCGCCGACCACGTGGGTAGCCTGCTGCGCCCGCGGCATCTGCGCGAGGCCCGGGCGGACCACGACAAGGGCGACCTCACCACGGACGAGCTGCGCGAGATCGAGGACGCGGCCATCCGTGACCTCGTGCGCATGCAGGAGGAGGTGGGGTTGCGGTCGGCCACGGACGGGGAGTTCCGGCGCGCCTCGTGGCACATGGACTTCATCTACCAGCTCGGCGGCATCGACACGGTCGACGAGAAGCTGCTCGTGCACTTCTACAACGAGGCCGGTGAGCTGGACTTCGCGACCCCGGCGCTGCGTGTCCACGACCGGATCGCCCTGACCGAGACGATCTTCGCCGACGCGTTCCGGTTCCTCCGGGACACCGTGACCACCGCGACGCCGAAGCTCACGATCCCGTCGCCGAGCATGGTCCACTACCGGGGTGGTCGGGCGGCGATCGACGCGGGCGTCTACCCGGACCTGGAGCTGTTCTGGGCCGACCTCAGCGCGGCGTACCGCGAGCAGGTGCGACGGCTGGGCGAACTCGGCTGCACCTACCTGCAGTTCGACGACACGAGCCTGGCGTACCTCAACGACCCCCGTCAACGGGCGCAGCTCGCCGCCCGCGGTGAGGACGCCGAGCACCAGCACGAGCGCTATATCAGCCAGATCAATGCCGCGCTCGCCGGGCGCCCGGACGGCATGACCGTCACCACGCACATGTGTCGGGGGAACTTCCGGTCGTCCTGGGCCGCGGAAGGCGGGTACGACTTCGTCGCCGAGGCCCTGTTCACCCGGCTCGACGTCGACGGGTTCTTCCTGGAGTACGACGACGCGCGCTCCGGCGGTTTCGAGGCGCTGCGGTTCGTGCCGCCCGGCAAGACGGTGGTTCTCGGCCTGGTGACGACGAAGCGCGGCGCGCTGGAGGACAAGGACACCCTCAAGCGCCGCGTCGACGAGGCCAGCCGGTACGTGCCGCTCGACCAGCTGTGCCTGTCACCGCAGTGCGGCTTCGCGTCGACCCTGGAGGGTAACGACCTGACCTACGACGAGCAGGTGGCCAAGCTCCGGCTGATCGTGGAGACCGCCGAGGAGATCTGGGGCTGACCCGGCCCGCGGTCACTGGAGCTGCGGGAGGAACCTGCGGCGGGCGAGGGCCGCGGTGGTCTCGACGGCGAGGGCGGCGATGAAGGCCGTGATCGCGAGGAGGACGACCCAGGCCAAGACCTTGTACCCGACGGGCCTGCCGTAGTTGATCCAGTGCAGCGCGAAGGTGGCGACGGCGGCGTAGGGGAAGGCGAACGACCAGAACGGCGGGCCGAAGGCCAGCCGACGGTACACGGGGATGAACCGGACCTGGGCGATCGCGGTGAGGACGGTGAAGCCGCCGAGCGCCAGCGCGACGGCGTCGACCCGTCCGTGGGTGATGGCAAGGTAGGCGAGGCCGGCGAGGGCGGGTGGCGCGACCTCGATGGCCAGGGTGGGCGTCAGCGGCGCGGGCAGCCGGGGGCGGAACATCAGCCGGGCCATGATGACCGAGCCGATGAGCAGCCAGGACACCACGCCCAAACCCATGAACGCGTGCGCGACGCCCGTCCAGCCGGCGAGCGCGGCGCCGATGGAGGCGATGAGGCCCCCGGCGACGGCGGGCAGGACGTACCCGGAGTGCAGCCGGTCCACGTCGAGGTCCGCGACGAACCACTGGCCGGCCAGCCATCCGGCCAGGACCGTGGTGGCGGCGGCGAACACCGCGAACAGCCACCTGCCGGCGGCGGGGGAGTGCGGCATCAGGCCGATCGCCAGGAGCATGCCGACGATCGGGATCAGCGACACGAACGGTCCCGACACCGGATCGGCCAGGTCGGCGCGCCAGCCGCCGGGCCGGCGCGGTACCTGCGAGAGGTAGCCGACCACGAGTACCAGCCAGACCACGGCGGTCACGAGGAACAGGGCGTCGGCCACGAGCGCGGGCGCCAGCCCCAAGAGGGCGGCGTACCCCCAGCAGGTGGCCAGCCCGGCCAGCCCGTACGCGATCCCGAACATGTTCGGCGTGATCCCGACCTGCGGCCGGGTGACCTGCGTGTTCATCCGAGTCCTCGCAACGAAGGTCGGAGGTCACCTGCTCGTCCACGAATCCGCCGGGCGGTACCGCGCGGGCGATCCCGTGCGTCCTGTCCACCCGGAAGCCGGCGACCTACCCCGAAACCGGGGCACCCATACCTCCGGCGGCGGGTCAGCGCAGTCCGAGGTCGGCGCAGAGCGGGGGAAGCAGCCGTGCGAAGGCGTCGCTGGCGAACTGCCAGTTGTGCCCGGCCACGCCGGTGAACGCGTGCACCCGTACGCCGTTGCGCGCGGCGGTCGCGGCGAGCCGCTTCGACACCGCCAGCCGGACTCCGTCGTCGGCCCCGGAGGCGAACCAGCCGGTCAGGCCTCTGCCGTGGCGCGTGCGCAGCAGCCGTACCGGGTCGTGGTCGGTCATGGCGTGCCGCGACCCGCCGAACAGCACCCGCCTGGTGTGTGCGGCGTCGCCCAGGTTGGGGCGCGGGTCTCCGGCGAGGTCGACGAAGGTCCGGAACGTGTCGGGGTGTGCCAGCGCGAGGTCGAGCGCACAGGTGCCGCCCGCGGAGAATCCGGCCACCGCCCACCTGCCGGGAAACCTCGGTATCCGCAGCGTCCTGGTCACGAACGCCGGTACGTCCACGGTCAGGTAGGTCTCCGCGTCGCCCCGCGGGCCGTCGACGCACTCGGTGTCGCCGGTCGCGGAGCCGTTCTGGTCCACGAACAGCAGGACCGGTGCCCGTCCGTGGTGCCCGGCCGCGTACGCGTCCGCGCTCGCGATCGCCCGGCCCGAGGTCGGCCACTGGACGGGCGCGCCGGGCGCGCCGGCCAGCATGACGACCACCGGCAGCTTCGTGCGGGCCGGCGTGAAGTACGCCGGTGGCAGATACACGCTGCCCCGCCGGTGGGCGAAGCGCGACCTGGTGGCCGGAGGGTCCAGCGCGACGAGGACGCCGCTGTCGGACCGCACCGAGCCGGGCGGTAGGTGAAGCGCGGAGGCGCCGCGCACCCGGGTGTGCCCGAGCAGGTCGCCGACGGTCGGCCACACGCCGTACTCGTCGTTGACCAGCAGCAGGGCCCCGGCGAGGGTGAGGGGTACCGCCGCGCCGGCCGCCCATCGCCGGCGGCGGTCGGGCCCGGTGACCACCAGGGGAAAGCCGACCAGCGCGGCCAGGCCGAGACCGGCCCACAGGGCGAAGCTCGGCGGATACGGGTCGGTGACCATTCCGGTCAGCCGCAGCGCGGTCGCGGCGACGCCGGTCATCGCCGTCGCCGTCAGCACCACGGCGGGCAGGTACCGGCGCAGCCAGCGCCGCCGCCGGGACAGCCACGAGCCGGCCAGCGCGAGGACGCCGAGCACCTCGACCGCCGGTGCCAGGGCCGGCCCCAGCAGCGGCACGCCGTCGAACCTGCCCGCCCGGGCGGCTGTCCACAGCACCCCGAGCAGCAGCAGCGTACCGGCGGCCGGCAGGGCCGAGAGCGCTGTCCCGAGGCCGCGCCGGATCGTGGGTGCCCGCCGGCTGCCGGGCCGGGCCGGCAGCCGGGCCACGCACCGTGCGGTTGAGGGGCGACGGGTCACCGGCTCCATCATCGCTCCGGCCACCGGTTCCGGCACGTCCGTCGGGGGCCGTTCCGGTCCGGTGCGGGTACGTCCGTCGGGGGCCGTTCCGGTCCGGTGCGGGTACGTCCGTCGGGGGCCGTTCCGGTCCGGTGCGGCGTCCTACGCCTTACACAGGGGGACGTCCGGGACAACCTCCTGTCGGTGCAGGACTTTCGTCGTAGCGCCGATACCTCCGGAGTTCTTGACCGGAGCGGTCTTGAACGTCTTGAGGAAAAAGTTGATCACGTCGGCGACCGGGGCCGGGATGGTGTACCCGACACCGTAGTTGGCCAGGATGTCCAGGCTCGCGCCCCGGCAGACGATGAGGCCGGCGCTCGAACCGCGGGTCACGCCGACGGACGCGGTCAGTCCGAAGTAGAGACCGGCGGTGAACCCGAACGCGCCGATCCCGACGTAGAACCTCGCCTGGTACGCGACGATCATGCCGTTGACGCCGATGGACACGCCGTCGATCGAGTTGGTGAGGCTGTTGCGGACCTGGAAGCCCTGCGGCACGCGGGCGCCGAACGAGCCGTCGGCGTAGCCGAAGCCGAGCGCCCCGGTGAAGGAGTACTCGCCGGCGGCCTTGAGATGTCCGTCCTTCGCGCTGAACGCCGTCTTCACGATCAGCCACTGGTTCACGGTGACCGAGAAGGGCACGCCCAGCACCTGTCCGATGGGGACGCTGAAGTCGATCGGGATCGCGAGCCGCTTGTTGACGTTGTAGTCACCGCCGACCCTGGTGGCCCCCTCGACGTCCACCTTGAGCCCGGCGCCGCCGCTGACCTGGAGTTCGGCCTGGGTGACCGAGCCACCCCGGATTCCCAGGTGGAACTTGGCCGACGGCTTGTTCATCACCAGCGTGACCGTGCCGACCAGGCGGACGCCGTTGCTGTCGTAGGTGAAGTGCGCACCGACCCCGCCGGAGCAGCAGATCGCCGTCAGGTTGAACCCGCCGGCCTTCGCGGCTTCCTGCCCGCCGGCCCGGAGCGGCCACTGCGCCAGCCGGGCCGCGGGCTGGTCGGCCGGCTGGTCCGCGTGCTGGTCCGCCTGTCCGGTCGTCGGGCCGAGACGCAGTCGCGGCAGGACGATCTGGCCGTCGGTCGACAGTGCCCCGGGTACCACCTGTCCCTGCGCGTCCGGGGGCGGCCCCTCGGTGTCCGCCCAGCGCGGCTCGCCGGCGTGGTACGCCGTCATGTCGTCGAGCGCGATGGGCCGGTCGGCGGCGAACGTACCGTCCTTGATCACCTCCGTGATGTCCACCGGCCCGATCGTCACCGCCAGGTCGCCGCCGTCGCGACGGACGTCCAGTACCCGCCCGACGCCGCGCCCGGTGACGAACATGATCTTGCCGACCGCCAGCTGGTCGGCGCGGCCGGCGCGCGGGTCGAGGCGCCAGATCAGCCCGTCGTCGGTCACCGACCGTACGGACGCGCCGCCCCCACCCACGATCACCACGTCCGGTTGGTACGTGACCGCCGGGTTCGGTGTCGGCGCCGGCCCGTACCGCAGGTCGGCGCCGACACCGGTCGCACGGCCGGCATCCGCGCGACCGGGCGCGGGGCCGCCGCACGCGGTCGCCGTGAGCAGTACGGCGACGAGGGTCGCGACGGCCGGTAGGGCCTGGCGGGTCAGTATCCGGGGAGGCACGGGGGCTCACCTCACGAACGGGGATCCGGCTCAGATCCGGGCGGCTACGGTACGGGCCAGTTCCTCCAGCGGCTTCCGGTTCTCCGCCGGGTCGTTGAGCCGGGTGAGCCGGATCGAGACCCACAGACCGGACTTGTTGACGAAGACCGTTCCGTCCTCGGCGTAGGCCTCGTCACCGACGCCGGACAGGGGTCTCAGATCGTGCCCCAGGTCGCGGTCGATGTCGAGGAACTTCTTCGCGCCATCCCCGACGAACACCTCCACCTGCGCCGTCGGCCCGGACACCGGCCCGGTGTAGGTGCACGTCTCCCGCACCGGCTTCGCGTCGTCGAGCGGCGTGCCGGCCAGCTTCTCGGCCTCCGGTCTGGTCACGAGCGCGCAGGGATCCACGCGCGCCCGGCTCGGCGCGGTGGTGACCTCCGCGTTCGCCGGGTCCAGGGTGGCCGTGCCGGCTGCCGGCCCGGCGGCGGCCGGCGGCTGCGGAGCGGATCGACCGCACCCCGGCAGCACGGTGACCGCGAGCAGGGTCAGCCCCCACACCGCCGGGCGCGCACCGATTCGTCGCATCACAGTAGATCTCCTTGTCGTCCGGGCAGGCGGGCTACGGTCGTCAGGGCACGATCGTGTCGAGGAGTTTGCGCATGGTCTGTTCGTACGTCGTGGCGTCGAAGCCGATGAAGCTGCTCAGGTTCACCGTGTAGCTGCCGGCCTTGGTCACGACCGCGGCCTCGGCCCCGGTGTCCTTCACGGCGAAGTACGCCATGTCGCCCTTGTCGAGCTTCTTGACCTGGCGGTACGTCTGCTCCGCGTAGGTGCGCTGGCCGTCGAAGGTCGTCTTACCGGCGAACTCCGAGGCCGTGACGATCGTGACCATGGCGACGCCGTTGTTGAACGAGCAGTTCCCCGTGTCCGGCAGCTCGCGTCCGACGATCTCGGCGACCTGTGCCGCGGTGAGGGGACATGCCGGCCTGGTGACGTTTCCCGTGACGGCGGGCACGGCGTCGCCCCCGTCGTCGGAGGCCGAGCCGGACCCCGACCCGGCCGTCTGTCCGGCGCAACCCGCCGGTACGAGCAGGATCAATCCCAGAACAGGTGCGATCAGACGTCGCATTGCTTCTTCTCCTACGCTTCGGGCGTTGTGCGCCGCTTCGGGTGTTCTTCGCTGCGTGGGGTGGACCCCGGGTCGGTTGCGCCGCGGGCCGCTCAGCACCGGCCCCGGCTCACCGGTGGTGAGCCCTGCGGCCGGATCCAGTTCGCCGGGCTGAGGCGGTCCACGCGCCAGCCCGCGGTGGCGGCAGCGGCGGCGACGGTCTCCGCGTCGGGCCCTTCGACCAGGGCGAGCACCACGTCGTCGGCGGGCAGGTGGACCACGACGACCAGTCGGGTGTCCGCCGTGGTGAGCGGTGGCACCGGGCCGGGGACGGCCCCGGTTCCCGAGCGGTCGTAACTCTCCAGCGCGAACAGGTGGTGCGGCATACGACGACGCTATGGCCGAGCCGCCGCCGAGGAATCAGGCGTTTCCCTATCCATTGGCCGGGGGAGGGGTGCCCGCCGCCGATCGGCCGGGGGAAAGGCGGCCGCCGCCTACCGGCCGGCCGGGGGCAGCGGGGCCATCGCCGTCCCGAGTTCGGCACGGCGGGAGATGCCCAGCTTCCGGTAGACCCGCGCCAGGTTGGCCTCGACGGTCTTCGGGCTGATGAACAGCGCATCGGCGATCGCCTGGTTGGTGCGACCCTGCGCCGCGAGCCGCGCGACCCGCTCCTCGGTGGCGGTCAGGTCCGTCGGCGCCGGTGGACGGCCGCCGATCCGGGTCAGCTCCGTGCGAGCCCGCTCGGCGAAGGCCACCGCGCCCATCGCGGCGAACTCGGCGGCGGCGGCGCTGAGCGCCTCGCGCGCCTGGCGCTTGCGCCTGGCACGGCGATGTGCCAGCCCGGCCACCAGCAGGCAGCGGGCGCGATCGAAGGGCAGGACGTCCTCGGGTACCGCCGCCCGGGCCGCGGCCAGCTCCGCCAGCGCGGGCGACGGGTCGACGCCCCGCGCGCCGTCCAGCAGCACGCGGCTGCGGGCCAGGCCCAGCGTGGTCCACGGCCGCGGCAGCCGCGCATGCCGGTCGGCCAGCAGCTCCATCGCCGCTCCAGCCGTGTCGAGGTCGCCGGCGCCGACGCACGCCTCGATCCAGTCGGGCTCGACGCGCAGCCCCAGTGGGATGACGATGCCCGCGTCGTCCAGGGTCCGGACGAGCTGGCCATAGCTGGCCGCGGCGTCGCGCATCCGGCCCGCGGACAGCGCGACGAATCCGGCGAGCTGCAGGTGGAGCCGCTGGGACCAGACGTCCCCGGACTCGTTCGCGCGCTTCAGGCCGGCCTCGGCCACCAGTCCCGCCCCGGTGAGCCTTCCCCGGTACGCGTCGAGCAGCCCGGCCATCCAGGTCTCGCCGACCAGGCCCGTGCCGAGCTGCTCGCCGAGTTCGCGGGCCGCGGTGATGTGCACCTCGGCGTCGGACCACCGGCCGGCGAGCAGTTCGGTCTCGCCGAGGTGGCTGAGCAGTTCGTGCTGCGACGGCTCGTCACCGCGGATCGTCGCGTGGTCCAACATCCGGCACAGTCTGGCCCGCGCCCGGTCGTGCTCGTCGATCGCCTTCCACCAGACCGCGGGCACCGTGCCGGCCAGCCACAGCGGTACGTCGCCCTCGAGCGCCAGCGCCCGGTCCAGCAGTTCGGTCCGGACCGGCAGGCCCGCGCGTACCTCGTGCAGGAACAGCAGCAGCAGTGCGGCGGACAGCAGCGCGCGGTCGCCGGTGCTGTCGGCGAGCAGGACCCGGGCGGCCTCGGCGTGCTGCCGGGCCTGCTCCGGGGAGTCGTGGAACAGCGCCAGGTGGGCGTGGATGCGTCCGGCCAGGGGCGTGTCGGCGCGGGCCGCGGCCAGCCCGCGCGCCGCGGCTGGCCCGGCGGTGCCGAGATCGTCGGCGCTCCAGGCCACCACCGCGCGCAGCAGGAGCGCTTCCGCCCGCAGGTCTCCGGTCGTCTCGGTCGCCACGGTGTCGGCCGCCGCGCCGGCGGCCGCGTAGTCCCCGCTGTCGTACCGGCAGCGGGCCGCCGCCAGCCGGCGCCGGCCGCGGTCAGCGACGTCCGCCGGCGGAGTGAGGTCGGCGGCCCGTTCGTAGAGCCCGGCGGCGAAGTCCGGGGCGCCCCGCGACCGCTGCCGCTCGGCCGCGTCGGCCAGCTCACCGGCGATCACCGCATCGGCCTCGACCGCGCACCGTGCGAGGTGGCGCGCGCGTTCGTCGGGGTCGGAGACGGCATCGGCCAAGGTGCGGTGCAGCCGGCGGCGTACCCCGGGCGGGATGCCGGCCCGGACCGCGGCGGCATGGACGGGGTGGGCGAACTCGACGCCCGTCGGCGTCACGGCGAGCAGGCCGGCCTCCTCGGCGGGCTCCAGCACCGCGGGCGGCACACCGGCGGCCGCGAGATCGCCGATGGCCGGCACGGTCAGCAACGCCGCCAGCCGTACCGCGTCCCGGCTGGCGGTCGGTAGTGCCGCCAGCGCGTCGGCGAGCAGTTGCTGCATCGACGACGCGACCGGGAGGTCCTCGCCCGGCAACGGCGGCTGCGGCAGTCGCAGCACCGCCCGCGCCAGTTCGATCGCCATCAGCGGATTGCCGGCAGCGTCGCGGGCAACCCGGGCGAGCAGCGGCCGGCTCAGCGTGGTGCCCAGCTGCGCCCGCAGGATGTGGTGCAGCGCCCCCACCCCCAGCGGGGCCAGTTCGATCCGGCTCAGCCGGCCGCTGGCCGGCCCCTCGTCGAGCCCCAGCGGGACCGTCACCGGCTCCGACCCGTTCGTCCGGCAGGTGACCAGCATGGCGAGCCGCGGCGCGACCCGGCGCAGCGCGAACCGCAGCGCCCGCTCGCTCGGTGGGTCCAGCCAGGGCGCGTCGTCCACCGCGACCAGCACCGGGGTGTCGGCCGCGCGGGACACCGCGGTCTCCAGCAGCGTGCGGGTGGCGGCACCGACCGCCCGGTCGTCGACGGTCTCGTCCGATTCCGACGACAGCAGCACGACCTCGGCCGCCACGCGCTGTGGCCGCGGCAGGCCGGCCACCTCGGCGGTCAGCGGGCGCAGCAGATCGGCCAGCGCCGCGAACGGCAGGCCGGCCTCCGGTTCGGTCGGCGCGCAGCTCAACACCAGCCAGCCGGCCCGCTCGGCCTCGGCCACCAGCGCCCGCCACACGGCCGTCTTGCCGATCCCGGCCGGACCGTGGACGAGGACCGACGCCGACGGGCCGAGCGCCCGCCGGGCCTGGTCGAGGACGGCGTCCCGACCGACCGCCGGGGTGCCCACGGCGCGCTGACGGTTCACGGGCTCACCGTACCGTGACCCGTCGCCCGCTCTTGGGTCCGTTGTGCGGTCGATCGCCTCGGCGCGTTCCCGCCGAGGCCGTGCCGCCCGGCTGTCAGGTCGACGACAGCTGGCCGGAGGTCGATGCGGTCGCCGCCATCCCCATCCGGTCGCTCAGCCACCGCAGTTGCCGCCGGATGTGGACGGCTTCTCCGCCTTCGTGGTTGTTGAACGGGTAGGCGTGGATGGTCCGGTCCGGCGTCGGCCGGCCGGTGGCGGCGCCGTACTGGTTGTAGGCGGCGTACACGGTGCTCGGCGGGCAGACGATGTCACGCAGGCCGACCCCGAAGTGCGCGGGCGCGGTCGCCCGGCGGGCGAAGGCCACGCCGTCCACGTAGGACAGTGTGTGGCGCGCCGCGTCCTCCGCCTCCCGGTGGACGGCCAGGTAGGTCACGATCTCGCCGTACGGCGCGACGTCGGTGATCTCGATGGCGCGCTGGATGTGGCAGAGGAACGGCGCCGTGGTGAGCAGCGCGGCCAGATCCGGCACCAGCCCCGCCACCGCGAGGGCGAGCCCGCCGCCCTGGCTGTTGCCGGCGGCGGCGACCCGCGCGGGGTCGACGCCCGGCAGGGAGCGGACCGCCTCGATCGCGCGGACGGCGTCGGTGACGAGCCGGCGGTAGTAGTAGTCCCGTGGCGCCAGGATGCCCCGGGTGACCGGTCCCGGGCCGCCGAGGGCGGCGCCGTGCGGGTCGGGGGTGTCGCCGCCGGTGCCGTACTGACCGCCCTGCCCCCGGCTGTCCATGAGCAGGTGCGCGTAGCCGGCCACGGACCAGGTCAGCCGCTCGTGCGGGAGGCCCCGGCCGCGCCCGTAGCCGAGGTACTCCACGACGGCGGGCAGCGGGGCGTCCACGTCTGCGGGGCGGGTGTACCAGGCCCGGACCGGGTCGCCGCCGAAGCCGGCGAACGTGACGTCCCAGGATTCGACCAGGCGCAGTCCGGTCGGCACGGGTCGGATGTCGACGATCACCGGCGCGGTGGCGGCCTCGTCCAGGGTCGCGCGCCAGAACGCGTCGAAGTCGGCGGGTTCGCGCACCGCGGGGGCGTACCGCTCCAACTGGTCGAGCGGCAGGTCGAACAGGGCCACGGGATCCTCTCAGGGCTCGGATGCTCAGGGGCGGTGGCGGTACGCGGGAGGCCCGGTGCTCTCCCGCACGATCAGTTCGGTGACCAGATCGATCCGGCTCGTCGGTGGCTCGACGCCCCGGGCCAGGTCGAGCAGCATCCGGGTGGCGGTGTCGGCCATGTCGCGCAGCGGCTGGTCGACCGTGGTGAGGGCGGGGCTGGTCCAGGCGGCCACCGGCAGGTTGTCGTAGCCGATCACCGACAGGTCCGCGGGTACGTCCAGGCCGAGCTGCCGTGCCGCGCGCAGGACGCCCATGGCCTGCATGTCCGACCCGGCGAAGATCGCCGTGGGGCGGTCGGCGCGGGTCAGCAGCTCCATCCCGTGCGCGTACCCGGCGTCGACGTAGAAGTTGCCGTACCGGATCAGGTCGGCGGCGACCGTGAGCCCGACCTCGTCGTGGGCGAACCGGAAGCCGGCGAGCCGGGCCCGGCTGCACAGGACGTCCTCGGGGCCGGAGATGATGGCGATCCGGCGGTGGCCCAGCTCCAGGAGATGACGGGCGGCGAGCAGGCCGCCGTTCCAGTTGTTCGAGCCCACGGTGGGCACCGATGCGGACGTGGCGCTGTCGGTGTCGATGACGACGAACGGGATGCGCTGGCGCCGGAGCCGCTGCCGCTGGGGCTGCGTCAGGTTGCACAGGACGAGCAGCACGCCGAGGGGGCGGCGGGCGAGCACGCCGTCCAGCCACGGCGACGGGGGACGGTGTTCGCCGTTCAGCTGGGACAGCACCACGCCGACCTTCGCGGCGGCCGTTACGGCTTCGACGCTACGGATGATCTCCATTGCCCATGCCGAGTCGAACTCGTGGAATACCAGGTCGAGGTGCGCGGTGTCGGTCGGTTGCCGCTTCGGGCGGCGCCGGTACCGGTGCCGTTCGAGGCTGGCCTCGACGCGCGCCCTGGTCTCGGGCGCGACGTCCGACCGTCCGTTGAGGACCTTGGAGACCGTCGTCACGGACACCCCGACCTCGTCGGCGATGGTCGCGATCGTCACGGGGCCGGATCCGGCGACCGGACGGGAACGTGTCATCGAAATCTCGCACAGGGTGACCGGAAGTTTCGGCGTGACTCTAGCACGACGACTATCGATAGATGCTACTTCCCGGCGCGCGAGATTCACGCCCGCCCGCTGCGTCGTATGGACACTGTGGAGTTTTGCCACCGTGTGCCGAGGCTCAGTGACCCTTGACACACATCGATGAAGAGCCTAAATTTCGGCCAGATATACCGCCGTTGTTTCGGAAATTTTCGGTGACTGGTCGCCGCGGCGCCACCGGCTGGCCGGGACGTGCGACGCCCGCACCGGGGCCGAGGAGAGCGATGGGACGTCAGGTGCCGGGGGAGGGTCCAGGATGAGCGCACCGACGACGTCGTACCCCCCGACTGACGCGCAGCGCGTCCCGCGGGCGGAGCCGGGCACCACCGGCCGATCCCGCCCGTACCGACGCCCCTGGCGTCAGGCGCTGCGCCGGGACTGGCAGCTCTACTCGCTGGCGATCCTGCCGCTGCTGTTCTTCGCGATCTTCAGGTACCTGCCGATGATCGGCAACGTGATCGCCTTCCGGCGGTTCCGGCCCGGCGGCAGCGTGTTCGGCGAGTACTGGGTGGGCCTGCGGTACGTGCGGCTGTTCCTGGCCGACCCGACGTTCTGGCACGTGTTCACCAACACGCTGATCCTGGGCGCGCTGACCCTGCTGTTCTGCTTCCCGCTGCCGGTCGTGCTCGCGCTGCTGCTCAACGAGGTCCGCACCCGCGTCCTCAGACGGTTCGTGCAGTCCGTGTCGTACCTGCCGCACTTCCTGTCGATCGTGATCGTGGCCGGCATGATCGCGCAGTTGCTGTCGGCCGACGGGGCGGTCAACCAGATGCTGCGCTCCCTCGGCGGGGAGCCGGTCCAGTTCCTGCAGCGGTCGGACTGGTTCCGCACGATCTACGTCTCGTCCGAGGTGTGGCAGACCGTCGGCTGGGGCACGATCCTCTACCTGGCCGCGCTCACGACGGTCGACGAGAACCTGTACGAGGCGGCCCGCATCGACGGCGCCAACCGGTGGCGCCAGATCTGGCACGTCACGCTGCCCGGCATCCGCCCGACGATGGTGACGCTGCTGATCCTCAACCTCGGCACCTTCATGGCGGTCGGCTTCGAGAAGATCCTGCTGCTGTACAACCCGTTGACGTACCCGACGGCCGACGTGATCTCCACGTACCTGTTCCGGGTGGGCATCGTCTCCGGCAACCTCAGCTACGCCGCGGCGATCGGCCTGTTCGAGTCCGTGATCGGGCTGACGCTGGTGCTGTCGGCCAACGCCATCTCCCGTCGCACGGTGGGGACGAGCCTGTGGTGACGATCGCCGACCCGACCGGTCCGTCCGCACCGCGGGCCCCTCGGCCGCGGGGACCCCGCGACAGCCGGGGCTACCGGGTCTTCCGGGTGGTCAACGCGGTCATCCTGGCCGGCATCGTGGTCGTGACGCTGTACCCGTTCGTCAACGTCGTCGCCCGCTCGTTCAGCGACAACGCGTCCATCGTCGCGGGGAAGGTCAACCTTGTCCCGCGCGGGTTCAACCTCACCGCGTACAAACTGGTGATGTCCGACCCGCTGTTCTGGACGAACTACCGCAACACCGTGGTGTACACGGTGGTCTCCACCGCCGTCTCGGTCGTGCTGACCACCTGCTACGCCTACGTCCTGTCCAAGCGGCACCTCAAGGGCCGCACCGTCCTGGTCGGCGTCGCGGTCTTCACCATGTTCTTCACCGGTGGTCTGATCCCCAACTACGTCCTGGTCACCAGCCTCGGGCTGAAGAACACCATCGGGGCCATCGCCCTGCCCAACGCCATCAACGTCTTCAACCTCCTGGTGATGAAGGCGTTCTTCGAGAGCCTGCCGGTCGAACTGGAGGAGGCCGCCGCCGTCGACGGGCTGAACACCTACGGGATCCTGCTGCGGATCGTGCTGCCGCTGTCGAAGGCGATCGTCGCCACGATGGTGCTGTTCTACGCCGTCTCGTTCTGGAACTCCTGGTTCGCCGCCTTCCTCTACATGGACCGGCAGGAGCTGTTCCCGGTCACCGTCTACCTGCGCAACCTCATCGCGGGCGCCACCGACGCCACCTCCACCGGCGGTGGCCTCAACAGCGGCGCCGACGTGGTGCAGTCCGCCGCCACCATCCAGTCCGTGACGATCGTGCTCACGGTCCTGCCCATCCTGGCGGTCTACCCCTTCATCCAGCGGTACTTCGTCTCCGGGGTCATGCTCGGCGCGGTCAAGGGATAGCTCCGCCCACCGGTCCAGGCGCTTTCACGACACCCCACCCGAAAGGAAGCCCCCATGGTCCAGTTATCCCGGCGCCAGGTGCTCCTCGCCGCCGGTGCGGCCGCCACCGTCTCCCTCGCCGGCTGCGGCGACGGCGGAGACGAGAAGAAAGACCAGAACCTGTCCGGCAACCGTTCCGGTGCCATGGACAAGGACGGCGTCGGCGACCAGTTCACGGCCACCGCGCCGCTGTCGTTCTCGATCCTGTACAACAACCACCCGAACTATCCGCTCCGCAACGACTGGCTGTTCTGGTCCGAGCTGACCAAACGGACCCAGGTCACGCTCCAGCCGGTCGCCGTGCCGTTGAGTGACTACGAGCAGAAGCGCAGCGTCCTGATCGGAGCAGGCGACGCCCCGCTCATCATCCCGAAGACCTACCACCCGTCCGAGAACGCGTTCGTCTCCTCCGGCGCGATCCTTCCGGTCAGCGACTACCTCGACCTGATGCCGAACTTCAAGGACAAGATCTCCAAGTGGAAGCTCCAGCCGGAGATCGACACGCTCCGGCAGGAGGACGGCAAGTTCTACCTGCTGCCGGGGCTGCACGAGAAGCCCTGGCACGACTACTCCCTCGCGGTCCGCACCGACATCCTCGAGCAGCTCAACCTCACGGCCCCGAGGACCTGGGACGACGTGTACACGATGCTCAAGGCGATGAAGGCGGCGCACCCGGACACCTACCCGTTCTCCGAACGGTTCAACAAGCCCAACCCGGGCGGCAACCTGCTGAACATCCTCGCCGCGTCCTACGGGCTGGCCGGCGCCGGCTGGAACTTCCAGCACGTCAGCTGGGACGACAAGGCGAAGAAGTTCGTCTACACCTACGCGTCGGTGCAGTATCGGCAGCTGCTGGAGTACCTGCACAAGCTGGTGGCCGAGGGGCTGTTCGACCCGGAAGGCTTCACCCAGACCGACGACGCCGCGCGCCAGAAGCTCGCCAGCGGCAAGTCGTTCGTGATCAGCGCCAACGCGCAGAGCGTCGTCAACGACTACCGGCCGGACCTGGCGAAGACCATCCCGAACGCGAAGATCGCCAAGATCCCGCTGCCGATCGGGCTGGCGGGGCCGATCAACCCCGCCAGCCGGCTCGAGAACGGCGTCATGATCTCGAAGAAGGCCCGCGACAGCAAGAACTTCGTGGCCATGATGCAGTTCGTCGACTGGTTGTACTACTCCGACGCCGGCCAGGAGTTCGCCAAGTGGGGCGTCGAATCGACCACGTACACCAAGGACGCCTCCGGCAAGCGCACCCTGGCCCCCGACGTCAACGTCCTCGGGCTCAACCCCGCGGGCACCAAGCACCTGCAGAAGGACTTCGGCTTCTACAACGGCGTGTTCGCCTACGGCGGCCGGCTGGAACTGGTCCAGTCCTTCTTCTCCGCGGAGGAGATGGAGTTCCAGAAGGAGATGAACAGCCGGAAGAACATTCCGGTGGCACCGCCGTTCCCGTTCACGGATTCCGAGCGTGAACAGGCAACACTGTGGGAGACGCCGCTGAAGGACTACGTCACCCAGATGACGCTGAAGTTCGTCCTCGGCCAGCGGCCGCTGAGCGAGTGGGACGCCTACGTCACCGAGCTCAAGGGCAAGAACATGACGCAGTACATGGACCTGGTCGCCAAGGCGTACGACCGCTACAAGAAGAACCACGGCTGACCGACCAGCCGTCGACCGCGTCCGGCCACGCCCCGGCGGGGGGTGTGGCCGGCCGACAGGTAGAGGACATGATGATGCGCATCGTCGTTCCCGATCATCCGTCCGGCCGGCTGACCGACGCGTGGCGTTTCTGCGTCGGCACCGGCCGGTTCGAGCTGGCCCTGCGACGCGACTATCAGGACTCGCTGGCGCTGATCCAGCGGGAGATCGGCTTCCGGCACATCCGCGGCCACGGGCTGCTCTCCGACGGGGTCGGCATCCACCGGCCGTACTCCTACCGGGGCACCCGGCACGTCCGGCACGCGTTCACGTACGTCGACCAGGTGGTCGACGCCTACCTCGACCTCGGCATCGCGCCGTTCGTGGAGCTGGGCTTCATGCCGGCGGAACTCGCCTCCGGCGACCAGACCGTGTTCTGGTGGGGCGGCAACGTCACCCCGCCGCGGTCCTGGTCCGAGTGGGCGGATCTGGTGCGGTCCACGGTCGCTCACCTCGTCGACCGGTACGGCATCGACCAGGTGCGGCACTGGCCGATCGAGGTGTGGAACGAGCCCAACCTCAAGGAGTTCTGGCGGGACGCCGACCAGGACGCCTACCACCGGCTGTACGAGGTGACCGCGCACGCCGTCAAGGAGGTGGACGCCGAACTCCAGGTCGGCGGCCCGGCGTTGTCGCCCGGCGCGGACGAGTGGTGGCTGCCGTTCGCCGAGTTCGTCACCGCCCGCTCCGTGCCGGTCGACTTCGTCAGCCGGCACGCCTACACGTCCGGGCCCGCCCAGCACGTGCCGTTCGGCACGTACCAGACCCTGGTGCCGGCGTCCGGACTGCTGGAACAGTTCGGCAGGCCGCGGCAGCACCTGCGCGGCACCGACCTGGCCGACCTGCCGGTGCACATCACCGAGTTCAACTCCTCCTACCGGCCCGACAACCCGATCCACGACACCGCGTTCCACGCCGCCTACCTGGCCCCGGTGGTGGCCGCCGGTGGCGACCTCGTCGACTCGTTCGCGTACTGGACGTTCAGCGACATGTTCGAGGAGACGGGGGTGCCCACGTCGCTGTTCCACGGCGGCTTCGGCCTGCTGACCCACCGCCAGATCAAGAAGCCCGTCTACCACCTGTACGCCTTCATGGCGCGGATGGGGGAGGACGTCCTCGCCCGCGGGCCGGACTACCTGGTCACCCGGGACGCCGACGGGCGGGTCACCGTGCTGGCCTGGGCGCCGGTGGACGAAACCGGCCAGCGCCCGCCGGTCGACCGGCACGCCGTGTCGCTGTCGGTACCCATCGGACCCGGCGGCGCGACCTCGGCCTTCATGCTCCGCTCGGCGGTGAACGAGGAGGCGGGCAACGCCTGGACGGCCTGGTGCGAGATGGGCCGGCCCCGGTCGCCCCGACCGGGGCAGCTCGACGCGCTGCGCGAAGCGGCCGAGCCGGTGCGCAGCCACCGGAGCCTGCCGGTCGTCGCCGGGCGGGTCGATCTCGAACTCACCCTGGGCCGCCACGAGGTGACGCTGGTCGAGATCAGCGCCGTGGTCGACGAGACCCCGCCGTGGTGGGACGACGACCGACTGCTCGGCCTGCCGTCCGGCACCGGTACCGGCACCGATGAGCAGCCGTGAGCGAGCCGGTGGAGGAGCGGCGGGGACAGTTCGGCGCGGGGCCGCTGTCGCGCGCCGCGGCGCTGATCTACGCCGTGCTGGTCGTGGAGTTCCTGCTCCTGCTCACCACGCTGCCCGGGCTGATCGGGCTCGTCCTGCTCGACCGCGACGCCAGCAACGTCCCGCTGGTCGCGGTGTGCGCGCTCCCGGTCGGCCCGGCCGTCTCCGCCGCGCTGTACGCGTTCCACCGGTACCGCGGCGACCTGACCGACCTCGCGCCCGGAGTCGCGTTCTGGCGCGGGTACCGGGCCAACCTCGCGGGCGCGCTGCGGGTCTGGGTGCCCTGCCTCGCGTGGCTGGCCGTCATCGCGGTGAGTCTCGCCAACCGCGATGACGCCGGCGTCCCGGCCTGGTGGGTGGCGCTGCTGGTCGTCGTGGCCGTGGCGGTGACGGTGTGGGGTGTCAACGCCCTGGTGATCACCTCGCTGTTCGTGTTCCGGACCCGCGACGTCGCCCGCCTGGCCGCGTACTTCCTGGTGCGCACCCCGAGCGTCCCGCTGGGCAGCGCGCTGCTGCTGCTCGCGGCGGCCGGCGTCACGGCGGTCTCCTCCGAGGCGGTGCTCGCGCTGCTGGGCTCGATGCTCACCCTGGCGCTGCTGGTGACCAGCCGCCCGATGATCAACAAGATCCGTGCGGAGTTCACGGCGTGACGCTTCCCCGTACCTCGAAGCTGCCGTTCGGTGGGGACTACAACCCGGAGCAGTGGCCGCAGGCGGTCTGGGAGCAGGACTACCGGCTGTTCGACGCGGCCCGGATCGACACCGTCACGCTCGGCGTCTTCACCTGGGCGCTGACCCAGCCCGCCCCGGACGTCTACGACTTCTCGACGCTGGACCGGATCGTCGGGCGGGCCACCGCCGAGGGGCGTGCCATCTGCCTGGCGACCGGTACCGGCGCGCACCCGGCGTGGCTGGCCCGCGCGTACCCCGAGGTGACCCGGGTCGACTTCGAGGGGCGCCGGCACCGGTTCGGCCAGCGGCACAACTCCTGCCCCAGCTCGCCGGTGTACCGCCGGCTGTCGGCCGAGCTGGCCCGCCGGGTCGCGCGGCGGTACGCCGACAACCCGGCCGTCATCGCGTGGCACGTCGGCAACGAGTACGGCGGGGCCTGCTACTGCTCCCGGTGCGCCGCGGGCTTCCGCGACTGGCTGCGCGCCCGGTACGGCAGCCTGGAGGCGCTCAACGCGGCCTGGTACACGACCTTCTGGTCGCACACCTTCACCGACTGGGAGGAGATCGAGCCGCCGTCGGCGCTGACCGAGCACTGGCGCGGGCCGGACCACACCGCCTTCCAGGGGATCACCCTGGACTACCTGCGGTTCATGTCGGACGCGATGCTCACCAACTTCCGCGACGAGAAGGCGGCGATCCGGGAGTCCAGCCCCGACACCCCGGTCACCACGAACTTCATGGGCCTGTACCGGCCGATCGACTACCACCGCTGGATGCCCCATCTGGACTTCGTCTCGTGGGACAACTACCCGCCGGACGACACCTCACAGGCGCGGATGGCGCTGACCCACGACCTGATGCGCGGGCTCGCCGACGGCCAGCCGTTCTGGCTGATGGAGCAGACGCCGAGCACCACCGCCTGCCGGGACGTCAACCCGCTCAAACGCCCCGGGATGATGCGGCTGTGGAGCTGGCAGGCGGTGGCGCACGGCGCCGACGCCGTCCTGTTCTTCCAGCTGCGGGCCGCCCGCGGTGCCTGCGAGAAGTACCACGGCGCGGTCATCGGCCACGCCGGCCGCTCGGACACCCGGGTGTTCCGCGAGGTGGCGGAGCTGGGAGCCGAGCTGGACCGGCTCGGGGGAGCGGTACTGGGTGCGCGGACCCCGGCCCGGGTGGCGCTGCTGTTCGACTGGGACAGCTGGTGGGCGCTGGAGATCTCCGACGGCCCGTCCCGGCTGGTCCGCTACCTCGACGTGGTGCTGGCGTACCACCGCGCGCTGTGGGACGCCGGCGTCGACCTCGATGTCGTACCCGTGACGGCGGACCTGTCCCGGTACGACGTCGTCGTCGCGCCGGTGCTGCACCTGGTCAAGGGTGACCTGGCCGGGCGGCTGGAGGAGGTGGCGCGGCGCGGCGGAACGGTGGTGACCACGTTCCTGTCGGGGCGGGTCGACGGCAACGACAACGCGTTCGAAATGGACGTGCCCGGCCCGCTCGGCCCGCTGACGGGGGTCCGCGTCGACGAGTGGGACGCCCGCGGCCCGGAGGTCGTCAACCGGGTCCGCCTGGGTCGTGAAGAGGTCGCGGCCCGGCTGATCTTCGAACTGGTCATCCCGCAGGGCGCCGAGGTCGTCGGCACCTACCAGGACGACTTCTACGCCGGTACGCCCGCCGTCACGCGCAACGCCTTCGGCGCCGGCCACGGCTGGTACGTCGCGGCCGGGCTGGACCAGCAGGGGGTCTCCCGGGTCGTCCGGCAGGTGCTCGACCGGCACGGCCTGGCCGGGCCGTACGCGGACGTGCCCGACCTGGAGACGGCCGTCCGGGTCACCCCGGACGGGACCCGGCTGCTGTTCCTGCTCAACCACCGCGCCGAGCCGGTCGAGGTGCCCGCCCGGGTCGACGGGGTCGACCTGCTGACCGGCGCCCGGGTCGAGAACGGCCAGCCGCTCCGGCTCGACCCGTACGGGGTGATGATCCTGCGTCAGTAGATGCGGCGGCCGTGCGCGTCCGGTACCCCGGACTTGCGGAAGAAGTAGGCGTTGATCTGGTCGCGCCACTCCTCGGCGCCGCGCACCTGCTCGTCGAGGCGTTCGGTGACGCGGGCGTGCAGGTCCGCGTCCACCAGCCCGGCGAGATCCTTCCAGCGCTCCCGTGCCTCGGCCACCCGCGCCGCCCCGGCGAAGTGGGTGTCGTAGATGTGCTGGATGACCGTCGCGCCGCTGTGCAGCACGTGGCCGTACGGGACGTGGTGGAAGAACAGCAGCAGCTCGTCCGGGCAGGTGTCGCGCGACTCGTACACGTCCGACCACGGCCGCGGGTACTGGCCGGTGAACCCGGTCCCGGTCGCGCGGGTACGGTCCACGCCGACGCCGGCACGGTCGGCGAAGTGGTAGGTGCCCCACGGGGTGTACTCGTACCCGTCCACGTCGGGTCCGTAGTGGTGCCCGGGGCGGACCATGAACCCGACGCCCAGCGGTGCGGTGTACCGCTCGTACGTCCGCCAGGAGTCGTCCATGACGGCGTGCAGCGTCCGCCGCAGCACATCGGGGTCTGCCGTCTCCGACGGTGTGAAGGTGAGGTCGATCCACTCGTCGAGGACGGCGACCGGGTCGAGCCGGGGTGCCCAGGCGAGCCGGCCGAAGGCGTACAGGTTGGCCTGCGCCAACGGGTGGCCGGTCCAGTACGGGTCGTCGCCCACGTTGGACACCGCCACCAGCGCGTCGGCGAGGTCGGCGACGCTCGGGCCGTCCACGCCCCAGGGACGGAAACCCAGCACCTCGCTCCACATCGGAGCCAGGTAGCACACGTGTCGCTGCTGGCCGGTGTACTCCTGCGTCACCTGGAACTCGACCGCCAGGCGGGTGGCCGACATGGCCGCGATCACCGGGGACACCGGTTCGCGTACCTGGAAGTCCATCGGACCGTGTTTGACCTGGAGGATCACGGTGTCGAGGAACTGCCCGTCGAGCGGGGCGAAGTGGTCGTGGGCCGCCCGGGCGCGGTCGGTCGACCGGTCGCGCCAGTCCTGGCGGTGGTTGTAGACGAACGCGCGCCAGTGCACGGTCCCGCCGAACGGCGCGAGCGCCTCGGCGAGCAGGTTCGCGCCGTCCGCGTGGCTGCGCCCGTACCCGAACGGGCCGGGCTGCCCCTCGGAGTCGGCCTTCACCACGTACCCGCCGAAGTCGGGGATGGTCTCGTACACCCGCCGGGTCGTGTCCGCCCACCACCGCCGCACGGCCCCGTCGAGCGGATCGGCGGTCGGCAGCCCGCCGAGGGCGACGGGCGAGGCGAAGCTGACCGACAGGTGCACGCGGATCCCGTACGGGCGCAGCGCGTCCGCGATCGCGGCGACGTCACCGAGCCGGTCGGTCAGCAGGTGCGCCTCGGTGGCGTGCACGTTCACGTTGTTCACCGCGACCGCGTTGATCCCGCAGGCGGCCAGCAGCCGCCCGTACGCCCGTACCCGGGCCAGGTCACCGCGCGGGCCGCCGTCGCGCCAGAAGATCGAGCCGCCCGCGTACCCGCGCTCGACCTGTCCCATCACCGGGTGCACGTCGACGTTGTCCCAGTGGTCGAGCATGCGCAGCCGGGTCGCCGGCCGGTGGCGCTCCACCGGGCGGGTGCCGGTGAACGCCGACCCGCCCAGCCGGACCACGTGGAACAGGCCGTAGAGCAACCCGGCCGGTTCGTCGGCCAGCACCACCGTGACACCCTCCCGGCGGGCCAGCACGAAACCCTCGTCGCCGAGCGCATCCGCGCGCTGGCCGGACGTCCCCTCGTCGCCGGGTACCCCCGCGCGCTGGTGCTCGGTCCGAACCGCCGCTGCCGCGGCCGGCAACGGCTCCGCCGTGGCGAGCGCCAGGACCAGGTCGAACGCCTCGCCGCCGGCGTCGGCGTGGTCCGCCGGCCGGGCGCCGGTCGACGGCGACGCCCGGTGCCGCACATCGCCGCCGTACCGGGCGCAGGCCCGCTCGACCTCGTGCCGCACCGTCTCCGCGAGGGGTCCGTCCCCGAGCACCAGGGTGCGGTGCGCGCCGACCGCCCGGAACGCCTGCGGCGGCAACCACGCCGCATGGACGTCGGTCAGCTCAGGAACGGCCACGAGACCTCCCCGGATCGGCCCCTCGCTGCATGATCCTAGGGGCCGGACCGGGTACGGCACAGGGGCGTCCCATCAACGACGGTGAGTGCGTCGAGGTGCGGCGTCACCGGTGGTGGACCGGCCGCCGCACCGTCACCGGTTACGGGGCGAGGCGGGCGGCCAGGTCGTCGAGGATCTTGCCGGCGGCGGTGACGCCGATCCCGGTCATCCAGGTCTCGTCGGGTACGACGTACGCCTTGCCGGCCTTCACCGCGCCGAGGCCCTGCCACAGCGGCCCGGCTGTGGTCTGTGCCTGCTGCGCGGCGGCCTTCTCGCCGTACGCGGCGACGAAGATGACGTCGCCGTCGACCTCCGCGACGCGTTCCGGGCTGACCCGGTCAAAGCGCCGCTCGGTCCGACCGGTGAGCAGCTGCCGGTCGGGCCGGCCGAGGCCGACGTCGGCGAGCACGATGCCGGAGAACGACTCGGGGCCGTAGACGCGGATCTCGGTCGGCATGAACCGGACGATCGACACCTTGACCTTGGCCGGGTCGCCGAGCGTGGCGCCGAGGTCCTTGGCGCGCGCGGTGTACTCGTCGAGCAGCTTCCTGGCCTCCTGCTCCTTGCCGAGGGCGGTGCCGTCGAGCAGGAAATTGGCCTTCCAGGTCTGGCCGACCTGCTCGGTGAAGACGGTCGGTGCGATCCTGCTCAGCTCGTCGTAGAACTTCTCCTGCCGGAACTTCGAGCCCAGGATCAGGTCCGGGTTCAGCCCCGCGATCGCCTCGAGGTTCGGCTCCTGCAGCGTACCGACGTCCTTCATGGACTTCGTGCGGTCGCCGAGGTAAGCCGGCCAGCCGGTCAACTGGTCGGCGCGGGCGGCGCCGACCGGCACCACGCCGAGGCTGAGCGCGGTGTCGACCTTGTCGGTGTCGAGCACCACGACCCGCGTGGGCTGGGCGGGCACCCTGGTGGTACCCATGGCGTGCGTGATCTCGCGGGTCTGCGTGGCGGCCGGGGTCTTCTCGCCTCCGCCGCCGCATCCGGCGAGCGCGGCGACGGCCGCGGCCAGCGCGACCATACGTAACCTCATGGCGTTCCCTTTCTCAGGCGGTGGATAGTGCGGGGAGGACCAGGGGAGCGCCCGTGACCGGGCAGGGCACGACGACGCATTCGAGGCCGAAGACCTCGCCGATCGTGTCCGCGGTGAGGACCCCCGCCGGAGCGCCCCGGGCGACGACCCGGCCGTCACGCATGGCGACGACGTGGTCGGCGTAGCGGGCGGCCTGGTTGAGGTCGTGCAGGACGGCGACGACGGTGCGGCCGTCCCGGACCAGGCGGCGCAGCAGGTCGAGCACCTCGACCTGGTGGGCCAGGTCCAGGTAGGTGGTCGGCTCGTCGAGCAGCAGGATCGGGGTCTGCTGCGCCAGCGCCATGGCGATCCAGACCCGCTGCCGCTGCCCGCCCGACAGGGTGTCGACCGGGCGGTCGGCCAGGTGCGTGACGTCGGCGCGGGTCATCGCCTCGCGGACGGCCGCGGCGTCGTCGGCCGACCACTGCCGCCACCAGCGCTGGTGCGGCTGCCGGCCGCGGCCGATCAGGTCGGTGACGGTCACCTCCTCGGGTACGAGCGGGCTCTGCGGGAGGATGCCGAGCCGGGTGGCGAGCTCCCGTGTACCGATGCGGTCCAGGGCGACGCCGTCGAGCAGCACCGCGCCGGCGCGCGGGGCGAGCAGCCGGCCGAGGCCGCGCAGCAGCGTGGACTTGCCGCAGCCGTTCGGCCCCACGATGACGGTGAGCGCACCGGTCGGGACGTCGAGGTCGAGGCCGTCGACGACCGGCCGGTTCGGGTAGCCGAGCGTCAGGCGCCGGGCGGCGAGGGACCCCCGCGCGTTCGCGGCGTCCGTCGCCGGACCGGTGCCTCCGGGGTGCGTGCTCATGGGGTTCTCCGGCGTCGGACGAGCAGGACCAGCAGGTACAGGCCGCCCACGGCGGCGGTGAGCACGCCGGCCGGCAGCTGGGTCGGGCTGACCAGCCGGCGGCCGGCGAGGTCGGCGGCGACCACGAGGACCGCGCCGACGAGGGCCGAGTTGACCAGCGGCGGACGTCCGGCGCGGACCAGGCGCTGGGCCACCTGCGGGGCGACGAGCGCCACGAAGTCGACCGCGCCGACCTGCGCGGTCACCGCGGCCGCGGCCAGTACGCCGGTCGCGGCCAGCCCGAGCCGGCGGGCGGTCGGACGTACCCCGAGACCCCGGCCGGTGTCGTCGTCGAGGGCGCTGGTGTCCAGTGCCCGCCCGGCCCACAGCAGCACCGGGCTCACCAGCAGCAGCACGACCGCGATCCAGCCGGCCTCCCGGTAGCCGCGCCCGGCGAGCGAGCCGATCAGCCAGATCTGGGCGCGCTGCCCGTCGATGGCGTCGGCGGCGACGATCGCGACCTCGATCAGCGCGCGGAGCGCGAACGCGACGGCGACGCCCGCGAGGACGAACCGGCGCGCCGACAGGCCGTGCCGGGCGCCGAGCGCGAACACCAGGGCGGCGGCGAGCAGGCCACCGGCGGCCGCTGCCGGGGCGACCACGGCGAGCGCCGCGCCGGACGTCAGCGCCACGGTGGCGGCCAGGCCCGCGCCCTGCGTCACGCCGATGACGTCCGGGCTGGCCAGCGGGTTGCGGCTGACCCCCTGGATCAGCGCGCCGGCGATGCCGAACGCGCAGCCGGCGACCACCGCGAGAACGGTACGGGGCAGGCGCAGGTCGACGACCAGCAGCCGGCTCGGCCCGTCGGCCCCGGCCAGCGCCCGTAGCACCTCGCCCGGGGGGACGACCACCTCGCCGACCGACAGCGCGGCGACCACCGTCACGGCGAGGACGACGGCGAGCGCGAGCGCGGTGACGACCGGGCGGCGCCGGACGGTGACGCTGAGCGGGCCGGCCCGCAGCACGTACCTCACCGGGCCACCGCCCGGCCGCGTACGACCACGTAGGCGAGGACCGGTGCCCCGACCAGTGCGGTGACGATGCCCGCCGAGATCTCCGCCGGTGGCGTGACGACCCGCCCGGCGACGTCGGCGCCCAGCAGGAGGACCGGGCCGAGCAGCGCCGACGCCGGCAGCAGCCAGCGGTGGGCCACCCCGACCAGCGCGCGGGCGACGTGCGGTACGGCGAGGCCGACGAAGGCCACCGGTCCGGCCGCGGCCACCGCCGCGCCGGTGAGGACGACCGCGGTGGTGCCGGCGGCGAGCTTGACGAGGCCGACCCGGTGGCCCAGGCCGACCGCGACGTCGTCGCCGAGCGCCAGCGCGTCCAGCGGTCTGGGCAGCAGCGCGGCGACCGCCGCGCCGGCGAGGACGAACGGCGCGAGCTGGACGGCGACGTCGAGGTCGCGGCCGGTGAGGGCACCGACCAGCCAGAACCGGTACTCGTCGAAGGTCCGGCCGGACACCGCCAGGATGCCGACGACGACGGAACCGAGCGCGGCGTCGAGGGCGGCGCCGGCGAGCGCGAGCGTCACCGGTGAGCGGTCGCCGCGCTGCCCGGCGGCCAGCACCGCGCCGCCGGCGAGGACGGCACCGCCGATGGCGAACCAGACGTAGCCGGCGGCCGTACCCACGCCGAAGACGGCGATCGCGACGACGACGCCGAGGGCGGCGCCGGCGCCGACGCCCAGTACTCGCGGCTCCGCGATCGGATTGCGGGTCAGCGCCTGCATCAGCACCCCGGCCAGCGCGAGCCCGGAGCCGACGAGCAGTCCGAGCACGGTGCGGGGTAGTCGTAGCGAGCGGACGATCGTCGCCGTCTCGCCGCCGTCCGGAGCGGTCAGCGCCCGCCAGACCTCGGCCGGCGGGACCGCGCGGCTGCCCACGGCGAGGCTTGCCACCACGGCCATGACCAGCAGCGCGGCGAGCACGCCGAGCGTCGCGAGCCGGCGGGTCGTCCGCATCCACCACCTCCGTAATTAGGAATGCCTAACCTAACTGATGAGGGTGTCAGGGTCGTATCCCGGGCGACAATGTGCGCTTGATCATGTAGTCGCGGCGTCCAGGCCGGGGTGATGCCTTCTCGCCAGGTGCTGTCCGGATCGTTTACGTCCGGGTGTGCAGGGAATCCGCCACGTTCCGATCCGGGCTTGTTCGGACCTGCCCTTGGGGGCACGCGATGACCGCATTCGTACCGCTGACGACGACCGTGGCGGAGCGGGAGGCGTTGCAGGAGCTGCCCACGCCCGCCCGGCCACGCGTCGACCCGGCCGACGTCGTCGTACCGGCCGGCTACCGTGTGGAGGTGGTGCTGGTCGGCCTGTCGATGCCCTGCGGGATGGGTTTCGCCGCCGACGGCACCCTGTTCGTGCTGGAGGGCGGCAGCACCTGGCCGACCCGGCCGTACCTGCCGGCCCGGATCCTGCGGCTGGACCCGGACGGCCGCCTCGGGGTCGTCACCGAGGAGGCGCTCGGCGGGCCGCGGCACGTCGCCGTGTACGACGGCGCGCTGCTGGTGTCCTGCAAGGGCGGCCGGCAGTCCCGCATCGACCGGATCGACCTCGCCACCGGCGCGCGGGAGGTCCTCGTCGACGGGCTGCCCAACGGCGGCTGGCACGAGCCCGGCGGGCCGGTCTTCGGCCCCGACGGGCTGATGTACTTCGCCCAGGGCTCGGTGTCCCAGCAGGGCGTGGTGCTGCCGCAGGGGTTCCAGGTCGACGTCGCCCGGCATCCCGGCGTACACGACGTACCCGGCGAGGACGTCGTGCTGACCGGCAACAACGTGCAGACCTACGACCCGACCGCGCCGTACCCGTACCTGGTGGAGACGGGGCCGTTCAAGCCGTTCCGCACCCCGGCCCGCCGCGGGGAGGTGGTACGCGGCGAGCTCAGGTGCAGCTCCGGGCTGTGGCGGGCGCAGCCGGACGGCAGCGAGATGGAGCTGGTCGCCTGGGGCATCCGCAACCCCTACGGCATGGCGTTCGGCGAGGACGGCGACCTGTACGTCACCGACAACGACTTCGAGGAGACCAGCGACCGCGCGATCCAGGGCGACCCGGACCGCATCTGGCGGATCGAGGCAGCCCGCAGGCCGCACGGATCGCATCCCCGGCCCGCCTGGTACGGGTTCCCCGACATCTGCGGCGACGGGCTGCCGGCCTGGCATGAATCGCACCTGCCCCGGCGCGGCCAGCCGGCCGAGCCGCTGATCGAGGATCCGCCGCCGTGGGCGGGCCCGGCGGTGTTCCTGGAGCAGCCGCACTCGGCGATGGCCGGCCTGGACGCCTGTCGGACCGACGCCTTCGGTTACCGGGGGCGGCTGTTCGCCTGCGAGTGGGGCACGCTGGCGCCGATGAACTCCCCGGATCCCGCCGACCGCGACCACGGGTTCCGGGTGGTGTCGGTGGACCCGGCCGACGGTACGGCCGAGGTGTTCATGCGCAACCCGCGCCCCGGTCCGGCGTCGGCACTGGGTACCGGCGGCCTGGAGCGCCCGGTCGACGCGGCGTTCGCCCCCGACGGCAGCCTGTACGTGCTCGACTTCGGGGTCTCGCCGGTCATGAACGAGAACACCCACATCTCGTACGGGCACACCGGGGTCCTGTGGCGCGTCGTGCGGGACGGGAGCGCGCCGTGATCCGTCCGCTGCTGGTGGAGGTCGACGAGGCCACCATCGCCGCTCACCTGGACCGGGTCACCCCGTGGCTGGTCACGACGCGCGCGCTGCAGTCCGCCTACCGCAAGGCCCTGGAGGACACCGCCGACGAGGTCGGTGAGCCGCACATCAGGGGCTGGCTGCGGGAGATCGCCGGTCCTGCCCGGGAACACGAGGCGGCCGTCGACGACCTGTACCGCGCGTTCGGCCACCAGCCGCCGGCGCCGGACCTCGTGGGCCGGGCCGGCTCGCTGGTGTCGTCCGTGCTCGGCACGGCCCGCGAGCTGGTCGGCGAGGTGCAGGGCCGGGTCGCGGGCGCGCGCGGCCGGGCCTGGCGGCAGATGCGCATGTTGCTGCTCGCCAACCTCGACGCGACCAGCGGATTCGCCGTGGCCGAGCAGTTGGGTATCGCCCTGGGCCGACCGGCCGTCGTCGACATCGCGTTTCCCATCGTGGCCGACAAGACCCGCCACCAACTGCTGATCCGCGAGTGCTTCCTGGAGATGGCGGCGAACGCGATCCTCTACCAGCGCGACGTATGACCGCCACGCGGCGGCGGGTACGTCTCCGTCATCGTCAGCGGCCCGCCCGCCGGGCAGCGTGGGCACCTTCATCCCCGGGTGCCTTGGGGGGAGGTGGCCTCCGGCATGCCCCGACGGCGCCGTCCGTACCGGATCCGCCCACGGCCACGTGACGGTTCTCGACAACCAAAGACCGACATGCATATCGTGACACGGTCATCCGGACTGCGACGGGGATCCTGTCATACCAGTGCGTAAGACTGCCCTCAGCATCATGACCGGCGCGTTCGTCGTGGCCGCCGCCACCCTCACCGCCACACCCGGGTACGCCGCGAGCGTACCCACCTCGCTGCCGCCCGGCCAGTTCACGCTGACGTCCACCTACCACCAGTTCGACGCGGTGAACGACGCGCTCGTCGCCACGCTGGGGACGGCCGCCGTGCACACGGTCATGGACAACGCCAACCATGACCGGGAGGCCATCACCGACTCGCTGGGGCTCGCGGGATACGTGGGCGGGTTCGCATTCGACCGGGGCGACACGGGCGACTCCGGCGACTCCGGCGACAACAACGACTGCGCGAACTGGCCGCAGGGCATCACGACCAGCCGGGACGCCGTCGGAACCGCGGGCGGCGGCACCTACGACGGTCACCAGCTCATCCTGGTCAGCTGGTACACCACGGACGGGTGCGACGGCGCGCAGTCCCGCAGCCGGATCACGCTCGTCGACTGGGACGCGGACTATCCGAACAAGTACCGGAAGATCCTGCTCGTCGAGCCGACGGGCACCGCCGCGGCGCCGACCTTCAAGGACATCCCGATCCACGCCGGCGGGGTGTCCTGGTACGGGGACTACCTCTACGTCGCCGACACCGGCCGCGGCATGCGCGTGTTCGACCTGAGGAAGATCCTCAAGACGAACACCGGCGGTACCGCGGGCCAGATCGGCCGGCAGCCCGACGGCACGTACTACGCCCACAACTACGCGTACGTCCTGCCCCAGATCGGCGTGGTCACCGCGGGCACCACCTCGGGCACCCCGCTGGCCTGGTCGACGATCTCCCTCGACCGGGTCAGCGGCTCGATCGTCATGGCCGAGTACACCTGTCAGTCCGGCTGCTCCGGCTACCCGAACCGGGCGCCGCGCGCGATCCGGTTCCCGTTCGCCTCGGGCGCCACCACCTTCGCCGCGACGACCACGGCCTCGGAAGCGCTGCAACTGCCCTGGTACAAGCTCAACGGGGTCGCCTCGCACAACGGGCGCTGGTGGTTCAACTCGTCCGGGGCCAAGCAGCTCTACTACTGGACGCCGTCGACGGGAGCGCGCACCCATGGCTGGGTCGGTGGCGGCGAGAGCATCAGCTACTGGGAGGACGCGACCAACCCCGACCTGCTGTGGTCACTGCAGGAGACTCGCGGCCACCGCAACGTCTTCGCCGTCGAACAGGCCAGCTACGGCCCCTGAGCCGGTGTCGGGGCAGCCCGGGCCGGCTACGGCCGCTGAGCCGCGCCGGCGCACCGCCTCCGGACGGGACGGACAGGTTCCATGATCGTGTGACACGATGGCCACTCAGGACGGTGAGCGGGACCGGTCGATTGTCGTCGAAACGCCGGAGGCACTGGTGGACGTGACGGTCGAGGTAGAAGGCGACCGCCCGGCGGACGAACTGCGCTCGTTGCAGTCCTGGTTGCTCGCGGAGCACGCGCTACGGGGCCGGGTCCGGTTCGCGGAGCCGCCGCCGGCGCCCGGCACGCTGGGCGGGGTCGTGGAGGCGCTCACGGTCGTGCTGGGCCCCGGCGGGGTCGCCACCGCCATGGTGACCGCCCTGATCTCCTGGATACGTCGCCGGCCCGGCACCGTCAGCGTGAAGGTGACGCGGACGGACGGGGCGTCGTTCGAGCTGAGCGCACCGCTCACCGGTGCCATGAGCCCGGCCGAGGTCCGGGCGCTGACCGCGGACCTGACCCGCGCCCTCGACGGCCCCGGGGAGGTCCGTGGTGACGCCGGCTGATCCGGCAGGCCCGCGGCTCGTGACCGCGTTGAGTCCCGCCGGATCCCGGGTCCTGCTGGTGGGTACGGGCACGCACGTGAGCGGTTCCCGCCTGCCGGACGTGCCGGCGGTCGCGGACACGATCCGGGACCTGAAGAGTGTCCTGGTCGACCGGTGCGGTGCGAGCCCGGACAACCTCCGCACCCTCGTCGATCCGCGGGACCCGGTCGAACTGGGCAGCGCCCTGACCGCGGTCGCCGACGAGGCAACCGACGTGCTGGTGGTCTACTACGTCGGGCACGGGCTCGTCAGCGCCGGCAACGAGTTGTACCTGGCGACCAGCGCGACCGACGACCCGTTCACCGGGTTGGCGTACAAGGCGTTGCCGTACCAGGCGCTGCGGGACGCGCTCAGCACCTGCCCGGCCACCTCGATCGTCGTCGTGCTGGACTGCTGCTTCGCCGGGCGGGCGCACGGCTCGCTGGGCACCGCGGCGAACGACGCGTTCGAACTGGCCGCGCTGGGCGGCACGTACGTGCTTGCCTCCTCCTCCCGGGACGAGCCGGCGCTGGCCCCCGCCGGGGAGAGGTACACGGCGTTCACCGGTGCGCTGATCACGCTGCTGCGCGACGGTGACCCGGCGGGGTTTCCGGAACTCACGATCGAGTACGCCTACCAGTACCTGCGTCGCGTGTTGCCGCAGCGCGACCTGCCCGCGCCCGAGCGGCACCTCAGCGGCCAGGCCGGCGACCTGGTCCTGGCCGCCAACCCGGCGGCGGTACCACCGCCCACCAGGCGCCCGGCCGCCGACGCGGTGCCGGTGGCGGACCAGGTCGAGCCGCCCTGCCCCTACCGAGGTCTGGACAGCTTCACGGCCGACGACGCCAGGTTCTTCTTCGGCCGGGACGCGCTGATCGCTGAGCTGGTCGGCCGGGTGGCGGCGGGGGCCTCCGACGGGCGCCCGATCGCCCTGGTCGGCCTGTCCGGAGTGGGGAAGTCCTCGTTGCTGCGCGCGGGGTTGATCCCCGCCATGGACCGGGGAGAGTGCCGCCTCCCCGGTTCGCGGACCTGGCCGCACCTGGTGCTCACGCCCGGCGGGCGGCCGGTGGACACCCTGGCGGCCCGGCTGGCCCGGCCGGCGGGGATGACCGAGGACGAGGTGCGGGCGGACCTCCGCGCCGATCCGTCGCGGCTCGTCGGGATCGCCCGCCGGGCACTGCGCCGGCAGGCCGGTGGGAAGGACGTGCCCGGCGGGCGGCTGCTGCTGGTGGTGGACCAGTTCGAGGAGCTGTTCACCGCGTGTCAGGACGAGGACGAGCGGCGCGTCTTCATCGCGGCGGTCTGCGCCGCCGGCGTCCGTCCCGGGGACGCCACCGAACCCCCGCTCCTGGTCGTGCTGGGGTTGCGCGCGGACTTCTATCCCCACTGCATGGCCTACCCGGACCTGGCGGGCGTGCTGAGGGACCGGAGTGTCCTGGCCGCGCCGATGACCCCCGACCAGCTGCGCGAGGCCATCGAGAAGCCCGCGGCGGCCGCCGGCCTCGGGCTGGAGGAGGGGCTGGCCGACCTGCTGCTGCACGACCTGCGGGCCGACCACGACTTCGCCGGCGGGACCCTGCCGCTGCTGTCCTACGCGCTGCTGCTCACCTGGGGCAGGCGCGAGGGCCGGACCCTCACCATCGCCGGGTACGCCGCCACCGGCGGTATCTGGGACGCGGTCACCCGGGAAGCCGACCGGGTCCACGACGGTCTCGATCCGGCCGGACAGCGGGCGGCGCGGTTGATGCTGCTGCGTATGGTGCGCCTCGGCGAGGCGACCGAGGACACCCGCCGCCGGGTCAGCCTGACCGAGCTGGTCGACGAACGTCCCGACGTGGACGCCACCGCGGTCGCCCGCGCCCGCGACGCCCTCGCCAAGGCCCGCCTGATCACCGTGGACGACGACACCGCCCAGATCGCCCACGAAGCCCTGCTGCGCGCGTGGCCCCGGCTCCGCGGCTGGATCGACGAGGACCGGGCTGGCCTGCTGGTACAGCAGAAGCTCAGCGACGACGCCGCCGGCTGGGAGCGGGCCGGGCGCGACCCGGTCGAGCTGTACCGCGACAGCAAACTCGAACTGGCGCGGGACTGGGCCGACGGCCATCCCGGCCAACTCGGCGCGCTCGCGCGGGAGTTTCTCGGCGCGAGCGCACGCGCCGACCGCCGCCGCCGCCGGATCCGCGCCGGCGTGATCGCGGGGCTGGCGTCGATGCTCGTGGTCTCGTTGGTCGCGACGGTGTTCGCCGTGATCGGGCAGCGGAGAGCCGTGACCCAGCAACGGGCGGCCGTCTCGCGAGAGCTGGTCAGCCGGGCCGAAGCCACCTACGACAATGCCCCGCAGCTGGGGCTCATGCTCGGTATCGCGGCCGACCGGCTCACCCACAGCGAGGCGACGGCCGCGAGCCTGACCAGCAGCCTCGTCGCGCCGTACGCGGCGACCCTGGCCGGGCACACCGGTGTGGTGACCGCGGTGGCGTTCAGCCCCGACGGGCGGGTGCTCGCCAGCGGCAGTCTCGACAGCACCCTCCTCTGGGACGTCGATGATCCGACCCGCCCGCGCAGGCTCGGTGAGCTCAAGGGCCACGGCTGGGTGAGCGCGGTGGCGTTCACCCCCGACGGCCGGACGCTGGCCACCGGCACCGACAACGCGGTGGCCCTGTGGGACGTCGGCGATCCCGCCCAACCCCGGCAGCTCGGCCAGCCGGTCACCGCGCACGCCGGTGGGGTGCGCGCGCTGGCGTTCAGTCCGGATGGGCGGGTGCTGGCCAGCGGTGGCGGTGACAGCGCGGTTCTGCTGTGGGACGTCGGCAATCCCGCCCGGCCCCGGCAGCTCGCCCCGCTCCGTGCGCACAAGGCCGTGGTGGGTGCGGTGGCGTTCAGCCCGGATGGGCTGGTGCTGGCCAGCGGTGGCGGCGACAACTCGGTCATCCTGTGGGACGTCGGCAACCCCGCCCAGCCCCGGCAGCTCGGCCAGCCACTCACCGGCCATACCGATGCGCTGACCGCGCTGGTGTTCAGCCCGGACGGGCGGGTGCTGGCCAGCGGTGGCGGCGACGCCTCGGTCATCCTGTGGGACACCGGTGATCCGAGCCGGGCCCACCCGGTCAGTCAACTCAGTGGACACGGCAGCCCGGTACGGGCCGTGGTGTTCAGCCGGAACGGCACGGCCGTCGCCGCGGCCGGCGCGGACCACGCGGTCATCTCGTGGGATGTCGCCGACCCCGCGCGTCCGCGCCAGACCAGCGACGAGCTGGGCGGCCACACCAACTGGTCCCTCGCGGTGGCGTTCGCGCCGGAGTGGAAGTTCCTCGCCACCGGGAGCACCGACAATACCGTGATCCTCTGGACCCACGGCAGCCCCGGCCAGCTCCGCACGCTCATCCACCTGCAACATGCGGACGCGGTACGCGCGGTGGCGTTCAGCCGCGACGGGCACATGCTCGCCAGCGGCAGCGCCGACAACACGGCGAAGCTGTGGGACATCAGCGACCCGGGCCAGCCCGGCACCTTCCACAAACTCAGCCAACTCGCCGGCCACACCGGCTGGGTGAACGCGGTGGCGTTCCACCCCGAGGGGCGCATGCTGGTCACCGGCAGTGAGGACGGCACCGCGATCCTGTGGGACATCGCCGACCCGGAGCATCCCCGCCGGGTCGGCCAACCCCTCACCGTCCAGGGGTCAGCCGTGACCACGGTGGCATTCAGTCCGGACGGGCACGTCCTGGCCACGGGAAGCGCCGACACCGTGACCCTGTGGGACGTCGGAGATCCGGCCCGGGTCCGTGAGCTGGGCCGGCTCACCGGCGCACAGGGACAGGTGTACGCGGTGGCGTTCAGCCCGGACGGGCGCACGCTCGCCGCCGGCGGGAACAACGGCACCGTGATCCTCTGGGACACCAGCGCCCCTGCTCGGCCCCACCAGATCGGCCAACCCCTCGCCGGCCACACCAGTTGGGTGACCACCCTGGCATTCAGCCCGAAGGGAGACAGCCTCGCCACCGGCGGCCTCGACTCCAGCGTGATGGTGTGGGACATCAGCGATCCCCGCAGCCCGCACCGACGTGGCGTGCCCCTCACGTACCACACCAGTTGGGTACGCGGAGCGGCGTTCAGCCCCGACGGGCGCACCCTCGCGACCGTGAGCAACGACCGGACCATGGTCCTGTGGGACACCACCGACGCGAAGCAGGCTCGGCGCATCGCCCGGTACTCCGGCCACGCCGATGCGGTGCTCGCGGTCGCGTTCAGCCCGGACGGGCACCTGGTGGCCACCGGCGGCGGCGACAGCACCGTCCTGCTGCGGGACGTCACCGCACTCAACGACCTCCGTGACCACGCCGTCGAGCGGGCCTGCGAGCGGACCGGCCGCGGGCTCAACCGCGCCGAGTGGAAGCAGTACGTGAATGACCTGACCTACGAACAGACCTGCCCGCACCGGCCGTAGCCGTCCGACGGTGCGCTCACGACCGGTGGGGAACGGTCGGGGCCCGGTCGGTGCGGCGCTGGAACCGCAGCACGCCGTCGTCGATCCGGCCGTACCGCAGCGCCAGCACGTCGTGCGCGTAGCTCATGCCCAGCCGCCACGGAGCCCGTGAGCCGGCCTTCGGGAACTCGTCGATGGAGCGCAGCACGTACCCGGCCTGGAAGTCCAGCAGCGGCCGCGCGGTCACCCCCGGGTCGGTGTTGGTCGGCACGCACCGGTCGTAGCCGTGTGCGTCCAGGTACCGCAGCAGCCGCACGACGTACTCGCTGACCAGGTCGGCCTTGAGCGTCCAGGACGCGTTGGTGTACCCGATGGTGAAGGTGAAGTTCGGCACGCCGGACAGCATCATGCCCTTGTACGCCATGGTCTCCGGCAGTGAGACGTCGCGGCCGTCGACGGACAGGTGCATGCCGCCGAGTGCCAGCAGGCGCAGCCCGGTGGCGGTGACGACGATGTCGGCGGAGAGTTCGGCGCCGGACTCCAGGCGCAGCCCCGTCTCGGTGAACTCCCTGATCCGGTCGGTGACCACCGAGGCGCGGCCGTGGCGGATCGCGGTGAACAGGTCGCCGTCGGGCGCGATGCACAGCCGCTGGTCCCACGGGTCGTACCGAGGGGCGAAGTGGGTGTCGACCTCGTAGCCGGGCGGTAGCTGCTTGATCGCGGCTTTCCGGAGCATCGACTTCACGGTGCCCGGCCGGCGCCGGCTGAGCTGGTAGAGCAGCGTGCCGAAGGCGACGTTCTTCCACCGGGTGACCGGGTAGGCGCGGCGCACGCCGAGCAGGCGCCGCAGCCGCATCGCGATCGGGTCCTCGGCGGGCAGGGTCGCGATGTAGGTGGGGGAGCGCTGCAGCATCGTCACGTGGGCGGCCCGGTCGGTCAGGGCCGGGACGAGCGTCACGGCCGTCGCGCCGCTGCCGATCACGACGACCTTCCTGCCGGTGTAGTCGAGGTCGGCCGGCCAGTGCTGCGGGTGGACGACCGTGCCGCCGAACCGGTCGATGCCGGGGAAGTCCGGCGTGTGGCCGGTGTCGTAACGGTAGTAGCCGCTGCACACGTACAGGAAGTGCGCGGTCAGCCGGACGGGTCGGCCGTCGTGCACCGCCTCCACCGTCCAGCGCGCGTCGTCGCTGGACCACTCCGCGCGGACCACCCGGTGCCCGAACCGGATGTGCCGGTCGATGCCGGCCTCGGCGGCGGTGTCGCGGATGTAGCGCAGGATCGACGGCCCGTCCGCGATGGCCCTGGTCTGCGTCCATGGCCGGAACCGGTAGCCGAGGGTGTGCATGTCCGAGTCGGAGCGCACCCCGGGGTACCGGAACAGGTCCCACGTGCCCCCGATGGCTTCCCGCGCCTCCAGGATCGTGTAGGTCCGGTCGGGGAAGGCCGACCGGAGGTGGTGCGCGGCGCCGATGCCGGACAGCCCGGCGCCGACGATCAGCACGTCGACGTGTTCGGTCGTGGTCATCGCACGGCCTCCTTCCGGCGGGCGCGCACCCCGGACATCAGGCGCGAGATCACAGCGTGGTAGTGCGTGGGTGCGATCCGGGCGAGGGCGTCGAGACGGTACGCGTCCGGGCCGACGAGGATGCGTGCCCTGCCGCGTTCCACCCCGCGGTGGATGATCTCCGCTGCGGTGTCCGGCGACCCACGACCGCCCGACCCCCCTTCGCCGGCGCGCTGGCGACACCGCGGGAGTGCCACCGCTCGTCGGGCTCGTCGGTCGGCACCAGTGTGAGGTCGCGCAGCAGCGTACGCAGCACGACGTCCATCTCCATGGTCGCGAACGCCGCGCCGAGACAGCGCCGGGTACCGCCGCCGAACGGGATCCACCGGTACAGGTCGGGTTTCGCGTCGCGGAAGCGGGACGGGTCGAACGCCCGCGCGTTCGGGAAGATCGTTTCGTCGTCGTGGATCAGGGCGATGCTGACCATGATCACGTACCCCTTCGGGATCGTCCACCGGCCGAGTCGCAGGCTGTCGGTCTTCACCTGGCGCCCCACCATGTCGATGACCGGCCGGGTGCGCTGCACCTCGGTGATCGTCGCGTCGCGGAGTGCCCGGCCGCCCGCGTCCACCTCCTCGACCAGGTCACGCAGGACCGTGGGGTGGCGGCGGATCCGCTCGATCGTCCAGGCGAGCGTCGTGGCCGTCGTCTCGTGCCCGGCGGAGAGCAGGGTGAGCAACTGGTCGGCGACGTCGCGGTGACTCATCGACGAGCCGTCGTCGTAGCGGCTCTGCACCATCATCGCGAGGATGTCGTCGCGCTCGTCGAGGTGGTCGTCCTGTTCCGCCTTGGTGATCAGCCGTTCGACGACGGCGTCGTACTCGCGGCGCATCATCCAGAACCGGCCCCACGGGCTCAGGCGTCCCCAGTCGACGGTCGGCACCGGGACCAGTGCCAGCCGGGAGCCGAGTGTGACCATCGCCGGGAGCAGCTCGCGGAGCTGGGCGAACTCGGCACCTTCGGCGCCGAACACCGCCCGCAGGATGACGTTGAGCGTGATGCGCATCATCGACGGCAGGGTGGCGAAGGGCCGGCCGTGCGGCCACGAGGCCAGCTCACGCATCGTCTCGGACTCGACGACCGTCTCGTACGCGGCGAGCCGGCGGCCGTGGAACGGCGGGACGAGCAGCTTGCGCTGCCGGCGGTGCTCCTCCCCGGTGAGGGCGAAGAACGAGCCGGGGCCGAGGATCCGCCCGAGGTTGGGTTCGAGGTTGTCGGCGACGTCGGTACGGGTCAGGAACAGCTGCTTGATCTCGGCGGCGCCGCTGACGACCACGGCGCGGCCGAAGATCGGCAGGGTGACGGTGAAGGCGTCACCGTAGCGGTCGCGCAGCCGGTGCATGCCGCGGCGCGGCGCGGTGAGCGCGTAGGCCATCTGGACGAAGTGCGGGGTGGACGGGCCTGGAGGAAGCGTCGCAGTCGTCATGGAACCAGCACCTTCCCGGCGTGGTACGTGAGCGTACCACCTGCACGGTACGCTCGTGTACCGTTCCATTCAAGGGTTTCACTGAAGGGGGAGGTATAGCGTGTCCACGGTGACGACCGCACAACGCCAGCGCCGCGCGGAGCGGACGGCGAGCGCGCCCGACGACGCGGGTACCTTCCGCCAGCGGCTGCTCGACGGCCTCGCCGTGTCGATCGCGCAGGTCGGCTACCGCACCACCACGGTCGCCGACATCGTGCGCCGCGCGCGTACCTCACGGCGGACGTTCTACGAGCACTTCTCCGACAAGGAGGCGTGTTTCGTCGCGCTGCTCACCGACGCGAACACGGAGATGATCCGCCAGATCTCCGCCGCCGTCGATCCGGGCGCACCCTGGGCGAGCCAGGTGCGGCAGGCGATCGAGGCATGGATCGCCTCCGCGGAGTCCGCGCCCGCCATCACGGTGAGCTGGATCCGTGACGTGCCCGCGCTCGGCGCGGGGGCGCGCCGGTTGCAGCGCGAGACGATGGAGTCCTTCATCGTCATGATCCAGACGCTGTGCGACACCGAGGAGTGGCGCTCCGTCGGTGCCGGTCCGGTGTCCCGACAGATCGCGATCATGCTCCTCGGTGGGCTGCGTGAGCTGATCGCGACCACGGTCGAGGACGGTGGGCGGATCGGTGACGTCACCGAGGTCGCGGTGAGTGCGTCGATCGCCCTGCTCGGCCCGCGCGCCTAGGCGAGGATCTCGGCCAGGTGGCGATCGAGGTCGGTCGCGCGAACTCCGCACTCAGCCCCTGGGCGGCATCGTCGGGTACGGCCGGTCGTCCGCCGGTCACAGGCCGCCGGAGACGGTGAGTTCGCTACCGGTGACGAACGACGAGGCCGGCGAGATCAGCCACGACACGGCGGCCGCGATCTCGTCGGGCCGGCCGACACGACCGAGGGGGCTACCCGCGGCCGCCTCGCGCACCTCCGGGACCGCCGCGATCATGTCCGTGGCGGTGACGCCCGGCGAGACGGTGTTGACGCGGATGCCTTCGGCTCCGACCTCGGCTGCCAGGCCACGGGTGAACGTCACCAGGGCACCCTTCGAGGCCGCGTAGGGCACACTGCCGGGTATGCCGCCGGTCCGGGCGGCGACCGAGGCGATGTTGACGATGGAGCCGCCGGCGCCGCCGTGCGCGGTCGACATCGCCCGTACCGCGTGCTTGGCGCACAGCACCGGCCCCACGACGTTGACGAGCATCAGGCGGGTCAGCGCGTCGGCCTCCTGCTCGTCGACGCGTGCCGGCGCGCCCAACGTGCCGGCGTTGTTGACCAGCGCGGCCAGTGGCCCCAGTTCCCGGTGCGCCCGCGCGAACAGGTCCGTGACGTCGCCCGGGTCCGCGACGTCGGCGCGTACGGCCACGGCCCGGCCGCCGCGGGCGCGAATCGTGGTGACCACCGACTCGGCGCCACCGGTGTCCGCGGCGTAGTTGACGACCACGCCGTACCCGTCCCCGGCCAGCTTCTCGGCGATCGCGGCGCCGATACCCCGGCTGGCGCCGGTGACGATCACCGCGCCCTTCTCCGGCTCGGCTGGTGTCATGTCGTCGACCTCCCGCCGTCAGGGGTGGAGGACGGCCTTGGCCGGGTCAGTGCCGCGGCGACCACAGCGGCGGCGACCAGGGCCGTCGGTGGAACGAGCGCCAACGACGGCGCGACGCGCAACACGAGGGCGCCGACGATCGCGCCGCACAGCAGCGCCGCCAACCGGGTGCCACCACCCGCGCCGGCGGCGAACCGGTGCGGGTCGACCGTGAGCGTGCGCACCACGCCGGTCAACGTGCCGGTCAGGTAGGTCGTGGAGGCGCCGGGCCCGCCGGAGCTGACCGTGAGCGCACTCTGTACGCCCATCGCCGCGGCGGCCGTTGCGAGAAGCGACGGTGCGGCCAGGCGGCCGGGGTGCGCGGCGGTGGCCAGCCACCCGGCCGCCACGCCGGCCAGCAGCACCACCTCGACCGCCGCGACCACGCTGGTCCGCCGCAGCCAACCGGCACCGCACCGGCCCAGGGCCGCGGTGCCGACGGCCACCCCCAGGGCGTAGCCGCCGACGGCCGTCGCGGCGCCGGTCGCCAGCCGGGCGTCCGTTGTGGTGATCGACCGGCCGAGCTGGATCAGGTTGCCGGTGATGACGCTGGCGAACAGGCCGCCGAGCCGGCTGACGCACACGGCGTCCAGGCAGCCGGAGGCCGCGGTCAGGACGATCAACAGCCGGGTGACCACCCGCTCGGGCAGCGCCGCGTCCGGGCGTGGGCCGGACGCGGTACCGCCGGCGCCGGCCCCCACGGTATGCCTCCTCCACGGCGTGGCCGTACCCGGTCGTGCGGAGCCCATGCCGGGCGGTTCGCCCGCGTTGCGGGCGGGCCGGGAGGGTCAGCGGGGCCAGATCGCCACGAGGAGGAACACCGTCAGCGCGACGGCGACCACGATCAGGGCCATCTTGACCGCGAGGTCGCCGGTGGACCGGGGCGGCGTCTGCCGTGGGTCGTGCACCCGTCCAGACAACCATGCGCGGTGGCGGAGCGGGTGAGGAGTACCCGCCGGAGTGACGCGCCGGCGTCCGGTTCTCCCGGTACGCGTCTTCTCCCGGTACGCGCCGCTGACGACTTGCCTAGTTGGAAAGACGTCGTGTACTTTCCTTCATGGAAAGTCGTTGGGATGAGCCCGGGAGAGGGGACCGCCGTGGACAACGCCTACGAGAGCAACATCAACCCCGAGGACGCGCGGCGCGCGCTGGACGAGATCGCCGAGCGCCGCCGGCAGGTGAAGCTGACGGCCGCCGCTCCGTTGCCCTGGTGGTACCTCACCGGTGGCGCCGTGGGGATGTGGCTGATCGGGGCGAGTCAGGATCTCAGCGCGACCCCGTCGGTCATGGCCGCCGGGCTGGCCCTGTTCATCGCCACCAACACCGGCCTGCACCGGGTGCGGCGGGTCCAGGTACGAACGTGGACCCGCCAGGCGTGCCTCGTGGCGGCCGGTGGCAGCGCCGTGCTGCTGGCGGTCCAGATCGGCACCATCATGGTGGCGTACCTCGCGCACGTCCCCCGCCCCCACATGGTCGCGGGCGGCGCCATGGCGACGGCCTTCGTCGTCCTGGCCGTCCTGATGCAGCGCATCGCGCGCGCCCGGTTGCGCGCACACCGGGGGTGACCGCCGTGTATCCCGGCTTCGACGAGGTCATCCATCCACAGCCCCGGCTGTCCATCGTGGCGCTGCTGGCCGCCGCCGACTGGGCGGAGTTCAGCTTCATCCGCGACAGCGTGGGCCTGAGCGACTCCGCCCTGTCCAAGCACCTGTCGACCCTGGAGCAGGCCGGCTACGTCACGATCCGCAAGACCAGCACCGGTCGGCGGCGGACCACCGACCTGCGGTTGACCCGCCAGGGCCGGGCCGCCTTCGAGGCCCACGCCGCCGCGCTGCGGGCCCTCATCGGGAACGCCCGGCCGACCCCACCGGCAGCCCCACCACCGGCGGAAGCCTGACGGCGGTCGCGCCGCCTAGAGGGCCTCGACGTACGCGTTGACGAAGAACGTCTGGACCCGGGCCCAGTGCAGGTGGCCGGCGAGCGCCCGGTCCTCGGCCCCGAGGACCACGTGCAGGTGGACCTTCCCGTCGGTGATCTCGCCGGTGCCCGACAACTCGAACGGCTGCTCGTACGCGGTCCGGACGTCCTTGCTGGCGTCGCCCTCCGGGCGGGTACTGATGCAGGCGGCGTCGACCGTGCCGATCAGCGAGATGACCGCGCCGTTGGCCACACCGCGTTCGCGCAGGTCTCGCGACATCGTCTCGACGACTTCCTGACCGGGCCGTACCGGGATCATCAACACTTCGGCCTCCCGTACCGCGCGGGAATGGACGCTCCCGGCGACCTGCCCCGCGCCCGGTCGGCTAAACGGCGCCCGGGCGCCCGTGAGATCCCCGGTCGCCCCGGCCGGAGCCGCGGGGACAGGGTTGCGCCAGCCGTCTCGTACCGGTAGACCCGGATCGACACCGGTCGCCCGCCACCGCCGGTGTCGCCCTGTCCCCGAGGAGTGGTCGATGAGCACCGTGGTCAACGCGGCACAGGCACAGCGCTGGAACGGGGACACCGCCCGCCGGTGGATCGCCCAGCGCGAGCGGCACGCGGCGGTACGGCAGCGGCTCACGCCGTACCTGTTGCGCGCCGCGGCCGTCGCTGCGGGGGACCGGGTGCTCGACGTGGGCTGCGGATGCGGCGAGACGACGATCGCCGTGGCGCGGTCGGCCGGGCCGGACGGCGAGGTGCTGGGGCTGGACCTGTCCGGCCCGATGCTGGAGGTCGCGCGGCGGCTGGCGGCCGAGGCGGGCGCGACCACGATCCGGTTCGTTCAGGGTGACGCCCAGGTGTACCCGCTGCCCCCGGCCGCTCACGACGTGGCGGTCAGCAGCTTCGGGGTGATGTTCTTCGGCGACCCGGCCGCGGCCTTCGGCAACATCCGCACAGGTCTGCGACCGGGCGGGCGGCTGGCCTTCCTGTGCTGGCAGGATGAACTGCGTAACGAGGTGTTCTCGATCCCGCTGCGGGCGTTCGGAGCCCGCACGCGACTGCCCGTTCCGGCCGGCGCCGACCCGTTCGCCGACCCCGCACGGGTCACCGGTCTGCTCGCGGCGGCGGGCTTCACGAACGTCCGCGTCGACGCCGTCCACGAGCCGGCGCGGCTCGGGTCCGACGTCGCCGACGTGCTGGGCCATGTGCGGAACACGACCAGGGTCCGCGAGCTGATGGCACAGCTCGACGACGAGGTGCTCGCCCAGCGGGTACTGGACGCGATGGCCGAGGAGTACGCCGCCCGCCAGCGCCCGGACGGGGTGTGGGTCGGCGCCGCGGCGTGGCTGGTCACGGCCGACCGTTAGCCACTCGTCGGCCGGCCTCGATGTCGTGGCCCGTGTCACGGCCGGCGTCCGGCGTGATGTGTCACCACGGTCGAATCGACGAGGCTGGACCAGGGTCCCGCTGCGCCCCGGAGTCGCCGCGTGAGCGGACCCGTGACCGGCAACGCCGCAGCTCACGGCCGGCCGGTGGCCGGTTGAGGCGGCGGCGGGGTGGGTAGGCGCGGCGGATGGACATGTCACGGCGTCCGGCCGGCACGCTCGCGCCACCGGCGCTGCTGCGCGCGGCCACCGTCGTGGCCTGCCTGCTCGTGTTGGCCACCGGCGCCTACCTGGTGGTCCGGGCGCTCGGCAACATCATGCCGGTGACCATGGCGGTGGTGGCGGCGCTGCTGCTGGGGGCGCTGATCGGACCGGTCACCGAACGGCTCAAGCGGGCCGGCCTGCCGGACTGGGCCGCCGCGCTCGTCGGCGTGCTGGGCCTGCTCGTCCTCGTCGGCGGCGCGGTGTTCCTGGTCGGGCAGCGGGCCGCCGCACAGTTCGGCGGGTTGCGGCGCGAGCTCAGCGCCGGGGTCGCGCGGGTACGGCAGATGCTGACCCGTGGCCCGCTGGCACTGAACGAGAAACAGATCGAGCGGTACAGCGAGGACCTGCGCGCGACCCTGCGCAGTGCCCTGCCCAGCCCGTTCGCCGGCGCGGCCACGGCGGCCGAGGTCGCCGGCGCCGTGGTGCTGACGCTGCTGCTGCTGTTCTTCGTCCTGCGGGACGGTCCGGCCATGTGGTGCTGGCTGGTCGGATGCCTGCCGGCCGCGCGCCGGGAACGCCTGGACCGGGCCGCCCGGGCCGGCTGGCACAGCCTCTCGTCGTACATGCACGGCATCGTCCTGATCGCGGCCGTCGACGCCGCCGGCATCGGGGCGGCCCTGTTCGCGCTGCGGGTGCCGCTGGCGCTGTCCCTGGTGCTGCTCACGTTCGTGGCCGCCTTCGTGCCGATCGCGGGCGCGACCGTCGCCGGCGCCGTGGCGACTCTCGTGACCTTCGTGACCAACGGGCCCCGCGCCGCGCTGCTCGTGCTCGCCGCGGTGATCGCCGTCCAGCAGGCCGAGGGGCACCTGCTGCATCCGATCGTCATGCGCCGGGCGGTCCGGCTGCACCCGGTCGTGACGCTGTTGGCCGTGGGCGCGGGCACGCTGGCCGCCGGGATCCCCGGCGCGCTCGTCGCGGTACCGGTCTGCGCCTTCGTCTACCACGCGGTGCGCGGATACCGCGCTCCCGCGGCGGACGGCGGTTCGGCCGGCGTCCCTCACGACCACGACGCCCATCGGGACCGTTCGACCGCCGCGCCGCCGGGCGGCGGATGAGCGACAGCGGTCCGGCCGGTCGCTTCCCGGCATGTCACACGGTCGGGTGACGCCGGCTGCCCAGTATTCAGCCACGGCGATGACTCATGGGGCAGTCTGGAGGTATGGCCTCCCCCGATCAGCTACCGGGCTTCCTGGGGCACGTGGCGTCGCTGCTGGACCGGTACGGCTACCTGGCGATCGCCGGGCTGGTCGGGGTGGAGAGCTTCGGCGTCCCCGCACCGGGACAGACGATCATCGTGGCGGCCGCGGTGTACGCCGGCGCCGGGCGTATGAACATCGTGGGGGTCGCGGCCGTCGCGTTCGTCGCCGCGGTGGTCGGCGACAGCATCGGGTACGCCATCGGCCGGTTCGGCGGCTACCCCCTGGTGCACCGGTTCGGCCGGTACGTGCTGCTGACCCCGGAGCGGCTGGAGCGGGCCGAGCGGTTCTTCGCCCGGCGGGGCGGCATGATCGTCGTCGTCGCGCGCTTCATCGACGGGCTGCGCCAGTTCAACGGCGTCATCGCCGGGATCAACGAGATGGGGTGGAAGCGGTTCCTGGGGTACAACGCGGCCGGTGCCGCGCTGTGGACCGGCCTGTGGTCCGCCGTGGGCTACGCCGCCGGCACCCATGTCGCCGAGGTGTACGACGCCATCCTCGCCTACCACTGGTACGCCCTCGGCGCCGTGGTCGTGCTGGCCGCCCTCCTCGCGGCGCTGCACCTCTACCGACGCCGTCGGCGGCTGGCGGACGGGGCAGACCCACCGAGGTGACCGGCCGACGGCTTCCGGCACGGCGGTCCGGGTGTCCGCGGTGGGTGCGGCGGGTAGCTCGTCGCCATGGTGTACGCGATGGCGGTCTTCGCCGCGGCGCTGATCGGGATCGGCACCGCGATCCAGCAGCGCGCGGCGGCGCGGGCCCCGTCCGGCACGGAACTGCACTGGCGGCTGCTGGGGTACCTGCTCCGGCAGCGGCTGTGGCTGGTAGGCCTCGCCGTCGCGGTGACCGGCAACATCATCACCGGGGTGGCTCTCGGCCTCGGCGGTGTCACGCTCGTGGAGCCGCTGACCGTCACCGGGCTGCTCTTCGCGCTGCCCGTCGCGGCCGTCTGGAGCCGCTACCGGCTGGGCTCGCGGGAATGGGCCGCCGCGCTGGCCGTGGTGGTCGGGATCGTGCTCTTCCTGTTCGCCGGCGAGCCCCGGCCGGGGAACCGCACGGACGTCCCGCTGTGGCGGTGGGCGCTCGCCGCAGGAGCGATCGAACTGCTCACGGCGGCGCTGGTGCGCCTGGCCCGGCGGTTGCGCCCGCAGCAGGAGGCGTCGGTACTAGGCCTCGGCGCCGGCATGCTCTTCGGGCTGCAGGCCGCGCTGACCAGCACCGCGGTCCGCCGGCTGTGGCGCGACGGGCCGGCGGCGGTGCTGCTGTCCTGGACCCCGTACGCGGTCGTGGCGGTCGCCGCGATCGGCATGTTGCTGGCCCAGAGCGCGTACAAGCTTGCGCCGCTGTCGGTGTCGTATCCGGCGGCGGCCGCGGCCGAACCGCTCGCCGGGATCGCCATCGGGATCGGGGTGCTCGACGGCGCGCTGCGGGTGACCCCGCTGGCGCTCGTCGCGGAGGTCGCCGCCTTGGCGGTGATGACCGCCGGCGTCTGCACCCTGGCCGCCACCCACCTGGTCGACGCGCCGCATCAGCGTCACCCGCGGGCCGGAGACGAACGCAGCACGGGCCGGCGCCGGTCCGCTGGCGTCGTCCGGTGACCGGTGACGACCGTGTCCCGGCTCTCTCTCCTCCCATGGGGGAGTCGGCTACGGGCGTACTACTCCCTCGGGTGCCGCCGGCTCGCGGCGCTGGAAGAGCACGAACATCCAGATGAGCGAGGGGACGAGGATCAGGGCGCCGATCACCACGACGACCAGGGTGGAGTCGAGGACGGCGCGGTACGCGGAGACCTGACGGTAGTCGGCGTCGGGGGGCAGCATGGACGGGTACTGGGCGACGGCCCAGCCCCACAGCACCGCGGTGACGGCGAGGGCGGCGCTGCCGCGCACGAGGACGTACCGGCGGGCCACGAGCAGACCCAGCGAGACGATCCCGGCGAGCGCGGAGAGGATCGCCAGCGGCAGGGCGCGGTGGGTGAGGCCCTGGAACAGCAGGGGAGCGTCGGCGTGGAGGACTCCCGCCCCGGCGATCACGACCACGCCGACGACGATCCCGGTGATCAGTCCCCGCCGGCGGAACGCCTCGGCGAGGTCGGGCTGGCCCAGCCGCTCGGCGTCGTGGCACAGGTACATCGCCGCCAGGTAGGCGCAGGTGCCGACGGCGAGGACACCACCGAGGAACGAGGTCGGGTTCAGCCAGCTGGTGACGATGTCGCCACGGGCCAGGCCGGGCGGTACCCGTCCGGAGGCGATGCCGCCGGCTACGGTGCCCATGAAGAACGGCGTCAGGATCGACGAGAGGGCGAAGGCGCCGCCGAACAGGCGCTGCTGCCACAGCGTGGTGACCGCCTTGCGGAAGGCGAAGGCCGCGCCCCGGCCGATGATGCCGATGGCCGCCAGCGTCAGCGGGATGTACAGCGTCGACATGACCGAGGCGAACACCGGCGGGAACGCGGTCCACAACAGGACCAGTACGAAGATCAGCCAGACGTGGTTGGCCTCCCACACCGGACCGATGACCTCCTCGATCAGGTCCCGCATGGGCCGGCCACGGTGGGGGTTCCCGGCGAGCAGGTCCCAGAACCCGGCGCCGAAGTCCGCACCGGCCAGCAGCGCGTAGAGGGTCAGACTGATCCACAGGATCGCCAGCAGCGCCTGCGCGGCGGTCATGGTCTCGCCGCGCCCTGCTCGTGGGGGATGCCGGGCTCCTGCGGCGCCACCTCCGGGCCGCCCCGGGCCAGCCGGCGGAGCACGTACACGGCGGCGACGGTCATCGCGAGGTACACGACGATCACGATCACCAACCCGGCGACGAGTCCCGGCGCGGGGTTGACCGCCTGCGAGACGCGCATGTGGCTGTAGACGATCCACGGCTGGCGGCCCACCTCGGTGACGATCCATCCGCACTCCAGCGCGACGACGGAGGCGATGCCGGCGAGCGCCGCCAGCCACAGGAACCACCGGGTGCGCGGCAGGTCACGGCGCCGCCACCAGGACAACAACAGCCACAGCCCGAGCAGGAGCAGGCCGAAGCCGATGCCCACCATGATGTCGAACGACCAGTGCACGATGTTGACGGGTGGGCGGACGTCGGGCGGGAACCGGTTCAGACCGATCACGACCGTCTCGGGGCTCTCGCCGACCAGCAGCGACAGCCCGTTCGGGATCTCGAGGGCGTACCGCAGCTCGTTGTCCAGGTAGACCCCGCCGACGCTCAGCGGTACGTGTGAGTGGGTCCGGTACAGCCCCTCGGCCGCGGCGAGCTTGGCCGGCTGGTAGTGGGCCAGGAACCGGGCGGCCCAGTCCCCGACGACGATCTGGAACGGGGTGACGACGGCGGCGAACGTGAACGGCACCAGGAAGCCGAGCCGGTGGTACCGGTCCCGGCGGCCGCGGAGCATACCGACCGCGTACACCGCCGCGGTGGTGAACCCGGCGACCATGAACGCGGCGAGGATCATGTGGGTGGTCTGCGGCGGGGTGGCCGGGTTGAACATCGCCCGCCACGGGTCGACGTGCGTGATCTGCCCGCCGTCGAGGAGGAAGCCGCGCGGCTGGTTCATCCACGCGTTCGCGGTCACCACGAAGAACGCGGACGCCACCCCCGAGATGAAGACCGGTGCCGCCGTCCACAGGTGCACCCGAGGCGGGAGCCGGTCCCAGGCGTACAGGTAGATCCCGATGAAGATCGCCTCGATGAAGAACGCGAACCCCTCCAACGCGAACGGCAGCCCGACCACCTGCCCGTACACGCCCATCATCCCGGGCCAGAGCAGCCCGAGCTCGAAACTGAGAATGGTGCCGGAGACCGCCCCGATGGCGAACAGGACCCCCATCGCCTTCGCCCAGCGGTGCGCCAGGACGTTGTACACCTGATCGCCGGTGCGGATGCCCCGCCACTCCATGAAGGCGGTCAGGCCGGGCAGCGCGACGCCCAGACAGGCGAGGATGATGTGCCACCCCAGCGACAGGGCCATCTGTTCCCGGGCGGCGATCAGGTCGAGCGGGGTCGCGGGGCCGGCAAGCAACGGGCCGCCTGCCGCCGGCGTCGTCATACCTGGGCCGTTCCCGCCGTGTCGGGCGCCAAACGTGCCGCCCGGTCGCTCGGTGCACGGGGCGTCGTCCGGTCGCTCGGTGCACGGGGTGCCGCCCGGTCAGCCGGGTGGGTGCTCCGCGGGCCGGTCGCCGTGTTCGGAGTTCGATCGGGCCGTGGTGGCGAGCCAGATCGCGCCGGCCATGGCGAGCGTGGCGGCCGCCTGGACGGCCAGGCGCGGCCCGTCGGTGGAGAGCCGCTCGTGGAAGGCGGTCACGCCGATCGCGACGCTGGCGGCCGGATCGGCGATGGCGATCGCGGTGAGCGGTACGGCCAGCCGCCCGTTCTGGAAGGCGTTCTGGTTCAGGATCACCGCGCCGAGCCCGACGACCACGAGCGCATAGAACTGGCCCCGGGCGAGCACCGTGAGCGGCTCGGTGGCCAGTTGCGAGGTCAGCGTCTTGAGCAGCGAGGCGGCGATCCCGAAGAGCAGGCCGGTGGCGACTCCCAGCAGGGCGCCCCGGGTGGCGTTGCGGGTGCGCCATCCGGCGACGAGGCAGGCCGCCAGGACGGGACCGGCCCACAGCGCGACGCCCAGCCAGCCGGTCACCGAGGGTTCGGGTACCCCGGGCCGGGGGTCGGCGGCGAGCAGGAAGGCGGCCAGGCCGGCGCCGCCGGTGAGCACCACGGCGAAGTCGCGCGCGTGCACCGGCCGCCGGTTGAGGGCAGCCTCCAGGGGGATGGCCAGGAACAGGCCGCTGACCAGCAGCGGCTCGACGAGGACGAGCGGGCCGTAGTGGAGAGCGAGCGCCTGTAGTCCGGTGCCGACGGCTTCCGGGATCCAGGCCACCAGCCACAGGGGCTGGCGGAGCAGCCGCATGAGCAACCGGGGATCCAGCGGCCTGGCCCGCTCCTGCTGCTTCGCGGCCCGCTGCTGCAGCGTGGAGCCGACCGCGAAGGCGGCGGCCGCGCCGAGCGCAGCCACGACCGCGATCGCGTTCATGACGCCTGCCAGCCAGCGTCGTCGGGGTCAGCGGGCCACCCGGATGTCGCGCGCGGGGGTGACGACCGGGTGGGTCGACACGATCGCCCGGGTGTCGGTGGGCCGCGGCTCGGGGGTGGACACGCAGGCTGCCCTACCACGACGGGCCCCGGTTAACCGTCGACCACGTCCGGTGATCCGGGTGGCGGGTCCGCCCCGGATCACCGGTTGGACACGGTGACAGCGGTGGTCCCGCTCGCCATCGCCGTGTAGAACGCCTCCGCGGCCGTGGACCCGACCGCCGGCTACCGGCAGTACACGGCCGGATACACGGTGCAGAACCGGACGGACGCCCCGCTCATGAAGACCGCCAGCACGCAGATCAACCGCCATCGCGCAGATCAAGAGCAACACTGACGGAGAACCGATCAACGCCCAGATCTACCACACCAACGGCGACCTGGTGTACACCCGCCGGTACGCCAAGGGCGGCGCCGACTGGTACGTCAAGAACGGCGCCTACAACAACGGCGCCTACAACAACGGCCTGCCCGACGGCGCGGTCACCTCGGTGCACTTCCGCAACATCAGGCTGTGGACCAGGTAGCCACCAGGATCGCCGTCGTGCTACTGCTCGGCACGCTCCTCGGTGGCTGTGGCGACCGGTCATCGGCCCGGACGCGCGGGCCGGTGACCGGTGCGGCGCCACCGCCCACCTGGCTCCGGGGACACCGACGCCGACCACGTCTGCGTCGTCGCGATCGTCTTCACCAACGAGGGGGACCGGCCCCGGCCGTTCCCGGGTACCGCCGACGAGCAGGACCCGACACTGATCTTCGAGGTGCCGGCCGGTATCCACCTGCGTCGCGTTCCCGTCGGTCAGGGAATGGCGGGCCTCGCCGGCGGGTGATGGCCGTCCGGTCGTTCAGTGCGGCGCGGGCCGCCCGGTGCACGGACGGCGTGCCACCGTCCACGGGGGACCGGGGTGGCGGCTGAGGTGCCGCCCCGGTCCGTCGCGAGACAGCGGATCCATCGATGGCGTTCCGTAGGGGGGCCGGTCCACCCGAACACCGCCCGGCCCCGTCGATCCCCATGCGGTCATCGCCGACACAATCGCCCGACGTGTATCGAACCGGCCAATGTCCTCGATGGACTGATCCCCGCATATTGGCCTTGACCTGGCCGTACCGGTGGATCTCGGTTCCGTTCTCGCGGCCCGGAGCGCCCGGTCCGGTCCACGGCCAATTCCGTCCCATTTGGTCGGTCGCGCGGTGAATAGCCCGCCGCGGTCGGGGTACCGCGCACCCGCCGGCCCGGTAGCGACGGCATCGCTCGCCGCGGCCAGCCGGCGTGTTCCCACCCTGCGTCGCCGCACCACGCGCAACCCCCAGTAGTTCCAGGTCACTGCTCGACGTTGTCGTCTCAGAGGGAATGGTGCACACGATGTCTCAGAAGAGTTTCGATCCGAAGTCCCCGCACGGTACGTGGCGTCCGGCTCACCGGCGTGGCCGGGTGTGGCCGCGTCTATCGGCAGCGGCATCGCCCGCGGTCATGGCGGTATCGGTCGGGGTCATGGTATTGGCGGGTACCGGTGGGATCGCGGCGGCCAGCCGTCCACTGGCCGAGGCCACCCCGACGACTCCGTCCGCGACGGCGAAGGCGAAGGTGACCCCGGCCGGGAAGCCGGAGACGGCCGAGTCGGTGAAGAAGACGGAGTCCGAGGCGGCGAAGCCGGAGGAGTCCGAGGCCGGGAAGCCGGAGGCGCACAAGGCGGCGAAGCCGGAGGAGTCCGAGGCCGGGAAGCCGGAGGCGCACAAGGCGGCAAAGTCGGAGGAGCCGGAAGCGCGCGAGGCCGTGAGGTCGGAGGAGTCGGAGGCCGGGAAGCCGGAGGCGAACGTGACGCCGCTGGGTCCGGTCAGCGCCGGTGGCGGTGGTACGGCCGGCCGCGACGGTTCGCCGCTGCTGGCACTGGCCGCTGTCGGCCTTCTCGGCGCGAGCGCCTTCCTCGTGGCGCGGCGATGGGCCACCAGTGTGTGATCGTCGCCGCGGCCCGGTCGTGGCGGCGTGGCCGGCAGGTTGACCGGACCGGACGCGCCGACGACGATCGGCCGGACCGTGCGGTCGTTGATCGCGCCCATCGCCGGGCCGCCGTCGTTGCCCCGCCGATCCCTGGACGGGATCGGCGGGGCAACCCGTACCGGCGGTGTCGGCCCGGTCTCGCCGGGCGCCGGGGTGACCGTACGCAGGATCGTCAGTCCTCCGGCGGGAGCGGCTCGTCGGGCACGGCGCGGACCGGGTGGTACTCGGGCGGTGTGGCGTCGGGCTCCGGCCGCGCGTCGGCCTCGGGTACGACGAATGGTTCGCCCTCGGCTCCCTTCAGGTCGGTACCCGTACGCTGGCCCTGACGCTGGCGTTCGATCTTCTTGTCGTCGGGCTTGTTCATCGCCGTGCTCCCTCACCGACTCGACGGACCGGCTACCCGGCCGGCCGGCATCGAAACGGCAGAGTGCCCGACCTGCCGTTCCGCAGGGAGCGTCCCCCCGCCGGATGACACGGTCCCGCCACCGCACCCACTTTCCTCAGGATCGGTGTGCCGCTGCCGATCACCTCCGTCAGGAGTCCCGAACGGGGCTCCCGGACTCAAGGGGAGGTGAGTTCCGACAATGGGACCCGATCTGGCGATGGCGGGGGCAGGGAAGCCACCACCACGCCTCCGGCGTGCCGCGCTGGCTGCCGCGGTGGCCGCGGCGGTCGCGACCACCGCGGCACCCGCAGCGGCTGTCGCAGGAGCGAACGCCACCGGACAGCGGTGGCAGGACGTCGTCGTGACCGGTACGGACACCGGCGGGGCGGCCAGGGCCGTCGCGGCTGCGGGCGGTCGTCTCCTGGCGACCCTGCCCGTGGTGAACGGCGTCGCGGCCCGGTTGCCGCAGGGGGCCGCGCTGGGACCCGAGTGGGTGGTGGCGCCGCAGCGGGAACTGCGCGTGGCAGCCACGCCCACCGCGGGCGCCGGCGGCGCGGTCTCCACCGTTCGCCAGACCCTGGGCCTGGCGAACAGCGGCAACGAGGGGCGGGGCGTCACGGTCGCGGTGGTCGACACCGGCATCGCGGACGTACCGGACCTCGCGGGACAGGTGTCCCAGCGCGTCGACCTGACCGGTACCGGTGCCGGTGACGGCTACGGCCACGGCACCTTCATGGCCGGTCTCATCGCCGGTACCGGTGCCGTCTCCGGCGGGGCGTACCGAGGGGTGGCGCCGGGGGCGAAGCTCATCGACGTGAAGGTCGCCGACGCGCAGGGCCGCACCGACCTCATCACCGTGCTGCGGGGCCTCCAGTGGATCAGTGAACACGCGCGCCAGGTACAGGTTCTCAACCTGTCGCTGTCGTCCGGCAGTCCGCTGCCGTACCAGATCGACCCGCTGACCCAGGGCCTGGAGGCGCTGTGGCGCCACGGTGTCACGGTGGTCGTGCCGTCGGGCAACGACGGGCCGGGCGCGGGCACGGTGACGTCGCCGGGCAACGACCCGGTCCTGCTCACCGTCGGCGGTCTCGACGAGTCGGGTACCGCCAGCCGTCGGGACGACACGGTCGGCACCTGGTCCGGGCGCGGCCCGACGTGGCAGGGGGACGCCAAGCCGGATCTTGTCGCCCCGGCCGGGCACGTCGTCAGCCTGCGGTCGCCGGGCAGTGTGGTGGACAGGTCAAATCCACAGGCGCGGATCGGCGGTGACTACTTCCGCGGCTCCGGCACCTCGATGGCGACGGCCGTGACTTCCGGCGTCGTCGCTGCCGCGCTCGCGGTGCAGCCCCGGCTTCGGCCCGACGCGGTGAAGAGCCTGGTCACCGGTACCGCCTACACCGCCGCCGGGCTGACCCGGCCGGCCGGAGCCGGTGCGGGCGGCCTCGACGCCGCGCGCGCACTCGCGGCTGCCCCGGGTTGGCACAGTACGCCTCCGCAGGCGCAGTCCGACCGGGACACCGACGCGGTCGGCCGGGACGCCAAGCGCTGGGCGGCATTCGAGAAGGCCGTCCTGGACAGCGACCGCGCCGCCGCCGAGGCCGCGTGGAAGGCGTTGACCCCGCCCTCCCGCGACTGGGCGGCGCGGGCCTGGGCACAGCTGGACCCGGCCGCCCGTGCGTGGGCGGCGCGGGCCTGGGCGGCGCGGGCCTGGGCCGGCGCCGGTGACGAGTGGGCCGCGCGGGCGTGGGCCGCGCGGGCGTGGGCGGCCCGGGCCTGGGCCTCCGAGGACTGGGCGGCGCGCGCCTGGGCCTCCGACGACTGGGCGGCGCGGGCCTGGGCGGCGCGGGCCTGGGCCGAGGTCGACTGGGCGGCGCGGGCCTGGGCGTCCGACGACTGGGCCGCGCGGGCCTGGGCGGCGCGGGCCTGGGCGTCGGACACCTGGAGCGCCAGAGCCTGGGCCTGGCTGCGCTGACAGTGAACGCTGACGCGACGCGTGTTGGCCGCCCGGGTGTCGCCCGGGCGGCCAACGCCCCGCGGGCCGCGGCGCCGGACCCGATCCTGCGTCGAGTGGTGGCGGTGGGCCTGCTCGGCGCGGTTCTCGTCACCGTCGTGGTCGTCCTGCTGTGGAACCACGGCAGCGTGCTCGGTGGGGCCGGGCTGTCCGGTGCCTGGCTGCTGCCGGGCCTGGTTGCCCTCACCTGCCTGGCCGAGCTGGCGACGGTCCGGGTGCGTCACGGCGACGCCGTCGAGGAGCTGACCCTCTACGAGGCCGCCATCATCATCGACATCCTGCTGCTGCCGCCCCGCCAGGCCCTGGTCGCGGCCGGGCTCGGCCTCGTCGCCGCCAGCGTCGTCCAGCGCCGGGGGCCGGTGAAGACGGCGTTCAACGTCGGCACGTACGCGGCGGCGGTGTCGCCGCTCATCGGAGTCGTCCACCTCGTCGGCGGTACCCCCGGTGCGCTCACCCTCGGCGTACTCGTCGGCGTCCTGCTGGGCACCGTCGTCTTCACCGCCGTCAACCTCTGCTGCCTGGCCCAGATCCTCGGGGTCGTCAACGGAACCTCCCCGTGGAAGATCGTCCGCTCCGAGGCCCGGCTCTCCGGGTACATGGCCGTCGGCACCGTGGCCACCGGGCTCACCACCGCCGCGATCGGCCTGCACACGCCGATGCTGCTGCCGTTCATGGCCATGCCCGCGCTCGCCGTCACCTACGCCTACCGTGCCGCGGCCCAGGAGGCCGACGAACGTGCCCGGTCGGCCTACCTGCTCCAGTTGTCGCACGCCCTCGCGGAGCGCGACGACGTCGTGCGGCGGTTCCTGTTCCTCGTCCGCGAGGCGTTCGACGCGGACCTCGCCGTGGTCGTCCTGGAACAGGCCGGCATCGCGCTGTCGGTGGACGCCGCAACACCAGGGGACCTGTTCAGCGAGCCGGCGCCGGGTTACCTCACCGCACTCAGCGACGTGGTAGGTCCGACTCCCGTGTCGAGCGGCCTGCCGTCCGACGTCCGGCAGATGATGGTGGTGCCGCTGGACAGCGGCGGTCGCCGCTTCGGTGTCGTCGCCCTGGCCATCCGGGGGCGGCGCCGCGGCCGGCTGTCCACCCGCGATCTCACGGTGCTGACGCCACTGGTGAATGCCCTCGCGGCGGCCATGCGGGGCGCCGAGCACCTGGATCGGCTGGTCGAGGAGACCAGCAAGCTGCAGGCCGTCGTCGAGCAGTCCACCGAGGGCATCCTCATGGTCGACGGCGACGGCGTGGTCCAGATGTGGAGCCGGGCGTTCGCCGAGCTCACCGACGTGCCGAGCGCCGCCGCGACCGGCCGCAGGCTCGCCGACCTGCTCGACGTGCCCGACGCCGAGGAGCGCCGTCTGCTGCTGCCCCTGACCGCCGACCACCCCAAGGCCGTGGTCGAATTGACCATCTGCCGGCCCGACGGGGAGGCGCGCCGGCTACGGCTGGCCCACTCGGCGGTGTTCTCCGGCGACGCGCTGGTCCGCGACGTGGTCGTCGTCCGTGACCTGACCCGTGAGCACCGCACCGAGCGGCTCAAGTCGGACTTCATCGCCACGGTGTCACACGAGTTGCGCACCCCACTGACGCCGATCATCGGGTACGTCGACCTCCTGCGCAGCCGCGCCGACCGGATGTCCACGGACAAGCGCCGGAACTGCCTCGACCTCATCGCCGACCGCGCCGCGCACATGTCCCGACTGGTGGAGGACCTGCTGCTGGCTTCACGGATGGGTGACACCGACGACGACCTGGCCCTGGACGTGTCCTCGGGCACGCACGACCTCGCCGCGATCATCCGGCAGGTCGTCGACGACCTGGATTCGTCCCGGATCAGGGTTGATCTCGCGAACGAGGCCGTTCCCGTCCGGTGCGACGCCGGCCGGGCGTTTCAGGTGGTCACCAACCTCGTCGGCAACGCCCTCAAGTACTCCCCGTCGGCCGAAGACGTCCGGGTGGCCATGCGACTCGACGACGACTGCGTGCACGTGGACGTGTCCGACCGGGGCCGGGGTATACCCGCCGACCAGCTGGAGCGGATCTTCGAGAAGTTCCACCGGGTCGAGGATCCGATGACCATGAGTACCAGCGGCACCGGCCTGGGCCTGTTCATCGCGCGCCGACTCGCGCGTGCGATGGGCGGCGACATCGGCGTCACCTCGACGCTGAACGCCGGTTCCGTGTTCACGCTCACCCTGCGGCGCGCCGGCACCTCAGCGGTCTGACCGTCCGGGATCGCGGGCTCGGGGCGACCCGCCCGGTCCGGCAGGTCGCCCCGAGTACCCGTTACGCGGCGGTCGCCGGCGAAGCGGTCGTCCGGATCAGCCGCGGCGCCACTTCTGGTTGGCGCCGCCGGTGCACTCCCACTGGATCAGGCGGGCCCCGTTGTTGGAGTCCCAGTCCTTGACGTCGACGCACTTGTTGGACTGCGGGTTGACCAGGTCGCCGGCGGCGCTCAACACGAACTGCTGGGCGGGGTTGCCGCTGCAGTTGGCCAGCTGGATGACCGCACCGTTGTCCCGGGAACCCCAGGCGACGTCCATGCACTTGCCGAAGGCGCGGACGGTGCCGTCGCCGGCGAACGTCCAATTCTGCGCCGCCGTATTGTTGCACTCCCAGAGCTGGAGGTACTGCCCGTCGACGCTGTTGCTGTTGGGCACGTCGATGCACTTGTTGGCGTACCCGATGATCCGGCTCGCGCTCCCGCCGCCGGTGGTCACCAGCGACAGCCCGAAGCGGGCGAGGGTGGCGTTGACCGGCTGGAAGAACGTGGTCCCCCCGGTGCTGCAGTTGCCGGACCCACCGGAGGTGGTGCCCTGGGCCTGGTCACCGGAGATCCACGAGCCGCCGGAGTCGCCGCCCTCGGCGCAGGCGTTGCTCTGCGTCAGGCCGTACACCGGACCCTGGGCGTAGTTCACGGTGACGTTCTTGGCCTGGATCGTGCCGCACCGCCAGCCGGTCGTCCGCCCGGAACGGCACACCGACGCCCCGATGCCGGCCTCCTGGGACCCGGCCACCCCGACGACCCCGCCGCTGTAGTTGTTCACCCACGGCTGCGGCGTCCATCCACTGTTGACCTGTACCCAGGCGTAGTCGTTGCCGGGGAAGACCGAGTCGCGCACCGTGCCCTGGGCGGCCCAGTTCGAACCGGCGGTCGGGCTGCCGGCCCCGCCGCAGTGGCCCGCCGTGACGAACCCACCCACCACCGAGAAGCCGACGGAGCACAGCGCGTTGCCGTTGGTGATGTACTCGTCGCCGCCGCGGATGTCGGCGAGCGGACGCGGTGCCGCTGCCGGGTCGGCCTGCGTGCGCACCGCGCCGCGGTCGACACCGGCGGCCGCCACGAACGCGTTCGCCGCCGCGGTGCTGTCGGCCGTGACGACCACGCTGTTGGAGGTCGGATCCACGTACCAGGAGTGCACGCCCCGGCCGGCGCGCGCGGCCTGGTGGTCGAGCTGGGTACGCGCCCCGTCGAGGTCACGCTCGCTGTACCGGACGAGTTTCGGCTCCGCGCCCATCGACCGCACCAGCGACGCCTGCCGCTGGTCGGTCACCCCGACGACCAGTCGACTGTCGGGCGTGAGCCAGGCGCCGGCGTAGCCGGTGCCCAACCGGGCGCGCAGCGCGACCTCCGCCGTCCGGGCCGCCCGCTCGACGGACAGGCGCGTCCTGGCCTGCGCCGCGTCGAGGTGGAGATCGCGTTGCATGGCGGACAGCAGCGTCGGCGGGGCGTCGGCGACCTCGGTACCCGCGCCGAGAGCGGGCGCGGTCGGGGCGGCGCTGGCCACGGGTGCGCCGAGGAACGCACCAGCGACCAGCGCCACCCCCGTAGCGGCGGCAGCGAACATCCGTTTCATGTGGGCTCACTTCAGGTCGAGCGAACGGGGGATAGGGTGAGAGCGCTCTCCCGTGAGCCTGCCCGGCAATTAAATAGATGTCAATAAATCTTTTTCGTGCTGGAAATCTCGCTCGGCGTCACGATGCCGACATCGGCGCCGGCCGGGCCGCCTCGTCGGTCCGGCCGGTCCGGACGCCCAGCCGGCTGAGTCGGTCCGGCCGGTTCAGTCTCAGTCGGCGATGTCCCGGTAGGCGGTGACGTGCTCCACCCGCAGGCGTACCAGCAGCTCACCGGGTACGGCGTTGCGGGCGCCGAACTGCTCGGCGGCGTCCTCACCCATGTACCGGGCGGCGATCGTGGTCGCCCAACGTCTCATCTCGTCCAGGCCCTCGCTGATCGTGGCCCGGCCGCGCAGCGTGACGAAGGAGTACGGAGGCCGTTCGTCGTCGACGCACAGCGCCGCCCGGCCGTCCCGGGCCAGGTTGCGTCCCTTCAGTGTCTCCTTGCCGGTGTTGAAAAGCACGTCGTCGCCGTCGAGGACGAACCACACGGGGGCGACGTGCGGTGAGCCGTCCGCCCGTACCGTGGCGAGCTTTCCGGTACGCGTGCCGTGCGAGACGAAGGCTCGCCACTCCTCATGGGACATCCGCTCTGCCATGCGCCCATTCTGCCCGGGCGGCGGGCCGCAGGCGGCGGACGGCAGCGGTACGGCGCCCCCGTGAGGTGATCCGGGACGGTCGGTGAGCGGTGAATCGCGTTGATGCGCGGGCGGCCGGTTGGCACCATCGAGCCGTGCCCGACGACGATGTGCCGCCGACGTCAACTCCGCCGATCATTCACCCCCAGCTGCTGACGTGGTCGGAGGTCGATCCGGCCCGGCATCCGTTCGATCACGACGCGGCGCCGGCGGTGGTCCGGGCGCTACCGCCGGCCGCCACCGTGCCCACCCGTCCGTCGGGCAGGGCCGCGGACCCGGCGGTGATCGCCTGGTCCCGTCGGGAGGGTGACCGCTGGGCCAAAGCGATGAGCGCCGCGTTGGTCGAGCACTACGGCCGCTGGGCGGGCGGCTGGCGCTGGGCCCTCGATGAGGGGGACTTCGACGGCGGGCCGGTGGGAGCGTGGTGCTGCCCGCGCGACTCGATGACCACCCCTGAGGCGACGCTGACGGTGGTCACCGAGGCGCTGCGGGAGTGGCGGGGCTGGCTGGAGGACCTGGCCGAGCGGTTCCCCCGGTTCCTGCCGCTGCCGGCCGACGCCCCCGCCGATGTCGCGCTCGACACGTGGGAGCGGGCGGTGGCCCACCTGGTGACCGTGGTCGTCGACCGCACTGGCGGGGGGAGCGGCTGGTACCGGCACTGCGCCCAGGTGCTGGAATGGTTCCTCACCGCCGCCGGCGTACCGGAGGAGCGGCACGACCCCCTCATCGACGGCGCCGTCGGCGGACGATTTGAAAGCTGGAGCACCCCCTCGAACCTGGTGATCGCCGACGTGGCCGGGCGGCTGGCCGCCGACATCACCCGCCCGCCCGATGCGTGACGACCTGCTGACCTGGTGCCGACTGCGCGAGGAGATCCGCTGGGCCGGCGCGACCCGCCCCGCCACCGGGCCGGTCCTCGGGCGCCGTGACGGAGTGCTGGACTTCGTACAGACCACCGTGGCCGCCCGCGATCCCGACCGGGCCGCCCGACTGCTGGCCGCCCTGCGACAGGTACCCGCCGCCGCCGCGACCGGGCGGGAGTTGTCGTTCGACCTGCTCGCCACCTGGCAGGCCACGGTGCTGGGCGCACCGGGCATCGGCTTCCGCACCGGTCCGGCGTACGCCAAGGGCGGGCGGGAACGCTACGGCCTCGACCCGGACACCCCGCAGCGCTTCCACCGCTGCCTGACGCAGGCCACGGAGCCGGACGTGCCGTTGCCGGCCCGGGCCGCCCGCGCCTACCTCGACGTCTCGTTCTTCCACCCGTTCCGCGACGGCAACGCCCGGGCGGCCATGCTGACCCTGTACTTCGTCCTGCGGCGCGACCGGGTGGTGCTCGACCTCGCCGCGCCCCTGCTGGTCGTGGTGCGCCGCGCGGACGATCCCGCCGGTGCCCTCGACCTGGTCCGGCTGGTCGACGTGCTGATCACCGCGACCCGACGACGCGCGTACGGTGCCGTCCCGCACGGAGGCCCCCCTTCACCGGACGCGGATCCGTGGGGATGGCGGGTCAGCGGGTCCGATGGGGAGACAACGGCCGGTACAGCGCCCGGGTGAGTGCGGCGATGGTCCACGCCGGACAGATGGCCAAAGGCTTCGGGCAGCGGCTGCGCCGGGCCGCGACCCGGACCACGGCCGTCGCGGCCCCATCGGCCGGGACCAACGGCCCGTTGAGCCGGTTCCTGGGACCCTGCCGGCCAGCGGCTTCGCCGGGGGATCGTTTCAGTGTCGGACATCGAAGGGAAGTGAGGACAATGGCCACGATCGCGCAGGGCCGCCCGGTCACCGGTACGGGAACTGTCGCCACCGCGACCCACGAGACCGCTACCGCCACCGCTACCCGGTGCGTCTTCGCGGCCGTCCGGTTGGCGCTGGGCTGGACGTTCCTGTGGGCGTTCCTGGACAAGCTGTTCGGGCTCGGCCACGAAACGGCGGCGAAGGCGGCCTGGATCAACGGTGGGCACCCCACCGAGGGCTTCCTGAAGTTCGGGGCGAAGGGCCCGTTCGCCGGCTTCTATCACGCGATCGCCGGCAACGTGTTCGTCGACACCCTGTTCATGCTGGGCCTGCTGGGTATCGGCATCGCGCTGACCGCCGGCATCGGCATTCGCGTCGCGGCGGCCACCGGTGCGCTGCTGTACCTGATGATGTGGACGGTCGTGCTTCCCCCGGAGAACAACCCGTTCCTGGACGACCACCTCATCAACGCGGCGATCCTGGTCGGACTGGCACTGGTCGGCGCCGGCAACACCCTCGGGCTCGGGAAGTGGTGGGCCGGCACCGCGCTCGTCCGACGGCTTCCCTGGCTGACCTGACCCTGACACGACGGAGGCGCCCCGCGGGACGCCTCCGTCGTGTCAGGGTCAGGGTCGGCGTCCCGCGGCTTCTTACGGATCCCGCCGCGGCTGTGGTCACTCCAGAGCGGCGGTCCACAGGTCCATGTGTGCGTCGAGGTAGCCGGCGGTGGCGAGCCAGTACGGGCCGTCCTCGGTGAAGATCCTGGCCCACGGCTGGCGGTGCTGCTCGGCGGCGTCGCGCAGCAGGTCGTACATCGCCCTGGCGCGGCGGCCGAGCATGGTCGCCAGAGCCGGGCGTGACGCCTCGTCCAAACCGTACCCATCGACGAAGGCCCGTAGCCGCACGGCCGCCTCGCGGGGAGGGCGATCGGGGCGCAGTCCCGCCATGCTCTGGGCGGCGTAGGCGAGATCCCAGAGCCGGGATCCAGGTCCGGCGGCGTCCCAGTCGATCAGGACCCATCCCCGGTCCGAGCGCACCAGGTTCCACGGAGCCACGTCGTTGTGGCACACGAGTTCCTCCCGGTCCGGCGGGATGACCCGGTTCCATACGGCAGGTGTCGGGGGCACGAAGCCGGCCACCGCCCGGTGCAGGTCCGCCAGCATCCGCCCGATCGACCGCAGTTCCGCCACGGGGTACGTGCCGGACTCCTCGCCGACCTGTCCGGGCACGTACTCCAGCACCTGCCGGCCCCGCGCGTCCCGGCCCAGCGGGCGCGGGGCCGCGGTGAAGCCGACGGCGTGGAGGTGTTCCAGAAGGGCGTCGACCGTGTCGGTCCACGGCCCGGCCGGGCGGCGGACGGTGTCGCCGATGCGTACCACGCCGGAGGTGACGTTGCCGACCAATGGCTGTCCATCGTCGCTCATTCCCGCATCGTGCCCCGTGGACGCACCGCCCCGGTCACCGGTCGGCTCCCCGGTACGGTCCGACCACGGTCAGGCGGGCGGCACCGAGGTCACGTCGAGTCCGACCGATCGGCCGGGCCCGCACTACCCAGCGGTTTGCCGAGCACGCCATGACCTGCAGTGAACCCGGTGCGCCACGTTCCGGGCGATGCTCATCGCGGCCCGGTCCACCCGCGACTGCCCGTCGCCGTGGTGGCCGCCCGGTACGAGACCACCGTCGCGCGGTCAGGGCTACCGCGCGGGCCGGGGATGGCCGTGGTGCTCGGCCCAGTCGTCGGCGAGGATCGCCATGATGTGCGCGTCGATCCAGGCGCCGTCCCAGTGCAGGGCCTGCCGCTTGGTGCCCTCGTGAACGAATCCGACCTTCTCGTAGACGTGCCGGGCCCGCGGGTTGAACGCGTACACCTCCAGGTCGATCCGGTGCAGGCCGACGGTGTCGAAGGCGTGCGCCAACACCAGCCTGGTCGCCTCGGTGCCCAGTCCCCGGCCGAAGAAGGCGGCCCCGGCCAGGAGGATCCGGAATCCGCAGGACCGGTTGTGGACGTCGAGGTCCATCAGCACGATCTCGCCGGCCCACGCACCGGTGGCCCGCTCGACTATCGCGAGATCCAGGCGGTCGGCGTGCTCGGCTCGGGACGCGTACCAGCGCTCCAGCTCCTCGAGGCGGTACGTCCGGTGACTGCCGGTGAGCCGCAGGGCCTCGGCGTCCAGTCCGGCCAGGCCCGGCGCGTCCTCGACGCCTACCGGGCGGAGGACGACCAGATCACCGGCCAGCGTCGGCTTGTCGGCAAAGGAGATCTCACTCGGCACGACAATGATCATGCCTGGTCCCCTGCTGCCGGCGTCAACACCGTATCCGTCCCTGGTCGTCCGTTCGTGGCCGCCGTCGCCGGTCGTCCGTCCGTGACCGCCGTGGGGGGCTGTCCGTCCGTGACAGCTCTCGCTGACCGTCCGGCCTGAAGTTGGCCCGCGGTCGTGGCGCCGACCGCCACCGCCATGCCGAGCAGTTGCGGCCAGGTGAGCCGCTCGTCGATCAGCGGCGCCGGCGCGGGACGCCGACCGACTGGTCGAGGCGCTCCCGGCCGGCGGCCAGGACCGCCGCCGAGAGTCGGTCGAGCGACGGTGAGCGGAGCTTCCACTGCTGCCAGTACAGGACGACGTCGATGTGTCCGCGCGGCTCCAGTTCCACCAGGGCGCCCGACCGTACGAGCGGCTCGGACTGCAGGTCGGGCAGCATCCCCCAGCCCATGCCGAGCAGTACCGCGGTGAGGAAGTCCGCCGACGACGGTACGTGGTGCACCGGCGGGTCGATCCGGGTGCCGCGGCGGGTACGCATCCGCAGATACCGGTGCTGCAACTCGTCGGCGCGGTCGAAGACGACGACCGGGGCACGGGCCAGGGCGGCCGCCGTGACGCCGTCAGGGAACCAGCGCTCGCGTACGGCGGGTGCGGCCATCGGCCGGTACCGCATGGCTCCCAGTCGGGTCGCGCGGCACCCGGGCACGGGGTCGGCGTCCGCGGTGACCGCGGCGATGACGGTACCGTCGCGCAGCAGGGCGCTGGTGCGGGTCTGGTCCTCGCGGTAGAGGTCCAGGCAGAGGCTGTCGGCGAGCGGCGCCAGGGCGGGTAGCACCCAGGTGGCCAGGGAGTCGGCGTTCACCGCCACCGGCAGGGTCGGCGGTTGACCACCGGTGGCGGCGCCGGTACCCGCCGCCCCGTCCGCGCCCAGTTCCCGGGCGGTGTCCGCGACCAGGACGTCCACCTGCCGGGCCAGCCGTAGCACGACCTCGCCGGCCGGCGCGACCCGTACCGGCTTGCTGCGCACGAGCAGGACCTGGCCGGTGGCGGACTCCAGCGCCCGCAGCCGCTGGCTGACCGCCGACGGTGTCACGTTCAGCGCCCTCGCCGCGGCCTCCAGGGTGCCCTCGGAGACCGTGGCGCCGAGCGCGCGGAGCTGGTCGAGATTGAACTGCACGAACAGCAACGCTAATGCAAATGCAGAATCATTAGCTGGAAGATAGGTGAGCGAGGGCTCTACCGTGGCTACATGATCTCTCCTGCCGTGCTCGCGGCCCTGTCCGGACTCGGGCTCGGGCTCTCCCTCATCGTGGCGATCGGCGCCCAGAACGCCTTCGTCCTACGGCAGGGGCTGCGCGGCGAGTACGTCCTGCCCGTGGTGGCGGTGTGCACACTGTCCGACGTCGTCCTCATCGCGGCCGGTGTGGCCGGTGCCGGTGTCGCGCTCACCGGCGCCCCGTGGGCGGTGACCGGGGTCCGGCTCGCCGGGGGCGTGTTCCTGCTCGGTTACGGCGCGCTCGCCGCCCGCCGGGCGTGGAGACCGGCCGGCGACGCGGCCCTCCAACCCGCCGAGCGACCCGCCGGCCCGTCCCCCTCCGTGGGCCTGGCCACGGTCCTCGGCACCACGCTGGCGCTGACCTGGCTCAACCCGCACGTCTATCTGGACACCGTCGTCCTGCTCGGTTCGATCGCCGGCAGCCACGGCGCGCAACGTTGGTGGTTCGCGGTGGGAGCGGCCGTGGCCAGCACCCTGTGGTTCGGGGCGCTCGGTTGGGGTGCGGCGCTGCTGCGTCCGCTCTTCGCCCGCCCCCGGGCCTGGCGGGTGCTCGACAGCCTGATCGCCGTCGTCATGGCCGTCCTGGGGGTGTCGATGCTGGTCGGCGCCTAACCCGCACGGCTGCCGCCCGTGGTTGTCGTGTCGGCCGCGGCGAACGGGTGGGCCACCACGATGCTGATGGTGAGCCGTATCCCGCGCCCGTTGCGCCGCTCGGCGGCGCCCCGGTCAACTCGCTGTCCGACGACCGGCCGCGTCGGGTGCCGCCGGACCGTCGCGTCGAGGCGAGCCCCGTCGAACGGAAGCTCTCACGCCTGCGCGGCGGGCATCGGGTGAGGCGTGGCCGGTGACCCAGGTGCGAGCATCCCCGCCGCGTCGTCCGTGGCCGACCGCGGTAGCCGCCGGTCCAGCGGGAGCGCGCCGGCGATCACCATCGCGAGCAGCAGTCGGAGGTTCTCCAGAAGGTCGCCGGCCGGGCCTGGCAGGGAGCCGAGTGACGTGACCGGGAAGATCATCACTCCGAGCGCGACCAGCGGCCAGGCCAGGCGAACGATCGTGCTGCCGCGTACCGGTAGGACGGCTGCCAGTACGAGCCAGATCTGGTGATGGGTCCATGAGACGGGGGAGATCACCACGCTCGCCGCGCCGACCACGACGACGGCGGACAGCCAGTCGCCGGACCGCCCGGCTACCGCCCCGCGCCACAGCGCGAGGGCGCCGACGACCACCGAGGCGGCCGCCGTCAGCGCGAACCTGGTCTCATCGTCGAGACCGAACCGCAGCAGGGCGCCGTTGACCGACTGGTTCCCGCCCGTCGCGATGTGGCCCAGCCGGCTGACCCGCCAGACTTCGGTGCCCCAGAACCGGGCCGAGTCGTCGGGCAGGATCGCCCACGCCAAGGCGGCCGCGGCCGCGAAGGTGATCGACGCGGTGACCGCCGCCCGGCGCCTGCCGGCCAGCCAGAGCAGCGGGATGAAGATCAACGGTGTCAGTTTCACCGCCGCGGCCAGCCCGGTCAGTACGCCACGCCACCGGCTCGGCCGCGGTCCGATCATGTCGATCAGAACGAGGACCGCGAGGACGATACTGACCTGCCCGAACCGCAGGTTGCTGGACACCGGTGAGGACGCGAACAGGGCCGCGGCAAGACCCGCGGGTAACCATCGCCGCCAGGCTCGCGGCATCGCCGGGCGCGCGACGCGGGCGACGAGGGCGGCGATACCGAAGCCGACAGCGACGCTCGCCACCGTCCAGGCGATCCCCGCCTGCCATTCCGGAAGGCCTGCCAGCGGCAGGAGGATCAGGCCGGCGAACGGGGGATAGGTGAACGGCGCATCGTTGCTCGTCATGAAGTCGTACAGACTCTGTCCGTCCAGCAGGCCGGACACGGCGCCCCGGTAGACATACAGATCGGCCAGGCGATCCGGGGGCTGGCGGAACAGGGCCGCGAGGACCATCGCCGCCGCGAGGGCGGTCGCCGGCAGCCAGGCGAGAACGAGGCCGGGCCGACTGTGGCGGTGCACGTCGACGCTCACGCCACTGTCGTCCACTTTGCCCCGTTTCTCGTGGAGTCAGGCGAAATATATCGACAGGCATGATACTCACGGCGGTGTGCCACCCGGTAGTGGCCGGTCGGCCGCGAAGGTACGGCCGGCCGGCGCGCTCGGCGTCCTGCTCCCGGAATGCGCCGCCGACGCGTCGTCAGGCGGTACCGCTGCCGGATGGCGTTCCGGCGGAACGCCGGCGGTTGCGCCGCATCGCCCGGATCAGCGCGATCGTGATACCGGCCTTGATCGCCAGTCCGGTGCCGAGGATCGCGGCCAGGATCGGGGTACCGACGGCCCGGCGCGGCGCCTGGGCCGCCGCCGTACCCGCTGTCGTGGGTGGCGGCAGCGGGCGGCCCTGGCACCCGGCCGGATCGGCGACCGGGTGCCCGTCGGGGACGACCTGGAAGTAGAACCTGCTCTGCTGCGGGTCGCCGTCGTCCGACACCGTCGAGTACGACACCGCGTACACCCCGGGCCGCTGCAGCTGCGCGACGGAGAAGCAGAGGGTCGTCCGGTCCACCAGCAACGGCTCTCCGGTGGCGACCGGCTTGTCGTCGGGGCCGGACACGCTGACCCGGTGTGGTCCCACGCCGCGGAGCGGGGCGAACGTCAGGCCCATGACCCGTACGCCGGGAGCGACCTTGTCGCCGGGGCCGGGGGAGGCGCTGACCAGCGCGCTGTGCGCGGACGCTGGCGCCGGTACGGCCACCAGTACCGCGATCAGCGGCAGGAGGATCAGAAGTCGGCGCATGCCAGTCGGTTGTCCATCGCGTCCATGGGGTGTACGACGACCGCGCGGGCGCCGTCGCCGACCTTGCGGTCGTTGCGGACCGTGGCCGTGGCGGCACCCGTCGCGTCGGCGGTGAGGCCCAGGTGTATCTCGTTGGGTGGCGTCGCCGGGCCGGCCGGGTCGAACCTGAAGTGCGGGCCGCCGTTGTCGCGCGCACAGGACTGGGCGTGCAGGTGGGCCATGTACGCCTGGCCGGGCCTGAGCCCGGTCATCGTGATCGTGACCGTCGTCCCCTGGTCGTTCTGGGCCAGCCAAGCGGTGCCGGCGGCCGCGTCGGTGCCCGGTGGTCGGGTGTCGAGCAGTGTGAAGGTGGACTTCTTGGCGCCGTCGATCCGGTCCGCCGGTGTGGCCGACGGGTCGCTCATCGGCATCCCGGACGGCATCGTCATCCCGGACGGCATCGCCGCCCCTGGCGCCGTGGCCGGGGAAGCGCCGTCGGTAGGCCCGTGTGCCGCGGTGCCGGCCGGGTCACCGCCGCATCCACCGGCCAGTGCCGCCACCGCCAGCAGTCCGGCGACGGAGGCGGCGACGCCCACTCGGCCGGATCCCGGCCCTCCGGTGTGACGTACTCGGACCCGGCGCATGGCACGCTCCCGCATCGACCCTCCACAAGACAGACATGTTCGAATCAGGTAGTCGCCACCCGAGGCGCGCCGGTTCCGGCCGGTGGCGGTCGCCCGGCGTGCCGTACATCACGGTTCGCGGCCGCCAGGGTTCGGTGCCGACCGGCGAGCTGACGTCGTGGTGCGGGTGCACGATTCGGTGGCCGAGGCGGGTGGTCGTGCCGATGTCACGCTCCGTGATGCCGTGGCCGGGTCAAATGGTACAGACCAGCCGTACCGGGCTGCCTGCGACGGATCTTGACGAGGGCGGGAACCGCCGACCGCCGATCGGCCTGCCGGCATCACGCCGAGGCCGGCGCGTCGGCGGGGGCGGTCGCGACCTCGGCCGGCCGGGCGTCGCCGAGCCTGCTGAGCGCCCACAACAGCCCGGCCTCGACCATGGCGCTCGAGTGCCCGAACAGCTCGTGGGCGGGACTGACTCGGCTCTGGAGCACGTCCCAGCTGCCGACGACGGTCAGCAGCGTGGCCAGCGCGATCGCGACGGGGGCGTACGCGCGGGCGATCGACGGGCGGAACGCGACGAACAGGAACCCGATCGCGACCGCGCTGTCGAAGCAGCCCAGCTCCCGTGTCGTGTGCACGTCGTAGCCGGCTCCGAGGATCGACGGTACGGCGAGCCCGAGCTGCATCGCGGCCAGGTATGCGAGGAGCACCTGGACCAGTCTGCGCAGCGCCGACCGTCGGGGGCTCGCGACTCCGCCGGTGTGCGTCGCGGTTCCGGTGGCGAGTGGCCTGACCGCCGGCGGGGAGGCGCGGCGGGCGCGGTCGGCGGCGACGGCGGACACGATCGTTTCGGTGAGATCGGGTACCCGGGCCGGTTGGATGCGCACCAGCCGGGTCACCTGCTCGGCTCGGGCCAGCCAGTCCCGGCATGCGGCACAGCCGTGCAGGTGGGCCTGTAGCTCCTCGACGGCCACGCCGATGGGCTCCCCGTCGAGGCGGGCGGACAACGATGTCCGTGCATGATCACAGCTGAGCGGAGCGGAGTTCATGGTCGGATAGTCGTACCGGTGGGTGGAAGAGTTCCCTGGCCGGGGCGCGAGGGCCCGGTACTATGCTCATATAAGAATTTCTGCATGTAACCGCTCCGGATAGCGGGGGCGCGCGTGACGGTGCGCCCGAGGGCGGGGCGACCCGGACGATCCGGGCGGTACAGACCAGCGACCGCGGGAGGGGGTGGATTCCATGGGTGCCGGGCACGGACACCACGGACACCACCACGGCGCTGTCACCGCCACGGGTCGGCACCGCTCGGTTCTGGCCGGCGTACTGGTGATCTCCGCCGTCATCTTCGTGCTGGAGGTGGTGGGCGCGGTCGTGTCCGGCAGCCTGGCGCTGCTGGCCGACGCCGGCCACGTCCTCGCCGACGCGGGCGGCGTCGCGCTGGCCCTGGGTGCCGCGCTCCTGGCGGCCCGCCCGGCCACCGGCCGCCGCACCTTCGGCTGGGCCCGGGTGGAGATCCTCGCCGCCGCGGTCAACGGGCTCGTCCTCGCCGGTATGGGTGTCTACGTGCTGATCGAAGGCGCGGGGCGGCTGTTCCGGCCGGCCGAGGTCCAGCCGGGCGGCATGGCGTTGTTCGCCATGATCGGTCTGATCGGCAACGTGGCCGGTGTCGCGCTGCTGTACCGGGTCCGCGACGCCAGTCTCAACATGCGCGGCGCGTTCCTGGAGGTCGCCACCGACGCCGCCACCTCCGTCGGCGTCCTCGTCGCCGCCGCGGTCATCGCGGACACCGGCTTCACCCGTGCGGACGCCATCGTGTCGATCGTCATCGGGCTCGTCATCGTGCCCCGTGCCCTGCGACTGCTGCACAGTGCCGCCAACGTCCTGCTCGAGGCCGTCCCGGCGGAGATCGATCTCGGCGAGATCCGTGCGCACGTTCTCGCGCTCGACCACGTCCACGGCATGCACGATCTGCACGTCTACACGATCACCTCGGGACTGCCGATCCTCACCGCGCACGTCGTGGTCGACGACAGTTGCTTCCTCGACGGGCACGCCCCGCAACTGCTCGACGCGCTCCAGAACTGCATCGCCGGGCACTTCGACGTCGAGCACTCCACCTTCCAGCTCGAACCCGCCAGCCACGCCGGCCACGAACATCCCGGTCACGTGTGAAGGGGTCGACGTCCGGCCATCCGGTGACCGGTGACGGCCGGTGCGGGGTCAACGGGTGAGCCGGACGGGCTCGGTGCCGCGGTGCGGCGGGCCCGCCGGAGGGCGGCGGCGAGCCGGCGGCGTTCGGCCGTGCGTACCAGCGCGGCCTGCTCGGCGCGGATCAGGTCGGACATGAGGATGGGGTGCACGGTGACCTCCCGGTGTCGGAATCGGCGTGACACGAGGAGCGTCGTGGGTGGGGCTGTCCGGGCTCTGTCCGATCGCTGAGCCCACCGCCGCACCCGGCGGACGGTGGACGGCCAGCGGGCCGCCAGTGCCGGCGGACGACCGCCGGGTGTTGACATGCAGCCGCCCGGCTGCGTAACTTTAGGCAGCCGGGCGGCTGCATATTTGGACGGATGGCAACGGATGGACGAGGTGTTCAAAGCGCTGGCCGATGCGAGCCGGCGTGAACTGCTCGACAGGCTGAACAGCCGTAACGGCCAGAGTCTGCGAGAGTTGTCCGCCGGGCTGGGCATGGCACGGCAGTCGGTCAGCAAGCATCTGGCCGCGCTGGAAGCGGCCAACCTCGTGACCACGGTCTGGCGCGGTCGGGAGAAGCTGCACTACCTCAACGCGGAGCCCATCAACGCCATCGCCGACCGATGGATCAGCCGGTACCACCGCGAACGCGTCCGGGCGCTCGCGGACCTCAAGGCGGCACTGGAGGCCCCACGGATGAGTGACACCGCTTTCGTCTACACGACGTACATCCACACCACGCCGGAGCGGCTCTGGCAGGCGTTGACCGACCCGGCCTTCACCAGCCGGTACTGGGGAGTGACCTTCGACACGGACTGGGCCGAGGGGTCGACCATGACCTGGCAGGAGGGTGGGGTCGCCACGGCCGACCCGGACCAGGTCGTCCTCGAGGCCGAGCCGTACCGGCGACTCGCGTACACGTGGCACACCTTCACCCGGGAGTTCGCCGACGCCCACGGTTTCGACGCGGAGTTCCTGCGCGCCGCGTCGACGGAGCGCCGGTCGAAGGTGACCTTCGACATCGAACCGCACGGTCCGCTGGTCAAGCTGACGGTCATCCACGACGACTTCGACCCGGGCAGCATCGTGCGGGAGATGGTCGGCCAGGGCTGGCCGGCGTTGGTGTCGAGCCTGAAGACGTTGCTGGAGACCGGCGAGCCCCTGCCGGACGGCGCGGAGGCGACCCGCGACGAGGTGTCGAGCCGGTAGGCGGCCGCGCCGGCTCAGTCCCCGTCACCGGGTGGCGCGGGGCGGTCGGTGAGGCGGAGGACGGCGGTGACGATCGCGCCGTGGTCGTCACCGCCGGCGCCGGCGATCGTGAGGTCGTCGCAGAGCCGCCGGCAGATCCACAGCCCGTGGCCGCCGTTGTCCGGCCGGGCCGGCGGCGTGCCGCCGGCGTTCGGGTCGGCGATGCCCGGGCCATGGTCGCTGACCTGGCAGTACAGCGTGGACGCGGTGCGCCACAGCCGCAGCCGCCCGGCGCCGCCGCCGTGCCGGATCGCGTTGGTGGCCAGCTCGCTGGCCACGATGAGCAGATGCTCGGCCGTCTCCTCGGTCAGCCCGAGCCGGACGGCGTGCGCGGCCAGGGTGGCCCGCAGCGCGTACAGCCCGTCGGCGTCGAAGGGCTGATCCACCCCGACCACCGCTGGCGCCTCGACCAGTGGCCGGTGCTCCTGGTCGCTGACCGGAACGTCAGGGCTGGTCATGCTCACGCGCCCGTCGTACCCGGAGGCGCGGTGCGCCAACCGCGCCGACCAGGTCCAGCATCGTGCCCACCAGCCGCCGGCAGGTCACGGTCATCCGCCGGGACGCCGGTAGCGCCACGGCGGTCGACACGATCACCGCGGCGCAGGCCGCGTCGATGAAGTCCAGCCCGGTCAGGTTGAGGTGCATGTGCCGGTCCAGCCGGCGGGACTCGGCGAGGGCCTGCTCGAGGATGTCGCGGTGGCGGTAGTCCAGCTCCCCGGCGATGCGGACGCCGGGCGGGCTGTACTGGCGGCAGACCCGCAGCAGCGGATGCTCGTGGTAGACCGGTGCGGCGACGGTCGTGGGGTGGGTCCTGGCGGCGAAGGCGAGGGTGACCGCGTCGAAGCGGTCCCGGTCGTACTGGCAGATCAGGCACAGCCGCCCGTCGGCGAACAGGTCGGCCACCTTCGTCTCGAACCCGACCAGGTCATCGGCCGTCGCCGTGGGCCGGGTGGCCCAGCCCATGTCGGCGGTCACCCGCAGCCCGGGGAAGCCCTCCCGGCCGGCCCGCTCCAACTCTCCGGCCAGTGCCTGGACCATGCCCGCCGCGCCGGCCCGGCTGGCCAGCAGGGACTGCCCGGCCGCCGCGACCCGTAGCTGCCCCCGCCGCAGTGCCGAGCCGGGACGCACCGACCGGGCCGCGAGCTCGTCGACGAGCGCCTCCGGTTCGATCGAGTCGGTCCAGCACACGACCTTCTGCCCGGTGCGCAACCCGTCGCGTACGAACCCGGCGAGCAGGTCCAGTCGCTCCTCCGTGTCGGAGAAGGTCAGGCACGCGTGGTCGCCCGCGCCCACCTCGTCCAGTACCGTCGTGTCCGCCATCACCGGGCCACCTGTTCGTGTTCGAAGGTCAGCCCACGGTAGAGCACGCGCCACGCGCCGCCGGTACGGCCGCCCACCGGCGCGTCCGGCCGGCGCCCCCGCCGGTGGTCAGCGAGCCAGCCGGACGTACCCTCGGCGGCCGATCGCCTCGATGTCCCAGCGGGTGCCGAACGCCTTGATCCCGGCCACCTTCACCCGGCCGACGGCCTCGGGCAGGTCGGGGTCGATGGTGAGCCGGCCGGCGTGCGGCTCCAGCCCGAGCATCGCGCGCTTGATCAGCAGGGGTGTGCAGGCCGCCCAGGCCTGCGGGTTGCAGGCGGTCGGGTACTCGACCGGGAAGCCGGTCTCGCCGCGCGGGTACCCGGCGAACGCCTCGGGCAGCCGGTGCTCGGAGAACGACGCCGCGTCGGTGAGCCCCATGGACAGGCGGTTGGCCTCGTCGCGGTAGCCGTAGCGGGCCATCCCGGCGACGATGAGCGAGTTGTCGTGCGGCCAGACCGTGCCGCGGTGGTAGCCGATCGGGTTGTACGGGATGTCGGTCGTGGCCAGGGTGCGCACACCCCAGCCGGAGAACAGCTGGTCGGACATGAGCTGCCCGACGATCGTGCCGGCGCGGTCGTCGGGGACGATGCCCGACCACAGCAGGTGGCCCATGTCGGAGGTCATGGAGTCGATGGGGCGTTTGTCGCCGTCGAGGCCGAGGGCGTAGTAGCCGCCCCGGGCGTCGATCCAGAAGTCGGTGTTGAACCGCGCTTTCAGCCGGGCGGCTTCGTCGCGCAGCCGGGCGGCGAGCGCGGGATCCCGCAACGGCCCGTCGGCGAGGTCGGCGACGCGCATCTTAGCGTCGTAGACGTAGCCCTGGATCTCGCAGGTGGCGATCGGCAGCGGCGGCATGCCGCCGTCGGAGTACAGCACCCCGTCCCACGAGTCGCGCCAGCACTGGTTGCCCAGGCCTTCCGGGGAGCGGGTCTGGTACTCGACGTACCCGTCGCCGTCCCGGTCGCCGTACTGGTCGATCCAGTTCAGCGCCGCCATGACGTTGTCGCGGAATGTCCGGACCAGGTCGTCGTCGTCGGTCCAGCGCCAGTACTCCGACAGCAGGATCAGCCACAGCGGGGTGGCGTCGGCGGTGCCGTAGTACGGGTTGTGCGGGCGCAGCCCCAACTGGGTCAGCTCGCCGGTGCGGACCTCGTGCAGGATCTTGCCCGGCTCCTCGTCGCGGAAGTCGTTGCACTCGGTGCCCTGGTACGCGGCGAGCGCGATCAGGGCGCCCTCGGCCAGCGCCGGACCCATGCACAGGGTCTGGTAGGCGGTGATGAGGGTGTCGCGGCCGAACAGGGTGAGGAACCAGGGCAGCCCGGCGGCGGGCAGCATGACGTCCTCGGTGCCGACCCGCATCATGATGCGTAGTGCCGCCAGGTCGCAGACGGTCCGGTTGAGGCTCTGCTCGAACTCGTGGGAGTCGCTTTCGAAGCGGGCCAGACTGGTGCGCCACTCGATCACCGGATCGAGGGACATGTGCGCCACGTGATCCGGCCGGCGCTGCGGCGGGGCGATCTCGGTGTCGGCGGTCGGCAGCGGCAGTTGCAGGTCGCACTGCCACCGGTCGCCCACCGACAGCTCCAGGTCCCACACCAGGGCGTTGCCGTCGATGACCGTGGCCGGCGGTGCCGCCCGCACCTCGGTACTGGCCTCGAATCCGTCGTTGCGGTAGACCAGTGAGAGCCGCGAACCGTCCGGCGCGTGATCCCGGCTGATCTTGTCCGACCGGTCCTGTACCCGATGCTTGATCTCGAACAGGTCGGCGAAGTCGCTGCCGGCCGTCAGCCGCACCCGCAACCGCAGTGTGCGGTCGGCGTAGTTGGTCACCTCGATCCGCTCGCCGATGCCGCGCCCGACCACCCGCCGGCGGCGCACCCCGATCGCGTTGGCCGGTAGGTCCGGCAGATCCGGGTTGGTCAGGTAGAACGTCGCCTGGAAGTGCTCACCGAGGCCGGAGCGCAGTTCCAGCAGTCGGGCGCCGTTGACGGTGAGCACCCACTCGTCGAGGTAGCGGGTGTCGGCGTGCACCAGCCCACCCACCGAGCCCTTCGGTACGTCTCCCACCGCGTCGGAGTACATGAACGTCCGGCCATCGAGCACCGCCAGCGCGCCGCAGCCCAGCTCCGGTGGCAGCGCGCGCAGTTCGGACTCCAGCAGGTTCGTCTCGTCGGCCGCACCGGGGTACGGGTTCGCAGGGGTCGCCCGACGCTTCTCCGCTGTCTGGGTGGTCATGGCCTAACCCTTTCCGTCTCACACCTACGGGAACGGTGACAGAGGAAGTCGTGACCCGTCCTCACCCGCGACGGGTGGTCTGTGGCACCGGGTGCCGGCGCGGCGTACCGCGGGTGCCCCGGGCGAGGGGCTCAGACAACGGGGACGGGTGAGCGGCGTAGCCGGCTGATCACCGGGCCCGGCGTCGGTCACCGCGTTACGGCCTCGGTGGACGGATGGCGGATCCCGGTGGAGGGGGCGTGACGCGAGCGTGGAGCGGATACCGCCGTCATGTTCAGTTCACCGCAATTCGGCGATTTCCAATACGTGAATCGGCGTATGTTCCGTCGTTTCTCCCCTCTCTCGCCTGGTGTGAGAGGGGCGCGTCCATCGTCTGGTGGGGCGTCGATCGGAACGGATGGCTACCCGGTCGCCTGGCGGTGCGAACCGGTTGCCCCTGCGGCACCGGAGTGCGGCATCGGGGTGCGACAGGGGTTGCGCCGCCGGGCACGCTCCATAGAGTGCATGACATGACGAGCCGCCCAGGCAGCCGGGCGGCTCGGGCGGTGCGGACACCGGGTGCCGGAACGGGGACGGATCGACCGATGGACAACCGGAATCTCTGGGCGGTGAGCGACCTGCACGTCGCTTACCCGGAGAACCGCCGGTTCGTGGCGGAGTTCGAGCCCGCGTCGCCGGGTGACTGGCTGATCGTCGCCGGTGACGTCGGCGAGCGGATGGCCGACGTCGAATGGGCCCTGATGCTGCTGCGTCAGCGGTTCGCCCGGGTGATCTGGGCACCGGGCAACCATGAACTGTGGACGTTGCCGGACGATCCGGTGCAGTTGCGCGGCGACCAGCGATACCGCCACCTGGTGCGGATGTGCCGGCGCATCGGCGTGGACACCCCGGAGGACCCCTACCCGGTCTGGGACGGCCCGGCCGGTCCGGTCATCGTGGCGCCGCTGTTCCTGCTGTACGACTACTCGTTCCGCGCGCCGGGCACGACCACCACGGAGCAGTCCCTGCGCCGGGCGTACGAGACGGGCGTGGTCTGTACCGACGAGACGCTGCTGCATCCGGACCCCTACCCGGGCCGGGAGGAGTGGTGCCGGATACGGGTGGCGCAGACCGAGCGGCGGCTCGCCGCTGTCGACCCGGACGTGCCCACCGTCCTGGTCAACCACTATCCGCTGGTCCGGGAACCGACCAGGATCCTGCGCTACCCCGAGTTCGCCCAGTGGTGCGGCACCACGCTCACCGCCGACTGGCACCTGCGTTTCCGCGCCGCCGTGGTGGTCTACGGCCACCTGCACATCCCGCGGACCACCTGGCACGACGGCGTGCGCTTCGAGGAGGTGTCGCTGGGGTACCCGCGGGAGTGGCGCCGGCGCGGCGATACTCCCCGGCCGGCGCGCGCCGTCCTGACCCCCGAGCCGTGTCGGTGATAGCGGCGCTGCTGCCGGAGCCGGTGGCTTCGGCCGAGGCGTTCGACGACTCCGCGCCGTGCGAGCTGTTCCCGGACGAGGAGCGGGCGATCGCCAAGGCGGTGGAGAAGCGGCGCCGGGAGTTCACCACCGTGCGCGGTTGCGCCCGGCGGGCGTTGGCCGCTCTGGGGTACCCGCCCGTGCCCATCGTGCCCGGGCCGCGTGGCGGCCCGGTCTGGCCGGAGGGCGTGGTCGGCAGCATGACGCACTGCGCCGGGTACCGGGCGGCGGTCGTCGCCCACGCCTGGGACATCGCGACGCTGGGAGTGGACGCGGAGCCGAACGAGCCGCTGCCGTCGGGGGTCCTGGACGTGGTGGCGCTCGACGAGGAGCGGCGGTGGGTCGCCGCGTACCTGCGTGACCATCCGGCGGTGCGGTGGGACCGGCTGTTGTTCTCCGTGAAGGAGGCCGTGTACAAAGCCTGGTTCCCGCTGACCCGCCGCTGGCTCGATTTCGACCAGGCCGCCGTCACGGTCGACCCGCGACACGGTGCCTTCCACGCCAGACTGCTGGTCGACGGGCCGGTACTGGCCGACGACAGCCGACTGGACCGGTTCACCGGCCGCTGGGCGGCGGGGCGGGACCTGCTGGTGACAGCCATCGCCGTGCCGGCGGCGCCCGGAGTCGTGGAGGCGGGTGCGGCGGTGGACGCCGTGCCCGGGGACCGGCCGCCGGCGGGTGGGCGACACCGGAGCGGTCGACCGGTCCTGGAGACCTGACACGCACCCGTGGCGCCTGCTCGCGTCGGGCGTGCGGGACGCGGAAAGAACCCCTCGGATTTTCCCGGGGTCGGAGGATAGCTCGCCGCGGTCGGGGTACTGCGCCTCCGCCGGTCTAGTACCGACGGCGTAGCCCGACCGGTACCGCCGGCGTAGGTCACGCCACGCATGTCGCACAAGGCGAAACCCCAGCAGTTCCACGGTCAGTACTCCGACTCTGAGATCCGAGGGGGAATTGTGCGTAAAGTGATCCGAAGTGCATCGTCGCCGCAGCCGGAACTCCCTGTTCACCGCCGCGACGGCCGTCGGGCGCGGCTGGCGGGGGCGGCGGCGCTTCCGGTGATGGTGGTCGCGCTGGCCGCGACGGCCCTGGGTGCTACCAGCGCCGCGGCGGCCAGCCGTCCGCTGGCCGGGGCGACTCCGACGCCGAGCGAGACCACCGCAACGGCCACCGTGACGGCGGTGCCGAAGGGTGCGATCAGTGCCGGCGGCGGTGCGATGGCCGACCGTCCGCTGACCGGGGCGACTCCGACGCCGAGCGAGACCACCACGACGGCCACCGTGACGGCGGTGCCGAAGGGCGTAGCGACGACACCGACCGGTGCGGTCAGCGCCGGTGGTGGCGGCACCGCCGGGTCCGGCGACCCGACCGTTCTGCTGTCGATGGCCACCGCGGGCCTGCTCACCGTGGGTGGCGTCGTCGTGGCGCGCCGCCGTCGGGCGTTGAATGAGTAGTCACCTGCCGCGGCAGGTCCGCAGCGTGGCGCTCGGCACGGTCGTCATCCTGGCCGCGCTGCTGGCCATTGGTTCACTCGCGTTCGAGGCTGTCTCGCTGACCGGTTGGTCGGCGGGGCAGCCCGCTCCCGCGCCGTGGCAGCCCGCTGAGGTGGCGTTGCCCCGGTCCGTACCGGTGCGCGTGTCCATTCCCGCCATCGGCGCGACCTCGTCGTTGCTGCCGCTCGGGCTCAACCCTGACCGGACCATCCAGGTTCCTCCGGTGGAGGACCCGATGCAGGCCGGCTGGTACTCCCTGGGGCCGACCCCGGGGGAGGCGGGCGCGGCCGTGATCGTCGGGCACGTGGACGGCTACAACGACCCGGGAATCTTCTACCGGCTGTCCAAGCTCAGGCGTGGAGACCAGGTGCTCATCACCCGCCGGGACGGCAGCACCGCCCGGTTCGTGGTCTACCGGACCGAGCAGGTGGACAAGGGTGAATTCCCCACCGGTCGGGTCTATGCCGCCACCACCCGCCCGGAGCTGCGCCTGATCACCTGCGGTGGCAGCTTCGACTCGGCGTCGGGCAACTACAACGACAACATCATCGTCTATGCGGCCCTCGCCGCGCCGGGGTGAGCGCGGGCCACCGGCCGACCACGCCGCTTCACCGCGCTGGTCGACCGCGCCGGTCGAGCGACACCCGACGGGCCGAAGCCCGGCCTGGCCGCGCCGGGCCGGCCGGCATGGTGGGCAGGAGCCGGGGTAGCTGTCCCGGACCCCGCCTCACCAGCAGGGTGGGGTGCCTTTCCATGCGAAGATCCCGATGAAGGCTGTCGTCTACGACGGGCCGGCCGGTCACGCCCGCGGCCCGGCGGCCGGCCAGTTCGGCGGTGACGGCGTCGGCGAGCGCACGTGCGCCGGGTCGGCGGTTCAGGCCAGGCTGGTCAGGTCGAGCAGGTGCCAGGTGAGCGTCTCGTTGTCCCCCGTGGACCACCACAGCCACCGGCCGCGGCCACCCGCGGCGGTGGTGACGGCGAGCGCGACGCGCCGGTGGGTCTTCAGGTCGTACATGGCCAGCTTCTCGCTCGCCACGGCGAGCGGGTGGGAGACCGGCGCGGCCAACAGCTCGAAGCGGTCGAGGACCGCGACGTCGACGATGACCGATCCTTCCCCGTCGGCGTTGACCCGTACCTCGCCGCTGCCGTCGAGCCGCCGGAGCGTGATGACCGCGTTGCTCGGCCCGGACGTGGTGGCCCGGCACCAGGTCGGGCCGCACGCCAGCTGCTCTCCCGGCCGCGGCTGGATGGTGCGCCGCTCGCCGGTGGTGGCGTTGAGCACGCTGACGGGCTGGCCGAGGGAGCCCCCGGAGGTGGTGAGCCACGGCCAGGCGGCCAGCGCGTACGCGGCGTCGAACGGGCGTACCGCGACCGGGCCGCCGTCGACCGGGACCGAGCGGAGTTCGCTGGTCAGCGGGTCGATGGTGCGGGTGGCGGTCCAGTAGACCCGGCCGTCGACCACCTGCAGGTCGTACTGGCTGCCGTAGTAGGTGGGGCGGCCGGTGTCGTCGGTGAGGCGGCGGGGCTGCCCGCCCGCGGCGTCGGCGCGGTACAGGCTGGTGTGCGGGCGGCCCTGGTCGTCCGCGGTGCCGGTCATCCAGTAGATCCGGCCGTCGACGGCGGAGACCGCGTCGATGGAGACGCCGTCGGCGGTGCGGTACTCCTGGAGGACCCGCGGGTGGGCCGGGTCGGCGGTGCGCAGCAGGACCAGGCTGGTGCGGTTGCCGTCCGCGCTGGTGACCGTGCCGACCAGCTGGCCGGGGTCCAGGACCGCCGACGGGAAGAACCGGCCGCCACCGGGCAGATTGGCGGCCAGTTCCGTCGTGCGGGCCGCCGGCCATGCCTGGGCCAGGGCCAGTGGCCCGGCGGGCGTCGCGGGGGCGGAGGAGCGCGGAGCGGGCAGCGCCAGCAGCGTCACGGCGGCGGCGAGCGCGGCGGTGACGGCCGCCCGCATTCGCCAGGTGGAGGCGTTCACGGCACCCGGTCCTTTCCGGCTCGGTCCTCTCTCGCTGGCCGACATCCCGCACAGGCTACGCGCCGGCCGGCGCGCGCGGGTTCAGGCGCGCGCCGGCCGGTGTGTTCAGCAGTCCCGCAGATGTGGGGACTGGTGCAGCGGCTGCCGGTCAGTGGACCGCGGCGGGCGCCGCCGGTCCGAGTACGAACTGCGGATCGACCTGGCCGGCGAGGTCCTCGCCGACCCGGTCGTTGGCCCATGCGGCCGCGTTGCGCAGGTGGAACTCCACGGCCTGGGACAGGTACCGCGCCCAGTCCTTGCCGCAGGAGTCCAGGGCGGCCCGCACCGTGTCCAGCGCGGCCCGGTTGTCCGGCTCCAGGTCGGCGATCGGCAGTACCCGGCCGCGCTCGCCGGCCCGGACGAACGGCGACCGTGCCACCCAGGTCAGCAGGTCGTCGCCGACCTGTGCGCGCAGGAACGCCACGTCGGCGGCGTCGTCGACCTTGTTGCCGACCACCGCCAGCCGCACGCCGAAGTCGCGGGCGTAGTCGACGTACTGCCGGTACACCCCGACGCTGCGCAGGGTCGGCTCGCACACCAGGACGGTCAGGTCGAAGCGGGTGAACAGGCCGGAGGCGAATGAGTCCGCGCCGGCGGTCATGTCCACCACCACGTACTCGCCGGGCCCGTCGACGAGGTGGTTGAGCATCAGTTCGACCGCGCCCACCTTGGAGTGGTAGCAGGCCACGCCGAGGTCGTCGGAGGCGAACGCGCCGGTGACCGCTAACCGGATTCCGCCGACCTCGCGTACGAGTCGGTCGTAGAGTGGGTTCGATTCCGCCACCCGCAGCAGGCGTGAACCCCGACCCGGCGGGGTGGTCTTGACCATCGCCGTGGCCGAGGTGATCCGCGGGTTCGTGCCGCGCAGGTACTCCTTGATCTCGATGAGGTGGTCGCTCAGCGCGGGGAGCGCTCCGGTGTCCGCTTCCGGCAGGCCCAGGGCCGCCGCCAGGTGCTGGTTGATGTCCGCGTCGAGGGCCAGCAGCGGTGCTCCGGGCGTCGACGCGACGAGTTGGCGGGCGAACAGCGCGGCCAGTGTGGTCTTGCCGCTGCCGCCCTTTCCGACGAAGGCAACCTTCACAAACGGTACTGATATCCGTTTTCAATAAGGATGTCAAACGGCACGACGCGATACCGCAAACGCGAAGAAGGCTTCGTACCCGCGTGTGCCCGTCACAGCGGCTGGGTCAGGTTGAGCATGTTGCCGTCGGGGTCGTGGACGTGGGCCACCCGCTGTCCCCACGGCATGTCGGTCGCCGGGCCGAGTACGCGTCCGCCGGCCGCCTCCACCCGGCCCAGCACGGCGTCGACGTCGTCGACGTCGACACTCAGCACGATCCGCTGCGGCGCGGACAGGTCGGCCGCCGCGTCGGAGACCAGGCCGAGCTCCGAGTCGCCCAGCCTCAGGCCCACGAAGAAGACGGGGCCGTCGTCCGGGTGGCGACGCACCTCCGCAGCCCCGAACAGACGCTGGTAGAACGACCGCAGGCGGGTCAGGTCGGTGGTGATGATGATGGGCTGGACGTTCGTCACGACGCTCCTCCGGATCGTGTTCAGGTCAGGTCGAACCGCTGTCCACCGTGGTACGGGCCGGCGCCGCGGAACTCATCGGCGGGGCGGCGCCGTTTCCGGTTGCCGCGGTCTCGGCCGGCGCACCGAACAGCCCGGCCAACCGGTCGGCGTCGAGGTACGTGGTGATGCCGGCGATCCGCCCCTCGTACACGTCGAGCAGAACCAGCCCGAACGGCACGTAGCCGCCGTCGGGGCCGGGTCGCAGCTGCCAGAACGCCGGCGAGCCGTTGGCCGCGGCCGGCACGAGACGGGCGCCGGCGCACGACGCGTCCGGGTCCCGCAGCGCCAGCCCGATCTGGTCACGGCCCCGCAGCCACCACCGGAAGGGCGGCATCGACATCGTGGCGTCCTCGTGGAGCAGCGCGACGAGCGCCGCGACGTCATGGCGCTCGAACGCGTCGCAGTACCGGGTGAGCAGTTCGCGCTGGGCCGGGTCGGCCGGTCGCAACGGTTCGCCGGGCACGGGGCCGACCGCCTGGAGCGTCGACCGCGCCCGCTGCAACGCGCTGGTCACCGCGGCGACGCTGGTGTCCAGCAGGTGCGCGACCTCCTCGGCCTTCCAGCACAGCACGTCCCGCAGGATCAGCACCGCCCGCTGCCGGGGCGGCAGGTGCGCGAGCGCGGCGACGAACGCCAGCCGGATCGTCTCCCGCTGTACGGCCAGCTCCTGCGGATCGCCGCCCGCCGGCAGCACCCGGCCGTCCGGGACCGGCTGGATCCAGCTCTGCTCCGCCGCCGGCTCGCCGATGTCCCGCCCGGCACCTGCCGCCGGGCCGAGATCCATGGCCAGGGCCCGGCGCTGGGCGCCGCGGAGCATGTCGATGCAGACGTTGGTGGCGATGCGGTACAGCCAGGTCCGCAGCGAGGCACGCCGCGCGTCGTAGCGGTCCGCCGACCGCCACGCGCGCACCAGCGTCTCCTGCACCGCGTCCTCGGCCTCGAAGCCGGAGCCGAGCATGCGGTAGCAGTAGCCGGTCAACTCGGCCCGGAACGGCTCCAGCGGCGCGCCGTCGCCGCTCCACGTCTCCGCCACCCGGATGACCATACGCACCGACAGGCAGCCGCGGGGCGACCGATGAGTTTCCGGCGCGCGGCGCTGACCGCGACTGACCGGTTCCTCGTAGACCTTGGAAAGTTTGGCTCCGGTATTGGTGTCAAACTTTCCAAGATCGGAACGGGGACCGGATCTACTCGACGACGATCAGGTCGGACGGCAGACCGAGGCCGTCGATCGCCGCCCGGACGAGGTCGTCCGGCGCCCGGGAGGCGTCGAGGACCAGGCCGGACTCGTCGGGTTGCAGCGGCTCGAGCGCCGCGATCTGGGAGTCCAGGAGGCTGGCCGGCATGTAGTGCCCGGTCCGCGCGGACAGCCGTTCCCGGATCACCGCGGCGGACCCGTCGAGGTGGACGAACTCCATCGCCGGCGCCCCCTGCCGCAGCACGTCGCGGTAGGCGCGCTTGAGCGCGGAGCAGGCCAGCACCGTGGGCACCCCCTCGGCCGCGCGGTCGGCGACCCAGGCGGCGAGCGCCCGCAGCCAGGGCCAGCGTTCGGTGTCGCTGAGCGGTACCCCGGCGCGCATCATCGCCACATTGGCCTCGGAGTGGAACTCGTCCGCCTCCGCGAACGCCAGGCCGGTCGCCGCGCTGATGCCCCTGGCCACCGTGGTCTTCCCGCACCCGGACACGCCCATCACGACGACGTGCCGGGAGCGGGCCGGGCCGGGCCGGACGGCGCCGGCGGGGCGGTCACCAGTCATGGACGGTCCCGTCCTTGAGCCGGTTGAACGGCAGGTAGGCCGGTACGTACGGGAACCGGGCGGCCGCCACCTCGTCCAGCTCGACGCCGATCCCCGGCTGGTCACCGGGGTGCAGGTAGCCGTCGGTGAACGTGAACGACTGCCGGAACACCTCGTTGGTGAGCGCCCCGTGCCGCATGTACTCCTGGATGCCGAAGTTGTGGATCGCCAGGTCCAGGTGCAGCGCGGCGGCCATGCCGACGGGGGAGATGTCGGTCGGGCCGTGGATACCGGACTTGATCTGGTACTGCGCGGCGAAGTCCAGCAGCTTGCGCATGGCCGTGATACCGCCGGTGTGCGTGACCGCCGAGCGGACGTAGTCGATGAGCTGGTCGCGGATGAGGGTCTGGTAGTCCCACACGGTGTTGAAGACCTCCCCGATGGCCAGGGGCGTGGTGGTGTGCTGGCGGACCAGCCGCAGCGCCTCCTGGTTCTCCGCCGGGGTGCAGTCCTCCAGCCAGAACAGGTCGTACGGTTCCAGGGCCTTGCCGAGCTTGGCGGCCTGGATCGGGGTCATCCGGTGGTGGCCGTCGTGCAGCAACGGGAGCTCCGGGCCGAACTCGTTGCGGACCGCCTCGAAGACGCCGGGCAGGTGGCGAAGGTAGGCGCGGGTGTCCCAGTCCTCCTCGGCCGGCAGCGGGGTGCGCTGCGCCGGCTCGTAGTCGTACCGCACGCCGCCGGTGCTCGGCTGCGCGGCGACGCCGTACACGGCGTTGATGCCCGGGACCGAGGTCTGCACCCGGATGGACCTGTAGCCGAGTGTGAGGTGCTCGCGGATCGAGTCGAACAGCTCCGGCAGGTCCCGGCCGGAGGCGTGGCCGTACGCCATGATGCCGGTCCGCGACGCGCCACCGAGGAGCTGGTACAGCGGCATCCCGGCGGCCTTGGCCTTGATATCCCACAGCGCCACGTCGACCGCGGCGATGGCCGCCATGGTGACCGGCCCGCGCCGCCAGTACGCCGAGCGGTACAGGAACTGCCAGGTGTCCTCGATGCGGTGCGGGTCCCGCCCGATCAGCAGGGGGACGACGTGGTCTTGCAGGTACGAGGCGACGGACAGCTCGCGCCCGTTCAGGGTGCCGTCGCCGAGCCCGGTGATGCCCTCGTCCGTGGTGATCTTCAGGGTGACGAAGTTGCGGTCGGGGCTGGTGACGATGACGTCCGCGCTGTGGATCTTCACGGCGTGCCTTTCTGGAGCGACGGTGCGTGCCGGACCGTACGGATTCAACGGATGGTGCTTCGCGGCTCGGGCGGTTCAGCGGATGGTGTTTCCCGGCTCGTGACCGTCCAGGAGGGACAGTTCGTCGCGGCGCGGCAGCCCTTCCCAGTCGCCGCCGGTCGATACGGCGAAGGCGCCGAGCGTGACGGCGCGGTGGAGGCAGCCGGCGACGTCGAGACCGTCCAGCCGGCCGGACAGGTAGCCGGCGGTGAAGGCGTCGCCGGCGCCGACGGTGTCGACGGCGGTCACGGCCAGGGCCCCGGCGGTGTGGACGCCGTCGGGCGTGTACGCCCGAGCGCCGGCGGCGCCGAGCTTGACCAGCACGGCCTCCGTGCCCTGGTGGAGCAGGCCCGCAACGATGTCCGAGCCCGGGGCGCCCACGAGGTCGAGTTCGTCGTCCGAAGCGACGACGATTGAGGCGTACGCCGCCAGCGGCGCGAGGACCGACCGCGCCTCGTCGCGCGACCAGAGCCGGGCCCGGTAGTTGACGTCGAGGCACACCAGGAGCCCCGCGGCGGACGCGGTCTCGGCGGCCCACCGCGTGGCCTCCCGGGCATGGCCGGACAGCGCCGGGGTGATCCCGGTGAGGTGCAGGATGCGCGCTCCCGCTGCCAGCGGACCGCGGAGGTCGTCGACGCACAGCGCCGACCCGGCCGAGCCGGCCCGCCGGTACTGCACCCGCGTCAGGTCGGCGGTGCGCTGTTCCAGAAACATCAGCCCGGTCTGTCGTTCCGCGTCCCGGACCACTCGGGCGGTGTCGACGCCCTCGCCGCGCAGCCGCCGCAGCACGTACTCGCCGAACTCGTCGCGGGCGACCCGGCCGACCCAGGCGGACCGGTGGCCGAGGCGGGCCAGCGCGATGGCGACGTTGGACTCCGCGCCGGCCAGGTGCATGGCCAGCGTTCCGCCGGCGGCGAGGGGGCCGGCCGAGCGGAACGAGGCCATGGACTCCCCGAACGTGAGGACGTCGGGCGTCCCCGTCATGCCGGACCCTTCCGCGCGGCCGCGACGTAGGCCCGGGCCCGCGCCCGCAGCTCGTCCAGGTTGCCGCCGGACGCGGCGTCCCCGACCAGCGGACCACCGACGCCGACGGCTACCGCGCCGACGGACAGGTAGGCGGCCATCTCGGCCAGCCCCACGCCGCCGACCGCGACGAACGGGATGGTCGGGAACGGGTCGCGCAGCGCCTTGAGGTACCCCGGCCCGCCCAGCGACGCCGGGAACAGCTTGACCACGGACGCGCCCATCGCGACCGCGCGGTACGCCTCCGTCGGGGTCAGCGCCCCGGCGGCCACCGGCAGGCCCCGGCCGACCGCCTCCGGGATCGAGTCCACAACGGCCGGGGTCACCACGAACTGGGCGCCGGCCGCGGCGACGTCGGCGACGTCGGCGGGGGTCAGCACGGTGCCCGCCCCGACCAGGGACCCGTCGGGCGCGTCGGCGCGGATGGCCTCGATGGCCCGCAGCGCGCCGGGCGTGGTGAGGGCGACCTCGACGAGGCGTACCCCTGAAGCCAGCAGCGCGTTGCCGGTCGCGATCACCGCGTCGGTGTCGGTGCCCCGGATGATCGCCAGTACCCGCGCGGCGGCGAGCTGGGCGGTGAAATCACCGGTCATGCCGCTCACCACTCCGCGAACGAGCCGTCGTGGTGGCGCCACACCGGGCCCCGCCAGGCGTGACCGCGCTTGTCCGCCGCCCGTACCGCCTGCTCGTCGATCTCGATGCCGAGCCCGGGGGCGGTGAGCCGTTCGACGTACCCGTTCACGAACGTCAGCGGCGTTTTGTCCAGGCAGTAGTCGAGCACCTCGGCGCCCAGGTTGTAGTGGATGCCGATGCTCTGCTCCTGGATCAGGTAGTTGGGCGTGGCGAAGCCGACCTGCAGGCAGGCCGCGAGCGCCAGCGGCCCGAGCGGGCAGTGCGGGGCGAGTTGGACGTCGTAGACCTCCGCCAGGGCGGCGATCTTGCGTACCTCGGTGATGCCGCCGGCGTGCGACAGGTCGGGCTGGGCGACCGCGATGCCGGCCTGGAGGACGGGTAGGAACTCCTGCCGGGAGTACAGCCGTTCGCCGGTCGAGACCGGCGTGCTCGTCGACCGCACGAACTCGCCGATGAGGTGCGAGTTCTCCGGTACCACCGGCTCTTCCAGGAAGAACGGCCGGTACGGCTCCAGCAGCGGTGCGACCCGCCGGGCGTTGGCGAGGGTGAACCGGCCGTGGAAGTCGACGGCCACGTCGCGGTCGTCGCCGAGCACCTCACGGGCGGCGGCCACCCGGGCGACCACCCCGTCGAGCTCGGCGACCGACGCGACCGGGCTCATCCGACCGGACGCGTTCATCTTGACCGCGGTCAGCCCCGCCTCGACCTGGGCGGCGATGTGGTCGGCGACCTCGCTCGGCTCGTCGCCGCCGACCCAGCCGTACACCCGGATCCGGTCCCGGACCGGTCCGCCGAGCAGCTGGTGCACCGGCGCACCGTAGTGCTTGCCGGCGATGTCCCACAGCGCCTGGTCGAGGCCGGACACGGCGCTGGCCAGGATCGGCCCGCCCCGGTAGAACGACCCCTTCGTCATGACCTGCCAATGGTCCTCGATGCGCAGCGCGTCCTGGCCGATGAGGAACTCGCTGAGCTGCTCCACGGCGGTGCGTACGGTCTCCGACCGCCCCTCGCACGTCGCCTCGCCCCAGCCGACGATGCCGGCTTGAGTCTCGACCCGGACGAAGAGCCAGCGCGGCGGGACGAGGAACGTCTCGACCCTTGTGATCTTTGTTGTCAAAACCTCAGCCCTTGGTGGCACCGGCGGTGAGGCCGGAGACGACGTACTTCTGGACGAACAGGGCGATCAGCATGATCGGCAGCGTGACGACGGTCGCCGCGGCCATCAGGCCGCCCCAGTCGATGCTGGCGTAGCCGACGAAGTCGAAGATCGCCACGGGCAGTGTCTTGGTGTCGGCGCCGGAGAGCACCAGCGCGAACATGAAGTTGTTCCAGGAGAAGATGAACGACAGGATGCCCGCGGTCGCGATGCCCGGCGTGGACAGCGGCAGCGTGATCCGGCGGAACGCGCCGATGTGGGTCAGGCCGTCGACCAGCGCCGCCTCTTCCAGTTCCAGCGGCAGACCGTCGAAGAAGCCCATCATGATGTACGTGATCAGCGGCAGCGACACGAACATGTGGCTGAGGATCAGTACGGTGAAGCCGCCGACCATGTGCAGGTTGGAGAAGACGTAGTACCAGGGCACCAGCAGCGACACGCCCGGGATCACGCGGGCCATGAGCACCACGAGGGCGGACTTCTTCATGTTGAAGCGGCTCATCGAGTACGCCGCCGGTACGGCGAGGATCAGCGAGAACACGGTGGCCGCGAAGGCCACCCACAGGCTGTTGCCGATGAACTGGAGGTAGTTCGCCTGCTTCAGGACGTTGGCGTAGTTGTCGAGGGTCGGCGAGAAGACGATCGCCTTGTTGGTGTCGTAGATGTCGACGTTCGTCTTGAACGACGCGGCGACCATCCAGATCAGCGGGGCGAGCAGCGAGACCACCACGACGGCCAGCGCCGCCACGCGGAAGACCCGGTACGGGGTACGCGACTTCACCGGCGCGCCTCCTCCTTCTTCTTGCGGTACGTCAGGGCCCACATCGCCGCGATGATGATCAGGAAGAAGATGATCAGGACGGTCGAGGAGACGCCGTACTCGTTGTAGTCGAAGCTGAGCCCGTAGGCGTAGACGTTGAGGGTCTCCACCTCGTGGAACGAGCCGCCGCCCTTGCCCTTCGTGGCGTAGAGGATGTCGAAGGTCTTCAGCGCGTCGATGCCGCGCAGCAGGATCGCGACGATCACGGTGGGCATCAAAAGCGGCAGGGTGACGTGCCGGAACCGCTGCCAGGTACTGGCGCCGTCGATGAGCGCCGCCTCCTGGGGCTCGTCCGACAGCGAGGTCAGCCCGGCGAGCAGGATCAGGATGACCATCGGGGTCCACTGCCAGACGTCGATGAAGATCGTCGTCGGCAGGGCCGAGTTCTGACCCGCGAGCCACGGCTGGGGACCGATCCCCACGAGCGCGAGTGCCTGGTTGGCCAGGCCGATGTTGGGGTCGAAGATGAGGCGCCACATCATGCCGACCGCGACCGGGGTGGCCACCAGCGGCATCAGGATCGCGACGCGGACCCACTTCTCGCCGCGGAACGGGCGCCAGAGCAGGAGGGCGACTCCCATGCCGAGGATGACCTCGAACAGCAGCGCGACGCCGGTGAACGTGACCGTGCGCAGGACCGCCGGCCAGAACCGGTCGGTGTCGGACAGCACGTCGATGTAGTTACGGAACCCGATGAACTCGGACTCGGCCCGGACCGACCCCTCGGCGTCGGTCAGGCTCAGGTACACGGTCCAGGCCAGCGGGAAGACGATGAGCGCGGCGACGAACACCATGGCGGGCGTCGCGAAGAGCCACTTGCGGTGGTTGTTGGCCCAGCGTGACCACGCTGGGTCGGATGGTCGGGCGGGGGAGGTGACGGTAGCCATGAGATAGATCTCCGCAATCGGCGGGCCCTGTCCCACCGATCGTGGCGGTGCCGGCGGGCCCGGTCCCGGCGCGGGTGGCTCCGGTCGTCCGGCCGGAGCCACCCGCGGGTTCGGCTTACTTCTGCTCGTCGTCCAGGAACTTCTGGAAGGCCTGGTGGGCCGTGTCCGTGCTGGCCGCGGCGTCCTTGCCGGTGATCGCGTCGACGATCGGCTGGCCGACGATCTCACGGGCCTGGGGAACCTTGACGACCAGCGGGCGGTCGTGGCCGACGCCGGCCTTGGCGCTGGCCGCGATGGCTTCGGCGAGGTCCTTCGGGTACGTCGCGGTGCCCTCCGGGTTCGCCCACACCGAGGTACGGGCGCTCGGCACACCGGCCTTCTGCGCCTCCAGCGCCTGCGTCTTGCTGGTCGCCCATTCGATGAACTTCCAGGCGTTGGCCTTGTTCTTCGAGGCGTCGTTGATGCCCAGGGCCCACGACGGGATGTTGTACGGCTTGGAGCCGGCGGGGCCGGCCGGGAACGGCGCGAAGCCGACGTTGTCCGAGACCTTCGACTTGGCCGGGTCGGTGGCGTTCTTGTACAGCGAGTCGGCCTCGGTGTAGAACGCCGCCTTGCCCTGGGTGAAGATGGCCATCGCCTCGGGCCAGCTCATGTCGGTGCTGACGTTCGCCGGGCCGCTGTCCTTGATGAGCCCGCCGTAGTAGGCGTACGCCTTCTTGGCGGCCTCGCTGTTGACGGTCGACTTGCCGTTGTCGTCGGCGAAGTCGCCGCCGAAGCTGTAGAGGTAGCTGGAGAACTGGGTGACGGCCGGCGACTTGCCGGTACGGGCCACGAAGCCGGCGACGCCCGGCTCGGCGGCCTTCACCGCGGCGGCCGCGGTCTTGAGCTCGTCCAGCGTCTTCGGCGGAGCGGTCAGGCCGGCCTTGGCCAGCAGATCCTTGCGGTAGTACAGCACCTCACGCTCGGTGATGATCGGGACGCCGACCACCTTGCCCTTGTACGAGGTGGCCTCCACCGGGCCGGCCTGGAAGTCGCTGAAGTCCCAGTCCTTGCTGGCCTTGACGTCCTTGGACAGGTCGGCCAGGTACTTGTTCTTCGCGAACAGCTTCCCCTCCTGGAGGGGGCGGTACATCATCACGTCGAGGTCGCTGGAGCCCGCGTTCAGCTTGACGTTGTACTGGTCCGACAGCTGGTCCTCACCCAACTGGGTGATCTCGACCTTCAGGCCCGTCTTCTGCTCGAACTCGGACTTCGCCTTCTTGAGGTTCTCCGTCCACACGTGGTTGGCGAGGGTCACGCGCACCGTCTTCGACCCGGTGTCGCCCTCTCCGCTGCCACTGCCGCCACAGGCCGACAGGCCGATGGCAACAGCCACGGCCAGCGAGCCTCCAATGACCGATCGACGCAACATTGCATCTTCCCTTCTAGAGCGGCTCGCCGCGCCCGTAACACCGGCGCCTCGCACGCTTTACATCTGCCTAACGCGGGGATGCTAGGGCAATAAATCTGACGTATGCAAGAACCTTCACACGACTGGTATGTTTTGTCGGTGGTCATCTCGTCGCCAGTAGACGCCGCCTCCCCGCCGGTAACCGCCCAGGCCGGGCTGCACGCGCGCGTACTCGAGCAACTCGGCACGGCCATCTGCTCCGGGGACCTGGCGCCCGGCTCCGTCCTGTACATCGACGACCTCGCCGACCAGCGCGCCGTGTCCCGGTCGGTGGTCCGCGAGGTCCTGCGGGTCCTGGCCGCCATGGGGCTCGTCGACACCCGCCGCCGGGTCGGCACGGTGATCCGTCCCGCGAGCGACTGGAACGTATTCGACCCTCAGGTGATCCGCTGGCGGCTCGCGTCGACCGACCGGATCGCCCAGCTGCGCTCGCTCACCGAACTGCGGACCGCGGTCGAGCCGCAGGCGGCCTTCCTGGCGGCCGAGCGGGCCACCCCCGACGAGGCGAGTGACCTGGTCGGGCTCGCCGCGAAGATGTGGGCGGCGGGCACGGCGGGCAACGAGGACGAGTTCCTGCGGCTGGACATCGAGTTCCACCGGCAGGTGCTGTACAGCTCCGGCAACGAGATGTTCGTCAAGCTCCAGGAACTCGTGGCGGAGGTCCTCACCGGCCGCCACCACTACGAGCTGATGCCGCACTATCCCGACGAGGATGCGCTCCACCTCCACGCGGAGGTGGCGCAGGCGATCCAGCGCCATGACGGGGAGCGCGCGAAGAACGCGATGGTGCACATCATGGAGCAGGCGCTCGGCGAGATGAAGTCCATCTGGGAGCGCGCCGGCGAGCCTGACCGGGTCTGATGCCACGGTCGGCGGGCCGCCCGCGGGTCGCTGTGGGAAACCCGACGGCGGGTTGACGCCGTGCCGGCGGAAGGCCGACGGTGGCGGTCATGGGCACTCAGCCGGTCACCCGGACGGGCGACGACCTGTCCGCCGCCGACGCGCGTCTTCGCAACGCCATCGCGTGCGAACTGCACGCGCAGCTCGCCATGCGGGGCGAGACGATCGAGCTCGCGGACGTCCCCGAGGTCGCCTACGCCGTGGCGGTCCAGCTCCGGCACGCGTTCCACGTCGAGTGGGCGCCCCGGTGGGCGGACGAACCGGCCGACGACGGGTCGTGGAGCCTGGACGCCGCGCGGTGGCGCCCCGACGTTCATGATCATGGAGACGTCGCGGGGCGATGACCCCGTGACGTCTCCACCATGGGCGGGCGCCGTCGCTCAGGTGGGCGGGGGCATGCTGGCGGCGATCTCCAGGGCGGTCGTGATGAGGGAGTGCGCCCGTGCGGTGATCGCGGCGAGCAGGCCGTGCACCTCGGGGCCGGCGTTGTGCGCCACCTCCTGCAGGTCGTGCAGGTCCCGGGTCAACTGGGTGAGCAGGCCGGCGATGGCGTCGCCGGCCGGTTCGCGCCGCATTGCGGCGGCGATGTCCTGGAGGCTGACGCCGTGGGCCTCCAGTTGCCGGATCATCGTGATGCGCTCGACCGCGTCGGGGGAGTAGAGGCGGTAGTTGCCGCCGGTGCGGCGGGCCGGGGTGAGCAGGCCCAGGCCGGTGTAGAAGTCCACGGTGCGGGGGCTCACGCCGGCGCGGGAGGCCAGCTCGCCGATGCGTAGGAGCTGGTCGGCCATGTGGCACCCCCTTCCGTCTCAGGCGTGACCGCCTGAAACTATCGCGACCCGGTCAACCATACAGTGGTACGTGCTAGTGTTGCCTGCGTGATCTGTTCGCCTGATGGTGAGGGCTGTAGTACCGGGCCGGGCTCTGCCCGGCTGCTGATTCCGCCGAGGCCGCCCGTCCGCGGCTCGGTGAAGGCCGAGGGCAGCGTCCCGGCATGTTGATCTCCATCGGACTCCTCCTGATCGTCGCGTTGACGGCCGTCACGGGCTACTTCGTGGCCCAGGAGTTCGCCTACGTCGCGGTCGACCGGGGCAGGCTGCGTCAGCTGGCCGACGCCGGGGACGACGCCGCGCGGCGGGCGCTGCGGGTGACCGGCCAGCTGTCGTTCATGCTCTCCGGCGCGCAGCTGGGCATCACTGTGACCGCGCTGCTGGTCGGTTACGTCGCCGAGCCGTACCTGGGCGTGGGGCTGGCCGAACTGCTCGGCCTGGCCGGGGTGCCGGCGGCGGTCGGCCTTCCGGTGTCGGTGGCGGCGGCGCTGCTGGTCGCCACCGTGGTGCAGATGGTGCTCGGCGAACTGGCACCCAAGAACCTCGCGATCGTCCGCCCGGAGCGGCTGGCCCGGGCGCTGAGCCGGTCGACGCTGGCCTACCTGAGGATGGCCGGTCCGGTCATCCGGCTGTTCGACGCCGCCGCGACCCGGCTGCTGCGCCGGGTCGGCGTGCAACCGGTCGAGGAGCTGCCGTCCGGCGCCACCGCCGACGAGCTGGCGCGCGTGGTCGCCGCGGCGCGCGCCGATGGTCACCTGGACGTGGAGACCGCCCACCTGCTGGCCCGCGGGCTGGAGTTCCGGCAGCGTACCGCCGGGCAGGTCATGACCCCGCGCGTCGACGTGCACACCGTGCACGCGAGCGACCCGGCGATCCGGGTGGTGCAGCTGATCGACACCGGTCACTCGCGCTTCCCCGTCATCGGCGACGGCGGCGTGGACGACATCGTCGGCGTGGTCGGCGTCAATGACGTGCTCGCGCTGGAGGCGCCCGAACGCGCCCACACCCCGGTCACCGCGGTGGCGACGCCGGCGCTGCTGGTACCCGAGACCCTTCCAGCGCTGGTGGTGCTCGACCGGCTGCGGGCCGAGCACCGGCAACTGGCCTGCGTGGTGGACGAGTTCGGCGGCTTCGCAGGCGTGGTCACCCTCGAGGACGTCGCGGAGGAGCTCGTCGGCTCGATCCTCGACGAGGACGACCCGGCCGAACCGGGAGCGCTGCGGCGCCCGGACGGGTCGTGGCTGGTCCCCGGCCGCTGGCGGGTCGACGAGGTCGCCGACGCGACCGGCGTGACGCTGCCGGAAGGCGAGCACTACGACACGGTCGGCGGCCTGGTGCTGACCCGACTGGGACGGGTTCCCCGACCCGGTGACCGCGTCGAGATCGAGGTACCGGGGCCGCTGACGGCCGACGGTGGTGACCCGCCGCGGGTCATGCTGGAGGTCATCGCGGTGCGGCGGCACGTGCCGGCCTCCGTGGCGGTCCGCGACGGTGTGGCGGTGTCGGTATGAGTACCACCTGGGCACTGGTCGTCTCGGTACTGCTGCTGGCCGGCAACGGATTCTTCGTCGCCGCCGAGTTCGCGCTGGTGGCCAGCAAGCGCCACCGACTGGAAGAGGCCGCGGCGCACGGGAACCGGGCCGCGGTCGCGGCGCTGGCCGGTAGCCGCGAGCTGTCGGTCATGCTCGCCGGCGCCCAGTTGGGCATCACGCTGTGCTCGCTCGGCATCGGCGCGCTGGCCGAGCCGGCGATCGCGCACCTGCTGGATCCGGTACTGGCCGCGCTGGGCCTGCCCCACGAAGTCAGCTACGCGGTGGCGTTCGGCATCAGCCTGGTGCTGGTGGTGTTCGCGCACATGGTGGTGGGGGAGATGGCGCCCAAGTCGTGGGCGATCAGCGACCCCGAGCGCTCCGCGCTGCTGCTGGCGCTGCCGTTCCGGGCGTTCGCCCGGCTGGCGCGCCCCGCGCTCACCGCGCTCAACGGGATGGCCAACCTCGCGCTGCGGGCGGTGCGGGTACCCCCGGCCGACACCCTCGCCCAGGCGCACGGCCCGGACGACCTGCGGATGCTGCTCGAACAGTCCCGGGAGCACGGGCTGCTGCCCGCCGACGAGCACCAGCTGCTCACCCGCCTGCTACAGGTGCAGGACACGACGCTGGGCCAGGTGATGGCACCCCGCGACCGGATCGTCGCGGTGGACGTACAGGCCGACGCGCACCGGGTGGAGCGGGTCAGCCACGGTGCCGGCCGGTCCCGGCTCGCCGTCGTCGACGACGGCCGCATCGTCGGCCAGGTCCACGTACGCGACGCCATCCGGGCCGTCACCGCGGGCCGGGCGGCGCGGGCCGGTGAGCTGATGACGCAGCCGCTCACCCTCGACGTGCGGGTGGCCGTGCCGGCGGCGGTCACCGCGATGCGACAGCACCGCGCCCAGGTCGCCTTCGTCACCGACGCCGGCGACGTCGTCGGCCTGGTCGCGCTGGAGGACCTGCTGGAGCAGGTCCTCGGCGAGTTCGACGACGAGACCGACCGCACCCCTGCTCTTACCACCGCAGTCCCGAAGGAAGTGAGGACACCATGCAACGCCATTACAACGGGGTGAAGACCGCCCTGCTGCTCGGGCTGCTCACCGCGTTCATCCTCGCCGCCGGCTACTGGATCGGCGGTAGCGCCGGCCTGGTCATCGGCCTGCTGCTGTCGCTGGCCATGAACGCCGCCAGCTACTTCTGGTCGGACAAGCTCGCGCTGCGGTCGATGGCCGCCCAGCCGGTCAGCGAGGCCCAGGCACCCGAGCTGTACGCGATGGTCCGCGAGCTGGCCACGACCGCCGGCCAGCCGACGCCCCGCCTGTACGTCAGCCCGACCCCGCAGCCGAACGCGTTCGCCACCGGCCGCAACCCGGCCAACGCAGCGGTGTGCGTCACCGAGGGCATCCTGCACCTGCTCACCCCGCGCGAACTACGGGCCGTGCTGGGCCACGAACTGTCGCACGTGTACAACCGTGACATCCTCATCTCCAGCGTGGCGGCGGCGCTGGCCGGCATCATCACCGCCGTGGCCAACCTCGCCCTGTTCCTGCCGTTCGGCTCCGACGACGAGGACGCGCCCAACCCCTTGACGGTGCTGATGATGCTCATCCTCGGCCCGATGGCCGCGGGGCTGATCCAGCTGGCCATCAGCCGCAGCCGCGAGTACCAGGCCGACGCCGACGGCGCCCGGCTGTCCGGCGACCCGCTGGCCCTGGCCAGCGCCCTGAACAAGATCGAGCACGGGGCGCAGGTGCTCCCCCTGCCGGCCGATTCGCAGTACGCCTCGCACGCCCACCTGATGATCGCCAACCCGCTCGCCGGCGGCGGCCTGGCGGCGCTGTTCCGGACCCACCCTCCGACCGCCGACCGGATCCGCCGCCTGCACCAGATGGCGAGCACTCCTACGGCGTCGCGCTGAGCACCCGGCGCGGCGCGCCGGCAGCCCCGGCGCGTCGCGCCGGTGGTACCGCCCCGGTCCGACCGGCGGTGGCCGTCACGGGCCCAGCCGGTCGGGTGCGCAACCAGCCCCGTACTCCCTGTTGTCGATGACGCCCGGTACACCTTGGTAAGGAGATCCTGATGGTTTTCAAGAAGATGCTCGGCGCGCTCGGCGTCGGTGGCCCGTCGGTGGACACGGTGCTCACCGACCCGAACACCCGGCCCGGTGCGATGCTGCAGGGGCAGGTCCACCTCGAGGGCGGCAAGAACGACGTCGACATCGAGCATGTCGCCGTCGGTCTGGTCACGCGGGTCGAGGTCGAAGGCGGTGGCAGCGAGTACAACAGCATGGTCGAGTTCCATCGGGTACCGGTGACCGGCCGGCTGCACCTTCCGGCCGGCGCCCGCCAGTCGATCCCGTTCCAGTTCCCGGTTCCGTGGGAAACGCCGATCACCGACGTGTACGGCCAGCGGCTGCACGGCATGACCATGGGCCTGCGTACCGAGGTCGCCATCGCCCGGGCGGTCGACAAGGGCGATCTCGACCCCGTCTTCGTGCACCCGCTGCCCGTCCAGGAGATCATCCTGGAGGCGATGGGTCGGCTCGGCTTCCGGTTCAAGTCCGCCGACCTCGAACGTGGGTACCTGCGCGGCGTGCACCAGAGCCTGCCGTTCTACCAGGAGATCGAGTTCTGGGCGGCACCGCAGTATTCCCACGCGCTCAACGAGGTGGAGCTGACCTTCGTCGCCAACCCGCACGGCCTCGACGTGATCATCGAGGTCGATAAGCGGGGCGGGCTGTTCACCGGCGGCCGTGACGTCTTCCACCACCTGCGCGTCGACCCCGCCACCGCCGACCGGACCGACTGGGCCGCGCAGATCGACGGGTGGCTGAACCAGGCCGTGCTCCCCCGCGCCGGGCACTACGCCCCGCCCGGTTACGGCCACGGCTACGGTCAGCCGGGGCACGGGTACGGTCAGCCGGGGCATGGCCACGGCCGCGGTGGCTTCGGCGCCGGCGCGGTCATCGGGGGCGTGGCCGCCGGCCTGGTCGGCGGCTACGTCGCCGGCGAGATCATGGACGAGGTCTTCGACGGGGATGGCGGCGAGGACCTCGCCACCGACTTCGGCGACTTCGGGGAGTAGTCCCGGGGTGCCGGGAAGTGGCCGGGGGCCGGGGAGCGGCCCCGGGTGCCGGGCCACCACGTTCGCCGGGCCACCACGTTCGCCGGGCCACCACGTTCGCCGGTGGCCCGGCGCCCGGCCCCAAGATCCGTGCAATGTCGCCGATATTGCTGCTTCCTCACGCGGGATAGCAGCAATGTTCGCGACATTGCACGGATCTTGGGGCGGGGCAGGCCGGGTCAGCCGGCGCGCTCGACCGCGGCGAGGTCGACCGCGACGTGCTCGAGCGCGTCTATGGCCTCCTGCATGCCGCCTTCCATGCCGGAGTCGATGTGCGCGTCGCGGCCTGCCTTGTCGCGGTGCTCGACGAGCACCTCCAGCAGGGTGCGGCCGTCCTTCTCGGTCAAGGTGGCCGTGACCAGCGCCGCCTGCTCCTCGGCGTCCGGGATACCCTCGTACACCTCGGTGTTGACCAGCCGCTCGGCCGGGACGATCTCCCGGTACTCGCCGTGGAACGCGACCTCGAAACCCCCGTTGGCCACGAGCGCGTAGCGCCACCGGCCGCCCACCCGCAGGTCGACGTCGGCGACGGTGACCGTGCCGCGTTCGCCGCCCCACCATCGCCGGATCAGGTCCGGCGTGGTGTAGGCCTTCCAGACCAACCGGGCGGGCGCGTCGAACTCGCGCGTGATCATGATCCGCGTGTCGGTGGGGAGCGTCACCGTCGCCGTGCCGCTACTCGTCATCGCCGTCTCCGATCTCTGTGTTGTTGAGTTCCGCGTCCTTGAGTTCCGCCAGCACCGCATCCATCCGGTCGAAGCGCTCCGACCAGAGCCGCTCGTACTTCGTCACCCAGTCGTGGATCGGTCTCAGCGGCTCGGGGTTGAGCCGGTACATCCGGTTGCGCCCCTCGTCGCGGACATCCACCAGGCCGACCTCGCGCAGCACCCGCAGGTGCTTGGAGACCAGCGGCTGGGCGAGGCCGAGCAGTGTGACGAGGTCGTTGACGGCGAGTTCGCGGCCGGAGAGCAGATCCAGGATCTGTCGCCGCCGCGGCTCGGCCACCGCGTTGAACGCATCCGTCGTCGTCGCCGCTCGCGCCATGGGACAATCGTATACCCATAAGGGAATGCGTCAAGCGGGGTCGGCGGCTCCGATCCATGACGGCCCGTGTCCGGGGCGGGGTGACTCAACTACATCTTGTAGGGTCTCCGGGAGGTCGGGTGGCGGGTCCGCGGACGACGGGTGGGTGTCCGGCCCGGTGAGGGAGGTTGTGCGTGACCGGTAGTCGCGGCTCGGCAGCGTCGGCGCTACGGCCCGGTACCCGGAGCCGGGTCGCGTCGGTGTCGCGCCCGGTGCTGGTCGCGGTGGCGGTACTCCTCGCGACGTTCGGGCTGGTGCTGTTGCTGGTCGAGGCCGCGTGGCGGCCGCTGGCCGGGGCGGATACCGGTCTCCGGGACGGCCTGTACCGGTACGCGCTCCGGCACCCGGGCTTCGTCACGGGGATGAAGGTGGTCAGCAACGTCGGGTCGTCGTCGGTGTACCTGGTGCTCTTCGCGGTGGTCGTCGGCTGGATGCTCTGGCGTCGGCGGTACCGCCTGGCGGTCTACGTCGTGGTCACCGTCGTCGGCAGTTCCCTGCTCAACAACGCGGTCAAGATCGGCGTGCACCGGGCCCGCCCGGTCCTGCCGCATCCGGTCGCGCACGCCAACGGAATGAGCTTCCCGAGCGGGCACGCGCAGGCGGCGATGGTGACCTGTGCGGTGCTGCTGCTGGTGGTGATCCTGCCGAGGCTGCGCCGGCCCTGGTCGGTGCTGGCGGCTGCCGGGTGCGGGCTGATGGTGCTGGCCATCGGCTTCTCCCGGATCGCGCTCGGGGTGCACTACCTCTCCGACGTGGTCGCCGGTTATCTGCTCGGCGCGGCGTGGGTGACGGCCATGACGGCGGCGTTCGGCGCGGTCCGGATCGCGCGCGACGCCCGGTCGATGCGGCCGGGCTGACCGGCCATGGTTCGACCGTGATCCGGTACCGGCCGGCGCGACCCAGCTCCTGATCCTGATCGGGTTGCTGGCGGTGGAGGCGGTCGTGGTCGTGGTGACGGTGGAGTTCGTCGCGCATGGCTGGCTGCGTCGGCCGTGACGCCCAACGGGCGCGGCGACCAGCCGGGTGGCCGGTTCCGGACGCCACGAGCGGTACGTTTACCGGAGCGCTCGCGTACGCTCGAAGGCCGGCCGATCACGCCATGATGGGTGTGGTCGCAGTCGATGGTGGAGGACTGGTGGTTCAACGACCGGCGCATGGCCGACGGGCGAGTGGCGCGCTGGAGGGTGAGGTGCTCGCGGCGCTGTGGGCGGCCGACGGCCCGCTCACCCCGGCGCAGGTCCAGGCGGCGCTGGGTACCGGGCTGGCGTACAACACCGTCCATACGATCCTGACCCGGCTGTACGACAAGCGCCTGGTCGTCCGGGTGCGCGAGGGTGCCCGCAGCGGATACCGGCCGGTCAAGGACGCCGCGCAGGATGCCGCCGACCGGATGCGCACCGTGCTCGAGAGCGGGCGCGACCGGGCCGAGATCCTCCAGCGCTTCGTGACGGCGCTGAGTCCCGACGACGAGCGGGTCCTGCGCGCCGTGCTGAGCGACGACGGGCAGGGGTAGCGCGCCACGCGGTGGCGGCGTTCGCCTACGGACCCAGTTCCCCTACATCGTGTAGGGTTTGGCCGTGCATGCTCTCCATGGCGCGCCCGCGCTGGCCGTCAACGTGCTGGACGCCTCGTCGATGATCCGGTCCTTCGGGCTGTTCGGCGTCCTGGCCCTGATGTTCGTGGAGACCGGCCTGCTGGTCGGCTTCTTCTTCCCCGGTGACTCGCTGCTGTTCCTGGCCGGCATCGCCGCCTCCCCGGTGGCGACCGACATCCTCCACATGCGGCCGTTGCCGCTGCCCGCCCTGCTGGTCGGCGCGCCGGTGTGCGCGGTCGCCGGCGCCCAGCTCGGCCACCGCCTCGGTGCCCGGTACGGCACTCGGTTGTTCACCCGGCCGGACTCACGGCTGTTCAAGACCGAGTACGTCACACGGGCCGAGGAGTACTTCAATCGGTACGGTCCGGCGAAGGCGGTGACCCTGGCCAGGTTCGTCCCGGTCGTGCGTACCTTCATCAACCCGGTCGCCGGCGTGCTCCACATGCCGGCCCGCCGGTTCCTGGTGTGGAACCTCGTCGGCGGCCTGCTGTGGACCGACGGCGTGCTGCTCCTGGGCTACCTGCCGGCGCGCAAGCTGCGGGACACGATCGGCGCGGCCAACATCGACAAATACCTGCTGCCGGTCGTCGCCCTGATCGTGGTGATCTCGCTGGTGCCGCTGGTCGTCGAGGTCCTGCGTAACCGCCGCGCCGGACGGGGGGCGGCATGAGCGGGCACCTCACCTACCCGGAGGCCATCGTCGTCGGCGCCCTGCAGGGCGTCGCCGAACTGTTCCCGGTCTCCAGCCTCGGGCACAGCGTGCTCCTCCCGGCGCTGGTCGGCGGCCGCTGGGCACGTGACCTCAACGTCTCCACCCCGGAGTCGCCGTACCTGGCGTTCATCGTCGGCCTGCACGTGGCCACCGCGCTGGCGCTGCTGGCGTTCTTCTGGCGGGACTGGGTCCGCATCATCACCGGGTTCCTCACCTCACTGCGGTACCGGCGGGTCCGCACCGCCGACGAGCGCCTGGCCTGGATGATCATCATCGCGACCATCCCGGTCGGGGTGACCGGCCTGCTGCTGGAGCACACGTTCCGCACGGTGCTGGGCCGCCCGGTGCCCGCGGCGGTCTTCCTCGCGGTCAACGGCGTCATCCTCTATGGCGCCGAACGGCTGCGCCGCGGGGCGGCGGCCGACCCGACCACCGCGGCCGCCACGATGGCGACCGTGGCCGGTGGCTCGTCGGACGCGCCGTACTCCGAAGGCATCGCCGCCGACCGGCGCATCGCCGGGCGTACCGTCAAGGACACCACGCTGATCGGCGCGGCGCAGATCCTCGCCCTGCTACCCGGCATCAGCCGGTCCGGCTCGACCATGGCGGCCGGGCTGCTGCGCGGCCTGTCCCACACCGACTCGGCCCGGTTCTCGTTCCTGCTGGCCACCCCGGTCATCTTCGCCGCGGGCGCGCTCAAGCTGCCCGACCTGTTCGGGCCGCTCGGCGCCGGCATCCACGGCCAGGTGCTGGCCGGAAGCGTCGTGTCGGGGGTGTGCGCCTACCTGGCCGTACGGTTCCTCACGCGGTACTTCGAGACCCGCACGCTGACCCCGTTCGCGGTGTACTGCCTGGTCGCGGGCCTCGGCAGCCTCGCCTGGCTGACGCTGGCCTAGGTCGGACCCGAGCGCGGGCGGCGGAAGGAGCACGGGCGGAGGGTAAGAAAGCACTCGCGGCGGGAACCCCGTTCGCCGAACGGGGTTCCCGCCGCGCGCGGTGTGCGGGCCGACGGAGGAGTGGTCAGGCGGTGGGGCTGACCGTCGGCGTCGGGGTGGACGGCTGCGCGGGGGTCGGCGTCGTGGCGCCCGGGGGCGTCGGGGCGGGTACGACCTTGCGGTGCCGCGGGCCACGCTCGTCGCCCGGGCCGTTCGGTCCCGGGCCGTACGGCCCGGGGACGCCGGGTCCGGGGCGCTCGCCGGGGCCCCAGCGTTCGACCCGGCCCACCTCGTGCCGGTCGCCGAAGCCGTGCGAGACCACGGCCCCGGCGATGAACCCGCCGCAGCCGATGACGCACGCCGACACGAACGCCAGCGCGGTCACCCATACGCCCAGCGGGCCGGGCAGCCGGCGGTACCACGCGGGCCGCGGCGCCGGGGAAGGCGCGGTAGCCGGGCCGGCGGACAGCGGAGTGGTCGCGGGCTCCGGCGGCGGTACCGGTCCGGGCGGCGGCACCGGTCCGGGCTGTTCGGGAGTCTCGGGGTGTTCAGGTGCATTCGTCACGGTGGGCTCCAAGGTTGACATACCGGTCGGTAGCCCATCGTGTGCGGCGCCGGTAAGAGCGGCCGAGGCCGACCTTAAGAATTCGATGAGAATCGCCGGCCGGGTGCCGCGTCCACCGGGTGGCCGGCCGGAAGCCGTACCGAAAACAGCGCGCCGCCGGCCGTGGACCGGCCGGCGGTGACCGTGCCGTGGTGCTGGGCGACGGTCTGCGCGACGATCGCGAGACCGAGGCCGGAGCCGGGCATCGACCGTGCCGAGGTCGCCCGGTAGAACCGTTCGAAGACGCGGGGCAGGTCACGGTCGTCGATGCCCGGCCCGGCGTCGGCGACGGTGAACAGGACGCCGCCGGCCTCGTGCGACAGCGTCACCTCGACGGTCCCGCGTGCGGGACTCCACTTGGCCGCGTTGTCGAGCAGGTTGAGCACCATGCGTTCGAGCGCTTGCGGCCGGCCGGTGACGACCGCGGGCCGCAGCGCGGTCTCGTACGTCACCGAGGTGGCCCGCAGTCGGGCCCGCTGCACCGCGGCCGCCACGACGTCGGCCAGGTCGACCTCCTCGTCCGGCTCCGGGCTGGCGTCCTGGCGGGCCAGCTCGACCAGTTCGTTGGTCAGCTGGGTCAGCTCGACGACCTGTATCTCCAGGTCCTGGAGCAGTTTCGCCCGGTCCTCGGCGGGCAGCAGCCGGCCGGTGTCCGTGGTGTCGGCCCGGATCAGCAACTCGATGTTGGTGCGCAGGCTGGTCAGCGGCGTACGCAGCTCGTGGCCGGCATCCTCGACGAGGGTGCGCTGCGCCGTGCGGGACGACTCCAGTGCCGCCAGCATCGCGTTGACCGACCGGGCCAGCCGGGCGATCTCGTCTTCGCCGCTCACCGGGATCGCGGCCTGCAGGTTCTGCGTGGCGGCGACGTGCTCGACCGCATCGGTCAGACGCTCGACCGGCGCCAGCCCGGCCCGCGCGACCGTACGCCCCAGCAGCGCGGCGCCCGCGACGCCGGCCAGGCACCCGAGCGCCAGCAGCAGGCCGAGCGCGCCGAGCGTACGGTCGGTGGGGTCGCGGGGGACCGCCACCTGCACGGCGCCCCCGCCCTGCGCCGGCACGGTGAGCATCCGGTAGGTCGTCGACCCGACCTCGACCTCTTCCCGCGCGTTGGCCCGACCGCTGGCGGCGATCGCCCGGGCCGCCGGCGTCACCGGCAGCACCGGCATGACGCCCGCCGCCGGCGTGCCGGTGGGGTCGAGAACCTGCCAGCGCGGACCGATCACCCGGCGTACGCGCGGACCGGGGCCGCCGTGCCAGTCACCGTCGCGGCCGTCGGGCTCCACCGGCGCGACCGCGGACGGCAACTGGTCGGGATGCGTGGCGATCACGCCGGCGTCCGCGCTGAGCTGGGCGTCCAGTTGCCGGTACAGTTCGGCGCGCACGGCCAGCCAGGCGAGCGAGCCGACGGCCACCACGGCGACCGCGACGGCCACGGCCACGATCGCCGACAGCCGCGCCCGCAGCGACAGCCTCGCCCACCGGGCGGCCACCGGGTTCACAGCGGCTGCTCCCGTAGCACGTACCCGACGCCGCGCACGGTGTGCAGCAGGCGGGGCTCGCCGCCGGCCTCCAGCTTGCGGCGCAGGTAGCCCAGGTACACGTGCAGGCTGTTCGAGGTCTCGCCGAAGTCGTACCCCCAGACCTGCTCGAACAGCACCTGCCGGGTCAGCACCTGGCGGGGATGCCGCAGGAAGACCTCGAGGATCGCGAACTCGGTACGGGTCAGGCGCACCGCACGGGCGCCCCGCCGCACCTCCCGGGTCTGCGGATCGAGCGTCAGGTCGGCGAAGCTGAGCACCGTCGCGGGTCCGGCGGCCGCGACCGGCTCGGCGGGGCCGGTCAGCAGCGACCGGCGCAGCAGGGCGCGCAGCCGGGCCAGCAGTTCCTGGAGGGCGAACGGTTTGACCAGATAGTCGTCCGCGCCGGCGTCCAGGCCGGCCACCCGGTCGCCGACGCTGTCGCGGGCGGTGAGCATGAGTACCGGCAGCAGCAGGCCCTCCGACCGCAGCCGCCGGCACGCCTCCAGGCCGTCCAGGCGCGGCATCATCACGTCCATGATCACGGCGTCGGGCTCCTGGCTGCGGATCAGGTCGATCGCGTCGACTCCGTCCACGGCGACGGCGACCTCGTAGCCCTCGAACCGCAGCGTCCGCGACAGCGAGTCGCGCACGGCGGCCTCGTCGTCGACCACCAGTACCCGCATCCGACGCTCCTGTCCCGGCTCCCGCGCCACGGTCCCGGCTCCCGCGCGCTCCGCGGGCGCCACGGTGCTCCACCCCTGATGAGCAGCGTACGGGCCGGTTCCGTGCTCCGGCGATCACCACCTCACCGGCTCGACCTGCGGATAAGAGTCGCGTAAGAAACGGGTAGGAGCGCGGTAAGAGGCGCGCCGGCGGCCCGTACGGGCAACTCGGGCCGCCGCGTCACCGATGCCGGACGTGCCCGGCGACGGCGACCGGGTGCAGGCTGGCGCCGTCGAACAGTTCCTCGCCGCGGTGCTGCACCATCAGGGTCGCGGCCGACAGCACCAGCAGCAGCGCGGTGACGACGGCGATGCTGGCCGGTCGGGACGGCGGGGGCGGGACCAGCAGAGCGCGGACCCGGTCGGGTACGTCGCCGCCGGTCGCGGCGAGGGCGACCGGGCCGGTGCGGTCGGCGTCGCGGGTGAGCAGGGCGATGCGGGCCAGCGTCCGGGCGGTCAGGCGGCGGTCGCCGACGGTGGCGGCGGCGTCCTCGTCGGCCCACCGCTCCGCGCATCGGGCGGCGGCGCGGGCGGTCGGGCGCAGCAGCGGGTTGGCCGCCGCGGCCAGGTCGGCGACGAGCAGCCACCAGGCGTGCCGGCGCACCAGGTGGGAGGTCTCGTGGGCGAGCACCACCCGCCGTTCGTCGCTGGTGAGGGCCCGCAGCAGACCGGTGGTGACCACGATCCGGCCGGCCGGATGGGGGGTGGTGAACGCGTCCGGCCGCTGGTGGTCGACGACGACGAGGGCGCCGGCGGCGGCCAGGTGCCGGCAGGTGCGGTAGGTGGCGACGAGGGCGGCGCAACGGCGGGCGACCACGACCAGCCACCATCCGGCGGCGGGCGGCAGCAGGACGGCACTGGCGGCGGCCACCTGGACGGGGATGGGGCTGGTCGAGCGCAGGATCGCCGCCGACCAGTCGCCCAACGCGGCGACCAGTGGCAGTTGGCCGATCCAGGTGAACGCCATGACGGCGGTGACGAGGACGCTGCACCCGGCGACCAGGACGCTGGCGGCCACGAGCAGCCGGGTGGCCGCCGCGGGTGGCAGTCGACGGCCCAGGGCGGGGCCGACGGCCGCGATGAGCAGCGACACCGCGATGGCGATGACCACGGCGGCCCTCACCGGGTGCCACCCTCGTCGATGCGGCCGATCAACTGGATGAGGGCCCGTTCGTCGTCGTCGCTGAGGACCCCGACGAAGCGGCTGAGCACGGCGACCCGGTCGTCGCCGGTCTCCAGCAGTCGGTGCATCTGCCGGGCGGTCACCTCGGCCCGGTCGGCCACGGCGGTGTAGGCGAAGGCCCGGCCGGACCGCCTGCGCGCGACCAGCCCCTGCTCGCACAGCCGGGCCAGCACGGTCATCACCGTCGTGTACGCCAGGTCGAGGTCGATGGCATCGCGTACCTGAGCGGGGGTCATCGGGGTGTCGGAGGCGAGCAGGACGTTCAGGACCCGCTGCTTGAGGTCGCCGCGTGCCCGGCGCTCCACGTCCATGCCGTCGCCCTTCCTGTCCACGGCGCCCTGCGCGGCGAGTATCTACTACGCAAGAGAGTAGTAGGACGCGCGGCCGGATACGTCATCGATCCAGGTGCACGTGTTCAGTCGCGCTTCCGTAGGCGGTCACACGAGCCCCCTGACGTCCGGTTCGCCAGAGACATCTCGTCGCCGCCACGGTCACCGTCGGCACGTACCCCAACCGCGAGGCTATCGGCGCGAAGCGCCACCTGCGCTATGCCGCGGGCGGCGGCAGCGGTACCGGCTCACCACGGGGGAGCCGGGACCGCCCGAGCCGGGCTCCGGGGACTCGGCTCAGGCGGGGCTGTTCGCCGCCCACTGGACGCCCACCACGCCGAGCAGTTTCAACGCCTCAGCGGCCGGGCTGCCCGGCGCGGCGCTGTAGATGACCAGCCGCTGCCCGTGCCCGGCGACGTCCAGCACCTCGCACTCCAGGGTCAGCTCCCCGACCACCGGGTGACGGAAGTGTGTGGTGGTCGAGCCACGCCGCACGCACACCCGCAACTGCTCCCACCGTCGGACGAACTCACGACTCGTCGCCCGCAGCCGGGCGATCAGGTGGTGGATGCCCGGGTCCTCCGGGTACCGGGCCGCGGCGGCGCGCAGATCGGCGACGCACTCGTCGGCGAACGCGCTACCCTGCGGATCCGCGAGCGCCGTGGCGGAGCACTCGCCGGCGAACAGGTTCCAGATCATGTTGCGCCGGCCGGGCGGCCACCTGGACGGGTCGCCGAGCAGCGCGGCCGCGAGCTGGTTCCAGGCGAGGATCTCGTACTTCGCGTCGATCACGTACGCCGGTGTGTCGTCGAGCCGGTCGAGCAGGTGCAGGACACCGGCGGGCACGTCCGGGCTCGGGCTGGCCGGCGGGGTGGGCACCTCGCCGACCAGGTGGTACAGGTGCGCGCGCTCGGCGTCGTGCAGTCGCAGCGCCCGCGCCAGCGCGGACAGCACCTGGCGCGACGGGCGCGGCCCGCGGGCCTGCTCCAGCCGGGCGTAGTAGTCCACCGAGATGCCGGCGAGCCGGGCTACCTCCTCGCGGCGCAGGCCTGGCGTGCGCCGTCGGGTACCGGCGGCCAGCCCCACGTCGCCGGGGTGCACGCGGGCGCGGCGGCTGCGCAGGAACTGGGCGAGCTGGGAGCGGTCCATGTGGTCATCTTCGCGGCGGCGGGGACCCGTAGCCAGGGACCGTCGATCCGTGGTTCCGCCGGTCTCTGCACGGGCCGCCGCGACCGCCGCAGACTCGGCGCATGAGCGAACCACGGATCGCCCTCGTGTCGGGGGCCAACAAGGGGATCGGGTACGAGATCGCGCGCGGGCTCGGTCGGGCGGGGGTCACGGTGCTCGTCGGCGCGCGCGACCCCGGCACCGGTACCGTCGCGGCCGAGAACCTGGCCGCCGAAGGGGCCGTCGCGGTGCCGCTGGAACTGGACGTGACCGACCCGGTGTCGGTCGCGGCCGCCGCCGCCCGCATCGAACGCGACTACGGCCGGCTCGACATCCTGGTCAACAACGCCGGCATCCTGCTCGAACACGGCCGGAAGCCCAGCCAGACGCCGGTGGAGCTGCTGGCGCGCACCTATGCCACGAACGTGTACGGCGTGGTGGCGCTGACCAACGCCCTGCTGCCGCTGATCCGGCGGGCCCCGGCCGGGCGCATCGTGAACATGTCCAGCGGCCTGGGTTCCCTGGCGTTGACCAGCGACCCGCGGCACCCGTACGGCCAGGCGCCGCTGCTGGCGTACAACTCGTCGAAGAGCGCCCTCAACGCGGTCACCGTCTCGTACGCCAACGAGCTGCGCGACACGCCCGTCAAGGTGAACGCCGCCGATCCCGGCTACTGCGCGACCGACATGAACGGCCACTCCGGGCCGCGTACCCCGACGCAGGGCGCGGTCGCCGCGATCCGGCTGGCCACCCTGCCCGACGACGGTCCGACCGGCGGCTTCTTCGACGAGGACGGCGTCCAGCCCTGGTGACCGGATCGGGCGGGCCCGTCCGTCCACACGCGCCGGTGTGCGGCCCGGTCACGGTACGGTGGTCGCGGCCGGGACGCACACCGGTGCTCGCCGAAGGGGTACGGGGATGGCGGACAGGTGCGAGGTGCTCGTCCTGGGCGGCGCGGGAGTGGACACGGTCGTCTACGTGCCCGAGCTTCCCCTGCCGATGGCGGACAGTTACCACGTGCCGGCGATCCGGACCCGGGCCGGCCAGACCGGCGACGGGGTGGCGCTGGGGCTGACCGCCCTGGGCGCGCGGACCGCGCTCGTCGACGTGGTCGGCGACGATCCGGAGGGCGATCTGGTGCGCGCTCTGCACGCGCGCCACGGGGTCGCGTTCACCGGGATCGCGACGCCCGCGGGTACCAAGCGGGCGGTCAACCTGGTCGACCCGGCCGGCCGGAGGCTGTCGCTGTACGACAGCAGCCGCGGCCACGAGGCCGACCGCCTGCCGGTCGCGCTCGTCGCCGACCTGGCGGCCGGCGCCCGGCACGTCCATGTGTCGATCACCCATCCGTGCCGGCACGCGCTCGCGACGGTGCGCGCGTCCGGCCGCACCGTCTCGACCGACCTGCACAACTGGGACGGGGTCGAGCCGTACCACGAGGCGTTCGCGTACGAGGCCGACATCGTCTTCCTGTCCACCGCCGCGCTGTCCGACCACGGGGCGACCATGCGCCGGATCCTGGCGCGGGGGCGGGCCCGCGTCGTGGTCGCGACGGCCGGTGCCGCCGGAGGGTACGTCCTGGCGAGGGGCGAGGCGGCGCCGCGGCGGTACCCGGCGGTCGCGCCGCCGGTACCCGCGGTCGACAGCAACGGCGCGGGCGACGCCTTCGTGGCCGGGTTCCTCCTCGGCGCGCTCGCCGGGGAGCCGGTCGAGACGTGTGTCCGCTACGGCTCGGTGGCCGGCGCGCACGCCTGCACCGTCCCGAGCACCGAGGTCGGCCCGATCGACCGGGCGACCCTGCTGGCACGCAGTCGCGCCGTCGGCACCGCCCCGGCCTAGCACCGCTCCGGCCGGGCCCCGCTCCCGGCTCCTGCGCGGGTGGATGGTTAACGGCAGGTGAACGGCAGTGAAAGTTTGGCAATGGGTCAGATTTCCGCGCGTCCGGCCGATGTTCGACACATCCCGTTTCGGCTGGGCTGCGGCGATGGCGCCGCCGAATGCAAGGAGGCTGGCGGTCATGGCATCGCACGTGGACCCCGCAGACCCCCGCGGAGTGGACCGGCGGGGTCTGCTCGGCTGGTTCGCCGACCGAAGGGTCGGCACCAAGATCATTTTCACCGCGACCGTCGGCATCATCCTCGCGGTCCTGGTCGGGGCGCTCGCGCTCGTGCGCATCAGCGACCTGCGCACGTACCGGCAGGAGGAGGTGGGCCGGGCGGTGCCCTACATCATCGGCCTGGAGAACGCGGCCCTCGCGGCGAAGTCCGCCGCCACCGACGAGCGCGGCTACCTGATGGCCGGTGACGCGAAGTTCAAGACCGAGTTCTCCGGCCGCCAGACGGTCGCCGACGCGGCCCTCCAGCAGGCCCGTGACGCGGCCGCCACGCCGGCCGAGGTCGCCACCGTGGACAAACTGAAGACCAGCGTCGACGGCTGGTTCAACGCGGTCAACGCGGAGTTCGCCCTCTTCGACAGCGGTAACCGGGCCGGCGCGGTCGAGGCCGGCTACGGGCCCAACCGCGACCTGCGCAAGGCGTACGAGACGGCGCTCGCAGCCGAGATCGACCGGGCCAGCAAGGCACTGGTCGCCGCCAAGGGCTTCGACGCCACGGTCCGCAGCGCCGAGTACAGCGTGCTGGCACTGATCGGGATCGGCCTGGTGGTCGCACTGGCGCTGGCGGTGTACGTCGGGCGCCTGGTCGTCGTCCCGCTGCGCCGGGTGGCCCACGTCCTACGGGCGGTCGCCGACGGCGACCTCACCCAGCAGGCGGTGGTACGCCAGCGGGACGAGGTCGGCGAGATGGCCGACGCCCTGGGTACCGCTACCGGCAGCCTTCGCGACACGGTCCAGGCGCTGGACGACGCCGCCGGGGCGCTGGCGGCGTCGGCCGAGGAACTGTCGGTCACCAGCGGCCGGATCAACGACGGCGTCGCCGACGCGGCACAGCGGGCCTCCGCGGTCTCCCGGTCGAGTGAGGAGACCTCCCGCGGCGTCACCGCGGTCGCGACCGGCGCCGAGGAGATGGGCCAGTCGATCCAGGAGATCGCCACGAACGTGAGCCAGGCCGTCGAGGTCGCCGGCAAGGCGGTGGCGACGGCCGACTCCACCAACACCGTCGTCGCGCGCCTGGGCGAGTCGTCGACCGAGATCGGCAACGTGGTCAAGGTGATCACCTCGATCGCCGAACAGACCAACCTGCTCGCCCTGAACGCGACCATCGAGGCCGCCCGCGCCGGTGACGCCGGCAAGGGGTTCGCCGTGGTCGCCAGCGAGGTCAAGGACCTCGCCCAGGAGACCGCCCGGGCCACCGAGGACATCAGCCGGCGGATCGAGGCCATCCAGGGCGACACCGCCAGCGCGGTCACGGCCATCGGCGAGATCTCCCACATCATCGGCCGCGTCAACGACTACCAGACCATGATCGCGTCGGCCGTGGAGGAGCAGACGGCCACCACGGCGGAGATGAGCCGCAGCGTCCACGAGGCGGCCACCGCCGGCAACCAGGTGGCCGAGAGCGTCGCCGGCCTGGCGGACGCCGTACAGGTCGCGGCCACCGGTGTCGGCGAGGCCAGCGCCGCCGCCCGGCACCTGGCCGAGATGTCGGCGCACATGCAGCAGGTCGTGGGGCGCTTCCGGTACTGACCGCACCCGGCGGGGGCCGGCCCCCCGCCGGGTGCGATCGGTGGTGGCCTGTCCGGGTCCGTCAGCCCGGCCTCGCCCGGCTGTAGCGGTCCGTCCGGGTCGTCAGGCCGGCGCGCCGGTCGGTTCGGACCGGCGACCGCGGTCGGTCACCTCGCGTTCGAGGTCGGCGGCCCGGACCGTACGCCGGGTCGCGGCCACGACGCTCAGGACCAGTACGGCGAGGACCGCGACGACACCGGCGGTGGAGACCGGCCGGGGCAGTCGGGTGATCCGGTACATCCCGGCGGCCGTGACCGCCGCCGCCGGGATCGTCGCCACCCAGGCCACGCTCATCGACCCGAAGGTGCGCCAGCGCACCGGCCGCTGTACCGTGCCGACGCCGGTGACCGCGCCGGAGACCGTGTGTGTGGTGGAGACGGGGGCGCCCAGGGCGGTCGAGGCGAACAGCGCCGTCGCGGCCCCGGCCTCCGCGGCGAAGCCGCTCACCGGCCGCAACGGCGTGATGCGGGTGCCGAGGGTACGGACGATCCGCCAGCCTCCCGACAGCGTGCCCGCCGCGATCATGGCGTGGGCGGCCAGCACCACCCACAGTGGGATCCGCAGCGCCGCCCCGGACCGGTGCAGGTAGCCATTCGCGACCAGCAATGCGGTGATCACGCCCATGGTCTTCTGGGCGTCGTTGGTGCCGTGGCCGAGCGACACGGCGGCGGACGACACCAGTTGCAGGGCCCTGACCGGCCGGCCGCTGCCGTCCGTCCGCGTGCCGCGGAGCACCGCCCGGGCGACCACCATCAGCAGCGCGCCCAGGACGAGGCCGGCGACCGGGGAGACGACCATGAACAGGGCGGCCTTACGCACGCTGCCCCAGTGGATCGCGTCCAGTCCGCCGGCGGCGACACCCGCCCCGGTCAGTCCGCCGATCAGCGCGTGGGACGAGGAGGTCGGCAGCCCGAGCCACCACGACACGTAGTTCCACACCACCGCACCCAGCAGGGCCGAGAAGACGACGGAGGTACTCGCGACGCCGAGCCTGACGGTCTGGCCGATCGTGTTCGCCACGGCCGTACCGAAGACCAGGAACGCGACGAAGTTGAAGAACGCGGCCCAGAGTACCGCCCAGCGCGGCCGCAGGACGCCGGTGGACACCACGGTGGAGATCGAGTTCGCCGAGTCGTGGAAGCCGTTGGTGTAGTCGAACACCAGCGCGAGAGCGACGACACCGACGGTCGCCGCGAACATCGCCGACATGGGTCAGAACCTGCCCCGGCCGGGTGATCCGGCCGCCAACGGACGGTGAACATCCGGCTACACCGGCCGGCGGCCCTCCGACACCGGCCGCCCGCCGGTGATGATGTCGGCGATCACGGCCGCCGGGTCCGACTCGAACAGCGCCAGCCCGGCAGCGCGCTGCCGCCGGCCCCGTACGCCGTCGGTCAGCTCGACGAGGGTCGGCCCGAGCGCGTCGCGGCTGTGCACCAGGCTCACCACGCCGGCATAGTCCATCGTGACCGCGTTCGCCGTGCCGTGCCCGGGTATCGGCCGGTAGGTGAGCACGGGCAGCCCGCACGCCATGGCTTCCAGCGCGGTCAGCCCGCCGGCGTTCTCCACCAGGACGTCGGCGGCCTGCAGGAGGGATGGCATGTCGTCCACCCAGCCGAAGACCCGCCCGATGTCCCGCCGGCGCAGCCGGTGGTACAGGGCCGCGTTCCGTCCGCAGACCGTGATCGGGACCGCCACGTCGGTGGCCGCGATCTCGGTCGCCGCCGCCTCCAGCTCGCCGACGCCCCACGAGCCGGCGACGAGCAGCGCGAGCCGCTCCTGCGACGGCAGGCCGAAGCGTTCCCGCGCCTGCCGTTTCACCGCGGCCGAGACGGGGCGGCACTCCGGCGACACCAGCCGGCCGGCCACCCGGACATCGTCTGCGCCGTGGGCGAGCGCCTGCGCGCGACTCGTGTCGTGGGCCGCGCAGTGGACGTCGACTCCGGGGGAGACCCAGATCGGGTGGACGGCGAAGTCGGTCAGGTAGGTGATCACGGGTACCGCCAGCTGGCCGTCGCGGCGTAACGGGCCGAGCAGTTGGCTGACGATCGGGTAGGTCGACACGACCGCGCGGGTGTCCGCGGGCAGCACCCGACGCACCCGTGGCCGTACCGGGCGGAGCAGGGCGCGGGTGATCGGAGCCGCGCCGGAGAACCGGCAGCCGATGGCGAACAGTCCCTCGTAGACCCACGGCAGCCGTATCAGCATGCCGTGGTAGGTGCCGCGGAGCAGCCGCCCGATCCGCCACGGGAAGATGTCGGTGACGTCCAGGCAGTCGACCTGGAAGCCCCGGCCGTCGAGCCGGTACGCCAGCTCGCGGGTCGCGCCGTCGTGTCCGGCACCGGCACTGGCGGAGATCACCACGACGCGGGGGCGCCGGTCGTGGCCGACCGGGCGTAGCTCGGGAATGGACACGGGGCTGCTCTACCACGATGGGCGCGGGTTAACCGTCGACACGCCCGGCCCCGTGGTCGGCGGCCGGGCGCCCGGCCGCCGACCACGCGTGGGTTGACCGCGCGGAAACGGGGAAGCGGTCGCTGCGGCCGACGGGACGGCGCTGACTCGGGAGGGTACTGATGCGGATCGCGGGCCGGGTCGCGCTAGTCACCGGCGCGTCGTCCGGTATCGGCCGGGCGAGCGCCCTCCGGCTGGCCGACGCGGGCGCGCGGCTGATCGTCCACGGCCGTGACCAGGCACGACTGTCGACGGTGGCCGAGCGGACGGGCGGAGTCCCGCTGGCCGGGGACCTCGCCGATCCGGCGGAGGTGGACCGCCTGGCGGCGGAGGCCCGGCGGCTCGGTGAGCCGGTCGACATCGTCGTCCACAGTGCCGGGATCGGCTGGGCCGGACCGTTCAGCGGGATGGATCCGTCCGACATCGACCGGCTGGTCGCGGTCAACCTGGTCGCGCCGATGCGACTCACCCGGGCGTTGCTTCCCGCGATGGGTACCCGCGGTCCCGGGTACCTGATGTTCGTCACGTCGATCGCCGGCCGGATGGGCGTGGCCGGCGAGGCGGTCTACTCGGCGACGAAGGCCGGCCTCGACAGTTTCGCCGAGAGCCTGCGGCTGGAGCTGCGTGGCTCGCGGGTGGGGGTGGGTGTGCTGGTGCCCGGCGTGGTCGCCACCGAGTTCTTCGAACGCCGGGGGCGGCCGTACGAGCGGGCCAGTCCCCGGCCGCTGCCCGCCGGTCAGGTCGCCGATCTGTTGGTCCGGGCGATCGAGACCGGTGACGCCGAGCGATACGCGCCGGGCTGGCTGCGGCTACCCGTCGCGGTACGCGGCGCCGCGCCGGGACTGTACCGGCGACTGGCCGCCCGGTTCGGCTGAGGAGACCCGGTGGTCGCCGCCGTGCAGGCCCGGCCCGTTCCTTGGCAGCCTCGGCGTGGCATGGCCAGCGGGCGCCCGCGGCTCGATCGACGCTGACCGTTCACGCTCTGTAGGCGGGAGCGTGAAGCCGGGGCTCACGCTGGTCAGCGCTGTCCCACACGTAGAGCGCCGGCTCCTGCCAGCGTTCGCGCGTGCCGGCCAGTTCGGCCAGGACGCCCCCGGCCGCGCGAAGGCGCTGCGCGAGCCGGTCCCGTTCGGCTTCGATCGCGCCGCAGGCTGCTGCGCGTGCCCGGTCCTGGTCGGGGTAGAGCTGGTCGAGGGCGTGGGTGTCGGGGGCCTGGCCGACCTCGGCGACCCATTCGGCGCCGGCTGGCCAGACGCGGCCGGCGCTGACGGTCGCGGCACTGGGTAGGCCGGTGACCCCGCTGTCCCGCGCGGCGTCGAGCACGGCGGCCAGCGTGATCGGTCCTCGGGAGTCGATGAGGGTACGGGCGGCCCGTAGCCTGGGACAACCGCTCGTCCTGGGACAACTGGTCGCGCCATCGGTAACGCAAGCCCCCGCGTGGTGGGGCGGCGCTCGCCGGCCCACCACCTCATTCGAATGCTGGAGTGGGACACGATGGAAACCCGAAGCGTCGGCGATCTGGTCATCCTCACACCCGACCTTGACCCCCGCGACCTCGACGACACCACCGACCCACCCGATGATGACCTGGTGGAGGCAAACGTCGACGGTACGGACTGGTCACGGCTCCACCTCACCGGCGCGCGTGTCCGGCTCAGCCATCTGGCCGGCGTCAACCTCGTTGAGGTGGCCTGGCGCAACGTCACCTTCTACGGCTGCCGCTTCGAACGGGTGGACTTCTCCAGCGCCCGTCTCACCGGCATGACCGTCGAGCGGTGCGAGTTCGTCGGCTGCCGCATGACCGGCCTGCTGCTCGGCGAGACCACCCTCAAGAACGTGATCTTCGAGGACTGTCGCCTGGACTACGCCACCCTGGCCGACGTACGCGCGACCGGACCGGCCGCGTGGACGCGCTGCACTCTCACGGAGACGACCATGGCCAACTGCCGGTTGCCGTCAGTGGCGATCCGGTCATGCAACTTGGCCGGCCTCGTTATGGACACCTGTGACCTGCGCCAGGCGGACCTGCGAGACAACGACCTCAGCCAGGTAACCGGGCTGGCCAGCCTGCACGGCGTTCGCCTGGCGCAGGAGCAACTTCCTGGGCTGGCCACGAGCATGCTGCGCGAACTGGCCATCGAGATGGACGGCCAGGACAGCCATTTCAGATCTTGAAGGGCCAGGTCGGGCGCGGGAGGCTAGCCGGAGCGCATCGCGCGCAGCGACTGCCGCAGTGACGACATCGTCGCCAACACGGCGGTCGGCTCGTAGCCACAGTGCGCCATGCAGTTGGCGCAGCGGGGGTCGCGGCCCCGGCCGTAGCGCTGCCAGTCGGTGGTCTCCACCAGTTCGCGGTAGGTCCGGGCGTACCCGTCGGCCATCAGGTAGCAGGGCCGCTGCCAGCCGAACAGCGAGTACGACGGGATGGCCCACGCCGTACAGCCGAAGTCCACCTTCCCTTCGAGGAAGTCCAGGAACAGCGGCGAGTGGCTCAGCCGCCAGCGGCGGCGCCGGCCACCGGCGAAGGCCTTCCGGAACAGCTCGCGGGTCTGCTCGACGCCGAGGAAGTGTTCCTGGTCGGGCGCCTTCTCGTAGGCGTACCCCGGAGAGAGCATCATCTCGTCGACCCGCAGCTCGTCGTTGAGGTAGTCGAGCACCTCGATGATGGTCTGCGGGGTGTCGGTGTTGTAGAACGTGGTGTTGGTGGTGACCCGGAACCCGCGCCGCTGCGCCTCGCGGACGGCGGCCACCGCCGTATCGAACACGCCGTCCTTGCAGACCGAGGCGTCGTGGCGGTCGCGCAGCCCGTCGATGTGGACGGTGAACGCGAAGTACGGTGACGGCCGGAACCTGTCGATCTTCTTGGGTAGCAGGACGGCGTTCGTGCACAGGAACACGTACCTGCGGCGCCGGACGAGTCCGTCGACGATGGCGTCGATCTCCGGGTGCATCAGCGGCTCGCCGCCGGCGATGGAGACCATGGGCGCGCCGCACTCGTCGATCGCGGCGAGCGCCTGTTCGGCGGGCATGCGGCGTTTGAGGACGTCGGCCGGGTGTTCGATCTTGCCGCAGCCGGCGCAGGCGAGGTTGCAGGCGAACAGCGGTTCCAACTCGACCAGCAGCGGGAACTTCTCGTGCCGGCGGAGCTTCTGGCCGGCCAGGTAGCGGCCTATCCGCAGTTGCTGGCGGAACGGGATGCTCATGCGCGCACCTCCTTGGGGAGGGTGAACCGGACGTCCTCGGCCGGACCGGCGTGCTCATGCACGGCGCGCGCGCCGAGCACGGACAGCGCGGACAGTGCCTCGACCGCCTCGTCGACGAGGGCGGGCGGTGCCGAGGCGCCGGCCGACACGCCCACCGTGCGGGCACCGGCGAGCCAGCGCAGGTCGATCCCGGTCGCGTCGTCGACCAGGTACGCCGGCGTCCCGGCCCGTTCGGCGACCTCGACCAGGCGGCGGGAGCTCGACGAGTTGGCGGAGCCGAGGATGATCATTACATCGCAGGCGGCCGCGACGGTACGCAGCGCGTGCTGCCGGTTGGTCGTGGCATAGCAGATGTCGTCCGTGGGCGGGGCGGCCAGCGCGGGGAACCGGTCGCGCAGCACGGCGACGATCTCGGCTACGTCCTCGACGGCGAGGGTCGTCTGGACCAGGTAGGACACCCGTCGCGGGTCGTCGACGCGCACCCGCGCGGCATCGGCGACGCTCTGCACCAGCCGGATCCTGCCGGGCACCTCGCCGACGGTGCCGTCGGTCTCCTCGTGGCCGGCGTGGCCGATGAACAGGACGGTGTCGCCGTGTTCGGCGAACCGGCGGGCCTCGCCGTGCACCTTGGCCACCAGCGGGCAGGTGGCGTCGACGGTGGACAGCCGCCGGGCGGCGGCGGCCGACCGCACGGCCGGGGAGACACCGTGCGCGGAGAACACGGTCACCGCCCCCTCGGGTATCTCGTCGACGTCGTCGACGAAGACGGCCCCGCGCCCGGTGAGGTCGGCCACCACGTGGGTGTTGTGCACGATCTGCTTGCGTACGTAAACCGGCGCGCCATACAGGTGCAGGGCCCGCTCGACGATGACGATGGCGCGTTCCACCCCGGCACAGAACGAGCGGGGGGAGGCCAGCAGGACCCGGCGCACCGTGGTGGCGGCCGCCCACTCGCTCAGCGCGGCGGCCACCGCCGGTAGCGTCGCCAGCGCCGTGCCCACCTGCCGCAGGGTGCCCGGCCGCAGCACCGGGCCGGTGTCGGCGACGACCCGTACGCAGGCGCATGCCCGACCGGTGCGGCCGGCCACCAGCCAGGCCGATTCGAGGTCCGCGACCAGTGCACCGGTGGCGGCGAGGTGGGGACGGTCCGCGCCGTCGACCAACCGGTCGGTGCTGACCACCGGCCCCGCCCGTACGGTCAGGCCGCGGCGGCGCAGTGCCGCCACGAGCAGGGCGGGTGAGCCGAGCGCGGTGGGGCCGGGCGGGGTGCCGGCGGCTCGCGGATCGGTGCGGACCTCGTCGGCCACGACGACGTCGCCCGGGTGCAGCGCCGGGTCGAGGCGGCCGCCGATACCGGCGACGGCGAGCACATCCGCACCGGCCACGGCGGTCGAGCGGGCGGTGCGCCGGGCGCGCCGGTGCCCGACGCCGCTGTGTACGACGGCGCCGGACGCGCCGGGCAGGCCGCGACGCAGCGCGATCGCCTCCATGCGCATCGGCGCGCAGAGCACCCAGGCGGAGTCCGCGCACTGCGGGTCCGGCCGACTCATCCGCGGCCGTCTCCGGCGTCGGGCGACACGTGGCCGTCTCCGGCGTCGCGCAGCACGCGGCCCAGTGCGCTGATGGGGAACACCAGCCGGTAGAGGTGGTAGTTGATGTAGAAGTCGCCCGGGAAGCCGGTGCCGGTGTAGTACGGATCGTCCCACCCGCCGTCGGGCCGCTGCGTCGACACCAACCAGGCCACCGCCCGCCGCGCGGCCGCCGACCGGTGTCGGCCGGTGGCGTGCAGCGCCAGCAGTGCCCAGGCCGTCTGCGACGCGGTCGAGGTGCCGCGGCCGCGCAGCGCGGGATCGTCGTAGGAGCGCATGTCCTCGCCCCAGCCACCGTCGTCGTTCTGCCGGTCGAGCAGCCACCGCACCCCACGGGCGACCGCCTGGTGGTGCGGTGGTACCCCCGCGGCGACGAGCGCCGGTACGACGCAGCCCGTGCCGTACACGTGGTTGGCTCCCCAGCGGCCGAACCACGACCCGTCGGGCTCCTGTGCGCGCAGCAGCCACCGTACGCCCCGGCGGGTCGCGTGCGCCGTCGTCAGGCCCTGGGCGCACAACGCCTCCACGATGTGCGCGGTGACGTCGGCGCTGGGCGGGTCGATGACCTCACCGAAGTCGCAGAACGGCAGGTCGGCGACGAGGGCGCGGGTGTTGTCGGCGTCGAAGGCGCCCCACCCTCCGTCGCGGGACTGCATGCCGACCAGCCAGCGGGTGGCCCGGCGCAGCGCGGGGTCGTCGCGCACGTCGGTACGCCGTAACGCGAGGATCACCTCGGCCGTGTCGTCGGTGTCGGGGTAGCCGTCGTTGTCGAACTCGAACGCCCACCCGCTCGCCGGGAGGTGGCGCCGGCGGACCGACCAGTCGCCGCGCGTCGTGATCTCCTGCCCCAGCAGCCACCGTCCGGCGCGTACCAGCGCGGGATGGTCGGCCGGCAGCCCCGCGTCGGCGAGCGCGGTGACCGCGAGCGCGGTGTCCCACACCGGTGACTGGCACGCCTCCAGCCGGCGGACCGTACCGTCGGGTGTGGACTCACGGACGGTGAAGCGCTCCAGCCCCGCGAGGCCGGCCCGCAGTACCGGGTGTTCGAGCGGATAGCCGAGCAGGTGCAGCGCGATCAGCGAGTACACCCACGGCGGCTGGATGCCGCCCCACGAGCCGTCGGCCTCCTGCCTGGCCACGATCCACTCGGCGGCGCGGCGCAGCGCGTGCCGGCGCACGCCACCGACCGCGACCCGCTCGTACCCGCGCGCGGTCAGGTCCAGGCGGTGCAGCCAGCCGGCGCGGCTGACGAGCGGCGGGGCCGGCGGCGGACCCAGCCCCGTGTGCAGTTCGGGCAGGCCGAAGCCGAGGGAACGGACGGGTCGCAGCGCCCGCACGATCGACAGCGGCACGATGGTCTGCCGGGCCCAGCAGGCGAAGTCGTACACGTTGAACGGTACCCAGGACGGCAGCAGGACCAGTTCGGGCGGGATGGCGGGTACCTGGTGCCACGGCCATTCGCCGAACATCGCCAGCCAGATCCGGGTGAAGACGCGGCTGCGCTCGATGCCCCCCGCGCGCCGGACGAAGCGGGCGGCGGCGGCCATGTGGGGGGCGTCGACGTCGTCACCGGCCAGCCGCAGCGCGACGTACGCCTCGATGGTGGTGGACAGGTCGCCCGGCCCGCCGTGGAACGTCGCCCACGTGCCGTCGTCGCGCTGTCGGGCCCGGATCCACCGGGCCGTCTGCGCGGTCAGCGTGCGGTCGGAGATACCGAGGAACTGCCGTAGCAGCAGGTCCTCGGCCTCCATCGTCACGTTCGTCTCCAGCTCGCCCTTCCACCAACCGGCCCGGTCCTGCCGGCCGAGCAGGTGGGCCGTCGCCCGTTTCAGGCTGGCGCGGGCCCCGTCGTCGAGTTCGTCCTCGGTGAGGGTCCGGGGCAGGAGTACGGTCATCAATGATCACGTCCCGTCACGAAATGGGCGAGGTCGACCAGCTCACCGTGCACGTCGGCGGGCAGGTCGAGGCCGGTCAGCTCGGCGAGGGCGCACGCCAGGTGGCGGTCGGCCTCGTCGCGGGTCCAGGCCCGCGAACCGGACTCCTCCAACAGGCGCGCGGCGAGCGGAAGATCAGATTCGGTCAGGTCGCGGGTGGGGGCGTACAGCATCTGGAACGCCTCACCGGCGGGCGTGCCCGAGGTGAGGGCGTGCACGATCGGTACCGTCTTCTTGCGGGCCCGCAAGTCGGATCCCACCGGCTTGCCGGTGCGCTCCGGCCGCCCCCAGATGCCCAGCAGGTCGTCGACGAGCTGGAAGGCGAGACCGAGGTGGCTGCCGAAGCGGGACAGGCCACCGCTCACGGCCGCCGGCGCGCCGCACAGCAGCGCGCCGAGCGCACAGGCGCACGACAGCAGCGCGGCCGTCTTGTCGGCGGCCATCGCCAGGCACTCGTCGAGGCACACGTCGTCGCGGCGCTCGAAGTCCAGGTCGGCCACCTGCCCGGCGATCAACCGGCGCACATCGGCGTCCAGCCGCCGCGTGGCCGGCACGCTGCCCGGCGAGCTGTCGTCGGTGAGCGCCTCGTGGGCGAGGACCATCAGGGCGTCACCGGCCAGGATCGCGTTGGCGGGCCCGAAGGCCGCCCAGGCGGTCGGGCGGTGCCGGCGTACCGCGTCCCGGTCCATCACGTCGTCGTGCAGCAGCGAGAAGTTGTGGGCCAGTTCCACGGCGACGGCGGCGGCGACACCACGGTGGGGAGGGCAGCTCGCGGCCCGGGCCGACAACAGGGCCAGCGCCGGCCGGATCCCCTTGCCGTTGGCGGCGGACGGCGTGCCGTCGGCGTCGCAGTAGCCCAACTGGTACGCCGCGACCAGCCGGCTGCGCCGGTCCAGCCGGGCCAGCAGTTCCTTGATCCGCGGCTCGACCAGGATGCTGACCTGGTCGAGGCAGGCGACGGGTGCGACGGTCAACGTGCGGCCTCCAGGTCTCGGATCCGGGACGCGAGGTGGGCGAGCACGACGTCGGCCGCACGGTGGCCGCTGCGGACGGCGCCCTCCATCGTGTCCGGCCATCCGGTGTCGGTCCACGCGCCGGCCAGCGCGAGGCCGGGCAGGCGGGTTGTCGCGCCCGGCCGGTAGAGCCGCGTCCCGGGCGCCTGCCGGAAGGTCGCGTGCGGTTCCCTGGTGACGAAGGCGTCCCGCAGCGGCGCGTGCCGGGCCGCGGGAAAGAGGCCGGCGACGGCCGCGGCGTGGGTGGCGATCAGCCGTCCGGTCGGGACCGCGACGGCGTCGTCCGCGGCGGAGATCGAGACCACCAGGTACTGGTCGCCCCGCAGGGACGCCGGGGTGCGGTCGAAGACCCACTGTGCCGGGGAGTCGACCGCGGCGGCGAACGGCAGCCGGGTCACCGTCGAGCCGTACCGCAGGTGCACGTTGACGATCGGGGCGCTGCCCAGCCGGTGCCAGTCCGCTCGGTCGGCCGCCTCGGCGGGCACCAGGCGCTCGGCAGCCGGGTGGGGAACCGCCAGTACCACCCCGGCGGCGGTCAGCTCGGTCCGGCCGGCGGCGCCGCCGCCGGCCCGCGCGAACCCGACGCGGAACCCGGTCGCGTCCGGCGCGACCCGGTCGACCCTGCCGCCGGTGACCACCCGGACGCCGAGCCGTGCCAGCAGCCGGCGCGCCGGGACGGCGTGCAGGTGCGACAGCGGTACCAGGGGGCGCCCGATGTCGCCGGCATCGGCGGCCTCCAGCAGCCCGGTACGGAACACCCGCGCCGCGAGGGCGAGAGAGGCGTCCGCCGCCGGCGTGTTCAGCGCGGCGACGGTGATCAGATCCCACAGCCGGCGGACGGCCCGGGGACTCTGCCCGTGGGCGGCGAGCCAGTCACCGAAGCTGCGCCGGTCGGTGTCCGGGTCGTCGGGGTCCACCGTCCGCAGCGCGCCGGCCGCGCCGATCGCGCGCAGCCGCTCCCACGGGCGCAGCAGGGGGTAGCCGGCCAGGGCCGGGAGCAGGTGCGCCGGGGCGGGCAGGCCGGGGGTTCGGGCCAGGACGTGGGGCGGGGCGCCGGGGCGCAGCACCGGTACGGCGAAGCGCGGCTGCAGCCGGGTCAGCCCGCCGGTACCGAGGCGGTCGAGCAGCGCCCGGTACTGCGTGTAGCAGCGCAGGAACACGTGCTGCCCGGTGTCGGCGACGAGGTCGCCACGGTCGAACGAGTACGTCGCCCCGCCCAGCTCGGGCCGTCGCTCCAGCAGCGTCACCCGCGCGCCCGCGTCGGCGAGCCGGACGGCGGCGGCGATGCCGGCGAGTCCACCGCCGACCACGCACACGTCCTTACCGGCGGCCGCTGTCATGCCGCCCGCCTGACCAGGGCGCGCGCCGCGACCCACGCCTTCTCGCGGGGCGGCAACGACAGCCGGGACCGGGTGACCGCCAGCGGGTCACGCGCGATGCGGGCCAGCAGCCGGTGGTAGATGCCGGCCATCGCGGCGGTACACGCGGCGCTGCGGGCGTCCAGCATCGGCAGCAGCCTCAGTCCGGTCTCGTACCACCGCTCGGCGCGCGCGGCCTCGAACCGCACGAGGGCGGTGAATGCCTCCGGCGGGCCGGCGAAGCCGTCGCCGTCCGGTTCCAGGGTGCAGCCGAACCGGTCGAGGTCCTCTTTGGGCAGGTACACCCGGCCGTTGCCGCGATCCTCCCGCAGGTCACGGAGGATGTTGGTGAGCTGCAACGCGATACCCAGCGAGTCGGCCAGGCCGGCGGCGCGCTCCGGCTCGCCGGTGCCGAACACCCCCAACGACAGGCGCCCGATCGAGCCCGCCACGCAGCGGCAGTACCAGACGAGGTCGTCGAAGGTGGCGTAGGTGGTGCCGTTCACGTCGGCGGCGCAGCCGTTGATCAGTTCGTCGAACGCGTCCAGTGGGATGGGCAGGTGGCTGGCGGCGTCGGCCAGCGCCAGCAGGACCGGGTCACCGGCGGCGCCGGCCGGCAGCCGGTGCAGCGACTCGCGGGCGGCGCCGAGCCGGGTGAGTTTCTCGTCGTCGGTCAGATCGCCGTCGCCGATGTCGTCGATGCGGCGGGCCGTGGCGTACACCGCGGACAGCGCCCGTCGCTTGGGCGTCGGCAGCAGGCGGATGCCGTACGAGAAGTTGCGGGCCTCCCGCCGGGTGATGGCCTCGCACTGCCGGTATGCGGCGTCGACGGCGGTGGCCGGGTTCATCCCGCGCCCACCTCCTCGGGTACGCGCCTGTCGGGAAGCGCGGTCGGTTTCGGCGTCGCCGCGGGAGCGGACGACGTCGGGTACGCCAGGAGTCGGGCCGGCATGGCGGCGCGCTACCCACGATCCGGCGCTCGTAACGGGGGCGCCGCGCCTTCTCGCCGTCCGTCCCGTCCGTGACGCGGTGAGAGCGTCTGTCCACGGTGAGTGACAGTGGTGGCGGGACCTCATCTCCGTCATCCCGTACGCGCGCATCAGCAGCGACGGTGAGCGCGACGAGCACGGCGTCACCGACCGGCACCGGGGCAACCGCCGGACCGCGAAGTGGCTCGGCTGGCACGTCGTCGTTTTTGTCTGCTCGTGCGCCCAGTGGCTGGCGTCGGGCTGTCGCGGCAGTGGATCGTATCGTCGGGGGTCGATCAGGCACCGCGGCCAGGCCCGCCCCGCCGGAGGTCAGCGACAACGTGGTGGCCAGCCGGGCGAGGTCGCGCCGGTAATGCCGTTCAGCCGGCCGGCGCCGGATCGGCGTCCACGAGTTCGGCGATCACCTGGGCGTGACAGGGCTCGGGTAGGCACCAGCAGCCGAGCCGGCGCCCGCGCAGGCCGGGCAGGAGGGCGAGGAGGTCCGGGCGGCCGACCAGGTACGCGCGGTACTTGTCGAGCACCTCGACCCGGGTACCGTCGCGGCCGGGGCGGTACGGGCTGGCCAGGGGCGAACCTTCCAGGTGCCAGCCGCCGCGGTGCATGGCCCGTCCGACGTAGACCACGTCGGCGTACGCCGGGTCGTCCCGGTGGCCCTTCAGGTTTACGACCGTGGTCTGCCGTGCCAGCATGGTCCGATTGTCGCAGGGCCGCCGACGCGGCCGACGCTCTCCACCCCGGGTCTTCCCTGATCGGGAGAGTTTTCGGGGCTGTGGCGGCGCGGGCTCTTCCGGCCGGTGGTGGGCGCCGCCCACCGGGCCCGGTGGCTGCCGCGACGGGTGTCACTACGTTTCAACCCCGCGCCGCCCGGGACACCTGGATGACATGACAAGCGGACAGAGCGTCGGCGCCGCGCGGCCCGGATCGGCCGGGCGGCTCGGGCGCATGCCCAGCGAGGTGGCCGGGAAGTTGTCGCTGTTCGACCGGTTCGCCGGGGCGGCGTCCCGGGTGGTGGCCGGTGCCTGGTTCTTCGCGTTCTGCGTCCTGCTGGTCGTGGTGTGGCTGCCGTCGTACTTCCTGTTCCAGAACGTCGACACCTGGCAGCTGATCATCAACACGCTCACCACCATTGTGACCTTCCTGCTGGTGGCGCTGCTGCAGAACTCGCAGACCCGGGCCGACGCGGCGGTGCAGCAGAAGCTCAACGCGATCGCCGACGCCCTCGGCGACCTCATGGACGAACTGGCCGACGAGCGGCCGGAGCTGCGCCGCGACCGCGAGGAACTGCGCGCAGCCGTGGGGCTGGAGGAACGCGAGGGCTCCTGACCGCATCACCCACCCGGTTCGCGGACGAACGGCGGGCTGATCCACCGCGCGGTGCCGCGCCGGTACAGCAGCGGGGGAGCACCACCGCGGTCACTGGCGACCGGACGGTACGCGTCGGTCGGTACGACGAACCCGGTGGTCTTGAGCACCTTGCGCCGGAAGTTCGCCAGGTCCGGCGCGTGGCCCCAGACCGCCTGGTAGACCCGGCGCAGGTCGGCGAGCGTGAACGGCTCGGTCACGAACTGGGCCGCCAGGGTCGTGTACTCCAGCTTCGCCCGTACCCGCTCGCGCGCGTCGGACAGGATCAGCGCGTGGTCGTAGGCGAGAACCGGCGCGTCGCCGCGGTAGCGGGTACGCCGCTGCCAGGCGGCCCGCTGGGCGTCGAGGTCGAGATCCTCGACCGGCCAGAACCGGGCCCGCGCCGCGTCGGTTCCGGCGGTCGGGTCGGGCAGGCGGGGGGCGAGCGCGACGTACGCGACCGACGCGACGTGCAGCCCCGCCCGGATGCGCGGGTCGCGGTCCGGGTCGGAGTAGGTCGCTACCTGCTCCAGGTGGCCGTCGACGGTCGTCCAGTCCAGGCCGGTCTCCTCGGACAGTTCGCGTACCGCGGCCCGGTCAGCGGACTCCCGGCCGTGCGCGACGTGGCCGCCGGGCAGGGCCCAGAACCCCCGGTACGGGTGGTCGCCGCGCTCGATCAGCAGCACGGTCAGCACGCCGTCGCGGATCGTGAAGATGTTGAGGTCCACGGTGAGCGCGAACGGCGGGAACCCGGCCGGGTCGTAGGCGGCGAGGAAGGCGTCCTCGCCCGGTCGCCCGGTGCTCATCTGGCGGCCCGCCCGTCGCGCGCGACCGGCCGGCCCGTGCTGCCGTCCGGGATCGGGGCGGCGAACGTCGCGGCCTGCGCCAGCAGCAGGTCGGTCGTGCGGACCGCGAGGGCGAGCCGTTGCTCGACGCTACCGGTCAGCAGGACCCACGACCGGCCGGCGCGGGTGAGCGCGTCGGTGAACCAGCCGGTCATGGCGGCCCGGACGGCCCGGTCGCCTTCGCGGAGGCCGTCGTCGACCCATGGCACGCCGTGGTGATCGGTGACCAGGTAGACGGCGCGGCGCGGCAGACCGGTCGCCCACGGCTGCCCGGTCCGCGCGCGGGCACCGAGGTAGCGCCGTTCCCAGACGGCGGTGGCGAACGCGTCGGTGTCGCAGACGAGCAGTGGAGAGCCGCCGGCCGCCGCGGTGTTCTCCCGGCGGGTCTGCGTGGTCGCGACGACGTCGAAGTCGTCGGCCGTCCACTCCAGACCGTCCAGGGTAAGGTCGGGCCGGTCCACGCGGTCCCGTTCCCATTTGATGGCCGTGTACTCCCGGCCGTACTCCGCGACCCACCCCGTCCGGGACCAGGCCCCGCCGCGGGCGCGGTAGTGGTCGGCGAGCAGTCGGGAGATCGTGGTGGTGCCGGTGGACTCCGCTCCGACGAACACCACGCGGGTGGCCAGTCCGGCGCGGGTCGCCGGGGCCAGGTGGTCCCATCCTGCTGCGAGGTCGGCGCGGACGGCGGTGCCGCTGACCGGTACGGCCCGGCGGGCGGGGTCGATCGCGACGTGCGTGGCGTCGAACCGGGCGGCCAGCTCCTCGCCGTACCCCTCGCTGGAGAACACGGCGTCGACCGGCTGGTCGGTCACCAGCGCGACCGCGGCGCGCATGACCGCCACCTGTGCGGCCCAGACCGTCTCGTCGCCGAGGTCCATCGGCGCGTCGCAGCGGACGCCGACCACGGTCACGGTGGGGTCGTCGCGGTGCTCCGCGCGCAGCCATGCGACGCGGTCGGCGAGCGGGATCGTCTCCACGGCGGCGGCCATGCAGACGACGGTGAGCCGGTCGGCCCGGGTCGCCGCGGTGCGGATCAGGTGGTGGTGGCCGCGCGTCGGCGGGTAGAACTTGCCGATCACCAGGCCGTGCCGGAACGCCCTCATGCCGCCACCGCGGGCGCTGCGCCGTCGACCGGGGCGGTCCCGGCCGGGGCGGGCGGGGCTGCCCGCTGTTGCCGGTAGGCGGCGAGCCAGGAGCGCAGGCCGAGCACCGTCAGGCCGAGGAACAGCACGTACACGACCGCGGTCAGTCGGAGATCCTTCACCACGTACAGCGGGATGTAGATGATGTCGGCAGCCATCCAGAACAGCCAGGTCTCGACCTTCTTGGTGTTGAGCAGGTACTGCGCCGCCAGCGAGATCGCCGTGGTCAGCGCGTCCCAGAACGGGGCGGAGTCGTGCGCGGCCCGCAGGACGACCGTCAGTCCCGCGGTGGCGACGATGACGAACCCGACACAGCCGGCGAGGGTCCGCGCGGTGGCCCGGCCGACCGTGAGTGCGGTGCGGTCCCTGCCGCCGCGCAGCCACTGCCACCAGCCGACGAAGCCGAGCACGATGTACACGACCTGCAGCCCGCTGTCGGCCCACAGCCGGGCGGTCGCGAACAGGATCAGGAAGAACGTCGAGTTCGCGATACCGACCCAGAAGTTGTGGATCGACGACCGGACGGTCAGCCAGACGCAGGCCGCGCCGGTGACGAAGCCGAGCAGCTCGGCCCAGGACACCGCGTCGTTGCCGAGGTGGAACAGCGCCGTGTTCAGCGGGGCGATCAGGTCGGCCAGCCAGGTGAGCATCTAGGACTCCTCGACGCGGGTCAGGTAGCGGGCGGGGACGGCGTCGGTGAGCCGGACCCCGTTGGCGGAGACGCGGAACAGGTGCCCGTGCGCGGTGAGCGCGGTGAGCAACTCGCTGGTACGGACGTCGGCTGCCGCCCTCATCGCGCCTCCGATCACCGGTTATGGTCACGATGACTATAACCGGTGACGGAGGGAGTCGATCAAGGGGGGACGCCGGGGTCGTGAGCCACGGGCCGGACCACCGGCGGATTCGAAACGGTGGAACACGACGGTCAGGCCACCGAGGACGAGCGCGAACAACGGCAGCCACGCCAGGCGGTGCACCGGCCAGGCGCGCCGGGGCGCGTCGAGCAGGCCGGGCAACGGTCCGACGGGCAGGGCGGCGAACGTGACCAGCAGCAGCGCGGTCTGGTGCCAGCAGTACAGCGTCATCGCGGCCAGGTTGGCTGCCGCGACCGGCGCCCAGGCGGCGGGGCGGCGCAGCAACCCGGCCAGCCACGGGCGCAGCAGGAGGAACGCGCCCAGCTGCGCGAAGACCAGGGCCAGGGCGAACATCGACGGCGGGTCGAGGTTCGACCAGCGGTCCCCGGGCACGCCGACGGCGCTGGCCGGGTATCCGGCACCGACCACCAGGGCGGCACCGCCGGCCAGACCCAGCGGGAGCAGCACCGCCCCGGCCCGCCGGGGCAGCCGGTTCTCGGCCAGCGCGATCCCCAGCAGGTACGGCACCGCCCAGGCCACCGGCACGGCGAGCAGGTGCCACCACAGCGGCAGGTCCGGCCGGGCCGCGTCGGTCACCGCGACCAGCGCCACCGCGGGCAGCGCGGCCCACGGTCCGGCCCGCCGGACCAGCGGGCGCAGCACCGGCGTGAGCACGGTCAGCGCCACGTACACCAGCAGGAACCACAGCGGGTGCGACACCAGCGACCGGACCACGTGCCGCGTACTGGCGGGAGCGTCGGCGGCGGCCAGCAGCAGCATGGCCGGCGCCCACACGGCGACCAGCACCAGCACGGGCCGAAGCAGCCGGTCCAGGCGGGACGCCAGCCACGGCAGGGCCCGGCGGTGGGCGCTGCCCCTCGCCGCCGCGTATCCGCCGGCGAAGAAGAACGGCCCCAGCGTCTGCAGGAACCAGCTCGCCGGTGCGAACTGCGGCGCGTACGACTGCGGGCTCTCGCCGTGCAGCGCCGATGCCCGGTACGGGTCGGCCACCACCGCGGACACCATCCAGTGTCCGAGGACGACCCCGACGATCGCGGCCGCCCGCAGCGCGTCCACGGTGCGGTCCCGGTGCGCGGGCGTGCCCGCCGCGATCCGGTGCGCCCATCCGGCCGCCGGGCGGGAACGGGTGGGCCGGCGTGCTGCGATGGTCATGCCGCCCCCTGCCGGTCGGCGCCGTACAGGGCGATGCGGGTGAGGTGGGCCTGGGAGTCGGTGCCCGGGGCGAGGTAGTGGTCGTGGTCGACCACGTCGCCGGCGCCGAAGACGGTGGCGCCGAAGTCCGGGTCGGCCGGCTGCCTGCCGTGGCCGAGCCCGGCCAGGCGCAGGCCGGGCACCCACCGCATGAGGTCGTGGCGGGACAGCCCGGCCCAGACCCGCGCGGTGGTGCCGAGCTCTGACGCGTGGTCCACGCCCATGCCCGGGCTACCGAACGCCGCGATGTCGGTGACCTGTCCGGGCAGCCGGCGCGCGGCGAGGCCGACCACCGTCGAGCCGTAGCTGTACCCCAGCAGCGCCACCGTCGCACGTGGACGGATCGCGGTCAGGCCGGCCACGAACCGGACCAGCGCCTCGGCCCCCGCCCGCGCCAGGTCCTCCCGCGCGGCGGAGATGTCCACCCCGTCGGGCGCGTCGTAGCCGAGCCAGACCACCACGGCGAACCGGTCGGCGTCCGATCCGTACCGGCGGGCGGCCTCGAACAGGTCGGATCCCTGCACCGACGGTGACCGGAACGCCCGTCCGCCGACACCCCGCCAGAAGTTGCCCGCCCGGTTGCCCGCACCGGGCACCAGCACGGCGATCCGGCCGGCCGTCGACAGGTCGCCGAAGACCTGCGCGACCATGCCCTGGCCCCGCGGGTCGAACAGCAGGTACTGCCCCGCGCGTCCCCGGTACGGCGGGCCGGCCGCGGCCATCGCCCGCTGGTTCGCCGCGTACCGCAGGGCCGGCGGCGCGCCGTCCAGGTTACCCACGACGCCGGGGTACTCCGCGGCCAGCGCCTGTTGCCGGTCCGGGCCGGCGGCGGTCAGGAACCGCTGGACGGTGGCGGGATCGGCGGCCAGCGGGTCCGGCAGTCGGCGGCCGTCCGCCCGCCACGCCTCGACGCCCGCGGGCGGGGTCAGCCGGCCGACCGCAGGCGGGGCCAGCAGCGTCGCAGCGGCCGGTGCGGTGGCCGCGGCGATCGCCACGAGAGCGGTCCCGAGGTTCCGCCACCCGCTCCGGACGGTCGGTCCACCCGCCGGGGAAACGATACGTCTCATGTGGACGACGGTGCCGGTTCCGGGCGGCCGGGACATCGGCCCACTGATCACACTGCCGACGGCGGCGGGTAGCCCGTGGGCGTACGCCCGTGGACCGCTGACCAGGGGTGACCGGCTGGCTAGGATCGCGCCATGTCGACCTTGGCCTCTCCTCCGCCGCACCGGCGGGTACCGGGAAGCGCGCGTACGGTCCTGGCATGGAGCGGGGCTGTCCTGTCCCCGGTACTGCTCTTCTGCTGGCTCGATTTCAGCAAGCCGCCGAACGCGTCGTTCGGTCTGCGCCTTGTCATGCCGGTGGTGGCGACGGCACTGCTCGCGGGTGTCCTGCCGCGGCGGCCGTTCGTCGCGTTACCCATGGTGTTCCTCAACATGATCGTGGTGGAGGCGTTCTCCGCACCCGTGCTGCTCCGCGACCCTGGGCTCCACGCCGGCCTTCGCGCCCTCCAGATGGTGGCGGTCGACGTCGCCGTGGGCTATGTCGCGGCCACCCACCGCCGGCGGGTCTCGGTCGTCACCGCCGTCGTCGCGCTCGTCGTGCAGGTCCACGTGGCCTTCATGTTCAAGATCAGCCCGACGGACGGTAACGCCAGCGTGATACAGGCCGTCCTCGCGATGGTCACCGCCTGGCTGATCGGCAACGCGGTCCGGCAGCGCCGCGAGTTCGTGGAGGCGCAGCGGGCGGAGGCCGCGTCGCATGCGGTCGAGGCGGAGCGGCTGCGGATCGCCCGCGAACTCCACGACATGATCGCCCACAGCATCGGGGTCATCGCCATCCAGGCGGGCATGGGTCGCCGGGTCATCGACAGTCAACCGGACGAGGCGCGCAAGGCCCTGGCCGCGATCGAGGAGACCGGCCGGGACACCCTGGCCGCGCTGCGCCGGATGCTCGGCACCCTCCGCCGCGCGGACGCCGGGCCGGGCTCCGCGCCGCTCGACCCGACACCGGGCCTGGCCGACCTCGACCGCCTCACCGAGCGAACGCGCGACGCCGGCGTCGACGTGGAGGTCCGGTCGGTCGGCGAGCGGCGCCCGCTGCCGCCGGACGTCGACCTGTCCGCGTTCCGCATCATCCAGGAGGCGGTCACCAACGTGGTGCGCCATGCCGGCACCCGACGCTGCCAGGTCGTCGTCGCGCAGCGCCCCGACGAGCTGTCCATCGAGGTCACCGACGACGGGCGGGGCGGCGCCGTGGGCGCCGGCTACGGCATCCCCGGGATGCGCGAACGGGTCAGCCTGCTGGGCGGCGAGTTCGCCGCCGGCCCGCGCCCCGAGGGCGGGTTCCGTGTCGCCGCCCGGATTCCGGTCCCGGACGGTACGCGATGACCGTCCGGGTCGTGCTGGTGGACGACCAGCCGCTGATCCGCAGCGGGTTGCGCGTGCTCATCGCCGACACCGACGACCTGGCCGTCGCAGGGGAGGCCGGTAGCGGCCATGAGGCGGTCACGGTGGTCCGGGACACCCGGCCGGACGTGGTCGTGATGGACATCCGGATGCCCGGTATGGACGGCATCGAAGCCACCCGCCGCCTCGTCGCCGGCGAGGGTGCGCCGCACGTCCTCATCCTCACCACCTTCGACGACGACGAGTACGTGTACGCCGCGCTCCGCGCCGGTGCGAGCGGGTTCCTGGTCAAGGACATGGCCCTCGACGACATCCTCGGTGCGATCCGGGTCGTGGCCGGTGGCGACGCCCTGATCGCGCCCCGGGTCACCCGTCGCCTGATCGAGGAGTTCGTCCGGCGCCCGGAGTCGGGGCCGACGCCGGTGCCGCGGGTGCCGGACGAACGCATCACCGAGCGGGAGCGCGAGGTCCTCACCCTCGTCGGTCGCGGCCGGTCCAACGCCGAGATCGCCGCCGACCTGCACATCAGCGTGGCCACCGCGAAGGCCCATGTCGCGCGGCTGTTCACCAAGCTCGACGCCCGTGACCGGGTGCACCTGGTCATCATCGCGTACGAGATGGGGCTGGTATCGCCGTCCCGGTGAAGGGGGATGGCCCGTGGTCGTAAGCCCCGGGGCCGATGCCCCACGGCGGCCGGGGACCCTACCCTCGTCGGGTCCCCGACCCACCATCCATTTTGGAGGGACCGATGCTCGGCCTCAGTCGACCAGCCCTGACGTACACCGTGGCCAACCTGGTCTCCCGCCACACCCGTTACCTCGACAACGATCTGCGGACCCTGCGTACGCTCGTCCGGCGCGGAGACGTCTGCGTCGACGTCGGGGCCGCCGCGGGCGTCTACACCCAGGCACTGTCCCATCTGGTCGGGGCGGGCGGCCGGGTGCACAGCGTGGAGCCGGTGGCCTTCTCCCATCCGGTGTGGTCCCGGGTGCTGGGCGCCAGGGAACGCCCCAACGTGCGTCACCACGCCGTGGCCCTGGGTGCCGAGCCGGGCCGGCTGGCGATGCGGGTGCCGTTCGGACCCGGCGGGGCCGACACCAGCAGGTCCTTTCTCGACTGGAAGGCCCACGGGGTCGGCTCGACCGACGGGTACGCCGGTCACGCCGAGGTGGTCGTCGACGTGGAGACCCTCGACGGTCTCCGCGTGGCGGCCGGCCTGACCCGGCTCGACTTTCTCAAGATCGATGTCGAGGGCGGCGAGCTGCACGTGCTGCACGGCGGGCAGCAGACGATAGAGGAGTTCCGGCCGACCATGTTCATCGAGATCGAGGCGCGGCACACCGCGCGGTACGAGTACGACCCGGCCGACATCGTCGAGTGGCTCACCTGTCGGGGTTACACCATGTACCTGTGGCGCGACGGCTGGCGGGCGACGGACACGGTGTGTCCGCACGCCAACAACTACGTCTTCCGGGTCGCCGACCGACCGGGCACTACCCGCCGGTCCCGGTGAACGCCCGCCGGCTGTACCGCAGCAGCTCCCGTACCGCGGCGGCCCGGGTGAAGTTCTGCTCCTCGGCGACCGCGACGAAGTACTCCAGCTGCCGCAGCTCCATGACCGGAGATTCTCATTGCCAGCAGAACCAGCTGTTGTACTTCTGATCGCCGGGCGGCGAGGCTGGACGGTGTCGAAGCCGACGGAAGGGGAGAGCGATGCCCGAGTACGTTCCCGCCCGGCGGCCGGACGGTGGGCCGGGAGGCGATCCGGGCGCTGTGGGAGAAGGTGCTGGCCGAGCGCCCGCACTTCGCGCGCGTGCCCGCGTACGCGTCCGTGTCCGAACTGCGGGCGGGCCGGTGCGGAGGGTGGTTGGCCCTCCACACCGGCCCGTCCGGTTGTGGGTCAGCTGGCGGTGCAGGTGGGGGTGAGGGTGCCGGCGCTGCCGGTGCCCTGGAAGCCGAACTCGGTGGACTGGCCGGCGGCGATGCGGCCGTTGTAGCTGACGTTGGTGAAGCGGACCGCGCCGCTGGTGCCGCTGCCCTGGGCGTTCCAGGTGTTGGTGACGGCGGCGCCGGAGGGCAGGGTGAGGTTGACCGTCCAGCCGTTGGTGCCCGCCGAGCCGGCGGTGACGCGTACCGTGGCGACGAAGCCGCCGTTCCAGGAGTTGAGCGACACCGAGGCGGTGCAGCCGCCGCCGTTACCGGGCGGCGGTGAGGTCGGCGGCGTGGTCGTCGGCGGAGTCGTGGTCGGCGGCGTGGTGGTCGGCGGGGTCGTGGTCGGGCCGCCGGTCGGGCCACCGCTGGCCGCGTTGAGGGCGTTCAGGACCGACGTGTACGCCGCCTTCTTGTTGCCGCTGCCGTCGAAGAGCAGCGGGCTCTCGCCCGAGCGCCACGAGTCGCTGTCGCGCACGCCCCAGACCGTGATGCCGAGGCAGCGGGACACGTTCATGCAGGCCTGGGTCAGGCCCTGGTACTGCGTGGTGGACGCGTTGGTGACGTCGACCTCGGTGAGGGCGACGTCCACGCCGGCCGCCGCGAAGTTCTGCAGTGTGGTCTGGAAGTTGCTGGGCAGCGAGCTACCACCGGTGAAGTGGGTCTGCAGGCCGACGCAGTCGATCGGCACGCCGCGCGCCTTGAAGTCCTTGACCATGTTGAGGACGCCCTGCGTCTTGCCGTAGGTGGCGTTCTCGATGTTGTAGTCGTTGTAGCAGAGCTTGACCGACGGGTCGGCCGCGCGGGCGGTCCGGAAGGCCACCTCGATCCAGTCGTTGCCGGTGGCCTGCAGGTTGGACTGGCGGCGGCTGCCGTCCTCGTTGAAGGCCTCGTTCACCACGTCCCAGGCGGCGAGCTTGCCCTTGTAGTGGGCCATCACGCCGTTGATGTGGTCGATCATGGCCTGGCGCAGGCTGCTGCCGCTCAGGCTCTGCATCCAGCCCGGCTGCTGGGAGTGCCAGGCCAGGGTGTGGCCGCGGACCTTCATGCCGCGCTGGGTGGCCCAGTTGTAGATCTGGTCGCCCGAGCTGAAGTTGAACTGGCCGCGCTGTGGCTCGGTCGCGTCGGGCTTCATCTCGTTCTCGGCCGTCACCATGTTGAACTCGCGCGCCGCGATCGTCGTGTACGTCGAGTCGTTGAGCCTGCCGGCGGCGATCGCGGTACCGAAGTACCGGCCGTGCTCCGCGGCCGACGCGCCCAGGGTCGTCCCGGCGCTGGCCGACGTGACCATGGTGATCGCCGTACCAACGGCGAGCGCGCCGACCACGGCGGACACCAGCGCCGCGCGGGTCCGGGACCGCACCTTCGGGCGGGCGCTGTCGTGGGTGGAATCGTTACTCATACCTGTCGCCTCTCGAGTGCCGACGGGGGGTGAGATCGTCGGACGACCGGCCGCCGCGGGGTACCGGCAGGTGAGTCGGGGCGATCCGATGACCTCGATAGGTTTCGATGGATGTTACCGGTAACGTTCCGGAAATCTCAATGCCGGGCGATCCGTTCGCTGTCGCGGCGCGGGCCCGCCGTGTTCCCCGGTCTCCGCCGCGTACGCGGTGCTCCGGAGCGGGGGAGAAGAACCTCTGGTGGCGCCCTCGATGGCGCTCGTCGGTCAGTGCGGGGTGGGCGGCGCCCCGCCCGGTCGCCGGTGCCGTCCGGCCGCACGATGCCATTGAGACTTTCGGAAATTTCCCGGTAACATACCGATCGAAGAACGTCGAAGTCAGGAAGGTGGCTGCGGACGCGCCCGTACGCCGTCAGCCGGTCTCCGCGCCACGGCGTCGATGGCCGGGCCCGCCTGCCGGGACGGCTCGGACCGCTCGCTCAGCCACCTCGTCGTCGACTCCCGCCCGAGTGCACCAGAAAGGACCGAGTGTCGTGAGACGCTTCCTCAAAGCACTGATGGCCGTGGCGGCCATTCCGGTCGTCGCCGCGGCCCTGTTCCTGACGGCCAAGCCGGCCGCGGCCGCCTCGCTCACCCGGGTGACCAACTTCGGCGCCAACCCGAGCAACCTCAACATGTACATCTACGTGCCGAACAACGTGGCGCCCCGGCCGGCGCTCCTGGTCGCCATCCACTACTGCACCGGCTCGGCCTCGGCCGTGTTCAACGGCAGCGCCCGCGACTACGTCACCGCCGCCGACCGGTACGGCTACGTCATCGTCTTCCCCGAAGCCACCCGCAGTGGGCAGTGCTTCGACGTGTACTCCCCGGAGGCGCTCCGGCGGGGCGGCGGCAGCGACCCCGTCGGGATCATGTCGATGGTCAACTACGCCAAGCAGCAGTACAACGTCGACTCGAGCCGGGTCTACGTCACCGGCTTCTCCTCCGGCGCGATGATGACCAACGTGATGGCGGCCGAGTATCCCGACGTGTTCGCCGCCGGCTCGGCGTTCATGGGCGTCCCGGCCACCTGCTTCGCGACCGGCAGCAGTAGCAACACGTGGAACAGCCAGTGCTCCGGCGGACAGATCAGCAAGACCGCCCAGCAGTGGGGCGACGCCGCCCGCGCGATGTACCCCGGCTACAGCGGCAGGTACCCGCGCATGCAGTTGTGGCACGGCGTCAACGACACCACGCTGAACTACAACAACTTCGGCGAAGAGATCAAGCAGTGGACCAACCTCAACGGCGTGAGCCAGACCCCGGTCATGACCGACCACCCGCAGTCGACCTGGACCCGCACCCGCTACGGCAGTAACACCGTCCAGGCCCCGGTCGAGGGCATCAGCGTCTCCGACGCCGCCCACGACCTTCCCCGCAGCGGCATGGTGCAGTACGCCATCGACTTCCTCGGTCTGGCCGGTGGCGGTGGCCCGACCGGCGGCCCGACCACGACCCCGCCGACCACCACGCCGCCGACCACGACTCCGCCGACGACCACGCCGCCGACCTCACCGCCGCCCGGTAACGGCGGCGGCTGCACCGCCTCGGTGTCGCTCAACTCCTGGAACGGCGGCTTCGTCGCCACGGTACGCGTCACCGCCGGCTCGGCGGGCACCAACGGCTGGACGGTCAACCTCACCCTGCCCTCCGGCGCCGCCGTCACCAACACCTGGAACGCCCAGGGCAGCGGCACCAGCGGCGCGGTCCGCTTCACCAACGTCAGCTACAACGGCCGCATCGCCGCCGGCCAGTCCACCGAGTTCGGCTTCCAGGGCACCGGCAGCGCCGGCACCCTCACCCCCACCTGCACCGCCAGCTGACCCACAACCGGACGGGCCGGTGTGGAGGGCCAACCACCCTCCGCACCGGCCCGCCCGCAGTTCGGACACGGGCACGCACGCACCCGGGGCAGGAACGCGGCGGCGTCCGCGACCTCCCAGTCCCGCATGACCTCCCGGGTGTGCCGATCCGGTGCCGGAGGGGGCGTACCGAGGGCGGTGGGGGTGCGGAGAATCGGGGCGCGGAGAACCGGGGCGGGTCAGCGCGAGGTATCCGATCTCGTGGCCGGCGACCTGCGTCATTGGACTGTCCTGCCCCGTCCGGTCATCCGGCCGTACATCAGCCGCGTCAATCAGGTTGGCACGTTTACGAATTGACACCAATCGTTCGCAAGTGCGACTGTGAGAGCGCTCTCACAGTGCGGCGTGCACCGGGACCGCGACGCCGCGGTGAGCCTGTCCAGGAGGGAAAACGCATGCGTGTCAGACGGAAACTCGTGGCGTCGCTGGCCGGGGTCGCGGTGGCGACCGCCGGTGCGGTCACGGCCGTCACCGTGGTACAGAGCGCCGACGCGGCGGTCGCCGGAGAGACCATCCCGTTCACGGTCTCCAACAACTCGGGCCGGGGTGATCAGGTCTACCTCTACGTCCTGGGTACCAACCTGGCCACCGGCCAGCAGGGCTGGGCCGACGGCGGCGGCGCCTTCCACGCCTGGCCGGCCGGCGGCAACCCGCCGACCCCGGCCCCCGACGCGTCGATCGCCGGCCCCGCCAACGGCGGGTCGATGACGCTGCGGCTACCCAAGTTCTCCGGCCGGGTCTACTTCTCGTACGGCGAGAAGATGAAGTTCTTCCTGACCACCGGCGGCCTGGTGCAGCCCAGTCTCGCCAACCCCACCGACCCCAACACGAACATCCTGTACAACTGGAGCGAGTACACGCTCAACGACGCCGGCCTGTGGATCAACAGCACCCAGGTCGACATGTTCTCCGCGCCGTACGCGGTCGGCGTGACGTCCGCCGACGGCACCGCCAAGGTCACCGGCCACCTCCGCCCGGGCGGGTACAACGGCTTCTTCAGCGCGCTCAACGGGCAGCCCGGCGGGTGGGCGAACTCGATCGTGCGGGGCCCGGACGGCGCCATCCTGCGGGCACTCGCGCCCAGCCACGCCATCGGCTCGGGCAAGCTGCCGGCCGGCGTCCTGGACGACTACGTCAACCGGGTGTGGGCGAAGTACAGCGCGGAGACCCTGACCGTGACGCCGTTCGGTGACCGGCCGGACACGAGGTACTTCGGGCGGGTCTCCGGCAACGTCATGACCTTCACCGACACCGCCGGCCAGGTGGTCACCAGCTTCGACAAGCCCGACTCGGACAGCATCTTCGGCTGCTACCGCCAGCTCGACGCGCCGAACGACCAGGTGCGCGGGCCCATCTCGCGTACCCTGTGCGCCGGCTACAACCGCGGCACGCTGCTGACCAGCGCCAACCAGCCCGACAACGACGCCAGCCACTTCTACCGGGACGCCGTGACCAACCACTTCGCCCGGCTGACCCACGCCCAGATGCAGGACGGCAAGGCGTACGCGTTCGCCTTCGACGACGTCGGCAACCACGAGTCGCTGGTGTTCGACGGCGCGCCGACGGAGGCCTCCCTCACGCTCGACCCGTTCAACTGATCCACCGCACGCGGGCGGCGCGCCGGTCACGAGGGGGACCGGCGCGCCGCCCGTCCATCCGCCCACCGGTCGCCGCGAGGATCGCCCGCCGGCTGTCCCGGCTCGTCGAGATGTACCAGCGAAGAAGATCCTGGTGCTCGCTCTCGGCGTCCTGAGCGCCATCGGGGGTTCGCCGACGTCGGCGACCTGGTCGCCGCCGTCCGGGCGGGTGCGCGCTTCGGTACCCGGCACGCCTGGGTGCTGCTGGGCCGACAAACGGTGCGCGGCCTGGCATACCGGGCGGATCGGTGGGCAGGGGAGGCCCGAGGAGGTGTTCCGCCGATGGGCCCGGCGACCGTGCGCGACCTGCCCCACGCGCTCGACGACGGCCAGATCGCCCGCCCGCTGGCCGCCCGGCTGGCCGGTCGCCGCCCGGCCGTGTTCCTCGACTACGACGGCGTCCTCGCGCCGATCGTCGACCGGCCCGAGGACGCCGTGATGTCCGACCGGATGCGCGACACCGTCCGTACCCTCGCCGCGCGGTGCCCGGTCTGCGTCGTCAGCGGGCGTGACCGGGTGGTCGTGCAGCGGCTGATGGGCCTCGACGACCTGGTGGTGGCCGGCAGCCACGGGATGGACATCTGGAGTCCGGGTGAGGGCACCGTCTCCCACGACGCGGCGTCCGGCTTCGAGGACCTCATCGCGGCCGTGACCGAGCGGCTGCGGACCACGGCCGCGGCGATCCCCGGGGTGACGGTGGAGCCCAAGCACGCGTCGGTCGCCGTGCACTACCGGCTCGCCTCCCCGGCCGACCGTGAGCGGGTCGGCGCGGTGGTCCGGGAACTGCTCGCCGACCATCCCGACCGGCTCAGGGTCACCCCCGGCAAGATGGTCCACGAGATCCAGCCGAACATCGACTGGAACAAGGGCCGGGCCGTGCGGTACCTGATGGGCGTCCTCGGCCTCGACACCGACGACGTCGTCCCGCTGTACCTGGGTGACGACGTCACCGACGAGGACGCCTTCCGGGCGCTGCGCGGACGCGGGGTCGGCATCATCGTCGGCCGCCCGGACGACCCCGAGGTGGCGGGCCGGACCACCGCCGCCGAGTTCGTGCTCGCCTGCCCCGACGAGGTGGCCAGGTTCCTGGCCGCCCTGGCGCGCTGACCGCGCCGCATCCGGCGGCTATCGCCGTTCGCCGCCCGCGCCGGGGCCGTCGTCGTTGTCGGCACGCAGCGCGGCGACCAGGTCGCCGGCCTGGAGTACGCGCAGCCGATCCGGGTCGAGCCGGTCCGGGTACAGCGCGTATACCTCGGCGTGGCCGGGCAGGTCGACGTCGCCGCGGACCAGCGCCGCGAGGCCGGGGGTCGGGTTGGGCGGGGCCGGTGCGTCGGCCGGGCCGAGCGCGGCGAGGCGCTCCGGCGACTGGCCCGACAGGTACGCGCGCAGCCGGGACCCGACCAGGTACCCCAGCCCGAGCAGGTCCGTCTCCAGGGCGACCAGGCCGGCCGCGGTCGTTACCCGGGCCCGGCCGGGGCCGGGTGGGGCCGGGTGGGGCCGGAAGCGGGATCGTCCCGCTGAGCCCACCGTCCCGTTTCATCCACTACGCAGTCGGCGGTGTCGTCGAACAGGTGGAGGCGCTCAGAGCACGTGGCGTACCGTCAATCCACGGCGGGCGCCGAGGCAGACGTGGGGTGGTCCGCCGCCCGGTCCTCTCCCTGGGAGCCAACCGTGCCGTCGCGTCCCCGTGCTGCCGTCGATCCTCGGTTTCCGGCAGAGTTGCGTCACCTGCGCCTGGTGCGTGGCCTGTCGCTGCGCGCGTTGGCCGGTCTGGTCTATCAGGGCAAGAGCCTCATCCATGAGTTGGAGACCGGCCGGGCACAGCCCGCGGTGGACCTTGCCGGTCGGCTGGACACCGCGCTGGAGGCCGGTGGCGCGCTGGCCCGACTCGTCCAGCCCGGACCGGAGACCTCCGCCGAGGATGAGGCCCGACTGGCTTACGTCGCACGATGCCCTCGGCGTGTCGACAGCACCGCCATCGACGCCTTGGCGGCCTTGCTCGTCGGTTACCGCCGGCTGGAGGACTCCATCGGCGCAGTCGCCGTGCTTCCATCCGTGGCGTCACAGCTTGCCCTGGTGACGGATATGGTCGGCGAGGCGCGCGATCCGCTGCGGCCCCGGTTGGTCGACGTGGCCGCGCAGTGGGCGCAGTTCGCCGGCTGGTTGCACATCGCCGACGCGGAGCCAGCCGCCGCGCGGACGTGGCTCGCCCAGGCGCTGGAGTGGGCCACCGAGACCGGCAACTCGGACCTGATCGGCACCGTGCTGTCGTTTCGCGGTTACCTCGCCGAGGAGCTGGGCGCGTGGGGCCCGATGATCGGGCTCACCCGGGTCAGCCTGCGTGATCCGTTCGTGTTCGTCGGCCAACGCGCCTACGACCAGTTCCAGTTGGCCCGGGGATTGGCCCGGGTCGGAGACCGGACCGGTGCGGCTGATGCCCTCGCGGCCGGTCACGACCTCGCGCTGGCGACCACTGCTCACAGCGACCCCGTACCGCCTTGGCACTACTACCGCAGTCCAGCCTTCTTCGCGCTGGAGGGCGGTGTGGTGCACAGTGTGCTCGCGCACGACCACGCTGGCCATGGCGAGCAGGCGGCACGGTTGCTCACCACAGGCCTGGAGGGGCTGCCGGCCGAGTCGCAGAGCGCCGACTGGGCCGGGGTGTACCTGTGTCACCTCGCAGCCGCCTACGCGCGGATCGGTGACGCGCAGGCGGCGGAGGAGACGCTCGCGCGAGTCCGGGCGATCGCTGATTCGACGCGTTCCCCGCGGCTGGCCGCCCGGGTGCCCGCGGTCGCCCGCCGGATGCGGCTGTCCGCGGACACCTAGCGGACATGCGCCCTCTGTTCCGTCGGGTGCGTCGGTTGGACGCTACCGGTCAGGGGTGCGGCGGTCGGATGACCGGACATGGCCCGGCCGCCGTGCCCCATCCAGCGGCAGTGGAGGCCACGGTGGACCGACCTGAGGTAGCTCTGATCAAGATCCTGCATCGTCCGGACATGTACTGGCTCAACGGCGAGGTGTTCGCCGGTTGCTCGTGCGGCACGCCCTGGTACCCCTGCGAGACCCTTACCGCCGCGCTGGCCGTCGAGCGGCGGATGGGCCGCCGCATCCGCGACGCGGGGCGGTATCCGGCATGACCGCACACCAGCCGATCCGGCCGAACTGGATCTGTGTGGGTTGCGGGTACCCGTGGCCGTGTCTGTCGCGTCGTCGACAACTGCTGGGGGAGTACGCCGACGCGCCGGTGTCGTTGGCGCTGGTGCTCGGCGCGTCCTTCGTGGAGGCCGCCGCCGACCTGCGCGGCGTACCGGCCGGTGAGCTGCACGGCCGGTTCCTGGGCTGGTTGCCGTACAGCGTCAGGTGACCTGCCGGGCACCCCGGCGGTGCCTGCCGGTGCGAAACTGACAGACGCCGCCGGGGAGGTGCCGGCAGTGGAGTTCGTGCCCGCGTCGCATCCGGTCGGTTCGGCCAGGGTGTCGGGCTGTGGCCTTGCACCTCACGTAACGGCAGGTCATAGCGTCGTGGCAGGCGCGATGAGCCCGAGGTGGGCCGGCGGTGGACCGTGGGCGAGCTGGCCCACGCCACCGGCATGACGGTCCGTACCCTGCACCACTACGACGAGCTGGGCCTGGTGTCGCCGGGCGAACGCACCGCGGCCGGGCACCTCCGCTACACCGCCGCAGACGTGCGGCGGCTGTACGGGGTGCGCGCGCTGCGCCAGCTCGGGCTGTCGCTGTCGGAGATCGCCGGGGCGCTCGACCGTACCGGCGACGACCCGGCCGGTCTCCGGCACGTCCTCACCGCGCAGGTGCACCGGCTGCGCACCCAGGCCGAGCGGATTACGCGGCTGCAGGCGCGGCTCGGTGATCTGGTGGCGCAGCGGCGACCGGATCGGTGACCTCAGCTGATGCGGTGCCACTTTGGGCAGTGCGGGCGACCCATTATCTTGCCCAATAAATTGATCAAAGCTAATTTAATGGCGAGATGGCAAACCTGATCCTGGGGAGGAACAATGGCGCCAGATCGCGCCGGCCTCCGGTCGGCTTCTGCGCGTGCAACATTCATGCTGGGGGCTCTTTCCCTGGTGGTCGCGGGTTCAATTCTGGCTCCCACTGCCGCGAGCGCGACCCCTGTGGAGGCGCCGGGTGGTGGAGCCGCCCAAGGGGCGAAGGTGCAATTAGGTATGCGCCTGGTCGGCTTTGATGCCGACGTGGCTCGGGCGCACGGCCTCGAAGTGGTGACCCTGCCGGACGGGTCCCTTGCGTCCGTGCCGGCCGCCAAGGCCGATGCTGCACGCAAAGGTGCGTACGTGCCCACCAGTGGCGTGATCAAGAAGCGGGCGGTGGACGGCCAGGCTGGGAAATCCTCGGGCGATGTGGTGTCGCCCTACGGTTACGGCGAAGCGACGGACCCTAGCTGCGGTACGTCTTGGGTCTACTTGGATCCGATTGGCGGGGCGCGAGCGAACCTCGGCACTGGCATGAAACTCGTCGTGGACGCCGGCGATCCGTGGGACGTTCACTGGCACGTGAATATCGAGGACAATGGTGGGAATTCCACCCAGGCTTACAGTGAGGAGGACGGCTTCCTCGGTCCCTTCTCCTGGACCGCCTACGCTAGGAAGCTGAGCCTGACGCGCGGGTGGGCCCAAGCAACCGTGGTCTGGTACGGCAGCTACACGGTCACTGAGAACGCCTGGGTGTGTTGGTCGGAGGGGCCGTCTGCGGGAGACTCGATCTGGTAGGCGACCACGCGAGCCGGGGATGACGGCTGAATATGGTTCCTCGCGGCATCCCCGGCAGCACTCGGTTGATCGGGTATTTCGAGGAGACGGAGAATATGGAACGAGTTCCCGCGTCGCGTGCCGCCGATTTGCTCGCGGATCGGGCTCGGGACAGGCGGCAGGCACTCCATGAGTGTGACATTCCGATTGTTGCGTTGTCGGAAGCCGCAAAACCTGCTGCGGAACGGTTTGGCGGCTTCGAGCGGTTCAACGACGCCATCACCGCCATCAGGATCGTGTACGGCGCCCGACGGGATGATGTCTGGGTGACCGTCGAAACGGCGCGTTGGGTCGGCACCCGGGTGAGTTCAGCATCCCTGCGTACCCTGGTCGAGGACCACATGCGGCAGTACGGTGACCGGTTCTCCTCGGTTGCCTGGACCGAGGGTGATGCGACGGTGATCGTGGATGGTCAGCCGGTCGCCGGCCGGATCGTGCGTGCCGGCAGCCGGTGGTGGGCGGTGCGCTGCGAGCGCGGCGACATCGAGATCAGTATCGCGGCGCACGACTGGCACCCGGACTCGATCGAGGTGGAGACCCTCACCGACCTCGAACCGCTACTGTCCGATCTGGAGCGAAGGCCGGTGCCGAGACCGCCAGCCGCGCCGCGGGAGCCCGAACCGCTACCGGACGAACTGAGCCGCGAGCCACACCGCGCTCTGGTCGACACCGTTCTCCGGCAAGCCTGCCAGCACACCGAGTGGATGGCCGATGGTGGGCCACCGCCGCAGCTACCGTCGTACTGGTCGAGCCTGTGGCAGGCTGCCATTCAGCGTCAGATGACTCTGGCCGACCAGTCCGAGTCGCAGGCCAAGCGGGCGGTGCAGCGCATGCTGTCGCACCTGTCCGCCCTCCACCACAGCGTCGCCTGGTTCCGCGACGACGACCGGCTGCGGGAGCGGGCCGTTGCCGAGACCCTGCTGTACGCCACCGGGCTCAGCGACGACGTCTCCAGTCGCCGGGCGCAGCAGGCGTGGCAGCGCCGTCGGCAGGCCGGGGATCCTCCTCCCGCCGACTATGCCGAGGTCGAGGCCGAGGGGCGCGCGCAGCAGCACTGGCTCGACGAGTGGGCGGCCTGGGCGCGCGACCACACCGAGGCGCCGCGGTAGGGCCCCGGTACACGCGACCAACCGGAGGCATCGCGGTAGGCGCCCCGGTGCGCCGACCCGCAACATTCACTCTCGTGATGCATTGACAGATCTCTCTCCGCTAGACCACCCTGCTCTCTATCGATGGCTGACAACGTTGTCACAAGGGTGGGAGGCGGGATGTCACGATGGTCTCCGCGCCGGGCCGGCCGGTACACCGGCGGCTTCGGTGCCGTACTGCTCACGGCGACGCTGACGTGTGCGGTGCCGGCGGCAGCGGCCGCCCCGGCCCTCGTCACGGACCCGGCGGCGCTGGTGAATCCGTTCATCGGCACCACGAACCTGGGCAACACCTACCCGGGCGCGGTGACCCCGTTCGGCATGCTCGCCTGGAGTCCGCAGAACACCCGCGGCGACCAGACCCGCACCGCGGCGCCCGGCGGCTACGAGTACACCGTGACCAAGCTCCGCGGCCTCAGCTTGACCCATGTCAGCGGCGTCGGCTGTTCCGGCGCCAACGGCGACATCCCGATCCTGCCGTACGTCGGTGACGTCACCACCTCGCCGACCGCAGACACCACGGACGCGACGTACGCCAGTACGTTCTCGCACACGGCCGAGGCAGCCCGACCCGGCTACTACAAGGTCGGTCTCGACAGCGACGCGACGGCGGAGGTCACCACGACGCCGCGCACCGGCTCCGGTCGCTTCACCTTCCCGGCCGACCGGCCCGCGAGCCTGCTGTTCCGCACCGCCCACTCGGAGACCGGCAGCAGCGACGCCACGGTACGCATCGACGCCGCGAACCGGACGGTGACCGGCTCGGTGACGGCGGGCAACTTCTGTGGCCCGCAGAGCCCGGACAACCGCAAGCCCTACTACACGCTGCACTTCACCGCCCACTTCGATCAGCCGTTCGCGGCGGTCGGAACGTGGACCGACGCGACGCTGAACCCCGGTGCGACCACCGCTTCCGGCGGCACCGGCTACGGCTCAGGCGGCCGGCCGGTGCCGGGCAAGGGATCCGGCGGGTACGTGACGTTCGCGCCCGGCACCACCCGGGTCGACGTCAAGGTGGCGGTCTCGTACGTCAGCCTGCGTAACGCCGAGGCTAACCTGCGCGCCGAGAACCCGCCGGGCCGGTCGTTCGACTCCGTCCGTACGGCCGCGTACGCCGACTGGCGGCGCGCGCTGCGCCGGCTCGGTGTCGGCGGTGGCACCGCCGACCAGCGGACCGTGTTCTACACCGCGCTCTACCACACGATGCTGGAGCCGACCCTGACCAGCGACGTGACCGGCGAGTACGCCGGCGCCGACGGGGCCGTGCACCGGCTGGAGTCCCGGCAGCGGGCGCAGTACGGCACCTTCTCCGGCTGGGATGTGTACCGGGCTCAGGTGCAACTGCTGGCCCTGCTCGACCCGAAGATGGCCAGCGACTACGCGCAGTCGCTGTACAACTATGCCCGGCAACGCGGCGGCGAGTGGGACCGCTGGCTGTTGCAGCACGGCAAGACCAGCGTGATGTCGGGCGACCCGGCCGCGGCCGCCATCGCCGCCATGTACGCCTTCGGCGCGCGCGACTTCGACGTACGCGGCGCGTACGCCTCGCTGGTCACGGCGGCGACCGTGCCGACCGCGAACGACACCAGCGACGCCGGCTGTCCGGTCGAGTGCGTCGGTCAACGGCCCGCCCTCGACCGGTACCTGTCGCTGGGCTACGTCCCCGCCGACGACTGCCACTGCTGGGGCGGCGCGGCGGAGACCCTGGAGGACGCGGCCGCTGACTTCGGCCTCGCCGAGCTGGCCAAGGCCCTGGGCGACACCGCGAACCACCAGAGGTTCCTGGCCCGCTCCGGCAACTGGCGCAACGTCTTCGACCCGGACGCCGCCGCCGATCCCGGCCTGCCGCACAACGTCCGCGCCCATGTCGTCGAGGTCACCGCGAGCGCCGAGAACCCGCCGGGTGAGGGGAAACAGCAGCTCGTCGACGGCGACAAGGGCACCAAGTGGCTCGCGTTCGCCACCACCGGCTGGGTCCAGGTGCAGCTCGACCAGCCGCGCACGGTCACCGAGTACGCCGTGACGTCGGCCAACGACGTCCCGGAGCGCGACCCGAAGGACTGGACCCTGCTCGGCTCGGCCGACGGCGTCACCTGGACGGCGGTGGACACCCGGACCGGTCAGGCGTTCACCGACCGCGGGGTGACCAACCGGTACCCGGTGGCGGACCCGAAGCCATACCGGTACTACCGGCTCGACGTCACGGCCAACCGGGGCGCGCCGATCGTGCAGGTCGCCGAGCTGGAGCTGGCCGACCCGGACGTGCCGACCCCGCCGCCGGTCGACGGGCCGTTCCGCGGCTACATGCGCGACCGGAACGCCGACGGCACCTGGACCACGGGTTTCACCCCGTCCACCGAGCGCGGATTCGTCGAGGGCAGCAGTGCCCGGTACACCTGGATGGTCTACTCCGACGTGGTCGGCCTGGCCCGGCTGATGGGCGGCAACCAGGTGGCGATCGACCGGCTCGACGCCTTCTTCCGCGCCCCCGACGGCAGTTTCGACTTCTCCGGTCGGCAGTCGACCCGCTATGACCCGACCAACGAGCCGGACATCCAGGCGCCGTTCCTCTACAACTACCTCGGCGTGCCGTACAAGACCCAGGAGACGGTACGGGCGGAGCTCGACACCCTGTGGACCAACGCGCCGGGTGGAATCCCCGGCAACGACGACGCCGGGACCATGTCGGCGAAGTACGTCTTCGCGGCGCTCGGCCTGTACCCGGCCATCCCGACCCGGGCCGACCTGGTGCTGTCGTCTCCGCTGTTCCCGCGCGCGACCGTTGAGCTGGCCGGTGGCCGGAAGCTCACCATCGACGCGCCGCAGGCGTCACCGGCCAACCGGTACATCCAGCGTCTGGTGGTCGGCGGGCGGGCGTCGTCGAAGCCGTGGATCCCGGCGGAGTTGCTGCGCACCGGCGGGAGGCTGGTGTACACGCTGGGGCCGACCGCGAACACCGGGTGGGGCAGCGCCCCGGGCGACGTTCCGCCGCAGTTCCCCGCGCCTTGACGTTCTCCCCGCCCTTAACGGGCGGGGATTCCCTCCGCGCTGCGCGCTCAGCGCGCGGCGCGGAGGGTGGATTTCTGCTTCGTCGCGCGGTGCCGGCACGGGTGCCGGTCTTACCTGCGCTCTACAGGCGTTTAGGCTCTCGGCGCGTCCCGCCGCGAGCACGTTGATCGCCGCGTTGAGGTCCCGGTCGTGGACCGCGCCGCACGGGCAGGTCCACGACCGGACGTTCAGCGGCTTGGGTCCGTCGCGCCGGCCGCCATGGAGCAGGCCGACCCGACCTCGCCCTGGCAGCCGACCTCCGCACCGAGATGGACGCGGTCTCCTTGCAGATAGCGTCGACGGCGCCAGCGGTGAGCAGGAACCGGCACACGCCATCATCGTTGGCGCCCGGGACGAACCGCGTGTAATAGTGCAGCACCGCCGGGATGATCCCGGCCGCGCCGTTGGTGGGGGCGGTGACGACGTGGCCACCGGCGGCGTTGTCCTCGTTGACCGCCAAGGCATAGAGCGTGATCCGGTCCATGCCACGCAGCGGGTCGGAGCTGTGCGCCTCGACCGACAGCTTGCGCGACAGCTCCGGCGCGCGGCGGCGCACCCGGAGGCCGTGCGGCGGACGGCTGCCAACGGGTCGAATCGACCGACCGCACGCCCGTCGGACGGGTTGTCGCGTACTCCGGAAGGGGGACTAAAAGATTCGTCGATCTAAATTTTTGACGATCTTCGGGGTACGGTAACGACCCGATCATGAGGTGGCCACCGCCACCCGCGACGGTCGGAGCGTCACGCCCTCACCACCTCGGAGGCTCCCCGTGCCCGGTTCCCCCCACCACCCCCGCCGCGCGCTGTCCGGCCTGCTCGGCGCCGTCGTCGCCGGTACCGCGCTGGCGGTGACACTCGTGTCGCCAGCGGCCGCCACCCCGCCCAACATCCCCGCCAAGTCCACCGCGCAGAGCGAGCTGAACGCGCTGACCGTGGCCGCCGAGGGCGCGATGAGCGGGTACTCGCGCGACCTGTTCCCGCACTGGATCACCGTCTCGGGAAGCTGTAACACCCGCGAGACCGTCCTCAAGCGCGACGGCAGTTCGGTGACCGTCGACAGTACCTGTTACCCGACCTCCGGACGCTGGTACAGCCCGTACGACGGCGCCACCTGGACCAGCCCCGCCGACGTCGACATCGACCACGTGGTACCGCTGGCCGAGGCGTGGCGGTCGGGCGCCAGCGCCTGGACCACCAGCAAGCGGCAGAGCTTCGCCAACGACCTCAGCTACCCGCAGCTGATCGCGGTGACCGACAACGTCAACCAGGCCAAGGGTGACCAGGACCCGTCCACCTGGCAGCCGCCGCTGTCGTCGTACCGGTGCACCTACGCCAAGATGTGGATCCGGTCGAAGTACCACTGGGGACTCACGCTCCAGTCGGCGGAGAAGACCGCCCTGCAGGGCATGCTCAACACCTGCGCGTCCTGACCGGTCCTGGCTGATCCCGCCCGGTCCTTACCCGTCCTCACCCGACGAAGTGGGTGGGAGCGGGCCGGACGTGCCGGTCCTTCATGGATCGTGGAGAGTTGGGCGCCAATATTGGTGCCCAACTCTCCACGATGGGGAATGTGGTGCCACCGGCAAGCGACCTGGCGGGGGCGGCTCCCGCGTAGCATTATCCTAGGATGTTTTGGGGGAGGTGGCCGCCGTCTCACCGCTCACCCGGGGCGTTCCTCCCACTGTTCGCCGAGAAGGGGAGTGCAGGCTTGAGTAGTACCCGGGACGATTTCCTGTCCGCGGCCCGCGCAGCCGCGGACCTGCTGCGTGATCCGGCGGTCGCTGCCGCCTGGCGCAAGCCGAGCGCGTTGCCGGAGTTCAGCGTCGGCGGTCTCGCCGGCCACCTGGCCTACCAGATCCTGGGCGTACCGCAGGCGCTGACCGGGCCGGCACCGCAGGAGCAGACCATCTCCCTGCTCGACCACTACGCCCGGGCGCTGTGGACCGATGCCGCCCTCGATGACGACATCAACGTCCGCATCCGCAACGGTGGCGAGGAACTGGCGGTCGACGGACCCGAGGCGCTGGTGACGCGCGTCGACGCGGCCGTCACCGAACTGGCGGACCTGCTGGCCTCGGAGGCGGGTGGCCGGTCGGTCCGCCTGCCGTTCTGGGGGCCATGGTCACTGCGCCTCGACGACCTGCTGATCACCCGGATGATGGAGCTCGCCGTCCACTCCGACGACCTGGCGGTGAGCGTCGGTGCCGCGACGCCCACGCTGCCGCAGAGCGCCGTCGACACGGTGGTCGACCTGCTGTCCCGGCTGGCCGTACGCCGGCACGGCGCGACCGCTGTCCTTCGGGCGCTCAGCCGCGCCGAACGCACCCCAGCCAGCATCGCCGCGTTCTGAGCCGCTGGGCGGGGACTGCGGACGGGTCTGATCGCGACCTACCCGCCACCGGGTGGACGAGGCGAACCGCCCGGTGGCGGGATGACGATCAGCGTACGGATGCGCAGGACGTCGTGGTCGAGGATCCGCAGCGGTTCCTGGCCGCGGCCCGCCGCGCCTACCGCGAGCTGAACCCCGAGGTGGGCGAGGCCGAGGCGGCCGAGGCGCCGGACGGTACGACGACACGCCGCAGCCGTGGTCAGCCTGCATCACGCCGGCTCCCAGCGGTCGCGGGGGAACGTCACAGGACGAAATCGAACGCCACCTGATCAGTACGCTGGCCGGTCGCCACCATCGCCGCCCACAGGAGGACGACCGACGCGAGGGTCTTCGTCGCGCCGGCGTACGACAGCTCCGGCATTGCGACAAGTCCCGGTCACCGGACGTACCGGGCGATCGGGTTGGCGAGCGTACCGGCCAGTTGCAACGCCCCGGCCGGGTCGGCGAGGTCGACCATCTGCTGGTTGTCGCGCAGTTGCAGCCGGTTGAGGCAGGACAGGGCGAACCGCTCGGTGAACAGGTCGTACCGGGCGAACCGGTCGGCCAGCCCCGGGTTGGCCTCCTGGTAGTCGCGGATACAGGTGGCGACACCGGCCCAGAAGGTGCCCTGGTCGAGCGTGCCGTCGGCGTCGAGGTTCGCCGCCAGGAACCGGAAGAAGCAGTCGAAGACGTCGGTGAAGATGGACAGTACCTTCAGGTTCTCCGGGACGTCGGCGCGGATACGCGCGACCCCATCCGGCAGGTCGGCGTGCGGGTTCATGACGGCGATCTCCTCGGCGATGTCCTTGAAGAAGGCCCGCCGCGGTACGCCCCGCTCGTCGAGCACGAGGATGACGTTCTCCCCGTGCGGCATGAACACGAGGTCGTACGCGTAGAAGCAGTGCAGCAGCGGCGTCAGGTAGGCGTCGAGGTACCGGCGCAGCCAGGTCGCGGCGTCGAGCCCGGAGCCGGCGACGAGCGCCCCGGCGACCGACCGGCCGTCGGCGTCGACGTGCAGCAGCGCCGCCATGGTCGCGGCCCGCTCGCCCGGCTCCAGCAGGGGTACCGGGCTCTCGCGCCACAGCGCGGCGAGCATCTTGCGGTACGGCGAGCCTTTCGGGGAGGCGGCCTCGTACTGCGCGTGGTGGTAGCCGACGGCCGCCCGTTCGCGCAGGATGCCCAGGCCGGTGGCCTTCAGCACCGGGTCGGCCGCGACGAGGTCGGCCAGCCAGTCGTTGATGGCCGGGGTGGCCCGCATGTACTCGGCGGACAGGCCGCGCAGGAAACCCATGTTGAGTACCGACAGGGCGGTCTTCACGTAGTGCTTGGACGGCGCGGTCGTGTTGAAGAAGGTGCGCACGGACTGCTGCGCCAGGTACGCGTCGTCGCCGTGATCCAGACACACCAGCGCGCGCCGCGCCACGTCGCCGGCGAACGTGACCGCCAGCCTGTTCCACCACTGCCACGGGTGTACCGGGATGAGCCGGTAGTCATCGAGGTGCAGCCCCAGCCCGGCCATGGTGCCGGCGAACCGGCGCAGCGTGGCCGGGCTCAGCTCGCCCGTGACCAGCCGGTCGTAGTCGAGGCCGGCGCCGCTGGTGAACGTCGTGCGGTCGCGGCGCGCGGCCAGCCAGATCAGGCGTACCGGGCGGGCGGCCTCCGGGGCGTACGCGCGGTACTCGGCGGCGTCGAAGCCGAGCCGGCCGTTGTTGGCCACGAAGCAGGGGTGGCCCTCGGTCATGGCCGTCTCGACCGCCTGGAAGTCGGCGCGCGCCAGCTCGGCGGCGCTGACCGGCGGTTTGGCCAGCTTGAAGGCGCTGCCGGCCAGGGTGCTGCTGATCTCCTCCAGGTAGACCGGCAGGATCCGCTCGCTCAGGCCCAGCGCGTGGCGCAGGTCGAGGACCAGGTCGAGCGCGTCGAGCGGTAGCTCCGCTCCGTCGCGGTGCCGGCTGATGCTGCCGGCGTCGATACGCCAGTGGTCGAGGGGGCCGACGCGGGCGGTGAACCGGTACTCCACGGTGCCGTCGTCACCGGTGACGGCGTACCGGCCGGGTGCGACCTCGGCCGGGGTGAGCAGCCGCTCATGGGTGAACTCGGCGAGCGCCTTGCGGACCAGCAGCCGGTTGGCGCGGTCCCAGTGTTCGGGGGTCAGGTGGGCGACGGCGTCGGTCGGGTTCATACGTTCGCTCCTCGGGCGGCCGCGATGCGGGCGGCCTCGTAGTCCTCGCGGGTGCAGATGCTCAGGTAGGCGTCCTTGTGCGGCAGGTGGACGGTGTCCACGACGCGGAAGCCGACGTACGCGTTGAGCGCGTGGACGGCCGTGTTGCGCACGTCGGGTTCGACCACGACCCGGTGCGTGTCCGGGTCGGCGAACAGCCACTCCATGACCGTGGTGAGCACCGCGCGGGTGAACCCGGGTACCGGGGTGTCGGTCGGCGCCACCAGGACGTGCATACCGACGTCGCCGGGCTCGACCGGGTACACGCCGCCGAGTTCGGCTCGCGCGTCGTAGCGCTCGACGAGGAACTCCGGCCGGCCGGCGTGCAGCCCGATGACGGCGTCGTGGCCCGGCCGCGCCGCGATCGCCTCGTACTCGGCGACGACATCGGCCGGCGTGGCGTCCCGCATCAACCAGTACACCGACCGGGGGTGGGTGACCCACCCGTGCAGCAACGTGGCGTCGGCGACCGGGTCGACCGGGCGGAGCGTGAACTCACCGAGCCGCTCGTGGGTGTGGGTGAAGACGGTCACGCCGGCGCTCCGAACTTCTGGAAGGCGGTGGACTTCTCGACCGGGTAGTACTCGCGGCCGAGCATGTCGCGGATGATGCAGGCGTTGCGGTACGCGGCCATGCCCAGGTCGGGGGCGGTGAAGCCGTGCGTGTGCAGCTCGGCGTTCTGCACGTAGATCGCCGGCCCGCCGGCGTCGACGCGGTAGTCACGCCGGACGGCGAACCGGCCGGCGTCGTCGAGTGCGATGCGGTCGGCCAGCGGCGTGAGGAACGCCGGTACCTCGTAGCGGTAGCCGGTGGCGAGCACCAGGCCCTGGGTGTCCAGGGTGAAGTCCCGGTCCTGTTCGGTCTGGCGCAGGTCGAGGGTGTACGTGCCGGTCGCGGCGTCGTGCCGGGCGCCCACCAGCGCCGTGTTCGTCATCAGCCTGGTGCGGCACGGCCCGGTGCGGCTCTGCCGGTACAGCAGGTCGAAGATGTCGTTGACGAGGTCGGCGTTGATGCCCTTGTACAGGCTGTGCTGCGACGCGGTGAGCCGGTCGCGGGTCGCGGCGGGCAGCGCGTGGAAGTAGTCGATGTAGTCCGGGGAGGTCAACTCCAGCGTCAGCTTGGTGTACTCCAGCGGGTAGAACCGCGGCGACCGGGTGACCCAGATCAGCTCGTACCCGTGGTTGTCGAGGTCGGCCAGCAGGTCGTGGTAGATCTCGGCGGCGCTCTGGCCGCTGCCGACGACCGTGATGCTGGTCTTGGCCCGGAGCGCGGCCCTGCTGCCGAGGTACTCCGAGCTGTGGACGGCGTCGCCGGGCAGGCCGCGGCAGGCGTCGGGCAGGTACGGCGGGGTGCCGGTGCCGAGGACCAGCCGGCGGGCGCGGTAGGTCGCCGGCTCCCCGCGCACGTTCGCGCGGACCACGTACACCCCGTCCGCCTCGTCGTAGGAGATCGCGGTGACGTGCCGGCCGAAGTGGACGGTGGGTAGCCGCGCGGCGGCCCACCGGCAGTAGTCGCGGTACTCGGCGCGCAGCGGGAAGAAGCTCTCCCGGATGTAGAACGGGTAGAGGCGCCCGGTCTGCTTGAGGTAGTTGAGGAACGAGAACTCGGAGGTGGGGTCGGCCAGGGTGACCAGGTCGGCCAGGAACGGCACCTGGAGGGTGGCGTCGGGCAGCAGCATGCCCGGGTGCCAGTCGAACTCCGGCCGGCTCTCCAGGAACACCCCGTCGAGGCCGTCGATCGGCGCGGTCAGGCAGGCGAGACCCAGGTTGAACGGACCGAGGCCGACGGCCACGAAGTCGTGGATCCGGGCGGGGTCACGAGGCGTGGACAAGGCTGTCTTCTCCCAGGTAGGCGCGAGCGTGCCCGGCGACGAGGTCGAGGACGTCGGTGACGTCGCGTACCGAGGTGTCGGGGTTGAGCAACGTGACCTTCAGGTAGTGCCGGCCGTCGACGACGGTGCCGGCGACGACGCCCGCACCGGAGGCGGACAGCGCGGCGCGGGCGTGTCGGTTGGCCCGGTCCAGCCGGTCGGGGTCCGGCCCGGCCGGCCCGGCCGGCCCGGCCGGCTCGTCCGGCCCGGTCGGGGCGTACCGGAAGACCAGCGTGCTCAACTGCGGCCGGGCCAGCACCTCGAAGCGGGGGTCGGCGTCGAGCCGGCGCCACACCTGCGCCGCCCGGTCGACGACGGCGTCGAACAGCTCGCCGACCGCGTCCGGGCCCATGACCCGCAGGGTCAGCCACAGCTTCAGCGCGTCGAAGCGCCGGGTGGTCTGGATGCTCTTGTCTACCTGGTTGGGGATGCGCTCGACGGCGCTGCGCGCCGGGTTGAGATAGTCGGCGTGGTACGTGACGTGCCGCAGCACCGTCCGGTCACGGACCAGCACCGCGCTGGAACTGACCGGCTGGAAGAAGGACTTGTGGTAGTCGACGGTCACCGAGTCGGCCCGCTCGATCCCGGCCAGCAGGTGCCGCCGGCGCCGCGACACCAGCAGCCCGCAGCCGTACGCCGCGTCGACGTGCAGCCACGCCCCGGCCCGGTCGCACAGGTCGGCGATGGCGGGCAGCGGGTCGATGCTGCCGAAGTCGGTGGTACCGGCGGTCGCGACGACGGCCATCGGTACCGATCCGTCGCGGTGGCACCGATCGAGCGCCCGGGCCAGCGAGGCGGGGCGCATCCGCCGGTCGGCGTCGCACGCCACCGCGACCACGGCGTCCGCGCCGAGCCCGAGCAGCGACGCCGCCTTGGCGACGCTGAAGTGCGCGTACTCGGAGGCGAGGATGCGCAGCCGGGGCAGGATCTCGGCGCGCCGCCGCCCGGTCTTCCCCATCAGTCGGCAGGCCTCCTCGCGGGCCAGCAGCATCGCCTGGAGGTTGGACTGGGTGCCGCCGCTGGTGAACACGCCGTCGGCGGCCGGGCCGAGCCCGATCCGCTCCGCCGTCCAGTCGATCAGGCGGCGTTCGATCAGCGTGCCGCCGGCGCTCTGGTCCCAGGTGTCGAGCGAGGAGTTGACCGCCGTCAGGATCGCCTCGCCGACCAGGGCGGGGATCGCGACCGGGCAGTTGAGGTGCGCGAGGTAGCGCGGGTGGTGGAAGTAGACCGCGTCGCGCAGGTAGACACGCTCCAGTTCGTCGAGCGCGGCGGCCGGGTCGCCCAGCGGGCGGTCCAGGTCGACCGCGGTGATCTCCGGTGCGAGCCGGTCGGCGGTGATCCCGGTGAACGGCCGGTCCACCGCGGCGATCCGGGCCGCGACGCGGTCGACGCCGGCGAGGACCGCCCGCCGGTAGCCGGCGGCGGTGCGGTCGGTGAGCAGGTACGAACTGCTGGTGGTCACGGGGCGTCCTCTCGGTCCGGCTGCATGCCGGCGGCCGGGTCGTCGGGGGCGGGGCCGGCGGGTGCCGGGGCGGCGAGGGCTTCGACGAGAAGGTCCTCTTCGGACGCACCGCGGCGCCAGTAGCCGGTGAAGGTGATCCGGGCACGGTCGACGCCGCGGTCGCCGACGAGGTGGCGGCGCAGCGCCCGTACCGTCGCGGTCTCGCCGGCGACCCAGGCGTACGGGGTACCGGTGGGCAGCTCGGCGGCCTGGATCGCGGCCAGCAGCGTCGGGCTGCCGGCGGTGCCCCGGACCAGCCAGGTGACCGCCGCGTCGGCGCCGGTGGGCAGGTCCCGGATGTCGGCCGGGTCGGCGACCTCGACCCAGGCCCGGGCCGGGGTACCGGCCGGCAGCCAGGCCAGGATGCCGGCGACTGCGGGCAGCGCGGTCTCGTCGCCGGCCAGCAGTACCCAGTCGGTGCCCGGCGGCGGCCGGAAGTCGACGCCGCCGTTGTCGGCGACCGCCGGGCCGAGCACGGTGACCCGGTCACCGGGTACCGCGCGGCCGGCCCAGCGGGAGGCCGGGCCGGTATCGCCGTGCAGGGCGAAGTCGACGTCGAGCTCGTCCGGCCGGCGGCGCTGCTCGCGGACGGTGTACGAGCGCATGACCGCCCGTACCGTGGGGTCCATGGCCCGCCACCGGGCGAACCAGTCGTCGCCGCGGGGTACGACCGGGGCGGCCTGGTAGGGGTGCGGCAGGAACAGCTTGAACCGCTGGTCGCGGCCTCCGCTGGTGAGGTCGGCCAGTCCGTCGCCGGCGAAGGTGACCCGGACCATGGAGGCGCCGAGGCGCGCGGTGCGCACGACGTACAGGTCGGCGAAGCGGAACGGGGCCGTGGTGACCGCGGGCCGCGTGGCGGTGGCCGGCATGTCAGGCCACCTTCCGGGCCCGCTGGACCGCCGTGGCGAGGGCCTCCACGAGCGGCGCGCAGCCGGCGTAGCTGAAGCGTGGCTCGCTCTGCCAGGGCACGACCTGGCCGGCCCTGACCGCGGGCAGGTTCGACCAGGTCGGCTTGGACACCAGGTCCGGCGGTTGGAGGGCGGAGGTACGGCTGTCGAGCAGGATCAGGTCGGCCGGGTACCTGTCGGCGTTCTCCCAGCTCAGGTTCTCGAAGAAGCCGCCGGTGACGTTGGTCGGGGCGACGAACGTCACCCCGAGTCCGGTGAAGTGGCTGAGGTCGGCGTACACCGTGGGGTCGGAGACGTAGAGCAGGTCGGCGCTGGCGGAGGCGGCCATGACCGTGATGCCGCGGTTCGCCGCGGCCGCCCCGCGCAGCGTCTCGCTCGCGCGGTCGAAGCGGGCCTTGGCGTCGGTGACGGCCGTGGCCTTCAGGTCGGCGCCGAGGGCCGCGGCGAGGTCGGCGTAGCGCCGGAGCACCGTCGCCAGGGACACCTTGGCGACGGTGAGCCCGACGCTGGGCGCCAGGGCCAGGATCTTGTCCTTGCTCTCGTCCGGCACGTACCACAGGGCGTCCGGCTGGTACATGTTCGTGACGAGCAGTTCGGGGCGCAGGGACGCGTACTTCTCGAGGTTGAACTCGCCCCAGGCGTTGCCCAGGACCGCGAGCCTGCTCACGTCGAGGTCGCCGGCGAGCGGGTCCGGCCGGCCGTCGGCCAGCCTGGTCGGGCCGAACACCCCGGCGATCCGGTCGCCGACGCCGAAGTCCCGCAGCGCGGCCGCGGCGCCGACGTAGGCGACGACGCGCCGCGGGCGGCCGTTCGCGTCCACCTTCTTCCCGCGGTCGTCGGTGAACGACCAGGTTCCGCCGGCGCTCTTCGCGTCGCCGGAGCCGTCGCCGGAGCCGTCGCCGCAGGCCGCCAGCAAGGCGCCCAGGCCGAGCGTGCCACCGGCGGCTAACAGGCCGCGCCGGGAGAGATGGAGATTGCGGGCAGACGGCATGGCGATGCCTCCCACTCATAGGTAGGTCCGAAGTCAACAGCGATGTCCGCACCGGACCCGTGGGGGAGGGGTAGCCCGGCGTCAGCGGTTGGCATAAGGTTAGCCTTACCTAACTCGATCGTGTCAAGCGGTGCCTCGCGCGCCCCGTCCACATCGGAGCCGTCCGTGTGTCCCACCATGTCCCGAGCCGTCGCCGGGCGGCGCGTGGCGCGTACCGGTGTCATCACCGGGCGCCGCGTGGCGCGTACCGGCGGGCTGCTCACCGCGCTGCTGCTCCTGCTCGCCGTGGTCGCGGCGAGCCTGGCCGTCGGCGCCCGGCAGCTCCCGCTCGTCGACGCCTGGCGCGGGCTGGTCGACGAGTCCGCCGCCGCGTACCCCGTGGTGCACGGGATACGGCTGCCGCGCACCCTGCTGGGGCTACTGGCCGGCGTCGCACTGGGGCTGGCCGGCGGCCTGATGCAGGCGCTGACCCGCAACCCGCTCGCCGACCCCGGCCTGCTCGGCGTCAACGCGGGCGCCGCGGCCGCCGTCGTCTCCGCGATCAGCTTCCTCGGCATCACGTCCCTGGGCGGGTACGTGTGGTTCGCGTTCGCGGGGGCCGGCCTGGTGGCGGCACTCGTCTGGGCCGTCGGCGGCGGGCGCGCGGCCACCCCGGTCCGGTTGGCGCTGGCCGGGACGGCGGTCAACGCGGCGCTGTACGCGTACGTCAACGCGGTGCAACTGCTCGACACCGCCGCACTGGACCGGCTGCGCTTCTGGACGGTCGGCTCCCTCGCCGCCGCGCGGCCCGCGACGGTGACCGGCATCGCCCCCTTCGTCGCGGCCGGGACGCTGCTCGCGGGCGTCCTGGCGCGCCCGCTGAACGTCCTCGTGCTCGGCGACGACGCCGCACGGGCGCTCGGCGGGCGACCGGCCGCTACCCGCGCCGCCGCGATGGTCGCCGTCACGCTGCTGTGCGGCGCGGCGACCGCCGCGTGCGGGCCGATCGTCTTCGTCGGGCTGATGGTGCCGCACCTGGTACGCCCGTTGACCGGTCCCGACCTGCGCTGGCTGCTGCCGTACTGCGCGGTGCTCGCGCCGCTGGCCCTGCTCGGCGCGGACGTGCTCGGCCGGGTGCTGGCCCGGCCCGGCGAGGTTGCGGTCGGCGTCGTCACGGCGGTCCTGGGCGGCGGGTTCTTCCTGGCCGTGGTGCGGCGCACCCGGATGGCGGCGGCATGACGGGCGCGGGAGACGGCGTGCGCGTCCTGCGGGTGTCCGGCTGGCTGGCGCTGCGCTTCCGGACCCGGGCGCTGGCCGTGGGCGCGGGGTGCGCGCTGGCGGCCCTCGGCCTCGGCGTACTCGCCATCGGCAGCGGCGACTACCCGATGGGACCGGTCGACGTCGTCCGTACCCTCGCCGGCGCGGGTACGCCGACCGACGCCTTCATCGTCAACGAACTGCGGCTGCCCCGGGTCGTCACGGCGCTGCTGGCCGGTGCGGCGCTCGCGCTGTCCGGCGCGGTTCTGCAGGCGGTGGTCCGCAACCCGCTGGGCAGCCCCGACCTGCTGGGCTTCACCCGGGGCGCGGCGACCGGCGCGCTGACCGCGATCGTGGTCGTCGGCGGCGGTGCCCTGGCCCTGTCGGCCGGCGCCGTGGCCGGCGGCCTCGCGGCCGCCGCGGCGATCTACGCCCTCGCCTGGCGGCGCGGCCTGCACGGCTACCGGCTGGTCCTGGTCGGCATCGGCGCCGACGCGATCCTGGCCGGCGTCGACGGCTACCTGCTCACCCGCGCCGACATCACCGACGCGGCACGGGCCGTGCGGTGGCTGACCGGCAGCCTGGACGGGTGCGGCTGGGACGACGCGTGGGCGTTGCTGGCGGTCCTGGCCGTCACCGTGCCGGTGGTGCTGGTCGGCTGCGGCCCGGCCCTGCGCATCCTGGAGCTGGGCGACGACGCGGCGCACGCGCTGGGGGTACGGGTCGAGCCGCTGCGCCTGGTCCTGGTGACCGCCGCCGTGCTGCTGAGCGCGGCCGCCGCCGCAGCGTGCGGTCCGGTCGCGTTCGTCGCGCTCACCGCACCACAGCTCGCCCGGCGGCTGGCCCGCGGCCCCGGGCCGAACCTGCTGGCGTCGCTGGGCATGGGTGCGGTCCTGCTCGTGGCGGCCGACCTGGCCGGGCAGCGGCTGGTACCGGGCCACCAACTTGCGGCGGGCGTGCTGACCGGGGCGCTCGGCGGCGGGTACCTGGTGTGGCTGCTGGCCGCGCAGCGCCGGGCGGGCCGGCTGTGACGCCGCCGGTGACGGTGGCGATCGGAGAGAGGAAGAGGCAGCGCATGGAGCGGGACACGGCACGGCTCAAGGGCGAGCGGCTGACGCTCGGGTACGAGCGGTGCACCATCGCCGAGGAGCTGACCGTCGCCGTACCGGACCGGTCGTTCACGGTCATCGTCGGCCCGAACGCCTGCGGGAAGTCGACCCTGCTGCGGGCCCTGGCACGTACCCTGAAGCCGAGATCCGGGACCGTCCTGCTGGACGGCCGCGACATCCACGCGCTGCCGGCCCGGGCCGTGGCCCGTACGCTCGGCCTGCTGCCGCAGTCGTCGACCGCCCCGGACGGCATCACCGTCGCCGAACTGGTCGCGCGGGGCCGATACCCGCACCAGGGGCTGCTGCGCCAGTGGTCGGACGCCGACAAACGGGTCGTCGCCGCGTCGATGGCCGCGACCGGCGTGGCCGACCTGGCCGGCGCGTACGTCGACGAACTGTCCGGCGGCCAGCGGCAGCGGGTGTGGATCGCGATGGCGCTCGCCCAGGAGACCCCGCTGCTGCTGCTGGACGAGCCGACGACGTATCTTGACATCGCCCACCAGCTCGACATCCTCGACCTGTGCGCGCGGCTGCACCGCGAGCAGGATCGCACCCTGGTCGCCGTGCTGCACGACCTCAACCACGCGGCCCGGTACGCCACCTACCTGATCGCGATGCGCGGCGGGCGGGTGGTGGCCGAGGGCCCGCCCGCCGAGGTCGTCACGGCGGACCTGATCGAGGCGGTCTTCGGCCTGGCGTGCCGGGTCATCGACGACCCGGAGACCGGCACCCCGCTGGTCGTACCGGCGGCGCGGGCGACCACCCCGGTGCGCAACGGATGAGATCATGTGGGGACGACCCCGGCACCGGACCACCATCGGAAAGGACCTTCATGGCACACGCAACCGCCCACGTCGTGACGGAGCGGCCGGGCCGCTATATCAAACAGCTCGTCTCGCACATGGGCCACAAGGTCCCCGCCGTCCTCGCGGCGGACGGGACCGGCACGATCACCCTGCGCGGTGGCGAGTGCGTCCTGGCGCCCACCGCGGGCCACCTCGAGCTGACCGCCACCGCCGACGACGCCGAGAGGCTCGCCGCGGTCCAGGACGTCATCACCCGCCACCTGGTCCGCTTCGCCACCCAGGAGGAGCTGACCGTCACCTGGGTACCCGCCTCGGATTGACGTTCTCCCCGCCCTAAAGGACGGGGATTCTCTCCGCGCCGCGCGCGGAACGCGCGGTGCCCGAGCGGATTCCTGCTTCCCGGCGCGGTGCCGGCACGGGTGCCGGTCTTACCCGCGCTCCACAGGCGTTTAGGCTCTCCCCGCGTCCCTGGGCGAGCACGTTGCGCGCCGCGTTGACGTCCCGGTCGTGGGTGCTGCCGCATGGGCAGGTCCAGGCGCGGACGTTCAGCGGCTTCGGTCCGTCGACCCGGCCGCACGCCGCGCACGTCTGTGACGTGGGCGCGAACCGGTCGATTTTGGCGAAGGTCCGTCCGTACCGGGCGGCCTTGTACTCCAGCATGGCGACGAAGGAGGCCCAGCCGGCGTCGTGGACGGACCTGGCCAGCCTCGTGCGGCCCAGACCGGCCACGCACAGGTCCTCGACGTACACCGCTTGGTTGTCGCGGATGATCGCCGTGGACAGCTTGTGCTGCCAGTCCCGCCGGGTGTCGGCCACCGTCGCGTGCGCGCGGGCGACCGTCACGACGGCCTTGGCGCGGTTGTTGCTGCCCCGCTGCTTGCGGCACAGGGACTTCTGCAACCGGCGCAGCTTACGGGCGGCGCGGCGCAGGAACCTCGGTGCGGCGACCTTCGTGCCGTCCGACAGCACCGCGAAGTGCGTCAGCCCCAGGTCGATACCCACCTCGGTGTCCAGCTCGGGAAGCGGCGCGTCGGTGGTGGTCACGACGAACGACGCGAAGTACCGACCGGCCGCGTCCTTGATGATCGTCACCGACGACGGGTCGGCCGGCAGCTGCCGGGACCACACCACCCGCAGGTCGCCGATCTTCGGCGGGCGCAGCCGGCCGTTGTCGCGCACCGCGAACCTACTGTTCTTGGTGAACCGGACCGCCTGCCGGTTGTCCTTGCGCGACCGCAACCGCGGCGGCGCGACCCGGCGGCCCTTGCGCCTGCCCGACAGGGAGGCGATGAAGTTTCGGTAGGCGGTGTTGAGGTCGGCCAGGGCCTGCTGCAACACCACCGCCGACACCTCACCCAGCCAGGCCCGCTCCGGGGTCTTTTTGGCCTGCGTGATCACCCGCCTGGACAGCTCGGCGTCCGACAGGTACGGCAACCCCTGTTCCCGCGCCTCCTGCCGTGCGCGCAGCCCGTCGTTGAACACCACCCGCGCGCACCCGAACGCCCGCGCCAGCGCCTGGCACTGGCGGGGCGTCGGATAGACGCGGAAGTTGTACCGCAGCTGCACGATCGCACCATATCCGCCCCGTCCGACAAACCCAGACGCCTATCCGCCGTGACGGCGGACCGGCCTGCCCCGACCCGCTACCCGGGAGGGTCCGCTTCACCCCCGGCCTGAAGGCCGGAGCACTGCGGACGATTTCGGTAGCGTGACCCGGTGGGTCTACGGCGGCGGTCACCCGGTCGGGATGCGTGGAATGCGTCGTGTGACCGGCCGCGCTTGGGGTACGGGTTCGGCAAGGCAGCCGCAGCCTGACAGCCCGGCGGAACGGTGCCCGGCGTGGCACACCCGGGCGGCTGCGCGGGGAGGGTGATCGACATGCCGGACAAGCACGAGCAGGCGGAGCGGATGCGCGACGACGTGCCGTCGACCATCGCCCGCTCCGATGACAAGGCCGTGCGCACGTACGAGAAGACCCTGGAGTCGGCTGAGGAGTCGTACGGTCCCGGCGAGCGCGCGCGGCGCACCGCGTACGCGTCGCTCAAGCACACCCACGAAAAGGTCGGCGACCACTGGGAGCCCAAGGAACAGCCCGGCCCCTCGGACCCGCAGGCCGAGCAGGGCACGCCGCGGTCGGGGCAGCAGCGCCGGGACACCGCGCAGGGGGTGGACGCCAACGCCCCGAAGCGCCACCTCGACGAGGTGGCCCCCAAGGTGGGCATCGACCACCCCGAGAAGCTCACGAAGGCGGATCTGGTCGAGGAGATCGAGAAGGCGAACGCACGGGCGACCGCGCACGCCAGACAGAAGGGGTAGGTACCCGCGGGCGCCCCGACGGTTCGCGGTGGAAAAGGACATCATGCAGAAGACACAGCGGTTGGCGACGGCTCAGCTCGGCAACACCGGAATGGAGATTACCCGGGTTGGCTTCGGCGCTTGGGCGATCGGCGGCGGTGGCTGGGAGTTCGGCTGGGGACCGCAGGAGGACGACGAGTCGATCGCCGCCGTCCACCGGGCGTTGGAAGGGGGCGTGAACTGGATCGACACCGCCGCCGCGTACGGGTTCGGGCACTCCGAGCGGATCGTCGGCCGGGCGCTTGCGGGTCTGGCCGAGCGGCCGTACGTGTTCACCAAGTGCTCGTTGCTGGAAGGGCCCGGCGGGCAGGTCGTACACAGCCTCAAACGCGATTCGGTCATGCGCGAGGCGGAGGCGAGCCGGGAGCGGCTCGGTGTCGAGGCGATCGACCTGTACCAGATCCACTGGCCGGTGCCCGACTCCGACATCGAGGAGGGCTGGTCGGCGCTGGCCGAGTTGAAGGAGCAGGGCGTCGTCCGCCACATCGGCGTCTCCAACTTCACCGTCGACCAGTTGCGCCGGATCCGGTCCATCGCACCGGTGGAGACACTGCAGCCGCCGTACTCGCTGATCGACCGGGAGACCGAGGACGAGATCCTGCCGTACGCCGAACGCGAGGGCATTGGGGTGATCGTCTACTCGCCGATGGCCTCCGGTCTCCTCGCTGGGAAGATGACCCGCGAGCGGATCGAGGGCATGCCCGATAACGACTGGCGCAAGCGTGACTCGCGCTTCCAGGAGCCGGCGCTCACGCGCAATCTCGCGCTTGTGGAACAGTTGCGGGAGATCGCCGACCGTCACGGCACCACGTCCGGCGCGGTCGCTATCGCCTGGACCCTGCGCCACCCGGCCGTCGACGGTGCGATCGTCGGCTTCCGCCGGCCCGACCAGGTCGATCCGATGCTCGCCGCCGCCGACCTTGATCTCAGCGATGAGGAGGTCGCCGAGATCGAACGGACCCGGTGACGGCGGCTCACCTCTGTGACGCGCCGATCTGACAAAGTGCTAGGTCGGCGCAGTGCCACCGGGATGGTCAGTGGGTTCTGCTCAGCAGGCTGATCATTGAGATGAGCATCAGCAGGGGAGCGACCAGGGAGATCATCAAGGCTTCACCAGCGAGCAGGTGGTGAAGGCGCAGGGTCCGCTGTCCGTACCAGCAGGCGACCGGCGCCCATACCGCCATGGCGGAGAACGCGAGCAGGTATGCGGATCGGCGCGCTCGCCCTGCCAAGCCGGTGGCGCACCAGGTGGCGGTCAGGACAACCACGACGAGGGCCGGTGTGAGGAGCCGTGACAGCACGTGTGCGGCGGTCGCGGCTGCGGTCAGTGACTCGCCGACCAGCGCTCCCACGAGAAGCCCGATCCACGAGACCACCCTGTCGGCTGAGGATTGATGGCGTCGCACGGTTGCCTCCGTGGTCGTGGCGACTGCTGGTACGCGCCGGGTTGGCCCCGTTCGTCAGGCGCCCGGGGCCGACCGTCGGGGCGGGCGGATCAGGTCCCTTCGCCGGCGGGAGGTTCCAGCTGCCCGCCCAGGTCTTGCCGGCCGAAGGACGAGAAAACCTGGCCGAGCTGGTGCAGCAGGTACTGTTGTTCGGAGTCGTCGAGCCCGGTAAGGAACTGCTCCACCAGGTGAGCGATGACCAGATGCGTCGTTTCCCCGGCCGCACCGAGCCGTGCGGCTATCTGGTCGAATCGGTCGTCGAGCAGGGCATCGAGCGCCTCGGGATGATGTTTGAGCCAGTACACGCGGGCAGTGCTCGGCTGAGAGAAGATGCGCGTTCGCAGGTACTCCAGCTGGGCCAGCTCGGTTTCCTGCCGCAGCCTTTCGATGGCGAGCTGGCGTTGCACCTCGTCCCAGAGCAACGCGGCCTGCCGAGCCTCTGGCGTAGCGAAGAGCGCGACCGATGCCCGGGTGAGGTAGATGTTGGTGTCGTGCAGGTAGCCGGACCTACCGAGTCGGTCGTTGAGTTCGTTGGCCAACCTGTCCAGCCTGGTAATGCTGAAGCCGCGCGCGATGTCCTCGGCCCAGTCCTGCAGGAACTTGCGCAACTGCCGGCTGCCGCTGTCCGGGTCGTCGCCGCCCTGCCAGACGACAGCGAAGTGCGCATGGAAGCAGGCACCGTCGACCGCGCTCCGTAGGGCAGCCGAGAATCGCTCCTCGCGCACCTGGGGTCCATCGGCCACGTAGGTGGTGCTCTGCCACCACTTGCCGAGACGCTGGCTTAAGGTCGTAGATGTCATCGTCGTCCTCTCATTCCGCTATGCGGCGGACGGTGTGGTCATCGGATCGGCGCGGTGCAGCCGTTCCACCAGCCGTTCTCGAAGGTCCCGGCGATCGGGGACGGACTGCTCGCCGGATACGGGCTGCCAGTCGTACGCGGCGGTGCGGAGGCGGGCGATGCGCCGCGCCGGCGCACCGTCAACGCGGGCGACGGCGACCATCAGGTCGATGAACTGTTCGCCCAGGGTCGGATCCTCGGCGGCGAGAGAAAGCCAGGTGAAGAGCATGCGCCGGGTGTGTTCGGGCGGCGCGGGAGCATCCAGCATCCCGGCGACGGCGCGGACGAAATTGTCCCAGCACTGTGGTCGATCCGCGATGACGAACCGCAGCACGTTGGCTGTCGGTTCGGTACCGGGGTCGGACAGCACCGACAGGAGACGGCAGCCTACGTCGAACTTGGGTCCGGTCTGCTCCCGTGCCCAGGAAGTGGTCTTTTCGAGGACGGGCCGGCGTAGCTGCGGCCTGCTCCACAGGCTGACGACCGCACCGACGACGCTGTCCGCCACGGCGGGGACGGCTTTGCCGGCCAGGTGGTTGAGGCGGGTGAGCGCGATGTCCGGATACACGTCGGCGAGCTGCCCCTGACAAACCTCGGCCACCGTGATGAGCACCGCCGGGTTGCTCGACCGGGCCGCCCACAGGTTGAGCTGTTGGCGCATCCACGAGCCGGCCTCCGGGCTCAGTGCCACCGCGGTCAGCAGCTCCACGAGGATCGAACGCAGGTCCCGGCGGACGGCCCACCGCGGCACCGTGCGCCTGAGCATGCGGGGGTCCCGGTGCCGCAGCACCAGGTCCAGCATCGCGGCGGCTGTCCGGTCGGCAATCGCGACGGAGGTACTGGTGCGGTCCTGCATCGGCAGCTCGGCAGCCCATGCCCAGAGCTGCCGCTGGAACCGGTCGGACCGGTCGGAGCGGACGAAGTCGAGGACCGCCGGTGCGTACGCGGGCCGGGTGAAGTAAAGCGTGCTGTCTACGGCGATCCGCGCCCCGATCCGGGCGGTCAGTTCACGGATGCCCGCCTCGCCGATTCCGCCGGTGGGGGAGGGGCGGTCACCGAGCTGGTTGCCCAGATCTTCTGCCGCACGCAGCACCAGGTCCGCCGGGGAGTGCTCGAGGACGGCGGCGGCGAGGAGGAAAAGGCGCACCCGTACGTCCTTCTCCTTGTGGAACCAATCGGCTAGTTCGTTGTCCCAGTTGTGGTACGCGGCGATCGCCGCCGACACGACGACGTCGACGCGAGCGGTCGGCTCCGTCCCGTCGGTGACCGCCGTCGCTGCCGCGGAGACGATGAGCCCGGCCAGGCGTACCACCTCCCGGGGTGACGCGTGGCGGAGCAGCTCCACGATCGGCGGCGCGTTCAGCAGGGCGGTGAGGTCCACCCGCGTACCGCGCTCGGTCAGCTCCTGCGAGAGGACCTGCCGGGGATCCGGGGGCTGCACGGCCAACACACCGCCGTCGTTGAATCCGCCGAGTACCCGCCACGTCTCCGGTGTGACGACGACGACCAGGTAGGAGCCGATGGCCCGGAGGGCGTCGCGGTAGCTGCGCAACTGCCGCGGGAAGTCGTCGCCGACCGGTTCGCCGCGCCCGGGTAGTTCCAGCAGGAAGGCCATGCCGGGGTCGGTCGGCAGATCCACGGTGCTGAGCTCCTGGGGCTGCGCCGGATCGTGGCGGGGTCGGATCTCCCGCATCGGCAGGCCCAGTCGGCTCAGGAGCGCCACCGCGGCGGTGTGCCGGCCGGTTCCCGGATCACCGACGAGGACCAACGCGTGGTACTGCCCGAACAGCGCCGCCGTGCCTGTGCTGTCCAGCGAGCGTTGGTCGCCGCTGCGATACACGCGTTCGACGTAGGTGTCCATGGTGTGCCCGACATGCTCCGCGCCGAGTTCGTGATACTCGAGGAACCGCCGCACGTACTGGTGCAGGTGCTGGTGCATGCCGCCGTGGACGACCGTTGCGACCTGCCCGGAGTTCTCGTGGACTCTGGGCGCCGCGGCCAAATCCGGAACGGGTGGGTCACCTTCGAACTCGTCGAATTCGTCAATCGGGTCGACGGCGTTGTGGTCGTACGTGAGGGGTAGCTCTTCCGTTGTCATCGCTGTCCCCGGTTGCGTTGCTGCATGCCGCCGTGCACCACGGTGGCGACCTGGCCGTGGTTGGTCCGCACCCGTGGTCCGGCTGCCGGGGCCGTCGCCGACGCCGGGTCGCGGTCGGTCGAGACGGTGTCGGGCGCGTGGGGCGGGGCGAGCGTGACGAGGTTTCCCGACAGTTCCGGTACGTACAGCCAGGCACGCTGCGCGAACTGCTTGCCGGGTACGGTCGCGGACACCTCGACGAAGTGGTCCGGATGGCGACCGGTGTACCCGGCGACCACGACGTCGTGGAACACGCGGTCGGACAGGACCGCGGCGACGAACGTGACCTCGGCGCTCGCCGCGGCGAGAATCGCCCGGACCGGCTTCGAGTCCAGCAGCCGGTGGGTATCGTTGCGAGGGGTCCCGTTTCCGCCGAGATGGGGATTGACCGGATCGACAGGCAGCGGGCCGACGTGCAGGCTTACCCGCAGGCGGATACGTGCTTCCGCATGCCGAGCGTCCCTGTTGTGCCGGGCGAGGGTGCGTTGCAGCTCATTCAGGAACGGGTGCACCAGTGAGGGCAGCACCTCGGTCGGTAGGCCGACGGCGAACCCGTCGCCGGTCGGACCGAAGAACGATGGTGTTTCCCAGACCTCGGCGAGGCCGGAGCGGGTGAATGCCACCCCTACGAGTTGGGGAATCAGACCGCTGATCGCCTGATGGGTACTGCCCGGTTCGTCGGTGAAGCCCTTGGCGTCGACGGCCAGGATGGCGCGGTACGGCGGCAGATCTCGGGAAACGGTGAAGGGTGTTGCCGGCAACGGGTCCATCGGTGTCCTCCTGTCTCGTGACCATGGACCCGGTCATCGTGCGGCCGGTTCGACATCTGCTCTGCCCACTGCTGTGCAGTACCGATGTGACCGTCCTCGCTGGAGGCGATCGTCGTCCGGACAGGCCATCCGGGTGAGTGCATCGAGATCTTGGATGACGATCCGGCGTCGCTGCGTGATGAGTACGCCTGCTTCACGTAGTGCCGTTAGCTCGGCCACGACCGCGTTGCGCGAGGCGCCCACGAGCTGTGCGATGTCCTGCTGGGGAAGTCCGACGGTGGGCTCGTTCCCCAGCTTCCCGTCGCGCGTCTCCAGGCGCAGGAGCGCCCGGGCGAGACGCTGCCGTACCGGCAGGACCGCCAGCTCGGTACGTTGCTCGTCCGCTTCCCGCAGTCGCATCAGGGTGTACCGCGTGAATCCCACCGCGACCGGCGGCCGGTCGACGAATCGGCGGAACTGCTCGGTGGTGAGCAGTTGTGCGACAAGCGGAGTCATGGCCGTTACGGAGGCCGACCGCGGGCGGCCGTCGAGTGCAGCCATGTCACCGACGACATCGCCCGGCGTGCGCATGGTCAACATCGCCTGTCCGCCGTCGGCCTCACACCGCACGACCTTCACGCTGCCGGCCAGGATGACGTACACATGGCGACCAGCGTCTCCCTGGCGGAACAAGGTCTGGCGGCGTTGGAACGCCACCCGTACGCCCATATGGGTCAACTCTGTCCAGTCACCCTGCGGTATGTGGGCGGCAAGGCCGACCGTGAGTGCACTCGGTAACCACCAGTGGTTAGCCATGAGCAAAAAGTAGCGACGCCATTGGCGTCAACGAATGTCAGAATCCCGACTCGGGATGCGAGATTGAACGGAGGTGGACATCGGCGGCCCCTTGCGTCGCCGACGCGGCGGGCCGATCGTCGATACGATCACCGCACCGCCCACCCGCCGTTGCCGCACGCGGTCGACGGGTGACGGTGACGGCAGCGCCGACCGAGCCGGGGAGAACGCCATGCTGGAGGCTTTCGCCGACCTGTCCACACCGCTGATCGCCGATGCCTGCCTGCGATGCGACGTGCCGCTGCGTGCCGCGCCGCCCGGCGTCCGCGCGATCGTCGCCGGGCACCGGATCGCCGGGCGGGCGCTGCCGGTGCGCCACTACGGCAGCGTGGACGTGTTCCTGGAGGCGTACGGCCGGGCCGCGCCCGGGGACGTGCTGGTCATCGACAACGGCGGGCGTACCGACGAGGCGTGCGTCGGTGACCTCGCGGTGCTGGAGGCCCGGGCGGCCGGGGTGACCGGCCTGGTGGTGTGGGGCCTGCACCGGGACACCTCGGAACTGGTCGAGATCGGCCTTCCGGTGTTCAGCTACGGCAGCTACCCGCCCGGCCCGGTCCGGCTGGACGCGCGCGAGCCCGAGGCGTTGACGACGGCACGGTTCGGCCCGCACCTGGTCGGCGCGGACGACCTCGTCTTCGGTGACGACGACGGCGTGCTGTTCGTCGCCGCCATGCGCGCCGAGGAGGTACTGGCGGCGGCGCACCGGATCCGGCAGACCGAGCGCGCGCAGGCCGATCGGATCCGGTCCGGGCGGACGCTGCGCCAGCAGACGGAGTTCGCCGACTACCTGGCCCGGCGCGCCGACGACCCGTCGTACACGTTCCGCCGGCACCTGCGGCGCGTCGGTGGCGCGATCGAGGAGTGACGGCCGGTGGGCCATCGCGTCAGGGGCGGGTGATCCAGTCGCGGGTCGGCGGGACGTCGCTGCGCCCGTCGTGGTGGGCCTTGACCGCGAGGATCTGGTTGACTCCCAGGTGCGCGGTCTCGAACGCCAGCGCGGAGGCGGCCATGTAGAGGCGCCAGACCCGGGCCCGGCCGGGTGTGGTGAGCCTGGTCGCGGTGTCCCAGTCGGCTTCGAGGTTGGCCACCCAGGCCCGCAGGGTCCGGGCGTAGTGCTCGCGTAGCGCCTCCACGTCGCGGACCTCGAACCCCACCTCCTCCAGCAGGGAGACCGTCGTGCCGAGCGGTGCGAGCTCGCCGTCGGGGAAGACGTACGCGTCGATGAATGTCCGGGAGCGGCGGCCCAGCAGTGGCGGCTTGGTCGGCGGCTCGGGGTGCAGGGCCGCGATCTGGTGGTTGAGCAGCCGGCCGCCGGGGCGCAGGTGCCGGTGGAGGATCCGGGCGTAGTCGCGGTAGGGAGCGATGCCGACGTGTTCGGCCATGCCGACGCTGGAGATCGCGTCGAACGTGCCGTCGTCGAGGGTCCGGTAGTCCTGGAGGCGGATCTCCACCTGGTCGCTCAGGCCCGCCTCGGCGATGCGCTTGCGCGCGTAATCGGCCTGCTCCTGCGACAGCGTCACGCCCAGCGCCGTGACGCCGTAGTCACGGGCGGCGTGCAGCGCCAGACTGCCCCAGCCGCAGCCCACGTCGAGCAGGCGCATGCCGGGGCGCAGGGCGAGCTTGCGGCAGATGAGGTCCAGCTTGTCGCGCTGGGCGTCGGCCAGGCCGTACGCCGGGTCGTCGCTGGTCCAGTACGCGCAGGAGTAGACCATGGACTCGCCGAGCACGATGCGGTAGAAGTCGTTACCCACGTCATAGTGGTGGCTGATCGCACGGGCGTCGCGGCGCAGGCTGTGCCGGCCGCCGTGCATGAGGATCTCCTCGGCGGGCGGTCGCGGCTGCGGGCCGATCGCGCCCAGCCGCAGCAGGTCGCCGGCGACGGCGCGGACCGGTCCGGTCCCCGGGCCGGTGCCGGGCCACAGCAGGCCGGACAGGCGGTGGAGCGCGTCGTACAGGTCGCCGTCCAGGTCCATCTCGCCAGCCACGTACGCCCGGGCCAGGCCGAGTTCGTTGGGCTGCCACACCAGTCGGCGCAGCGCACGGCGCTGCCGGATCTTCAGTACCGGCGCGTCGGCCGGGCCGGCCTCGGAGCCGTCCCAGGCGCGGATCCGTAACGGAACCGGCACCTGCAGCATGCGTTCGAGCAGGGCGCTGAGGCGTCCCGCGGTGGAGTCGTTCGCCATCACACCTCCCAGGGATCACTCCGACCGGGGAGCTGGCGGTCCGGGGAGTCGTCCGGGGGCCCCGGGAGTGCCGCGGTCTGAGGGTCCCGCCAGCATCAAAAGAATTTAGCATGGCTAAATGTATCCGCGACGCTACGGTGGGGTCACCACGAGAGCGGCGCATCCAAGCCGAATGAGCAAAGCCAAGCCTAATGAGTAAAGCCCGGCAGGGTACCCCGACGCTGGGGAAATGGCCGCCTTTGCCGTGATCGACGGATCGGACAGAATGTGATCACGGGACCGGATGGCATCGGATGGCACCGGATGGCACCGGTCGTGCGCCGGAGACAGCGGGGCCGGGACACCCGCCGGATGGCCGACGACGACTGCCTGGTGTGCCGGGCCGGTGACGCCGGCCACGGGCGAGTCGCCGCCCTCCGTCGAACGGGAACCGCTGGCGTCCTTAAAGCCAGGGCTAAGTCTTGCTTAAACAGCCGTCCGGTCATGGCAGGCTGGCCTGACGGGGTGGTATCAACCTTCCCGTGGAACAACAGGGCGGCGTCACGGCTGCGCAACGGCGGCCGGACACGACCCGGTTCGGGCTGGACAGCGACGAGTGGGGGCCTGCTCCCGGCCCGGCCGCGGAACAACCGCCGTACGACCCGGAGTGGTGGCTGCGCGAAGCGGAGGCCCCGCCCGGAGGGTCGGCCTCCTACGAACCGCACCGGCAACCGGCCGGGCACGCCGCCGCTCACGGCCGGACCGACACCGGCAACCGCCTGCTCCTGACGATCCTGTTCTGGTTCGGGCTGGCCGCCAGCGTCGAGGTGTGGTGGCTGAACAACCCCGCGCACTCGATCAGCGGTACCGGCCCGGTGCTGATCGCGGCCGGTCAGATCACCGGGATGGTCGGCGGGTACGTCCTGCTGGCCCAGGTCCTGATGATGAGCCGGGTGGCCTGGCTGGAGCAGTGGTTCGGCGCGCACGGCCTGCTGATCTGGCACCGCTCGCTGGGCGGCTTCCTGGTCGTCCTGATACCCGCGCACGCGGTGTTCACGATCTTCGGGTACGCCGCGGCGGCGGACGTCGCCGCGACGCACGAGACGTGGACGATGCTCACCACGTACGAGGACATGATCAGCGCCTTCGTCGCCACCGGCATCCTGGTGGCGATCGGGGTTCTGGCGATCCGCGCGGTCCGCCGGCTGCTGCCCTACGAACTCTGGTACTTCCTGCACCTGACCAGTTATCTGGTGCTGCTGCTCGGCTACGGCCACCAGTTCGCCGTCGGCGCCGACCTGCTGCGTGGCGGCTTCGCCCGGTGGTACTGGACCAGCCTGTACGTGTTCGTGGTCGCCTGCCTGGTCTGGGGTCGGGTGCTGGAGCCGCTGTGGCTGAACCTGCGGCACCACTTCCGGGTGGTGGCCGTGGTCGACGAGGCGCCGGACATGGTGTCGATCTACGTCGGCGGCCGGCACCTGGACCGACTGGAGGCCCGGGCCGGCCAGTACTTCCGGTGGCGCTTCCTGACCCGGGGCAACTGGTGGCAGGCCCATCCGTTCTCGCTGTCGGCGGCCCCGAACAGCGAGTGGCTGCGCCTGACGGTCAAGGTCGTCGGCGACCACACCCGCGGCCTGCGAAACCTGAAACCGGGCGACCGGGTCTACGCCGAGGGGCCGTCGGGGGCGTTCACCGCCGACCGCCGGGTCCGGCCGGGCGCGCTGCTCATCGCCGGCGGCAGCGGCATCGCGCCGATCCGGGCGCTGCTGGAGGACCTGCCCGCCGGCACGGTCGTGCTGTACCGTGCCAGCACCGCCGACGACCTGGTGTTCCGGGACGAACTCGACAGCTTGGCGGTCGAGAAGCGCGCACAGGTCTGGTACGTCCTGGGCGCCCGTGACGACCCCGGGCCGCGGTACCTGTTCACCCCCGCCGGCCTGCGCGAGCTGGTACCCGACGTGCGCCGCCGCGACGTGTACCTGTGCGGGCCGGACGGACTCATCGCCACCTCGCTCGCGGTGCTGCGGCGCCTGCGGGTACCGAAGCGCCAGATCCACCTCGATCCGTTCGAATTCTGACCCGGGAGACATTCGTGCGTAGAGCCACCGCAGCGCTAGTGGGTACCGTGGCCGGTACCGTGCTGCTCGTCGGTGCCAAGTACGGCACCGCCCCGGCCTCCGGTGCCGGCGTCACCGCCACCTCCGGGCTGGCCGGGCCGCCGGCGAGCGGCGCACCGGATCCCGCGGGCAACGGCGGCGGTGCCGGTGCGCCGGCCGGCGGCGCCGCGCCCGCCGGCAGTGCCGCGCCCGCCCCCGCCGGGACCGGCTCGGCGGCCGGCGCGAAGGCAGGTGCCCCGGCCGCGGGGACGACGACCGCCGCCGGCGCGACCGGGGGCCGGACCACGCCGGCCGCCCCGCCGGCGGCCACGTGCACCACCGCCACCGGCGACCCGACCGCCGTGTCGAAGCCGGGCGTCGGCGCGGTCACGGTCACCATCAAGGTCTGCGGCGGCGCGGTGAGCACCGCGTCGGGCACGCTGAGCCAGTCGAACTGGTCGAAGAACACCAGCGCGATCCCGGCGCTGAACACCATGGCCGTGCAGTACTACAAGACCGGCCTGTCCCAGATCCACTACTCGGGTGCGAGCCTGACCAGCGCCGCGTACCAGGCATCGCTCAAGTCGGCGATGACCAAGGCCGGGATCTGAGTGGGGCGTACGCCGACATGAGCGGACTGCGCCGGGCCGAGGACATGATGGGCACGATGATCGCCATCGACCTGGCCGACCCGCTGCCCGAGGCCGTCCTGGCCGCTCTCGCCGACGACTTCTTCGCCTGGATGCGGGAGGTCGACCGCCGGTTCAGCACGTTCAAGCCCGACAGCGAGGTGTGCCGGCTGCACCGGGGTGAGCTGCGCGCCGAGCAGTGCTCGCCGGACCTGCGTGAGGTCCTCGACGCGTGCGCGAAGCTGTGGCGCGACACCGACGGATACTTCGACGTGTACGCCACCGGGCCGCTCGACCCGTCCGGCTACGTCAAGGGCTGGGCCGCCGAGGTCGCGTCGGCGCGGCTGGTCGCCGCCGGCAGCACCAACCACCTCATCAACGCCGGCGGCGACGTCCGGGTCCGGGGCTGCCCGGCGCCCGGCGAGAAATGGCAGATCCCGATCCGCCACCCCTGGCAGCGCGACGGGGCGTACCTGGTGGTGGCCGGCAACGACCTCGCGGTGGCCACCTCCGGCACGTACGAGCGTGGGTTCCACGTGGTCGACCCGCGTACCGGCTCGCCGGCCCGGGAACTGCGCTCGGTGACCGTGGTCGGCCCGGACCTGGCGGTGGCCGACGCCTACGCCACCGCCGGGGTGGCCATGGGCATGGCCGGCCTGCGCTGGCTGGCCGCGCTGCCCGGCTACCAGGTGGCCGTGGTCACCGAGGACGGGCAGGGCTTCCGCTCGCCCGGGCTGCCCGAGGTGCCGGTGCCGGAACCGGTGTGACGGCGATGTCGTCCGCCGCCGCAGGTCCGTGACCGGTCGATGATGCACGTCGGATCGGGTCGCATGCCGCTCACGCCCGTCCGGGGACCCGCGGCTGCATGACCGGCTGGTCGTCGTAGGCGACCAGCTCGTCGAGGTGCAGACCGGGCGCCGCCGGAGCGCCCGCCGTCGCGTCAGTCGATGCCCGTACCCGTCGTCGCGTCAGCCGATGCCGGCCGCCCGGCAGGCCTCGGCGTAGGCGCCCGCGCACAGCGAGCCGGGGGTGACGAACCCGTCCTTGATCACGGTCGACGCGATCGTGTCCCGGGTGACGGCGACCGGGTCGAGGAGCACCGACGGCACCTGACCCGCTCCGTTGTCGAGGGTGGCGGACACCTTCGGGCGTACCCCGCGCAGCAGGTCGTAGGCCAGTTCGGCGGCCTTCTCCGCCTCCGGCCGGATCGCCTTGTACACCGTCATGTACTGCTGGCCGGCGAGGATCCGTTGCAGGGCGGCCGTCTCGGCGTCCTGGCCGGTGACCGGCACATCGGGCAGCCCGGCGGCGCGCATCGCCGCGATGGCCGCGCCCGCGGTGCCGTCGTTGGCGGCGTACACCCCGACGATCTGGCGGCCGCGCAGCGTGGGCAGGGTCCGCTGGGTCCATTCCCGGGCGTTGTCGGGGCTCCAGTCGGCGGTGTCGGACTCGGCGGCGACGCGTACCTTGCCGTCGAGCCCGGCGTGGGCGCCCTGCTTGAACAGGGTGGCGTTGTTGTCGGTGGGCGAGCCGTTGATCCACAGGATCTCACCGGCACCGGCGCGCGGGCCGAGCGCGTCCAGCAGCGCCTTCGCCTGCAGCGAGCCGACCTTGGCGTTGTCGAACGAGATGTAGTAGTCCACGGCCGTCTTCAGCACGAGCCGGTCGTACGAGATGACCGGTACCTGGCGGCTGCGGGCGGCGGACACGATCTCGCCGGCCGCCACGCTGTCGACCGGGGTCAGCACGAGTACCTTGGCGCCCTTGTCGAGCGCGTCCTTGGCCTGCTCGAGCTGCTTGGCCGCGTCCTGTTCGGCGTTGCGGTAGTCCACCGTGCAGTCCGGGCAGAGCTCCTTGAGCCGCTGGGCGAAGTACGGCTGGTCGGCCGCCTCGTACCGGCTCGCCTTCACCTCGGGGAGCAGCAGCGCCACCCGGCCGCCGGCGGCCGGGCCGTGGTGCCCGGCGGTGAGCGTGGTGGTCGCGCCGCAGCCCGCGAGCGTGGCCAACGCCAGGCCCAGGCCGGCGAGGCGCCCGGCAATCGTTCGCATGCTCATCTCGACTCGCTCTCATCAATCACGATCGGTCCGCGCGGACTGACGGCGCGGGGTGGGCGACGGCGCCCGGTGGTGTGCCGGTCAGTAGCTGAAGCGGGAGACCGCGCTGCGCATCTCGGCGGCCATCCGGGCCAGTTCCTGGACCGCGTGGGCGGTACTCGCGACGCCGTCCTGGGTCGCCTCGGTCGCGCCGGCGACCCCGCCGACCGTGCTGGCGATCACACCGGAACCCTCGGCCGCCTCGGCGACGCTGCGGCTCATCGCCGAGGTCGTCGTCGCCTGCTCCTCGATCGCGGCGGCGATGGTGCCCTGGTGCTCGCTCACCTGGGCGATCACCTGGCTGATCCGCTCGATGCTCTGGACGGCCTCGGCGGTGTCGGACTGGATCGCCGTCACCCGCCGGCCGATGTCCTCGGTGGCCCGGGCGGTCTCCTGCGCGAGGTCCTTGACCTCGCTCGCGACGACGGCGAAGCCCTTGCCGGCCTCGCCGGCGCGGGCCGCCTCGATGGTGGCGTTGAGCGCGAGCAGGTTCGTCTGCGCGGCGATCGAGGTGATGACCTTGACGACCTCGCCGATCTCGACCGACGACTCGCCCAGCTTGCCGACCGTGGCCGTGGCCGCGGTCGCGGTCGCGGCCGCCTCGGCGGCGACCTGCGCGGCCTGGGTGGTGCTGCGCGAGATCTCCTCGATCGAGCTGCCCATCTGCTCGGCGCCCGCGGCGACCGTGGCCACGTGGGTGCTCACCGACCCGGCCGCGACCGCGACCTGCTCGGCCCGCTGGTTCGCGTCGACGGCGCTGTCGCCGATCTGGCGGCTGATCGCGGTCAGCTCCTCGGTCGCGGTGGCGAGCGCGGCGGCGTTGTCGCCGAGCATGCGCACCGCGTCGCGGGTACTCGCGGTCGCCACCGCGAGCGTCCGGGCGATCTCGCCGACCTCGTCGCCCGAGTCGACCGAGACCTCGGCGGTCAGGTCGCCGGCAGCGACGGCGGCGAGCACGCCGCGTACCCGGTGCAGCGGGCGGGTGATGGTCCGGGCCAGGTACTGGCTCAGCAAGAGCGCGACGAGCAGGCCGGCGACCAGCGCGACGACCATCACGGTGCGGGCGGTCCGGTACGAGGCGGCGGCCGAGGCGGCGGCCTGCTGGCCGCTGTGCTGCTCGTAGCCCTGCAGGTCGGCCAGGGCGGCCATCGCGTTGTCGCTGATGATCTGGCCGTCGCCCAGGTAGGCCTGCTGGAAGTCGGCGATGTTGCCGCTGGCGATCAGCGGCATCAGGCGGTGGTCGCGGACGTTGCGGTAGGCCGACCACCACACGTCGAACCGGTCCACCAGTTGGCGCTGCTTCGCCGTGGTGATGGTGGCCCGGTAGGCGGCCACCTCCTGGTCGAGGTGGGCGTCGGTCGCCTTGATGTCGTCGGTGAACGCCTTGCTGGCCACCGGCCCGTTGGACAGGGCGAGGTTGGCCAGGTCGTTCTGGACCTTCAGGGCCGAGGAGTTGATCGCCGCGAGGTGGGCCGAGGGCTGCAGGTTACGGCCGTAGAGCTCGCTGGCGCGCTGGTTGACCTGGCCCAGGCCGCCGACGCCGACGGCGAGCACCACGGCGGCGACCGCGCACCCCACGGCGACCAGCAGCAGCAGCTTGCGACCGATCGGTTGATCGGCGAGCGGCCCCGACAGGAAACGACGGCGTCGCGCCGTCCCCGTCGTCACTTCCCGGTGCGAAGTGCCCTTCACGCTGGCCTCCCACGATCGCCATGACGCGGCGGGCCACACTGCCCGCGATGTCGCCGTCATCGGCGGGGAGGCGCGCGTGTTGAGGAAAACCGTGCGTCCGTCGTGCGGAACGGCAGAATCGGCACGGAAAGGACCATGGGCGCACCGCTGTCGGCACCCGGTACGGCACCCTCACTCCGCGGCCCGGCGGGCCAGCCCGGCGCGGACGACCGCGACCGGGCAGGCGGCGTGGTGCAGCAGCGCCTGGCTGACCGAGCCGAGCAGCAGGCCGGTGAAGCCGCCCCGGCCACGGGACCCCACGACAACGAGCTGCGCCCCGGCGGACGCCTCGATGAGCGCCTGGGGGGCCCGGCCGCGGACCAGCCGGAACCGTACCGGCACCTCCGGGTACCGCTCGTGCCAGCGGGCCACCGGCTCGGCCAGTACCCGCTCGGCCTCGGCCTCGAGCCGGGTGGGGTCGGTGGCCACGAACTGCATGCCGGAGAGGTCGTACCACGCCGGATCGGTCCAGGCGTACAGGGCGGCCAGGCCGCTACCGCGCAGCGCCGCCTCCGCGAAGGCGAACGCCACGGCCACCTCACCCGCCGGTGAACCGTCGACCCCGACCAGCACGTCGCCGGTGGGTTCCGGGCTGCCGCGCGCGACCAGTACCGGACTCGCGGCGTGGGCGGCCAACTCCACCGCGACGGACCCGACGAGCAGCCCGGTGAACCCGCCCAGCCCGCGGTCGCCGATGACGACCAGGGTCGCGGTACGCGACCGCTCCAGTAGCGCCGGCACGGGTGCCCCGACGTCCACCTCGCCGGTGATCCCCACCGACGGCGCGACTGACCGGGCCCGGTCGACGGCTTCCCGGACTACCCGCTCGGCGTCCCGGCGCAGGGCGTCGTCGGACCGGCTCACCGGCACCGCTCCGGGCGGGACAGCCACGTACGGCCAGAGATAGGCGTGGGTCACGTGCAGCGGGTGGCGCCGGAGGGCCGCTTCGCGGGCGGCGACGTCCACCGCGTCCAGGCTGCGGGCGGAGCCGTCGACGCCGACGACGACCGGGCCGGTGGCGGCCGTCGGTACGGGCGTCCCGGCTCCGGCGGTACGGCCCTGCGAGCTCGTCTCCTGCGGGCTCATCGTGCGCTCCGATTCGTCGTGGGCCTGTCGTCGTTCCGCGTCAGCCGGACACCGGCAGGCGTTCGGCCGCCAGCCGGTCGAGCAGGCCGCTCAGGACGTGCTGGCGCAGCCGGTTCAGCGGTGCGGTGACGGCCGGTACCGGCGGCGCGGGACGGTGCAGCCGGCGGGCCGGTTCGGGCAGCCGGGCGAGGTCGTCGCCGAACCGGCGGGTCGCCGCGGCCGCGTCGTCGGCCGGGCCGTACTCGTCGGTGGTGGGCAGCCGCTGACCGCCCGCCATGACGGGGCCGAGCAGCAGGGTGTGGCCGGGCGGCACGGGTTCGGTGCGCAGCCCGAGCAGGTCGTCGCCGACGGCCTCGCCCCGGAAGACCTGCTTGGCGCCGGGCAGGGTGACCTTGCCGGGGGACAGCTTCATGACCGGGCGGCCGTCGTACGCGACCAGCTTGTAGGCGCTGTCGAGGCAGGGCGCGTCGGCGGACACGCCCATCTTCGTACCCACGCCGTAGGCGTCGATCGGCGCGCCCGCGGCGACGAGGTCGGCGATCGCGTACTCGTCGAGGCCGCCGCTGGCGACGACCCGGGCGTCGGTCAGTCCCGCCTCGTCGAGGAGCCGGCGGGCGGCGACGGCCAGGCCGGCGAGGTCACCGGAGTCCAGTCGGACCCCGATCGGCCCGGGCAGCCGCAGCCGCCGGGTCACCTCGATGGCGGTCCGTACCCCGGCCAGGGTGTCGTAGGTGTCGATGAGGAACACGACGTCGCGCGGGTAGTCTTCCGCGAACGCGGTGAACGCGGCGCGTTCGTCGGGGAAGGCTTCCACGTACGAGTGCGCCATCGTGCCGGAGGGCGGCAGCCCGTAGCGGCGGGCCGCGGCCACGTTGCTGGTCGCGACGAACCCGACGATCGCCGACGTCCGGGCCACCGCCATCGCGGCCGCCAGGCCTTGCGTGCGCCGGAACGCGAAGTCCACCAGGTCGGCGTCGCCCGCGGCCAGCCGGCAGCGGGCGGCCTTGGACGCGATCGTGGTCTGGTGGGTGACGATGTTGAGCAGCGCCGTCTCAACGAGCTGGGCCTGTGCGAACGGCGCGGTGACCTCCAGCAGCGGCTCGTCGGCGAAGATCATCCGCCCCTCCGGTACGGCCCACACGTCGCCGGTGAACCGCACGCCGTCCAGGGCGTCGACCGCCTCGGCGGGCAGGCCCCCGGTGGTGTGCAGCCAGTCCAGGTCGGCGCCGTCGACGTGGAAGTCCGCCAGGAACGCCAGCGCGTCGGCCAGGCCGGCGGCGACGAGGAACCCCCGCTCGGTGGGGAGCTGCCGGACGTACAGGCTGAACGTGGCCGGCCCGTCCATGCCGCGACGCAGGTAGCTGGCCGCCATCCGCAGCTCGTACAGGTCGGTGTGCAGCCCGGGCATGCCGCCTCCCGTCCGGTACGGAGTACCGATCTCCTCACCACGCTTCCCGGCCAGGCCCGGATCACACCAGGCCGGACGGCGGTACCGGTCAGGTGCCGACCCGTGGCGCCGACCCGTGGCGGGACCAAATTCCTGTCCGGCCGGGACGGTTGGATCTGGGCGCCGCCGGGGCGCTGCGGGCACGGTGGGGGAGAGCGTTGACCACCGGCCGGCAGGAGGAACGGCGATGCGCGTACGGGACCTCATGAGTACTCCGGTTTACACCGTCCGGGCCGACACCCCGGTGGAGGATGCCGCGGCCCTGCTCACCGCCCGCACCATCGCGGCCGCGCCGGTGCTCGGTGCCGCCAACGAGGTCGTGGGCATGGTCAGCGAGGCCGACCTGCTGCGTGACCGGGTGCCGGACGACCCCGCCGTACATCCGTGGCGCAGCGCCGGTGGTGAGGCCGCCACCGCCCGGCCGGCATCCGTGGCGGACGTGATGACGGGGTCGGTGGTGACGGCTGGTCCGGGCGACGACGTGGCCGACGTCGCCCGGCTCATGCTCGACCGCGGCATCCGCAGCATCCCGGTCGTCGACGACGGCGAGCTGGTGGGCATCATCAGCCGCCGGGACATCATGCGCGCCATGGTGCGCACCGACGACACGATCCGCCAGGAGGCTCAGTACCGTCTCGACGAGTACGCCGGCGGCAGCCGCCGGTGGACCGTCGCGGTCGTCGACGGCACCGCCCTGATCGAGGGGGCGTTCGACGACGAGGTCGAGCGGCAGGTGATCGCCGTGCTGGTGCGTACCGTCCCTGGGGTGGTGGCAACCCGCCTGCCCCAGCACGCCTGAGCACCTGTCGCGGGCCCGCGCGGGTCACCGCCGTCGTCACGCCGGTGCCTGCCCGACCTCGGCGGTCCGGGGCGCCCGCGCGGACGACTCCTCGGCCAGCCGGCGGAACGCCGCCCGCGTCGGCGAGCCGGGCGCGGCGCAGTAGACGATCAATCGTTGGTCGCTGTCGGGGACGTGCAGGACCTGGCAATCGAACTCGAGCGGCCCGGCGACCGGGTGGTTGACCCGTTTCACGATCCGCCGGCGGACCTCGACGTCGTGCGCGGCCCACATCTCGGCGAACCGGGGCGAGACGGCGAGCAACAACAACGCCGGCATCGTGCGGGCCGACGGCAGCGCCCTGCCGAGCGAGACCACGCTCGAGACGCTGCGCGCGGTGTACGAGACGAACGTCTTCGGCGTCGTCGCCGTCACCAACGCGATGCTGCCGCTGCTGCGCCGGGCAGCGGCGGCCCGGATCGTCAACGTCTCCAGCGAGGTTGGCTCGATCACCTCGATGACCGACCCGGCCAACCCGCTGTGGCCGCTGGTGTCGGTGCCCTACCCCTCGTCCAAGACGGCGCTCAACATGGTCACCGCGATGTACGCCAAGGAGCTGCGGGACACCCCGATCAAGGTCAACGCGGCCAACCCGGGCTACTGCGCGACCGACCTCAACGGGCACAGCGGGTTCCGGACTCCGCAACAGGGTGCCGAGGTGAGCGTGTACCTCGCCACCCTGCCCGAGGACGGCCCGACCGGGGTCCTGTACGGCTACCTGTGGACCACCGACGGCACCGAGGCGTACGGCACGCTGCCCTGGTAGGGCGCTGTCAGGAGGCCAGGCAACCGGATCGGCGACGTCTCCCACGCGGTCGAGGCCGTCGCCCGGCAGGCCGGATACGGCCTCCCGGACGGCCTCGGCGGGCACGGGGCGTCACCGCGTCCGGTCCCGTCGTCCGCACCGCCGCCTGAGCGGTTGGACGCCGTCACGCGAAATCCGCGCGGCGGTGGGCGCGTGGTGGTGCAGGGGCCCGCCGGGGCGTGGGGCGGTTCAGGGGCCCGCCGGGGCCACGAAGATGCAGAAAGGATGGCCGGCGGGGTCGGCGTACACGCGAAGCGGCTCCTCGGCGTCGTCGGAGCGGTCGAAGAGGAGCCGGGCACCGAGGGCCAGAGCGCGCTGATGCTGTACCTCCAGTTGCGCCACCGTCGGCACGGTCAGATCCAGGTGCAGTTGCTGCGGGTGCGGGCCCTTCGGCCACGTTGCCCCCGGCAGTTCCGACACCTGTTGGAACGCCAGTCGGTTGTGGCCGGTCGCGTCCCGCAGCACCAGCCAGTCCTCCCCGTGCGGGTCCGGCTCGCCGGCGGCTGGCGGCTCGTCCCCCGGCCGGTACCGCAGTCCCAGCAGTTGGCGGTAGAACTCCGCCAACCGCCGGGCGTTCGGGGTGTCCAGAACCACCTGCCGAATCTGCGGGTACCCCTGCGCTGCCTCCATCGGCCACCTCCTCGGTTCGGCATGCCCGCTCGGGGTGCCGGGCGAAACGCGCGCCGACCGGACGCCGTGGTCGTCGGCTCACCAGATGTCGTGGTGCCGTCATGGTCGGATGCGCGACCGCTGTTGCCGGGAATGCGGGCCGGGCCGCCGGAGGTTGAGGCGGACATGACGACACTTGGATTGATCGGCAGTGGGAACATCGGCGGCACCGTGGCCAGGCTGGCTGTCGCGGCCGGGTACGACGTCGTCCTGAGCAACTCGCGCGGTCCCGAGAGCCTGCAGGAGCTGGTCGCGGTGCTCGGTCCCCGGGCCCGCGCGGCGACCCCGGCCGAAGCCGCGGCAGCGGGCGACCTCGTGGTCGTCAGCGTTCCGCTGCGGGCCTACCGCAGCGTTCCCGTCGAGCCGCTCGCCGGCAAGGTGGTGATCGACACCAACAACTACTACCCGCAGCGGGACGGGCAGATCGCCGACCTCGACGACGAGTCGACGACCACGAGCGAACTCCTCCAGCGGCACCTGCCGACCTCCCGGGTCGTCAAGGCGTTCAACAACATCTACTTCAAGCACCTGCTCTCGCTGGCCCGGCCGGCCGGGGCGCCCGATCGCAGCGCCCTGGCGATCGCCGGCGACGACGCGGACGCGAAGGCGACGGTGACCGCGTTCCTCGACGCGATCGGCTACGACAGTGTCGACGCCGGCCCGCTGGCCGAGGGCTGGCGGTTCCAGCGCGACACCGCCGCGTACGCCAACCTCTACTTCGGTCAGAGTCCCGAGGTCGGAGAGGCCGGCGTACCGGTCGGCGCCGACGCGGTGCGCTCGGCCCTGGCCGCCGCCCGCCGCTACGCCGACCTGAGCCGGGACTGACCCGGACCGGACCGTGGTGCCGGCGCCGCCCCGCCCGCTCCGGGCGCGGCGGCGCTCACCGCGGACCGTTCGCCGGACGTGCAGGTGCAGATCCTCCCGTCGGCCGATCAGACCTCGACAACCAGGCGGACCGACACCGTGTCGCCCAGTTCGAGCCCTTCGGCCTTCCGCACCCACGCCTTCACGGGCACGATGTACTGCCCGTTCTTGGGAAACAGCGACGTCTTCCACGCGGTTTCCCCGACCCGTGCCGTGACCGGGATCATGCCCCAGCCGTACGTCACCAGGGCGGACGCCGCTTCCAGCGCGCCGCATTCCTCATCCGGAACGGTGATGAAGTGCCACGGCGCGGGACCCTTCCAGAACCAGATCTCGCCGCTGAACTCCAGCTTCATCCGATCAGGATAGGTGCCGACGAACTCCTGCAGATGTGCTCATGCGTCCGGTTGCCCGCCAGAACCGGTGAGCGTGTTCCACACCCGGAGCGGATCTCGGGTACGCCCATGCGTTGGGTTCCACCACGCCGCAGTACGACCGAACGAGCGCGGTTCCGTCCGGCCACGGCGTTAGGTCGTGTTTCACGGTAGGCCGACTGTCCGCAGCTCGTCTGCGATATTGGGCGAGATCAGCGATGTGTGTCGTGTTGCCAGAGCCAGGGGTGGACCAATGGACCTGTCGACAACGCCGTCACCGCCAGGAAGCTGATCACTGCCTGAGAAGCATGGGCGACAGCGGACCCGGCCTGCAACGCGTAGACCGCGTACCCGTTGGCCAGTGCGTCAGTGACGAGTACGCATACCGCGAGGTAGAGACCGGCGGTACGTCGAAGCCAGAGGAGTATCGCTGCCAGCGGATCGGCTAGCGTCAGCGAGGTGAAGTAGATCGCGAGCCAGCTTGGCGCCCACGAATAGGGGTGGAAGCCCTGCGAGGCCAGCTGGACGACATGTACACCGGCACCGTAGCCAAGCACCAGAGCTTCGGCTCCTACGATGAGGCGGACACGTCGCGGCACGCCTTCCCATCGCTGCCCGAGCACCGCATCATGGTGCCAGCACGCTGCCACGTCGCAGACCTAGTGTCCTGAGTCGTCAATGTGTTGTTAGACAGTGGTATGGGTGACGGTCGCGGTCCGAAGCTGGCGTTGCTGGAGCTGACGCAGGTCGAGCGGGCGACGTTGCAGGGGTGGATCCGCCGGCAGAAGACCGCGCAGGCGTCGGCGACCCGCGCGCGGATCGTGTTGGCCGCGCCCCGACCCGCGCCACCCGCGTGGTCGTCGATCGACATCGAGTCGCCCAATGCGACATGAACAGGACCCACGACCGTGATGATCATCGGGGCGTGCCGGTTCGCCATCGGATTCCTCCCGGTGGTGCCAACAGATCTTGTCGTACGGGTGTGATGGGCTACGCCCATGCCCAGGTGTCAGGAACGGGAGGCTTCTCAGGTGGCGACCCCGACCGCGCTGACGCGGCCATGACCATGCTGGTGCGGCGATGACCACGCTGCACGACATCGCGCTGCTCAGACTGGTGGCGCAGCGTATCGCCGGGCCCGGTGCGGCGACCGCGGCCGACGCCGTGCGCTGGCAGACCGCCCTGCAGGCGCAGGACCTCAACGGGGCCCTCACCTCGGTCGCGCTGCGCACCGCGGCGGGCACCCGACAGGTCGTCGTGGCCGCGCTCGACGCCGGCGAGATCGTCCGGTCGTGGCCCATGCGGGGCACCCTCCACCTCGTCGCGGCCGAGGATCTGCCGTGGATCCTGCGGCTCGCCGCGCCGCGCGTGGTTGCCGGTGCCGCTGCCCGCCACGCTCAGCTGGGCCTCGACACGTCCACCCTGGAGACGGCCCGGGAGCTGGCCGTGAAGGCGCTGACCGGTGGCCACCGGTTGCGCCGTGACGACCTGCTCGCCGCCTGGAACGACGGCGGTCTGGTCACGGCGGGGCAGCGCGGCTACCACCTGCTGGCGCATCTGGCGCAGACCGGAACCGTGTGCTTCGGGCCGATGCGCGACGGCGAACAACTGCTGGTGCTCATCGACGAGTGGATCGCCCATCCGCGCCGCCCGGAGCGTGAGGAGGCGCTCGGTGAACTGGCCTGGCGCTACTTCCGCAGCCACGGCCCCGCCACGGTCAAGGACTTCACCCGGTGGACCAACCTGGTGGCAGCCGACGTCCGGGCGGGGCTCGCGCTCGCCCGCCCGCGGCTCACCCGTCTCGACGTCGACGGCGTGGAGTACTTCATGGACCCGCGGACCGCCGATCTACTGAAGACCTGCCGGCGCCGCGCGCGAGGCGTCTTCCTGCTCCCCGGGTTCGACGAGTTCATCCTGGGCTACGCCGACCGTCGCGCCGTCCTGCCCACCGAGTTCGCCGCCCGGATCGTTCCGGGCGGCAACGGGGTGTTCCGGCCGACGGTCGTCAGCGACGGCCGGGTCGTCGGAACCTGGAAGCACGCCGGCCACGGCGCGAAACGGACGGTGGCCGCGACGCCGTTCGTCGCGTTCCCGGACGAGGTTGCCGAGATGGTCCCGGAGGTGTATGCCAATCTGCCGTAAATACCCTCAGCGGTATCCGACCCGACCCGATGCGCTGATGCGCCCGCGCGTACCCCACCGGATGAATCGGTGGGGGGAAGTGGCAACGGTTACCAGGGTCGTGGTTAACAGATGCCACGACGGTTTCGTATGCGACTGACCAGTACTCGGCGACGAGGTGGAGACCGGTGCGGAACAAGACAGCAGAAGTCGACCGGTTCGTGGCGGCGTTGGTACACCCCTTGAAGGAGGGGGTGGAACAACTGAGAATCGCGATCCTGGACTCGAACGAACAGATCACCGAGCATGTGAAGTGGAAGGCACCCAGCTTCCGCTACGGAGGCGAAGACAGGGTGACCTTCAAACTTCACCCCCGGGACCGGCTCCAACTCATCTTCCACCGAGGTGCCAAGGTCAGAGACGACAGCCGGGACTTTGTGTTCCAGGACCACAGCGGCCTGCTGACGTGGGTCACGAACGACCGGGCCGGAGCCGACGCCGGTCGGCGGACCGGCGAGGTCCGGGCAGGTACCGAAGCCAACCCAGGACATGACCGAAGGGCGAGGAGATGACGAAGGTGACGTCCCGCGACGGGACGACGATCGCATGTGAACGGGTGGGCGAGGGGCCCGCCCTGGTCCTGGTCGACGGGGCGATGTGCTACCGGGCGTTCGGGCCGCTGCCGGCGCTCGCCCGGGTGCTGGCGCCCGACTTCACGGTGTACACGTACGACCGTCGGGGGCGGGGTGGCAGCGGCGACACCGCTCCGTACGCGGTCGACCGCGAAGTCGAGGACCTGGAGGTGGTGATTGAGGCGGCCGGCGGTTCGGCGTACGTCTACGGCATCTCGTCCGGCGCGGCCCTCGCTCTCACGGCGGCGGCGAGCGGCCCGGCGATCACGAAGTTGGCCCTGTACGAGCCGCCCTACACCGCCGAGGACGGCGACACCGCGCAGGTGGCGGCGTACAACCGGCAGATCATCGACCTGCTCGCGGCCGGCCGCCGCGGTGACGCGGTGGAGCGTTTCATGTCGGGTGTCGGCCTGCCCGCCGAGGCGATCGCCGGGATGCGGCAGTCGCCCGCGTGGCCGGTGTTCGAGGGCGTCGCGCCGACGCTCGCCTACGACTTCGCGGTGCTCGGCGACGGCACCGTGCCACGCGAACGGGCCGCGCACGTCACCGTGCCCACACTCGTCGCCGCCGGTGGCGCGAGCCCGGAGAGCCTGCGCCGCCCGGCCAAGGCGCTCGCTGACGCGATTCCCGGCGCCACGCACCGGGTCCTGGAGGGGCAGACACACGAGGTGTCGCCCGACGCGATCGCCGCCGTGCTGAGGGAGTTCTTCTGAGCAGCCACGCATGGCGCGGTCCTACACCTGACGGGAGGCTCCCTTGACGTACTCGACCCGGGTATCTCGGCACGTGAACGCCGCGCGTCCCGCGGTCTACCGGGCGCTGGTGGACGCGGATGCGATCGCGACCTGGCGGGTGCCGGACGGCATGCGCAGCCACGTGCACGAATTCGACGCCCGTGAAGGCGGTTCGTTCCGCGTCTCGCTCACCTACGACGCGCCGGACGCCAGCGGCAAATCCGCGGCGCACACCGACACGTACCACGGCCACTTCCGGAAGCTGGTACCGAACGAGCAGGTGGTCGAGGTGTTCGAGTTCGAAACCGCGGACCCGGCGTTCCGCGGCACGATGACGATGACGACCACGCTCACCGACACGGACGGCGGAACCGAGGTCCTCGTCGCGCACGACGGGATTCCCGACGGTGTGCCCGCCGCGGACAACGAGACAGGTACGCGCATGGCGCTGGCCAGGCTTGCCCGGTTGGTGGAGGCTGACGAGCGTTTCTAGCGGCGCGGTTGCGCATGGTCACCGGCAGCAGCCGCCGTCCGGACGCCGTGGATGGGCTATGGGAGCTGTCGAAGGACGGTGCGACCTGGAACCTCGACTTCGAGTGGAGCTACGTCCGTCGACGCTGGCGGAGCCGGGCGGATGCCGAAAGTGTCAGGCCACGGTGGTAAGACGGGGACATGTTTCTCGTTCATCTGTCGCACACCGGCCCGCACTGGGACATCGCCCGGCCGATGGAGGAGCAGAGCGGGTGGCTCGCGCATGCGTCCTACATGGACATGCTGGTCGACGAGGGGATCGTCGTGTTGGGCGGCCCGCTCGACGACATGCGCGTGGTGATCGCGATGGAGGTGGAGACGGAGAAGGCAGCCAGGGCCATCCTCGGCCGCGATCCGTGGAGCGGCACCCACCTGCGGATCGACCTGATCGAACCGTGGACGATCCGCCTCGACGGACGCCGGACGGTCGACCGGTAGCAGCCGTACCGCTCGAAACCGTACGCGCCGCGGAGGCCCCGGTCAGGACGGTCCGGCGATACGCGCGGCCGGTGGAACTGGACCTGATGGCACAGTTCGCCGGGCTGCGACTGGGCGACCGGTGGGCGGGTGGACGCGGGAGCCCACCACGAGCGAGAGCCGCCAGCACGATCAGATGCAGCAACAGCGCGACCGCGAGCCAGGACGGCATCGGCCGCGAGCGCGCGCCGAAGCTGAGCGCCAGCGCCACACCGGTGAACACGACCGGGCCGAGGAGGGCGAACAGGAACATCGGTTGATGATGGCCCTGTCGATCGATTGGAACGCCCCGACGAACGTCCGGTGCCCTGCCCCGAGACGGTCCATGCGGTTTGCGGACTGTGGGTCGACTCGATCTCCGTCGTGGGCCGCTACCGATCAGGGTGTGGCTCCGCCGACCCCGATCTCGTTGCCGCGGGGATCATCATGGCCGCGGTTCGTGTGGATCCCAGAAAGATGCCCGCGGCTCGGCAGAACGCCGGTCACGGGCATCTTGGTATTCCGTCGTATCCGCTCGTTTCTCCGATTACCGTCAGCCGTGCACCGCACGATAGCTGATCAGGTAGTCGCCGCTTGGACAGCTGACGTTCGACCACGGTCCATAGCCCGGGAGGATGAACGGCGGGAATTGCGTCGGCCCCCGCTGGGCGCCCGCGATCTTGCAGTAGCCCTCGGCCCAGTACGGACTGGACGAGTTGCCTGAGCACTGCACGCCGAACAGGACCGGGCCGACCCCGATCTTCGACAGCACCTGTTCTCTGCAGGACAACCCGAGAGGCTGTGGCGGACTGGCGGAGGCGGGTGTGGTGAGAACCGTTCCCAGGCCCGCGGTCAGAATTGCGGTGAGGCCGATGCCCACCGCCGAGCTACGCATGATCCTGCGCATGTTGAACCCCAGTCGTAATGATTGACGATCATCGAATAGATCGTTGTGAGTGAAAGTATGTGACGGTGCCGCCGGTAACGGCGTTGTCGGGTCGGAAAGCTGTCAGCGGTGTTCCCGACGCCGGTGCGCCTCATGGTCGCCGGGTGTGGGCTCGGTGGCTGATCGTGCCGACCGGGGAGTGAAGGCACGTAGCGTTCGGAACCCGCCGGTCCATGAGCGTGGATTTCGCGACCTCGCGCGTGCGGTTGACTCTCCCGTCAAGGGAGACCGGTGGCCCGGCCGGAGCCGACGGATACCTCGCGCGGGGCGGCCCCATCCGGACCCGTTGCGGAGACCGGGTGCTACAACGCTGTCTCCTGCTGGACCGAGCGGTACCAGTCGATCTTCTCCCGGATCCGGCGCTGCTCGGCACGCAGGTCGGCGATCTTCTGCTCGATCTGCCGGTCGTGCTCCTCCAGCAGGGCCACGCGCTCCGCGACGGTCTCGTCGCCGCCACGGGCGAGTTCGGCGTAGCGCAGCATGGCCGCGATCGGCATACCGGTGTCACGCAGGCAGCGCAGAATGCCCAGCCAGGCCACGTCGTCGTCGGTGAACACCCGCTGGCCGCCGGGCGTGCGGGCGATCCCGTCCAACAGGCCGATCCGCTCGTAGTACCGCAACGTGTCGAGGCTGAAGCCGGTCTTCCCGGCGACCTCACCGGGGGAGTAGTGCCGCATTCCGGATGACCCTCCGTACGAGTTCCTGCCGACCACACGGTGTCCGTGACGTGACCTGGAGCGCGCTTCAGGCGGCAGAATAACGCGCATCGACCGGCGACAGGGGAATCACGAACAGGGGAATCACGAGAGAAGACCGGACGTCACACGGTCCTCGGCGCGATGTACTTCGGTACCCACGTGGGTCGGTGAACCGGCTGGACGCCTCCAGCCTCCGGCCATGAGGACCATCAGCTCGTCGTCACCTGGCTGCGCGAGCATCTCGCGACGTAGGCGCTCCGCGGTGGCGTCGGGTCAGGCCCGGGATCCCGGCCGGACGTGACCATCGGCCTCCCCGGTCGGGACGGTACGCCCTGGGCAGGTGCGGCGTGGAGGGCGCATCGTGAAGGTGACCGGGCTGGAACGGGCGTGGTCAACACCACGCCCGTTCCGGCCCGGTTTTCGGCGAGGATCGGCAGGTGAACCGGCATGGCCGGGATGAGCGATCCCGCGCGGCACGGCAGCGCCCGGTTGCGGGCGGAGAGGACAGTGGACGGGATGCGAGTCGTCACCGAGGCAGAGCTCGGCAGGGTACTGGGTAGCGTTCCGGGTACGCCCCGGGTGGTGGCCAGCGGCAACCACGTCGCCCCGCTGCGGGCGCTGCGGGTACTCGACGCCGCGGTGGCGGAGTACCGGCTGCACATGCTCAACGCCCAGCCCGGTATCCCGGACCGGGAGGGTGTCACGTACGAGACCGCGTTCGTCGGCCCGGGCATGCGTGCGCACCCCCGGCTGTCCTACTTCCCGTGCCGGCTGTCGCTCGTGCCGTACCTGCTGCGCCAGCGCTTGCAGCCGGACATCGTGGTGGTGCACACCTCCCGCCCGGTCGACGGGGCGGTGAGCCTCGGGGTCGAGGTGAACATCCTGCCAGCCGCGATCGAGACGGCGCGGGCCCGCGGCGGGCTGGTCATCGCCCAGGCCAACGCGGCGATGCCGGTGACCTACGGCGACGCGGTGGTGAGCCTGGACGCGATCGACTACCTCATCGAGGTCGACGAGCCGCTCCCCGCACACGACCCGGCGCCGGTGGATGCCGTCGGCGCCGCCATCGGCGAACGGGTCGCCGGTCTCATCCCGGAGCAGGCGACCCTCCAGATGGGGATCGGCGTGATCCCCGACGCGACGCTGCTCGCCCTGCGGGAGCGCCGGGGCCTGCGGATCTGGACGGAGATGTTCAGCGACGGCGTGCTGGCGCTGGAGAAGGCGGGCTGTCTCGACCCGGACACTCCGGTCACCGCGTCGTTCTGCTTCGGCTCCGCCGAACTGTACGACTGGATCGACCGCAATCCCCGGGTACGGATGCTGCGCACCGAGAAGACCAACGACCCCGGCGCGATCGCGGCGCATCCCCGCCTGATGTCGGTCAACAGCGCCCTCCAGGTCGACCTGTTCGCACAGGCCAACGCGAGCCGGGTCGGCAGCCGCGTCCATTCGGGCTTCGGCGGCCAGACCGACTTCATCGTCGGCGCCATGCACTCTCCGGGCGGGCACGCGATCATCGCGCTGCGGTCGTGGCACCCGAAGGCCGACGTGTCCTCGGTCGTGCCGCTGGTGTCGGGGCCGGTCACGTCGTTCCAGCACAGCTACATCGTCACCGAGCAGGGCGTCGCCGAGATCTGGGGGCACGACTCGCTCGACCAGGCGCAGAACATCCTCGACCAGGCCGCGCACCCGGCCGCCCGGGACAGGCTGCGGGAGGCGGGCTGGGCGCTGGGGCTTCCGCTGCGCTGACCTCGGGACTCGTGACGCGCGGCCGGCCCGTGGCCCGGGTCGGCCCGTGGCCCTGGTCGGCCCGTGGGCCCCGGTAGACCACGGGCCCCGATCCTATCGGTCAGCGATCGTGCCGTGGCGCTCCGCTGGTGGGCCCGCCGGCCCGATAAAATCCGGCTGTGACGGACGAGTCGACCCTGACCCCGATGACCCCGTGGGGTGCCCCGTCGCTGCACCTGTCGTCGCTGTCCCAGGTACGGCTGGACGAACTGCTGCGCGAGCTGCTGGACCGGGTGGGCGAGGTGGCGGCGAGCCGGGAACGGCTGCGCGCCCTGCTGGACGCCGTCGTGGCCATCGGTACCGGCCTCGACCTGCACGGCACGCTGGAGCGCATCGTCGCGGCCGCCTGCCAGCTGACCGGCGCCCGGTACGGCGCGCTGGGGGTGATCGGCCCGGACCGCTCGTTGGTGGACTTCATCACCCAGGGCATCGACGCCGAGCAGCACGAGCAGATCGGCGACCTGCCACGTGGGCACGGGGTGCTCGGCCTGTTGATCGAGGAGCCACGCCCGATCCGGATGCCCGACATCACCGCGCACCCGCGGGCGTACGGCTTCCCCGACCACCACCCGCCGATGCACAGCTTCCTCGGGGTGCCGGTGCGTATCCGCGACCAGGTGTACGGCAACCTGTACCTGGCAGAGAAGCGGGGCGGCGGCCAGTTCACCGACGACGACGAGGAGCTGATGGTCGCCCTCGCCGTGGCGGCCGGTGCGGCGATCGACAACGCCCGGATGTACGCGCAGGCCGGTCGCCGGCAGCGCTGGATGGAAGCGGCCGCGGAGATCACGTCGGTACTGCTGGGGGAGATCAACCGGACCGAGGCGCTGCAACTGGTGGCCTCCCGCGCCCGTGAGGTCGCCGCCGCCGACCTGGCGCTGGTGACCATCTACGACGAGGCAGCGGACACGCTCACGGTGGAGGTGACCGCCGGGGAGGTGCCGACCGGACTGCTCGGTTCCAGCGTGTCGATCGAGCGCAGTGAGTTCGCGCCGGTCGTCGGGGAGCGGCACATCGCCGTGGTGGAAGATCTGGGCAAGGCCGCCGTCTGGCCGGTATCCATGGAGACCGGCACCGCGTTCCTGGTGCCGCTCGCGGCCGGGGGCGAGACGCTGGGTGCCCTCGCGGTGGCCTACGGCCGTGGCGGTACCGCCTTCGTCGAGGATCTCGACCTGGCGCTGGTCGAGACGTTCGCCGGGCAGGCCGCGCTGGCGCTGGAACGGGCCCGCGCCCAGGACGAGCGGGAGATGCTGGCGGTGCTCGGCGACCGTGAGCGCATCGCCCGGGACCTGCACGACGTGGTGATCCAGCGGCTGTTCGCGGCCGGCATGCAGTTGCAGGGCGCCACCCGCCACGCGGTGCGGCCGGAGGTGCGCGAGCGGATCGACGGCGTCGTCGACGCCCTGGACACGACGATCCACGATATCCGGGGCGCCATCTTCGAACTGCGCTCGCCGGCGGGGTCGGACGTGCGTACCCAGATCCGGGACGTGCTCGCGGAGGTACGCGAGCCGCTCGGATTCCGCCCGCAGTTGACCCTGGAGGGGCCGGTGGGCAGCGGACTGCCCGAGCCGGCCGCCACCGCGCTGCTGGCCGTGCTGCGGGAGGCGCTGTCGAACGTCGCCCGGCACGCCCATGCCACGTCGGTAGAGGTCCACGTCGCCCTCGGCGGTGGCCACCTCACGCTGACCGTCGCCGACAACGGCGTCGGGATCGGCGATGCCAGCCGTACCAGCGGCCTGGACAACATGCGCCGGCGCGCCGAGGAGCTGGGCGGTACGTTCACGGTGTCGGCCACCCGGCCGCACGGCACCACCGTGACCTGGGCGGTGCCGGCCTGACCGGTCCCGCCGGCCGGGCCGAGCGGCCCCCTAGGACCGGGCGAGCGGCCCCCTAGGACCGAGCGGGCGGCCCAGGACCTGCCGAGCGGCTCCCCTAGGACCGGCCGAGCAGCTTCGAGGCCAGGACCGCGGCCTGGGTGCGCCGTTCCAGGCCGAGCTTGGCCAGCAGGCTGGACACGTAGTTCTTGACCGTCTTCTCGGCCAGGAACATCCGCTGGGCGATCTCCCGGTTGGTCAGCCCCTCGGCGACCAGGCTCAGGATGCGTCGTTCCTGGTCGGTGAGGTTGCGCAGTTCGTCGGGCTGCTCCGGGCCGCGGCGGATGCGCTCCAGGACCCGGGCGGTGACGGCCGGGTCGAGCAGGGACTGGCCGGCGGCGACCCGGCGGACGGCGTCGACGAGGTCGGTGCCCCGGATCTGTTTGAGGACGTACCCGGCGGCGCCGGCCATGATCGCGGCGAACAGGGCCTCGTCGTCTTCGTACGAGGTCAGGATGAGTGCCTGGATGGCGGGGTCGACCGAGCGGACGTCGCGGCAGACGTCGATGCCGCTGCCGTCGGGTAGCCGGGCGTCGAGGACGGCGACGTCGGGGCGCAGGGCGGGGATGCGGTGCGCGGCGTCGACGGCGGAGGCGGACTCGCCGACGACCTCGATGTCGTCCTCGGCTTCGAGCAGGTCGTGCAGGCCGCGCCGGACGACCTCGTGGTCGTCGAGAAGATACACCCGGATCATTCGTCGTTTCTACCGCATCCGCGGGCCGGACCGGCTTCGTGGAGACCCGAACCGCATTATTTGTCCGACTTATCTCCCGAGTGGAACGGGCCGGATGGCCCTGCGGCGGCCGTAGCCCCCTGCGTCAGGGTGGAGCACGGGAGGTGGTCCGGATGGCTATGATCCAGTTCACCGAGCCGATCGCAGCCCGGCAGGGGCGCCCGGCCACCCGCGCGCTGACCCAGGCCGCCGTCGCCGCGGGACGAGCGCCATCGATCTTCAACAGCCAGCCGTGGCGCTGGCGTATCGCCGACGACGCTGCCGACCTGCGCGCCGACCGGCAGCGCCAGCTCCGTACCGCCGACCCTGACGGCCGGCTGCTGACCATCAGCTGTGGCGCCGCGCTGCATCACGCGGGTGTCACGCTGGCCGGTGGTGGGTTCGCCACCGAGGTCGCCCGCCTCCCTGACGCCGGCGATCCCGACCTGCTGGCCCGCATCCGGGTCACGGGCACCACCGGTCCACCGCGGCGACAGGCGGTACGCCTCCAGTTGGCGATGGCGCTGCGCCACACCGACCGTCGCCCGTTCGCCGACGTGGAGGTACCCGCAGCGGCGTTGGACCGGTTGTGTGTCGCCGCCGATGACCACGGGGCGCATCTGCGCCTGCTGCATCCGGAGGAGGTCGTCACGCTGGCGGTCGCCGCGGCCCGGGCCGGTGAGACCGAGCGCGCCGACCCGCGGTACCGGGCCGAGCTGGCGGCCTGGACCGGCCGGTGCGGCGACAGCTCCGACGGGATCCGGCCGGCCACGGCGGCCCGGCACGAACAGCGGCCGGTACCGCTGCGCGACCTGGACCCCGGCGGCCTGCCCAGCGCGGAGACGTCCGAGCTGGTGGACCGCCACGCCCGTTACGGCATCCTGTACAGCGATGGTGACACCCCGCTGTGCTGGATGACTGCGGGGGAGGCGCTGTCGGCCGTCCTGCTGACCGCCACCGCGGAGCGGCTCGCCGCCTCACCGATCAGCGAGGTGATCGAGGTACCGGCCGCCCGCGCACTGCTGCGGGACCTGCTCGGCGGTGCCGGGTACCCGATGGTCGCGCTCCGGTTCGGGGTGCCCGCCGACGGCCCGCTGGCGACCGCGGCGCGCCGCGCGTCCGCCGAGGTGGTGGAGCGCTCCGGTTGACCCGACCCGCGCGGGGTAGAAAAGTGATTGGATCCCGTCGCAGCGGGGAAACGGCCGGTGAAGGACGATCGATGATGCAGACGCACGAGAGCGACGTCGCGACACTGCGCGCCGCCGTCGAGGCCGCACGCACCGCCCCGTCGGTGCACAACACCCAGCCGTGGCGATGGCAGATCAGCGACGATCGGACCCTGCGCCTGTACGCCGACCGTGGCCGCCAGCTGGAGGTCGCCGACCCCGACGGCCGGCTGCTCACGGTGAGCTGCGGCGCCGCCCTGCACCAGGTCCGGCTGGCGTTCGCCACGGCCGGTTGGCAGGTGGACGTGCAGCGGCTGCCGGATCCGGCCGCGCCGGACCTGCTGGCCACCGTCACGGTCGTCGGGTGCGGTGAGCGTGACGAGCACGCCGAGGTGCTGCTGGCCGCGACGGCGCGGCGGCGCACCGACCGGCGGCCGGTCGCCGATCGGCCGGTCGACCAGGCGGCGCTGGACAGCGTCGCCGCCGAGGTGGCGGCCGAGGGTGTGCGGCTGTACCTGTTGCGCGGCGACCAGGTCGTCGATCTGGCCGCCGCGATGTCCGCCGCCGACCGTACCGAGGTCGGGGAGGAGGCGCACCGCGCCGAGATCGCCCACTGGGTGGGCGGCGAGCGTCCGGACGCGACCGGCGTACCGTCGGCCGCCGTGCCCCAGCAGCCGCCCCAGACCCAGGTGCCGGGGCGCTACTTCGGCCCGCCCGGCACCCTGCCCGTCGACGGCGGCCACGACGTCGCCGCCGTGTACGCGATCCTGCACGGCGACGGCGACGGCCCGATGGACTGGCTGCGGGCCGGCGAGGCGCTCAGCGCGGGCTGGCTCACCGCCACCGTGCAGGGCCTGTCCGTACTGCCGATCAGCGCGGTGGTGGAGGTGCTGGCCACCCGGTTGGCGCTGCGCCGGATGCTGTCCGGCCTCGGGTACCCGTACCTCGCGCTCCGGCTGGGCTATCCCGACCCCGAGGCCCCGGAACCACCCGTCACGCCGCGCCTGGCGGTCGACGAGATCGTCGAGGGCTGACCGCCGTCCCGCCCGGCCGGGTCAGGTGGCCGGTGTGACGATGGCCGACGCCTCCCGGAGCAGAACGCCGACGTCCTCGCCCCAGTGCGACGCGATGACGAGGTCGCGGTCCGGATCGACCCAGAGCAGGTGGCGGCCGAGATTGCCGCGCGCGCACCGGCCGCTGGCCGGCGCGGTGGGGAACACGCGCTGCCGGGTGTTGAGCCACCACAGGTACCCGTAGTCGGGGTTCCGGTCGCACGGCTGCCAGGTCGCGTCGATCCATTCCTCGCTGAGCAGGCGCCGGCCGCGCCACCGGCCGCGGCGCAGGTACAGCACGCCGAGACGGGCCAGGTCGCCGGCCGACGCCCACAGCCCGCCGCCCCAGTGCGCGCCGCCGCTGACCACCGGTACCCGCCGTCCGCCGACAGCCACGAACGCGTTGCGGTACCCGTGCCAGGACCAGGTCGGCGACGCGCCGATCGGATCCATCAGTTCCTCGCGCAGCACGTCCGCCAGTGGCCGCCGCCAGAGCAGGGTCAGCGCCAGGGCCAGGAGGTTCACCCGTACGTCGTTGTAGGCCCACCGGTCGCCGGACCGGGTACCGGGCGGGTAGTCCCCGCTCTGCGCGTCCACCCGCGACGGCTTGCCCCACAGCTCCCCGTCCCAGCCGCTGGTCTGCTGCAACAGGTGGTGCCAGGTCACCTCGCGGGCGTCCGGGCCGGTGAACGCGGGGTGATCGACGGCCGCCGCCACCGGGGCGTACGGGTCGGGTAGCAGGCGACGGTCGTAGGCCAGCCCCGCGACGGTCGACAGCACGCTCTTGGTGGCGCTGAAGCACATCTCGGCGATCGAGCAGTCGCCCCACCTGGCGGCAGTGCGGCCACGGTGGACGATCATCCCGCTGGCACCGGCTCCGGGCCGCAGCGGGCCGATCACCTCGCGGTGCGACAGGTCGCGTACCCCGGCCGCGAGGTAGCCGGCCATGTCGTCGATACCGCTGGTAACCCGCAGTGCCTGCCGGTCGCACGCGGCCTGCAGGGCGCGTACCACGTCGTCGGTGTCCGTCCCGCGCGTCACCCGGTCAGTCTCGCCGCCGGCCGCACCCGGCACGAGACCCGGACGGGATGAACTGCGGCACAGCCGCCGAGCGCCGCATAGCCCGTGCCCCCGCGGCGCGTGTGGTCCGCGCCCGTGACGGTCACGTGCCGCCGTCGCCGGCGCAGTACGCCCCCCGGACCACCACGACCGGGCAGTTCGCGTGGTACACGCAGTACTGGCTGACCGATCCGAGCAGCACGCCGATGAAGCCGCCGTGCCCCCGGCAGCCGAGCACCAGCAGGTCGGCGCCCTCGGCGGCGCGCAGCAGCTCGAACGCCGCGTGGCCCTGCACCACCCGGGAGCGGATCGCCACCGTGGGGTGGTCGCCGCTGACCGCGGTGAGCGTTTCGGCGAGCATCTGCTCGCCGGCCTTGCTGAGGGCCTCGGCCTCGTCTCCGGTGTCGACGACCGGCGCCATCCCGGCGTAGGTCGGCAGTTCCCAGGCGTTGACCGCGTCCACCGTGGCGCCGGTCAGCGCGGCCTGATCGATCGCCCACCGCAGCGCGTGCCGGGACGACTCGGACCCGTCGACCCCGACCACGATGCGGCGGTCGGTTGCGCTGTTGGTCATACCTGAACGTTCGTCGCCTCCGCCCGTGGCCGGCAGGGCCCAAGGACCCGTACCGGGTGGTTCCTTCGCCGCTCGGTACGGTGCACCGCCGCCGGTGGTCGGCGAGATCGTCCGCCACGGTCGCCGGACTAGACTCAGGGTGGGTCGCGTCGAGGAGCACGCCCGTCCAGCAGCTCAGCAGCTCAGCAGCTCAACATCCCAGCCGGGAGAGATTAGATGATCTTCATTACCGCGAAGTTCCGGGTCCTGCCCGAGTACGCCGACCAGTGGCCGCAGATTGCCGACGAGTTCACCCGGGCGACCCGCGCCGAGCCGGGCTGCCTGTGGTTCGACTGGTCCCGCAGCCTTGCCGACCCGACCGAGTACGTGCTGGTCGAGGCGTTCCGCGACGACGAGGCCGGCGCGGCGCACGTACAGTCGGAGTACTTCCGGAAGGCGCAGCAGACCCTGCCGCCGCACCTCGCCGAGACGCCCCGGATCGTCAACGTCACGGTCCCGCAGGACGACTGGTCCCTGCTCGGCGAGATGGCGGTCCCCGAGCGGCGCTGAGCCGCGCCGGATGGGTCCGGCCGGTGCCCGGAGTGCGGACACCGGCCGGGTGGCGACGGTCAGGGATAGCTGACCACGTTGACCGGGACCGTGGCGGTGCCGGTCGCCGCCCCGCCCACGTCGTTGATGACGTGGGCGATGGTGCCCATGCCGCCCAGGGATACGGTGAGCAGGTCGTGGAACCTCACGCCGGCCCGGTTGGGCGCCTCGAAGCCGTGTTCGGCCACGATGGACGGGTCGGCGGTGAAGTTGCAGTAGCTGCCCATGCCCCAGGCCTCGTGGCTGGTCACCGAGTCCGCCACCTTGTAGGCCGCGTACCCCCGTGCGTCAGAGCGCCACGCGGACTGGCTGGGCGGGTCGTACGGTAGCTCGTTCTGGAAGAAGATGGTCCGCCCGCCCTGACCGTTCCAGATCACCTCGTACTTCTGGTAGTGCTCGACGAACAGGCCGAGCGCGGTCACGTTGTTGCCGTTGACGATCAGACCGGTGTCGGCGGTGTTGACCGTCCAGCCCACGCCCGAGCCGTGGTCGGCGCGCCAGGCCCAGATGTGGTCGATGAGCGCGTTGCTGCTGTTGACCACGAGGCTGGTGGTCGCCTTCCCGGCACCGGCGCCGCCGATGCGGAAGAAGACGTCCTGGATCGACGTCGGGTTGGCGGCGTGGTTCGCCGTCGAGCCCGACGGGCCGATCTGGAGCAGCACCGGCGAGTTCACCGTGCCGGCGTCGAACAGCAGGCCGGCGACCTTGACCCCGTCGACGTCGGCGACGGTCATCGGTACCACGCCGTTGTCCGGGATCAGGGTGGCGTAGCCCAGGCCGAGGACGACCGTGTTGGCGCGGGTCACGTTGATGGTCTGGTTGACGTGGTAGACGCCGGGCGTGAACAGCAGGTTCAGGCCCTGGGCCAGTGCGCGGTTGATGGTGGCGGCCGAGTCACCCGGCTTGGCCACGTAGAACTGGGACAGCGGGATCGATGAGCCCGGAGTGGACCCACCGCTCCAGGTCGTACCCTGCGAGTTCGTCCGCAGCGACGGCACGAACACGCTGTAGTTGCCGCCCGCGTCGGCGTACAGGTACGGCTTCTCCCGGCTGACCGGGGTCTGCGCGAGCACGGTGTACGGCGGGTTCGGGAAGCTCTGCGCCGGGGCGCCGGCCACGCCGGAGAACACCATGTTCCACACCCCGTTGGTCCAGCCGCCGATCTGGCTGTCGCGGGTGTACCACTGCTGTTGGGAGTACGGTCCGACGGTACCGTCGATCTTGCTGTCGGCGATGTAGCCGCCGCTGGCCCAGCCGTAGCCGTTGGGTGCCAGGTTCAGGCCGCCGCGCACGTGGACCCGCCGCATCGGGGCGGCCTGCGCCACCGCCCACCGGTCGGTGCCGTTGACCGGCACGACCGCCAGGTTCTCCACCGAACGCCAGAAGTTCTGCGTGGCGTTGCCGTTGAACCAGCCGGCGTCGACGGTGACGTCGCCGTTGATGGTGACGTCGTCGGGGTTGCGGCCCAGGCCGGCGATCGACGTGTAGAAGCCGATCTGGGCGTTCAGGCCGCTGTAGGTGCCGGGCTTGAACAGCAGCGCGTACCGCTCGCTGCCGAACTGGTTGCGCTCCTGCTGGGCGAAGACCTGGTCCAGTCGGCTCTGGATGCTGGCGCTCGACATGGACGGGTCGAACACGACCACGTTCGGGCCGAGCGAGCCGCCGCCGGGCAGCGGCGGGCCGGTCGGCGTCGACGTCGGGCCGGGGTTGCCGCCGGTGTCGCCGTAGACCTGGAACTCCCACAGCGAGTAGCCGTAGCCGGTGGCCCGGGCGGTGCCGTACATGCGCACGTACCGGCCGGTGCCGCTGACGTTGAGGGTCTCGGTGCCGCCGGTGCCCGTGGTGGTCGAGTAGATGGTCGTCCAGGTGCTGGCGTCGCCCGACACCTGGATCTGGTACGCCTTGCCGTACGCGGTCTCCCACTGGAGCACCACCTGGCTGATGGTGGCCGTGGTGCCGAGGTCGACCTGGAGCCACTGCGGGTCGGAGAACGCGCTGGACCAGCGGGTGCCGGTGTTGCCGTCCACGGCCGCCGAGGCCGGCGTACCGCCGTTCTCGGTCGACGACGCCGTCGCCGGCTTGCCCTGTGACAGCAGCGTCGTGGCGGCGTTGGCCCACGGTGTCGCCGTCACGACGTAGCAGGCGACCAGGGCCAGGGCCGCCGTGACAACGGCGAGGAGGTAGGCGGATCTTCGGAGGCGGACCGCCGGTGCGGACACGAACTGCATGGACATCTCCCTGGGATGGGGTGTGGCCGGACGTGACGCGCGTCGGCGCGGCCGGCATGTGGGGGGAGCGCGGGGCCGGGGTGGCCGGCCCGGAAGGTGGTGTGGTGCGATGTGCCATCGATAATTATGGCTCTTTATTTAACTGTCAAGATAAGTCGCGGAAACGTTGGCGTGATGAAAGAAGGGCAGGTGGAGGGCGCGGATGGCCGCACCCGGCCAATCGCTCGCCGTCGATGCGTGGGCTACCTCAGGCGGCGCCCGGGTCCGGCCGCGGCGGCTCGGCCCCGATCGCGTGCAGGTAGGCGAGGTTGTCGCGGGTGCGCTCCGCCAGCGGCACGACCGTGGAGAAATCCTCCACCGTCACCCAGCCGTCGTAGCCGGCGGCGCGCAGGGCCCACAGGTACGACGCGAGGTCCGCCTGGCCGTCCCGCAGCGGCGCCCACGTGGGCGTCCACACCGCCGAGCCGTCCGGGGCGCGCCCGTCCGGGCGCCACGCGACGTTCTTGACGTGCACGTGCGCCAGGTACGGGCCGAGCATCCGGAACGCCGCCGAGGGGTCCTCGTAGCCCTCGATGACCAGATTCCCGATGTCGTGGATGACCCCGACGCGCGCCGGGTCCAACCCGTCGACGAGCCGGACGGCCGCGGACGCCGACGCGACGATCGTGCCGTGGTGCAGTTCGACGAGCGCGGTGACCCCGTGGTACGCCGCCCGGCCGGCGACCCACTCCAGGTCGCGCCGGGTGGCGTCGAACAGGTCGCGGTAGTCGCCGTCGCTGACGCCGGGCATGGTCACGCGTACCCGTCCGGCGCCGAGCGCGGCGGTGACCGCCAGCATCCGCTCGACGCCGCGCCGGTCGTGGCAGCGGACGTACCCGCCGATGCCGGAGAACTCCAGCCCCGCCTCGCGGGTGATCCGCGCGATGGCGGACACGTTGTCCTCCAGGCCGGTCAGCGGCCAGGTCGCGCGGTTGCCGGACCAGAACCCGGGCTCGGGGGCGTCGTCCTGATCGGTGACGCGCCACTCGATCCCGTCCCAGCCCTGCCCGGCCAGGATCGTCGCCGCCTGGACCGGGGTCCACTCCGGGGTGGACGCGGTGAAGACCGAGAACCTCACGCCGTCTCCTCAGCTCGTCGTCACACGGACGTCGTCGAACCCACCGTCGAGTACGTCACCGACCGCGACGGGCCGGCGTAGGGTCGCGGACACGTAGACCGCCTTCACCACGGCGAACGCCAGCAGCGCGTCGTCGACCCGGACGGCGGCCGGACGCCCCCGCTCGATCGCGTCGACGATGTCGCCGTACTGGCGCAGGTGGCCGACCACGAAGCTGTCCGCCGCCCGGGCCACGCCCCGGATCTCGCCGGCCGGCACCACCCGGGTCGCCTGGTTCGCCCGCTCCGCCGGGGCGTCCCCGGCCGCGTGGAAGTACTCCAGTTGGTCGTCGTGGATGACCGCGGACCCGCGCGAGCCGTGTACCTGCAGCCGCACCGCGAGCCCCGGGTACGCCGCGGTGGTCGCGTGCAGCACGGCCAGGGCGCCGGAGGCGAACCGTACCGTCGCCACCGCCACGTCCTCGACCTCGACGCGGTCATGGCAGAGCAGGCCCGTGCACCCGAACACCTCCGCCGGCTGTCCGAGAAGCCATACCAGCAGGTCGACGGTGTGGATCCCCTGGTTCATGGCGGCGCCGCCGCCGTCGAGCTCCCACGTGCCGCGCCACGGTGCCGAGTCGTAGTAATCCTGGCCGCGCCACCATGCGACCGACGCCACGGCGGACGTCAGCCGGCCGAGTCGACCGTCGGCGACCGCGCGCGCCACGGCCACGCTCGCGGGGTCGAACCGGTGCTGGCTGATGACCGAGCAGACCTGCCCGCGTTTCTCGGCCTCCGTGGCCAGCCGGGCCAGTCGCCGGGCCCGCGCCAGCGTGGCGTCCGGGGGTTTCTCGACGACCACGTGCGCACCGGCGGCGAGCGCCTCCTCGGCGACCTCGGCATGGGTACCGCTGGGCCCGCAGACCACGACCAGATCGACGGCGCGGTCGGCCAGCGCCGCGGTCAGGGTCGGGTAGCGCCCCGGCGGCGGCCCTCCCGTCAGGTCGGCCACGTGGTCGGCCAGGCTCGCGCTCGCCGCGGCCACCGGGTCGACGACAGCGGTGGTGCGCAGCCGAGGATGGCGCGCGATCGCCTCGGCATGGTTGTGGGCGATGATGCCACTGCCGACGATGGCGACCGAGAGCGGGACGTTCATGCCAACTCCACTCCGATCGAGGTGGTCAGGGTCCGGAACGCGCGGGCGGCCCGCCCGAAGGCGGCCGGGCCGGAGAATCCGCCCCGCGCGTGCTGGCGCGCCAGGTGGGGTTCGAGCGACGCGAAGCCCGCGTACCCGTCGTCGCGCAGCGCGGTCAGCGTCTGCCGAAGCTCGCCGTCGCCCTCGCCCGCCGGCACCACCTCGCCGGTGCCGGCCATCGCGTCCTTGACCTGCAGATAGGCCAGGTACGGCCGGAGCGGGGCGTACCCGTCGGTGAAGGGACGCACCCCGACCTGCACGAAGTTCGCGTTGTCCCAGGCCAACCGCAGCGCCTCGGAGCCCACGGCCTCGACCAGGTCGACGATCCTGCTGGGGACGTCGCCGTAGATGCCCTTCTCGTTCTCGTGGAGCAGGACCACGCCGGCCCGCTCGGCGAGGTCCGCGAAGGCGCGCATGCGGGCCAGCACCGGATCGCGGATGTCGGACACCGGCACGCCGTCGGCCCGGTAGAACGAGAACACGCGGACGTAGCGGCTACCCAGCCGGTGCGCCACCGCGACCGCCCGTTTCAGCCGTTCCAGTTCGGCGTCGGGCGGGTCGAAGGCGTCGGACTTCCCGACCGGCGACGCGACGGCCGAGACGGCCATGCCCCGGTGCGCGACGAGCGTGCCGAGGCGGTCGACCTGATCGTCGGTCAGCTCGACGACGTTGGTGTCCCACGCGCCGCGGACCTCGACGTGCCGCGCCCCCAGGGCCTGCAGGACCGCGAGCTGCACCACCGGGTCCGGGTCGATCTCGTCACCGAAGCCGCTCAACGTCCAGGTACAGGTCACTTCATCCCTCCCGCCGTGAGGCCGCTGACCAGGTACCGCTGGAAGACGAGGTAGAGCACGACGACCGGGACGGCGCACACCAGGGCGGCCGCCATCAGCTGCCCGTACACGGGAACGGCGCCGCCCTCCTGGGTCGCGCCGAACACCTGCAGCGCGACCGCCGCGGTACGGGTGTCGGGACCGGTCAGCACCGAGGCGAACAGCACGTCGTTCCAGCCCAGGAGGAACGCGAAGATGCCCGCGACGACGAGGCCCGGCCAGCTGAGCGGAACGATGATCCGGGTCAGGATCCGCCACGACGACGCGCCGTCGATGCGGGCCGCCTCGTCCAGTTCGCGCGGCAGCCCGCGCAGGTAGGTCACCATCACCCAGGTGGAGAACGGCAGCCCGAACGTCAGGTAGGTGAGAAACAACGCCCAGCGGGTGCCGACCACCTGGATGCCGAGCGTCGTCGCCGCGCTCGTGAACAGCACGAAGACCGGCAACAGCAGCAGCGTGCCCGGGATGCTCTGCAGGGCGAGCAGTCCGCGCAGGATCGCGAGCCGACCCCGGAAGCCGTGCCGGACCAGGACGTACGCGCCGCTGACGGACACGAGCGCGCACACGACCGCGACGGCGCCGGCGCCGACGACGCTGTTGACCAGTCCCCGGCCCAGGCTCACGGTCGACCAGATCCGCAGGTAGTTGTCGAGGTGCAGGCTGGTGGGCAGGAACGACCCGCGGGCGATCGACAGGTCGGAGTTGACCGACGCGAAGACCAGGTACAGCATCGGGGCCAGCACCACCGTCAGCAGGCAGGCGTTGACCAGTACCTGCACCGGCCGGGGCAGCAGCCGCCCGACGTCCGCCCGGCGGCGTCCGCGGCCGGCGGGGTTCGCGCGCGTCACGATGTCGCCTCCTCTTCACCCACGTCGAGCCGTACGGCCCGCAGGTATACGGCGAGCGGAACCGCGACGAGCAGGCCGGACAGCACCGCCATGGCCGCGCTCAGGCCGAACCGGAAGTTCTGGAAGCTCTCGACGTACGTCAGGACCGGTAGCACCTCGACGTCGTGCGGGCTGGGCACGCCGAAGAGCACGAACGGGAGCGTGAAGTTGTTGATGTCGTGCAGGAACGACACGACCGTCGCCAGGGCGACCGGTCCGCGAAGCCACGGAAAGACGACGTAACGCAGCTTCATCCACCAGCCGGCGCCGTCGAGGGCGGCGGCCTCGTGCACCGCGGGATCCACCGACTGCAGGCCGGCCAGGGTGAGCAGGTACACCAACGGCCACCCGGCCCAGACCTGCACGATGACCAGCGCCCAGAAGCTCCGGGGGCCGTTGAGCCACAGGCCGGTGTCCAGGCCCAGCGGGGCCAGGGCCCGGTTGGCCACGCCGGCCGGTTGCAGGATCGTCCGCCACAGCGTGCCGACCACGAAGGCGGGCAGCACGTACGGGACCAGGAAGACGGAGCGCACGACCGCGCGTCCGGCGAACCGGTTCTGCGTCGCCAGCGCCGCCGCGACGCCGACCGGCAGCGCCGCGACCGTCGCTGCCGCCGAGTACGCCGTACTGACTCCGACGGAGTGCGCCAACGGCGACTGGCGCACCGCTTCGCCGTAGTTGCGCAGGCCCACGAACGGCGCGTCCGTCCACTGCCGGAAGGAGTACTGGTCGAGGTCGAGCAGGGAGACCTGGAAGGCCACCAGCAGGGGGACGACGATGACGAGGACGGTCAGGAGGCCGCCGGGCACGAGCATCCACAGCGGACGGTCGCGCCGGGTCGGCCCGCGGCGTCGGGCCGGCGCTCTCGCCACGGCCATCGACTACTTCACCTTGTCCAGTGCCGCCTGGGCCGACGACTGGGCCTGTCCGAGCAGCGACCTGAGCGCGCCGTCGTCGACCTTTCCGGCCGCCAGTTGCGGTACCGACTGCACCACGACGTTGACCAGCGCCAACTGGATCTGGCTCCAGGCACCGGTGAAGGGGGTCGCGACCGACTTCGCCGACGAGTCGACCATCGCGGCGAGCGCCGGGTCGCCGCGCAGTGCCTGCGCCGCCTGCGCGTTCGTCGGCAGTTCGCCGAAGGTCCGGTAGTAGAGGTCCTGCGACTCCGCGCTGGTGAGCATCCTGATCAGGGCGAGGGCCAGGTCCTTGGCCGGGGTGTACCGGGCCACGACGAGGTTGTCGCCGGACAGGATGCTCGTCGCGCCCATCCCGCCCGCGGGCGGCGTGGCCGTGCCCGGGGCAATGGTGGGCATGACGGCGTAGGCGTACTTACCGGCGACGGCCGACCTGTCCAGGGTCACCTTCGACGTCGCGGAGACCATCGGTAGGAATGCCGCCTTCCCCGCGCCGAAGGCGGCTATCGCCTGGGCGTTCTTCCAGCCGGCCGCCGCGGGGTCGACGACGTGGTCGGTGGCGAGCCACCCGAGGTAGGTCCGGTAGGCCTTCAGCGTGGTCGCGTCGTCGAGGTGTGCCCTGCCTGCCTCGACCAGTCGGTTACCGGCCTGCAGGCTCATCGCCCAGATGAACTTCCACGGGTCGTAACTGTCGCCGTAGGCGACCGCGAGCCCGTAGGTGCCGCCGCCGGTGAGCTTCTTCGCCTGGTCGCGCAGGCCGTCCCAGCTGTCGGCCGGCTTGTCGATGCCCGCGGCCGCCAGGAGTTCGGTGTTGTACGCCATGACGAACGGGCGGGTGGTGAACGGCACGCCGACCTCGTGGCTCCGGTCCGGACCCGAGATCCCGAGCGTGGCGGGGAGGAACCTGTCCCGACCGCCGACGGAGTTCCAGTCGCTGTCGTCCAGTTGGACGAATGCGCCCGTGGCGTACGCGGTCGGAGTGAACGTCGTGCCCAACGCGTAGATGTCGGGGCCCCGACCGGCCAGGACGGAGGTCTGGATCCTGGTCAGCTCGTCGTTGGGCGACGCGAAGGTCTCGAACGTGACCGTCGCGCCGGTCTGCTTCTTGAAGCGCGCGGAGACGTCGGAGAACCACTGCCGTTGCTGTTCCGGATAGATGGAGTTGGCTCCGATCAGGACGGTCAGGGTCTTTCCCGCGCCGTCCGCGCCGGCGCCGGAACCGCAGGCGGGAAGCGCCGGTACGAGGAGCATCGCGCCGACGAGCGCTAGAAGGCCGCGTTTCGCTCTCATGTGTGCACTCCTCGGCGTCGAGGCGTCTGTTCGTGCGGAGACCGGGCGGTTCGGGCGCAAACCGTTCGGGAACACAAGATCGATGAGCGTCTGTCGATTGCGGGATTGGAGGCGACCGTAACAGCCCGGCCATCCGGCGGCAATCGGTTGCCATTTATTGCCATCGCTGGTTTCCTGGCCCCGTGGACAGGCCTCAGGACTTTGCCGGCCCGGTGGAAGGCCGTCAGGGCGGCACCCGGGGCGGCGGTACCCGGACACGCCGGGTCACGATCAAGGACATCGCCGCGCTGACCGGCGTCGCGACCTCCACGGTGTCACGTGCGCTCAGCAACCCGGGCCGGGTCAATCCGGCCACCCGGGAACGCATCGAGACCGCCGCCCGGCAGCTCCACTACGTGCCCAACTCCCAGGCCCGCGCGCTCACGTCCGGCCGTACCGACACGGTTGCCCTGCTCGTCTCGGACGTCACCAACCCGTTCTACTTCGGACTCATCCGCGGCACCCAGATGCCGTTGAAGGCGGCCGGCTACGCGCAACTGCTCATCGACACGGAAGACTCCGGCGAGGTGGAGAGGCAGATGCTGGACAAGATGCGGCAGTCGATCGACGGTGCGATCCTCGCCGCGTCCCGGTTGTCCGACCGGGCGCTCGCCGCGCTGGCGGCGGAGGTTCCGCTCGTCGCCGTCAACCGCGACGTACGCGGTGTGCAGAGCGTCGTCATCGACACCCCGTCTGGTATCTCGCAGGCCGTCGAGCACCTGACGTCCCTCGGCCACCGCGACGTCGTCTACGTGTCCGGGCCGGCGAACTCGTGGTCGAACGAAGCCCGCTGGCGCGCCGTATGGGCCGCCTCCGCCCGCCACGACCTGCGGGCCCGGCGCATCGGGCCGTTCCCGCCGGGACGGCTGTCCGGCTCGGCCGCCGCCGACGCGGTCGTCAACACCGGGGCCACCGCGTGCCTCGTCTTCAACGACCTCCTCGCGATCGGCGTGCTCACCCGGCTGCGGGAACGCGGCATCCGGGTACCCGCCGACGTCAGCGTCGTGGGCTGCGACGACATCTTCGGTGCCGACTTCTGCCACCCGCCACTGACCACGCTGACCGCGCCGATCGAACGGGCCGGCCAGGTCGCGGTCTCCATGCTGCTGTCCCGGTTGACCGAGCGGTCGCCCCATGCCGTGCGTCGGCTCGCGGTGCTGCCGACCCACCTCACCGTCCGCGACTCGACCGGACCGGTGCGGTAGGACCGTCCGGCGCGGACTCGATACCATACGTTGATCCGTCTCGATCCGAGGAGGGCAGTTGAACCTACCGCCCCGTACCCGGGAACAACGCAAGCGGGACGCGCTCGAGCGGCTGGAGCGCGACGTCGACGCCTGGGTGGCCACGGCCGACGCCGGGAGCGGGACGCCGTACCTGGTGCCGCTGTCATTCCTGTGGGACGGCGACACTCTGCTGGTGTCCACGACCGCCACCAGCAGGACCGCCCGCAACCTGCGGGCCACCGGCAGGGTCCGGATCGGCGTCGGCCCGACCCGCGACCTGGTTCTCATCGAGGGGACGGCGGAGGCGATCCCGGACGCCGACATCCCCGACGACGTCGGTGACGCGTTCGCGGCCGGGACCGGTTTCGACCCGCGCCGGGAGCGCGAGCCCTACCTGTACTTCCGCATCCGGCCGCGGCGGATCCAGTCCTGGCGGGAGGCCAACGAACTCGACGGTCGCGAGTTGATGCGGGACGGGAGCTGGCTGGACGGCTGACGGCAACCGGTGCCGGCATGGGCGCGTGAGGTGTCACCGTTGTCCCCGGGCGCGGTACGTCGGCAGGGCCCTGGTGTCTTCTGATGTCCAGTGGATCGCCGCCGGTCGCCGGGGCGGCGGGTCGTAGTGCCGGGGGTCGGCCCCGGCCGACCGGATGACGCCGGCGGCACGAGCCCGTACCGAGCACGCGGTGGTGCGGCAGCGCGGGCACCAGCCGCCCTCGACATCACCGCAATCAACGAATGGCTGGAACGCGTTGATTGCGGACTTCAGCGAGGTCCAAGACCCGTGCGTCCATCGATGAGTTCCCTGACGACGTCGAGATGCCCAGCGTGCCGCGCGGTCTCCTCGATCATGTGCAGCGCGATCCAGCGCAGGTCGCTCACCTCGTCGTCGGTATCGACGTCAACGGGCCCGGCCGGTGGCATAGACAGCGGCGTGGATGCAAGTACCAGGTTGGACCGCCGACATTGGTCGCGATAGAACGCGAAAACGACCTCGGGCGATCGCCGGGTATGCAGCGGATTGTTGCCGTCCAGCCCGTCGTCGTCGGACCAGGGAAGGTCGGCGGCCTTGCCCATGGCCACAACTTGGAACCAATACCGCTCAGCGTGGCCGAGGTGCTCGATCAAGCCCAGGGGTGACCAGCCAGAGGGCAGGATACGCGCGTTCAACGACTCTGTATCCAGGCCGTCGAGGATGGACAGGACGCTGCCGCGTTGGGCGTCAAGGAAGTGCATCAGGACAGCGGCTTCGGGATCCCCAGGTACTGACACCGGCCCATCATGCCATTGGCCGATGCCTTTGGCTGCTATACATCGATCAGCGAGCGTGCCGACACCTCACGAGCGCGCGTGCCGGGCGGCATCACCCTCGCATCGACGTGCTCGCCGCCCGCTCGCCCGGCCCGCACCGCGCGCTGCTGGCGGCGAACACGGCCGGCTACAGCCACGCCACCATCGACGGGATGCTGGTGGAGACCAACCGGTGCCGCGCCCCGGGACCCACTCCGGGCGTGGACCTGTGGTGGTCGGGCAGACACGACAACCACGGTGGCAACGTTCAGGTCTCACCGTCGCGGACGGCTGGCCGATCTGGACCTCCGACGTGCGGCCCGGTCGTGAACACGACACCACCGCCGTGCATGCCCACGCCGAGATCCTGCCCGCGCTGCGTGACGCCGGCGGTGATCTGCGTACCCTCGGCGACCTGGGCTATGGAGGCGAGTCTGACACCATCACTGTCGCGTTCAAGAAACCCCAAGGCGGCCGGCTGACCCTGGTACAGCAGCAGCTCAACAGCGTCCACAACCGGCTGCGTGCCATCGGCGAACGCGGCAACTCCCTGCTCAAGGTGACCTTCAAGGCGTTGCGCAACGTCAACCTCGACCCTGGCGGGTCGGGAAGATCGTCGCCGCGGCGCTCGTCATCCTTCACCTCAGTGGGTCAATGTGAACATGCCGATTACCAGTGCGGATCCGGATGCCCGGGCGACGGTGGAAGATGGACGCATGATCGGTGACCGGTGGGGCATGACGGACAGTGAGATATTGCGCTCCTATCCGTGCGATGACTTCGTCGTCTCACCCGTGCTGCAGGCGTGGCGGGGGGTGCGAGTGGAGGCGCCCGCCACAGCGGTGTGGCCGTGGGTTGCCCAAGTGAGACTTGCGCCGTACGCCTATGACTGGATTGACAACCTCGGCCGCCGCTCACCGCGACAGCTGGTGGGTCTTCCCGAGCCTCAGGTCGGAGAAGCATTCACCACTGCGGGCGGGCGCAAGTTGGGCAGGATCGTCTCGGTCGACCCCGGGAAACAGCTCACGGGCACCATCATGGGTGGCTTCATGTCCTACGTCCTTGTGCCCCAGGAGCACAATACGACGCGCTTGCTGCTCAAGGTCGTCATGCAGACAACCCGCTGGGCCGCCCTCGGGCTGTCCGTCGGCGACCTGGTCTTGGCTCGTCGGCAGCTACTGAACTTGAAGCACCTTGCTGAGCGCCACCACCATCAGGGCCCGGCCGCGGAATGAAGAACGGACGCGCGCCACGCGTCGTGCCAGCACACGCCCAGGCTCCGATCGCAAGCCGACCGATGCCTGCGGGCGATCTCGGTAGCCGCCGTCGCCGGTGATGGTGGCCGCGGTCGGGGCGGGACCGCGCGATTGGTGGGGATCAGGATGGATCACGCCGGCGGGCGTACGGACCGGTGAACTCACCAGTCCGTACGAATTGGCGGGCGCCGATCGGTGGGGCTCGGCTACCCTCGGCGCGTGCCGGATGTCCCCACCCGCTACCGCTCACCCGACGAGGACAGCGCCCGATGGCGGGACTTCCCGTTCCGCCCGGGCGACATCGTGATCAGTACCCGCTCCAAGAGCGGCACCACCTGGATGCAGATGATCTGTGCCCTGCTGGTGTTCGGCACCCCGGACCTGCCGGCGCCACTGCCGACGCTGTCGCCGTGGCTGGACTGGCTGGTCGAGCCTCGCGACGAGGTGTTCGCCCGGCTCGCTGCCCAGCGGCACCGGCGGTTCATCAAGACCCACACCCCGCTCGACGGAGTACCGCTCGACCCGCGCGTCACGTACGTCGTGGTCGCCCGGCACCCGCTGGACCTGGCGGTCTCGCTGTACCACCAGGCCGCGAACCTCGACCACGACCGGCTGCGCCGGCTCACCGGCCAGCCCGCGCCGTCGCGGCCGTCCCGTCCGCGGCCGTCGGTACGCGAGTGGCTGTTGTCCTGGATCGACCGCGACGACGACCCGCGCGCGGAGCTGGACTCCCTGCCCGGCGTGCTGTCGCACCTGGCGGACGCGTGGGCCCGCCGCGACGCCGGCAACGTGGTCCTGGTGCACTACGACGACCTGTCGGCCGACCTGGCGGGGCAGATGCGCCGGCTGGCCGACCGGCTCGGCATCCGGGTACCGGAGGAGCGCTGGCCGGAGCTGGTGGAGGCGGCCACGTTCGCCCGGATGCGGGCCCGGGCCGGCCGGCTCGTGCCCGACCCGGTCGGTGTGTTCAAAGACTCCGGTGCCTTCTTCCGGCGCGGCCGGTCCGGGGCGGGGCGCGCGCTGCTCACCCCCGACGAGCTGGCCGGGTACCGGGCCCGGGCGGCCCGGCTGGCACCGCCGGAGCTGCTGGCCTGGCTGCATCGCGACACCGACACCGGAGTCGTCGCCGGCTGAGGGCACCGGTGCGCTCAGGGGCGCAGGATCAACCGGATCGGACTGTCCTGTTTGGTCGCCAGCCGCTCCACGGCCCGCGCCGCCTCCGACAGGCCGACCACGTCGCTGATCGAGGCGGCCAGGTCGAGCCGGCGCTGCCGGGCGAGCGCGACGAGCTGCTCGACGTGCTCCGGTTCGGAGCCGTAGTGGCCGTGCACGGACTGCTGGAGGTAGGTGAACCGGCTGTCCGAACCGATGGTGACCGGCTGATTGGCGATCCCGGCCAGCACGAGCCGGCCCCGCCTGCTCAAGACCTTGAGGGCCTGCTCGCGGACGGCCGGTACGCCGGCGAAGTCGAAGGCGACATCGAGCCCGCGCCCGCCGGTGAGCGTGCCGAGCACGTCGCGGAAGTCGGGGTCGGCAGGGTCGACGGCGGCGTCGGCGCCGAAGGCGAGCGCCCGTTCGCGCGCCGCCGGCAGCGGGTCCACCGCCACGATCGGGGCCGCGCCGACCAGGCGCAGCAACTGGACCGCGTGGGCGCCGAGCCCGCCGACGCCCCAGACACCGACCGCCTCGCCGGGCCGGGTCTGCGCGGTCGCGGTGACCGCCGCCCACGGGGTGGAGACCGCGTCCGGGATGATGCAGGCCTGCTCGAAGGGCAGCTCGTCGGGGATCGCGACGAGGGTGTGCGCGGTGGCGAGCGCGTACTCGGCCCAGCCGCCGTCGTAGTCGACGCCGCGCGTGTACACGGTGCCGCGCCGGTCCTCCTCGCCCGCCTGCAGCAGCACCCGCTGCCCCGGCTGCCAGCCCTCGACGTCCGCGCCGAGCGCGTCGATGGTGCCGGCGACCTCGTGGCCGAGGGTGACCACGTCACCGTCGAGGTACAGCGGGGTCAGCGTGCCGTCGACGAGGTGCACGTCGGACAGGCACACCCCGGCCGCCGCCACTTTGATCCGCACCTGACCCGGCCCCGGCTGCGGTACCGGTACCGTCTCCAGCGCGAAGCGCCGTTGTGTGATGTGCAGGCGTCCCGCCAGCATCTCCGCCACAGCCCCTCCAGTGTCGCGTCCGTTCCCGGGCCGCCCGTCCCCGCGCGGTCCGGGGTCAGCTTCGCATGCCGGTGCCGGCCCGGGTACGGCCGCCTCGGTGGCCACAGCGGACGGTCACGCGTCCACGGGCGGCCGGACCTCGCCCGCGACGAACCGTACGAAGCCCTCCGGGTCGGGGTCGGCTGGAGGACCACGGTGTCGGCGCCCGTTCAGTCGAACAGCACCACCGAGCGGGCGCCCTCGCCGCGGCTCATGCGGGCGAACGCCGCCGGCGCCTCGGCCAGCGTGATCCGGTGCGTGATCAGCGGTCCCAGGTCCAGCGCGCCGTCCAGGACGGCCTGGGCCAACCGCGGGATGTCGCGGTCGGGGTCGGCCGAGCCGTACACCGACGCCCGGAGCGTACGCGCGCTTGCGAAGATCTCCAGGGCGCTGACGGTGAACAGGTCGTCCTTGCCACCCATACCGACCACCGTGACCTGGCCGCCCCGGCGGGTGGCCCGCCACGCGGCGCGGATGGTGGCGGCCCGGCCGACGCACTCGAAGGCGTGGTCGGCCCCGCGCCCGCCGGTCAGGGCCCGGACCGCCCGGCTGAGGTTGTCGTCGGAGACCAGGTAGTCGGTGGCTCCGGCGGCCAGGGCGAGGTCTCGTTTGGCCTCCGAGACGTCCACCGCGATGACCGGCCCGGCGCCGGCGGCCCGGGCGCCCAGCAGGACCGACAGTCCGACGCCGCCCAGCCCGATCACCACGACCGCGTCGCCGGCACCCACCCGCGCGGTGGTGCCGACCGCGCCGACGCCGGTCAGCACGGCGCAGCCGAGCAGGGCCGCCTCGGCGAAGGGCAGCTCGGCCGGGACTGCGATGACGGCGTTCTCGGCGACGACGACCTCGGCGGCGAGGGCGCCCAGGCCGAGGGTGTGGTGCAGCGGCGTACCGTCCGCGGCGGACCCGCCCGGGGTGGCCGCCGCTCCGCCGGACGACTCGCACAGCCAGGGCTCGCCGTGGGTGCAGAACCAGCACCGCCGGCACGCCGGTGACCAGTTGAGGACGACGTGCGCGCCGGGCGCGACCCGGGTGACGCCGGCGCCGACCTCGGTCACCACGCCGGCCGCCTCGTGGCCGAGGACCAGCGGCATCGGTGCGGCGACCGTACCGTTGAGCATGGACAGGTCGGAGTGGCACACGCCGGCCGCGCGGATGCGCACCCGGACCTGGCCGGCGCCGGTGGCCGGCAGCGCGACCGGTTCGACCGCGGGCTCGCCGCCCGCGGTCCGCGCCACCAGCGCGGGGATCGTCGTCGGGGTCACCGCTGGATCGCCTTCGTCTCGAGGAACTCCATCAGGCCGTGGGCGCCGAGCTCGCGGCCGATGCCGGACTGCTTGTACCCGCCGAACGGGGCGAGCGGGTTGAACGCGCCGCCGTTGATGTCGACGGCACCGGTGCGCAACCGCCGGGCCACCGCCATCGCCCGGTCCGGGTCGCCGGACCAGACCGCGCCGGCCAGACCGTACCGGGAGTTGTTGCCTATCGCCACGGCCTGATCGTCGTCATCGAACGGGACAACGGCGAGGACCGGGCCGAAGATCTCGTCCTGGGCCACGGTCGAGTCGGGGTCGACGTCGGCGAGCACGGTCGGCGCGACGAAGTACCCGGTGTCGGGTACCGGCGCGTCGAGGCCGCCGGTGACCACGCGGGCCCCCTCGGCGAGACCCCGCTCGATGTACCCGCGGACCCGCGCGCGCTGCCCGGCCGAGACCAGCGGGCCGAGCCGGGTGGCCCCGTCGAACGGGTCGCCGAGCCGGTACCCGGCGGCGGCCTTGGCGGCCAGCTCGAGCGCCTCGTCGTAGCGGCTCCGGTGCACCAGCATCCGGGTCCAGGCGGTACAGGTCTGGCCGGAGTTCAGGAACGCGTTGCCGACGCCGACCTTGACGGCGGCCGCCAGGTCGGCGTCGGCGAGGATGATGTTGGCCGACTTGCCGCCCAGTTCCAGGCAGACCCGGGCGATCCGGTCGGCGGCCAGGCGGCTGATCTGCGCGCCGGTCGCGGTCGAGCCGGTGAACGAGACCAGGTCCACGTCCGGGTGGGCGGCCAGCGCCGCACCGGCGACCGGGCCGGTACCGGTGACCAGGTTGACCACGCCGGCCGGCAGGCCGGCCTCGTGGACGGCGTCGAACAGCAGGTACGCCGTGAGTGGGGTGAGCTCGGCCGGCTTGAGCACGACCGTGCAGCCGGCGGCGAGCGCCGGGGCCACCTTCGCCACGACCTGGTGCAACGGGTAGTTCCAGGGGGTGATCGCGCCGACCACCCCGACCGGCTCCCGTACCACCAGGGAGTTGCCGATCGTCTCCTCGGGCAGCGGTTCGGCGGCCAACCGCACGTAGCTGTGCAGGACGGTCAGCGGCAGCCCGGCCTGGACGCGGGTGGCGACCTTGAGCGGGGTACCGAGCTCGAGCGCGACGGTGTGCGCGATCTCCCCGGCGCGGGCGGCGAGGGACCGGTGCAGGCGCTCCAGGTGGGCGGCGCGCTCGGCCGGCGGCGTGGCGGCCCAGCCGGGGAACGCGGCGCGGGCCGCGGCGACGGCACGGTCGACGTCGGCCGCCGAGCCGGCCGGCACGGCGCCGAGGACCTGCTGGGTGGCCGGGTTCTCCACCTCGATCTCGCCGGTGCCCAGCGGCGGCACCCACGCGCCGTCGACGTACAGGGTGGTGCGGTGTGACTGGCCCGGGGTGGCAGGCTCTGCGGGATTCATGGGTGTCCCTCGCGTCGGATGGCGAACCGGATTACCATCCGTGAAACTAGCACCGCTAGTTTCGCTCGGATACCCCGTACCGCGCCCGCACGCACCCACAAGGAGCGCCATGCGTCCCGTGTACTTCGCCGCCGCCCGCCGCACCCCGATCGGCCGGCTGCGCGGCGCCCTGTCCGGCGTCCGCCCCGACGACCTGGCCGCCGGGGTGCTGCGCGGCCTGCTCGCCGACGTACCCGCCCTGGACCCGGCCCGCATCGACGACGTGTACTGGGGCGCGGCCAACCAGGCCGGCGAGGACAACCGCAACGTCGCGCGGATGGCCGTCCTGCTCGCCGGGATCCCCGAGACCGTACCCGGCGCGACCGTCAACCGGCTGTGCGCTTCCGGCCTGGAGGCGGTCACCACCGCCGCCCGCGCGATCGCCTCCGGTGAGGCCGAGATCGTGGTCGCCGGCGGCTCCGAGTCGATGAGCCGGGCCCCGTTCGTGGTACCGCGCCCCGACGACCGGCTGCCGCACGCGATGGAGCTGGTCGACACCCGCCTCGGCTGGCGGCTGGTCAACCCGCGCATGCGTGAGCTGCACGGGCTGCTGGCGATGGGGGAGACCGCCGAGGAGGTGGCCGAGCGGTACGGCGTCGGCCGGGACCGGCAGGACGAGTTCGCCCTGCGCAGCCACCGGCGCGCCGCCGCCGCCCGTGCCGCCGGCCGGTTCGACGCCGAGATCCTGCCGGTGGCCCTCCCGGACGGCGGCACGGTCACCGCCGACGAGGGCATCCGCGCCGACACCTCGCTGGCGAAGTTGGCCGGGCTGAAGCCGGTGTTCCGCCCCGGCGGCACGGTCACCGCCGGCAACTCCTCGCCGATGAACGATGGCGCCGCCGGGCTGGTCCTGGTCAGCGAGGACGTCCTGCGGGAGCTGGACCTCGAACCGCTCGGCCGCTACGTGGCCGGGGCCAGCGCCGGCGTGCACCCCGACGTGATGGGCATCGGGCCGGTACCGGCCACCCGCAAGGTGCTCGACCGGGCCGGCTGGAAGCTCGACGACCTGGCCGAGGCCGAGCTCAACGAGGCGTTCGCCGCCCAGGCCCTCGCCGTCGTCGACGAGCTGGGCATCGACCCCGAGATCGTCAACCCGGACGGCGGCGCGATCGCCCTCGGCCACCCGCTCGGCTGCTCGGGTGCCCGCATCCTCACCACCCTGCTGCACCGGATGCGCCGTACCGGGGGCCACCGCGGGCTGGCCACGATGTGCGTCGGCGTCGGCCAGGGCACCGCGGTGCTGGTCGAACGCGACTGAACCCATCCTGTTCCGAGTCCCACGCCTGTCACGAGGAGAGCCATGAGTAGCAGATTCGCCGATCGGATCGCCATCGTCACCGGCGCCGCGCAGGGCATCGGTGCCGCCACCGCCCGACTGCTGGCGGCCGAGGGCGCGCGCGTCGCCGTCGTGGACCTGTCCGCGGAGGCGGGGCGGGCCGTCGTCGACGAGATCACCGCCGCCGGTGGTACCGCCGCGGCCTTCGGCTGCGACGTGTCCGACGCCGACGCGGTGAACGCGATGACCGACGAGGTGGTCGGCCGGTTCGGCACGCTCGACATTCTGGTCAACAACGCCGGCATCACCCGCGACAACCTGCTGTTCAAGATGTCGCCGGCCGACTGGAACGCCGTCCTCACGGTCAACCTGACCAGCATGTTCTACTGCAGCCAGGCGGCCCAGAAGTACATGGTGAAGGCCGGGTACGGCAAGATCGTCAACCTGAGCAGCCGGTCCGCGCTCGGCAACCGGGGCCAGGCCAACTACGCCGCCGCCAAGGCCGGCGTCCAGGGCCTGACCGCGACCCTCGCCATCGAGCTGGGGCCGTTCAACATCAACGTCAACGCCGTCGCGCCCGGCTACATCGCCACGGCCATGACCGCCGCGACCGCCACCCGGGTCGGCTCCACGCCGCAAGCGCACCAGGACATGGCCGCGCAGCGTACGCCGCTGGGGCGGGTCGGCCGGCCCGAGGAGGTCGCCGCGGTGATCGCGTTCCTGGCCAGCGACGACGCGTCCTACGTCAGCGGCCAGACGCTGTACGTCAACGGCGGCGCCCGGTAGCCGTACGTCAACGGCGCCTCGATGGCCATGCCCGGTAGCCGCCCGCCCCCGCCGGGCCGGCGGTCCGGCCCGGAACCGGCCCCACCAGCGTCGTTTATCGGCGCCTGATAAGGCAAGAAAGCCTGGTCGCGGTAACGGAGCGGGCAGCGGGATCGGAGCGCGGGGCGGCATGGCCGCTCCGCCCGGGGAGGGGCCGTGCACGGTCTCGAACTCGTCGTGGTGCTGGGCCTCGCCGTCCTGCTGGGGGGAATGGCGGCCCGTCGGCTGCGCGTGCCCCCTCCGGTGCTCCTGCTCATCGTCGGCGTGCTGCTCGGGTTCGTTCCCGGCCTGCACACGGTGAACCTGCCCTCAGAGGTCGTGCTGCTGCTGTTCCTGCCGGCGCTGCTGTACTGGGAGAGCCTGAACACCTCGCTGCGCGAGATCCGCGCCAACCTGCGCATGATCGTGCCGTTGTTCACGGCCCTGGTGTTCGTCGCCGCCGCGGCCGTCGCGACGGTGGCGCACACCTTCGGCCTGCACTGGGGCCCGGCCTGGGTGCTCGGCGCGGCGACGGCGCCGACCGACGCCACCGCGGTCGCCGTGCTCGCCCGGTCGCTGCCCCGGCAACTGGTCACCGTGATCCACGTCGAGAGCCTGGCCAACGACGGCACGGCCCTGGTCATCTACGGCCTGGCGGTCACCTCCACGGTCAACCGGCAGCGCCTCAGCCCCGGCGAGACGGCCGGGTGGCTCGTGCTGTCGTACGCCGGCGGGGCGGGCGCCGGGCTGCTGGCCGCCTGGATCGCGCTGGGACTGCGGCGGATGCTCGACGACCCGCTGCTGGAGAACACCGTCAGCCTCCTGACCCCGTTCCTCGCCTTCCTGCTCGCCGAGTTGGTCCACGGCTCCGGCGTGCTCTCCGTCGTCGTCTGCGGGCTCGTCCTGAGCCGGATCGGGCCGCGCCGGATCCGCGCCGACACCCGCCAGCAGTCGTTCTCGTTCTGGCGGGTCTCCACGTTCGTGGTCAACGCCGTGCTGTTCGTCCTCGTCGGGTGGCAACTGCAGGCGACCGCCCGGGACGTCGACGACATCATGCTGCCGTCGGCGTTCATCGCCGTTGCCGCGATCTCGGCGGTGCTGATCGGCGCCCGTACCGTGTGGGTCTGCACCACGCCGTACCTGGCCCGGCTGCTGCGCCGGTGGGTCGGGCGGATACCGGACGTGAGTCTGCGGGGACGGGTCGTCATCGCGCTGACCGGATTCCGCGGCGCGGTGTCGATGGCGGCCGCGCTGGCGGTACCGCACACGTTGGCCGACGGTTCGCCGTTCCCGGGTCGCTCCATGATCGTGTTCGTCACCTCGGGCGTCATCGCGATCACGCTCGTCGTGCAGGGCCTGCTGCTGCCGCACGTCGTACGGTGGGCCCGGCTGCCGGCCGACACCGACGTCGAGGACGAACTGCGGCTGGCCGAGATCGCGGCGACCGAGGACGCGCTCGCCAAGATGGACAAGGTGGCCGCCGAGCGGGCTGTCGAGCACAGCGTGGTCGACCGGATGCGCCACGAGTACGAAAAGCACCTCGCGGTGCTGCGCGCGCACGGCCACGAGGACGACGACAATCCGGGCCGCCGGGCCGAGGCCGACTTCGCCAGCCTGCGGCTGGGCCTGCTCTGCCAGAAGCGCGAGACGGCGGTCCGGCTGCGCGACGCGCACCGCATCGACGACACCGTCCTGCGGCAGATCCTGACCCACCTCGACGCCGAGGAGATCCGGCTGTCGCGCCGGGACGTCCCCGACTGATCGACATGCCCATGGTCATGGAAGAGGGGGAAGCGCTCAGCTCACCGCGGCACGGGCCACCGGGAAGTCGAAGTACGTGTGCGGGTACGGCTCGTTCCTGAGGGAGTAGTGCCACCACTCCTGGTCGTAGTTGGTGAAGCCGGCGTCGCCCATCAACTGCTTGAGCAGCAGCCGGTTGTCCCTGGCCGGCCCGGTGACCCGGGGGTCGAGGGTGTGGGCCAGGGAGTCGAAGCAGTCGAAGCCGGTGCCCATGTCGACGCTGTTGTCGGGGAAGCGCTGCGCCTGCGGTGCGGTACAGGGCGCCAGCTTCTCGCCGGGTACGTACGGCCGCTGGGCGGGCGCGGGCAGCGCCACCAGGGTGAGGTCCATCGTGCTGCCCCGGCTGTGCGCGGTCGGGCCGGCGATGTATCCGTCGTGGAACAGGACCGACTTGTCCAGCCGCGGATAGAACTCCGCCTTCGTCCGCTGGTCGTCCATCTTCGGTCCCCAGCTGGTGAAGTCGTCGACCGCGCGCTGCGGCCGGTAGCAGTCGTAGACCTTGACGCTGTACCCGCGGGCGCGGGCCGCGGTCTGCACCCGGTGCAGCGCCTCGGCGGCCTGCCGGGTGAGGATGCACAGCGGCTCCTGGTAGCCCGTGATCGGCCGGCCGACGAAGTTGTGGGCGGTGGCGTAACGGATGTCCTGGAGGATCGTCGGGTCGACGTCGGACAGGGCGACCAGGTCCGGCGGGGAGTGCTCGGTCACGCCGGGCACGGCCGAGCCGCTGGCGGAGGCGGTCGTCCCGGTGCCCGGTGCGCCGGCGGAGCTGGTCGGCCCGGCGGTGGCCGGGGGCGTGGCCGAGGGGCTCGCCCAGGTCGTACCGGAGGCGGCCGACCGGCCGGCGGGCGCGCCGCAGGCGGCGACCGGTGCCAGGACGGCGATCGTGGCGGCGAGCACGGCGAGCGCACGCCGCCGGACGCGGGGGAGGGCTGGCATGCGCCATGAGTATCACCTTTGGTGCCGATATCGACACGATGGGTGTATGGCGGTGATTGTGCTCTCACCCCACCCGCTTCGGCAGGCCGATCCGGACCGCCACCCCGGGGGAGGCGTGCAGCAGCGGCGTCCCCTGCGGGTCCGGCACCCCGACCGCCGGCAGCAGGTCCTGGCGCAGATGTTCCAGCCGGGCCTCGTGCAGCGGCCACGGCGGATGCTCCGCGTCGACGGCCACCAGCCGGCCGGCGAACACGGTGTAGAGCCGGTAGCGGGCGGTGAGGAAGTGGTCGAGCGGGCCCAGATCCTCCTCCGGGATGGCCGGGCCCATCCGTACCCGCGCCTCGTAGCCGGCGCCGGTCGGACCGGGCCAGCGCCGCCGCCCCCGGTAGGTTACGTGCCGCTCGCCCACCTCGACGTCGGCGGCGCTCCACGCGTACGGCAGACCGAGGCTCAGCCGGGCGGTGAGGACCGCCGGTAACCGGGCCGCCTCCACGGTGAGGAAGAAGATGCCCCGGCCGCCCTCCGGTCCACGCACGTAGGTGCGCACGTTCGTCTCCGGGAAGCTCGACAGGTACGGCAGCGCCGGTGCCGCCGGTGGCCGTACCCCCTGCATCCGGAAGGGGATCAGGCCGACCCAGGCGTCGCCGTCGTACGTGTCCAGTTCCAGCCCGGCGGGCAGCAGCCGCCGGACGGCGGTCACCGGGTAGCGCCAGTGGATGAACGTCATCAGCCGCCAGTGCTGGATCATGGTTGCCGTCTCGACCGGCTCCGGCTCCGGTGCCCGCATCGCGGTCGCTCCTCCCGCCTTCCGTGTACCACCACCAGCCGACGCCCCGACCGGTGCTGCCCTGACCGGCGCCGTGCCGGCGGCAGCGCGGGCGGTACCCCCGCCGCTCGTGTTACCCGGGCCGCCCCCCGATCACGCATGCCCCGGCTCCGTCCGTAGCGCCGGGCGTCTCTGTCGGCAGGCGGTGAACATTCATCCCGGCCGCCGGGCGCCGGCCGGCCGCGTGCCCGCGTCCCCGACCGGGTAGGTGGGGGCTTTGACGTCCTCCCCGCTCCGAAGGGCGGCGGCCCACGCGGGTGGACGCCGATCCGCCCTGGCGGCGGATCGGCTGCCCCTGCCCTGCTCCGCAGGTGTTGGCGGTTCCTTTCCGGCCTAAAGTCCGGAGTATCCACGGAAGGAATCTGATGACCGCAACCGACCTGACCCGGCCAGCGCACCGGGAGAAGACGTTCTTCGGGCAGCCCCGGGTACTGGCGAACCTGTTCGGGGTGGAGTTGTGGGAGCGGTTCTCGTTCTACGGCATGCAGGGAATCCTGCTGATCTACCTGTACTACTCGGCGGCGCGGGGCGGGCTGGGCATCGACCGGGAGACCGCGACCAGCATCGTCGGCGCCTACGGCGGCCTGGTGTACCTGTCGACCATTCTCGGCGCCTGGCTGGCCGACCGGCTGTTCGGCTCCGAGCGGGTGCTGTTCGCCAGCGCCGTCGGGGTCATGTGCGGGCACGTCGCGCTCGCGCTGCTGCCCGGGCTGGTCGGGGTGGGTGTCGGACTGGTCCTGATCGCGTTCGGCAGCGGAGGGGTGAAGGCCAACGCCACCTCGCTGGTGGGCTCCCTGTACGGGCCCGGCGACGACCGCCGCGACGCCGGCTTCGCCCTGTTCTACCTAGGCATCAACGTCGGCGCCCTGGTCGGCCCGCTGCTGACCGGGCTGCTGCAGAAGGAGTGGGGTTTCCACTACGGGTTCGGGCTCGCCGCGATCGGCATGGCGCTGGGCCTCACCCAGTACGCGTTCGGCCGCCGCCGGCTGACCGGCGCCGCCCGGGAGGTGCCCAACCCGCTGCCGCCGGCCCGCCGCCCCCTCGCGGCCGGGGTCGCCGTGGCCGTGGCCGCGCTGGTCGCCGTCCTGGCGGTCACCGGTGCGCTGCCCGCGCGGCGGCTGGCCGGCGTGGTCGTCGCGCTCAGCGCCGTCGCGGCGGCGGCGTACTTCGTGGTGATCCTCGCCAGCCGGGCCATCACACCGGTGGAGCGGCGGCGGGTGTGCGCGTTCATCCCGATGTTCGTCGCCAGCGCGGTGTTCTGGTCGCTGTACCAGCAGCAGTTCACCGTGGTGACGATCTACTCCGACACCCGCCTGGACCGGACCGTCTTCGGCTGGGAGATGCCGGTGTCGTGGGTACAGTCGATCAACCCGGTCTTCATCATCCTGCTCGCCGGTACGTTCGCCGCGATCTGGACCAGGCTCGGGCCGCGCCAGCCGTCGGCCCCGGTGAAGTTCGCCGCCGGCACGATCCTGATGGGCGTGGCGTTCCTGCTGTTCCTGCCACTGGCCGGTGGGGGACCGCACAGCGCCCCGCTGCTGGCGCTGGTCGGCATCCTGTTCGTCTTCACGATCGCCGAACTGCTGCTGTCCCCGGTCGGGCTGGCGCTGTCGACCAGGCTCGCCCCGCAGGCGTTCCGGACCCAGATGGTCGCGCTGTTCTTCCTGTCGGTCGCGCTGGGCACCGCGATGGCCGGCACCCTCGCGAAGTACTACAGCCCCGACCACGAGACCGGCTACTTCGGTGTGCTCGGCGCGGTGGCGATCGCCCTGGGCGCCGTGCTCGCGCTCGCCAGCCCGCTCATCCGCCGGCTGATGGGCGGCGTGCGGTGACCGGCCGCCGGCTGATGAGTGGCATGCGTCGCCGGGCCGCCGGCGGCGGGCGGCTCAGTGCGGCGCCGCCGCCGTCTGCCGCCCCAACAGTCCCCGGACGTAGGCGGCCTGGCCGGCGTGCTGGAGGTCGTCGTCGACGACGCTGACCAGCCGCACGCCGAGGCTCACCGGCGGGTCCCACCGCTCGTCGACGATCCGGTCGAGGTCGGCGGGCTTCAGTTCGCGCAGGAAGTCGCGGGTACGCGCGGCGACGGCGTCGTAGTAGCCGACCAGTACCTCGGCGCTGTCCGGCCGGACCGCGGCGAGCTGCTCGGCGGTGTGCCCGTACCCGGTGTCGGACGGGTCGGGCGCCAACCCGAAGTGGCCCGCCCAGTCGCCGGTGACCCAGATCTGGTCGGTGTCGAGCAGTTCGGCGATGTGGTGGTCCTGTATCCGGGTGAGGTGCCACACCAGCCAGCCGATCGGGTTGGCGCCCGGCGCCGGTGCCCACCGCAACTGCGCCGGGGTCAGCCCGTCGACCGCGGTCCGGACCAGGTCGGGGAGCCGGTCGTAGGCGTCGAGCAGGACGTCGTTCACGTTCACCGCGCGCTCCTCCTTGGGGGTATCGGTGCCTGTCCCGGTACAGGGGTACCGCTACGGCTCGGAACGGGGCGGCGCGGTCGGGTCGTGCGGTTCCTGCGCTGCCGGCGGGGTGCCCGGCTGGTCCGGCGTCGCCGGCTGCCCGGACGTGCCCGGCTGGTCCGACCCGGCCGGTGCCGCGGGCGTCGCCGGCGGTACCGGCGGGTAGCCGGGGACCGGCGGGACCGGGGGCTCCCAGACCGGCTGCCGCTTGCGGAAGAACTCGTTCGACGCCGGCAGTACCAGCAGGACGATCGCGGCGATCGCGGCGAGCGCCCCGATGACGCCCACCAGCATGACGAGCGGCTGGTACCAGCCGGGCAGCCCGTCCTTGATCAGTTGCTGCAGTTCGCTCTGGGACGGCGCGCCCTTGACGTTGCTGCTGTTGCTGCCGAAGCTGCCGCCTGCGACGTTGCCGATCAGCCCGAACCCGCCGCAGCACAGCGACAGGCCCAGCACCACCCAGGTGACGATCCGGGCCGGTTGCTTGCCCTTCCCGTCGAGGATCCCCAGCACCACGTAGCCGACCGTGAACAGCAGGCTGAGGACGGCACCGCCCACCAGGCCGATGGTCGTGGTGGTGGCGACCGTGTCGGCGACCTCGGTCTGGGCGAACGCCTCCTTCATGACGTCGCGGTAGGTGCCGATGACGGAGAAGCCCGCGATCGCGCTGACGACCTGGAGCGCGGCGAGCAGATATAGCAGGTAACAGGCGTACGTGACGACCGGGGGACGCACGCGGGCATCGCCCGACGGCGTGACATTCACCATCGCAATACTCCCTTTCGGATGTGTCCCGGCCACGGTAGCGGTTAGCTGCCGATCCGGGCGTACCCATCGGTACGGGCGTTTCCCTCCGCCGGCGTGCGCGGGCGGGTTAGGGTCGGCGTCGATGACTACTGTGGACACGGGGGAGCGGACGATGCGTGACGTCGTGGTGACCGGGGGTGGCACGGGTATCGGGTACGCGGTGGCGGCGCTGTTCGCCGAGGCCGGGGACCGGGTCGTGATCACCGGCCGGCGCGAGGAGGTGCTCAAGGAGGCCGCCGGGCGGCTGGGCCCTCAGGCGCGGGCCGTCACCTTCGATGCGAGCGACCCGGCGGCGGTCACGCGGGCGGCGGCCGAGCTGCCGGAGCGGGTCGACGTGCTGGTCAACAACGCCGGTGGCAACACCGACTTCGACCGCCCCGACCCCGGTGACGACCTGGCGGCGGTCGCCGCGACCTGGCGCGCGAACCTCGACGCCAACCTGCTGTCCGCCGTGCTCGTCACCACCGCGCTGGCGCCGCGGCTGCCCGACGGCGGCCGGGTCGTCATGATCGGGTCGATCGCCGCGCGCAAGGGCGCGGGGGCGTACGGCGCCGCCAAGGCCGCGCTGGAGAACTGGACCGTGAGCGTGGCCACCGAGTTCGGCCCGCGCGGCGTCACCGCCAACCTGGTCGCGCCCGGCCTGACGCTGTCGACGGAGTTCTTCCGTGGCCGGCTGACCGACGCGCGCCGGCAGTCGCTGGTGAACGCGACGCTGACCAGGCGCCCGGGTACCCCCGACGACGTCGCCGCCACGGTGTTCTTCCTCGCCTCGCCGGCGGCGCGGCACCTGAGCGGCCAGGTCGTGCACGTCGACGGCGGGGCGTACCTGGGCCACTGACGCCCGTCCGGGACGAAACCGGCGGCCCGGCAGCCGCCGTCCACCGGGCCGCGTCGCGTGGACCGACGTCCATCCGACACCGCGCGGCGCGGTGGGGACCGGCTACCCAGATTCCTCGTGGCCCGCCGGTACCGGGCGACCGCCCGGTGCGCGGGCCGGGTGGTCCGCCGCGACCTGCGCCGTACCGGCCGGAGCCCGGGCCGGCCGCGCGGCGGCCCGCCGGCCGGTGCCGGGTACCCGTCCCCACCGCGCCGGCCGCGCGACCCGCCGGCGCGGAATACGGGGAACCGCTACCCATGTCCGCGCCCGGGGCCCGCCGCGACGCTGGTCGTCGTGACGAGAGCTGAGACCCCCAGGGACGGGCGGCCGCTCGCCGGGCCACCCGTCCAGCCGTACGAGTACCGCCGCCGGGAGCTGGTCGAGCCGGACTGGCGGCGGTTCCCCGGCTGGCGGGACGTGCCCGCGGAGCACTGGCGGGACCCGCAGTGGCAGCGGGCGCACTGCGTCAAGAACGTCCGGCAGCTGCGCGCCGTGCTCGGCGACCGGGTCGGCGCGGCGTTCTATGCCGACCTGGCGCGCGACCAGGAGCGGGCGGCGACCATGGCGATGCTGCTGCCGCCGCACCTGCTCAACACGATGGTCGTCGACGCGCCGCCGGACACCGACGCGCTGTACGCCGACCCGGTCCGCCGGTACATGCTGCCGGTCTTCTCCGACCGGCACCCCACCTGGCCCAGCCACCCGTACGCCACCCGCGATTCGCTGCACGAGGCGGAGATGTGGGCCTGCGAGGGCCTGACCCACCGGTACCCGACGAAGGTGCTGGCCGAGGTCGTGTCGACCTGCCCGCAGTACTGCGGGCACTGCACCCGGATGGACCTGGTCGGGCCGTCGACGGCACAGGTCGACAAGTACCGGTTCGCGCTGCGACCGGCCGACCGGTACGACCGGATGCTCGGCCACCTGCGCGCCGACCCGGGGATCCGGGACGTCGTCGTCTCCGGCGGCGACGTGGCGAACATGCCGTGGCCGCGGCTGGAGGCCTTCGTCTCCCGGCTGCTGGACATCGACCACATCCGCGACATCCGGCTGGCCTCGAAGGCGCTCGCCGGGCTGCCGCAGCACTGGCTCGCCGCCGAGGTCCGCGCCGGGATGGCGCGCCTGGCCCGGACGGCGTTCGACCGCGGGGTACGGCTGGCCGTGCACACCCACGTCAACGCCGCCCAGCAGGTGACGCCGCTGGTCGCGGAGGCCGCGCGGGCGATGCTCGAGGCGGGCGTGCACGAGGTGCGCAACCAGGGCGTCCTGCTACGTGGAGTGAACGGCACCCCGCACGCCCTGCTCGACCTGTGCTTCGCGCTGCTCGACGGCGCCCGCGTCACCCCGTACTACTTCTACCTCTGCGACCTGGTGCCCGGCTGCGAGCACTGGCGGCTGGCGCTGTGGGAGGCGCAGGACCTGCAGGACGCGATCATGGGGTACCTGCCCGGCTTCGCCACCCCGCGCCTGGTCTGCGACGTGCCGTACGCCGGCAAGCGCTGGGTGCACCAGGTCGACAGCTACGACCGCGAGCTGGGGATCTCGTACTGGACGAAGCCGTTCCGGACCGTCCTCGACGGCGACGACCCGGCCGCGGCGGACCGCCGGTACGAGTACTACGACCCGATCCACACCCTGCCCGCGGCGGGGCGGGAGTTCTGGCGGTCCGGCTCGCTGGCCGGCGCGATGAGCGGAGCGGCGTCATGTGGCTGAACGACCCGGGCGCGCGGGCGGCGTTCGAGACCGCCGACGCCGAGGTGCGGTACCTGGAGGAGGCCGGCTTCGCGCCGGAGGCGGTCGCCCGGGTCCAGCGGGACAAGCTGGACCGGCTGTGGGACCGGGCCCGGCACGTGCCGTACTACACCGGGTTGCCGGGGGTGGCCGAGCGTGACCTGGCGCGGCTGCCGGTGACCGGCAAGGACGTGCTCAAGGCCCGGCCGGCCGACTTCGTCCGCGCCGACCTGCCGCCGATCGCCAAGTACTACGAGAGCTCCGGCTCGTCGGGTCGGCCCACCCCGACCCCGCGGCTGGCCGAGGACACCATCACCAACGTCATCGGGGTGTCCGCGCTGTGGCGGCGGGCGCTGGGTGACGAGCCGAGCCGGGTGGCGGCGCTGCTGCCCTCCGACGTGGTACCGGTCTGCGACTTCGTCGCCGCGACCTGCGAGTACCTGGGGCATGCGCTGCTGCGCTGCTACCCGTTCAGCCTCGGCATCTGCGACTGGGACCGGCTGGAGGCGCTGTTCGCCGGCTACCGCCCGGAGCGGGTCTTCGCCGCGCCCGGGGTGCTCGCCCAGTGGACCCGCATCCTGAAAAGCCGCGGCACGCTCGCCGAGACCCGCGCGAGCGTGCGGACCGTGCTGCTGCTCGGCGAGGTGTCGCTGCCCGGCCAGCGGCGCCGGCTGGCCCGCGACTGGGGCGCCGACGTACTGGACGCCTCCTACGGCAGTACCGAGACCGGCACCATCGCCGCGACCTGCGACCGGGGCAGCCTGCACCTGCTGCCGCACGGGCACCTGCTGGAGCTGCGCGGCGCGGACGGCGCGGTACGGCCGCTCGCGCCCGGCGGCGCCGGGGAACTGGTCGACACCACGCTCAACAACTACGCCCGCCCGCTGCTGCGCTTCGGTACCGGCGACCGGGTGGACCTGCCGGCGCAGCCGTGCGCGTGCGGGCTGCCGCTGCCGACGCTGCGGGTGCACGGCCGCGGCGCGGAGCGCGTCCCGGTCGGCGCCGCCGAGCTGACCGAACACCTGGTCGGCTCGGTCGTCTACGACGATCCCCGGCTGACCGGCTACCTGATCCAGCTGCGCGACGACCGGGCCCGCCTGGTGGTCGAGCGCGACGTCGACGTCGAGGCGCCCGACGCCGAGCTGACCACGGCCGTGGCCCGGCGGTTCGCCGCGGCCGGGGTGGTCTTCGACGACGTCGTGGTGGTCGGCCAGCTCCCGGCCACCAGCAAGTCCGGCGGCAGCCAGAAGAACTGGAAGCGCACGAACGTGGTGACGGTCCGATGAGCACCGACGGGATGATGGCCATCGGCGGAATGCGGTGGACGGCCGACGGCGGCGCCCGGCAGGACGAGGCCGACCTGTGGTGCAGCTACGCCGCGGTCCGCACGCTGACCTGGCTGGGGGACAAGCCCGCCGACCCGGACGCGGTCGCCGCGTTCCTGGCCTCCCGGCGAAACCCCGACGGCGGGTTCGCCTGGCAGCGCGGCCTGCCCTCGGACGTGTGGGCCACGTACTACTGCGCGCAGGCCCTCGGCGACCTGGGCGTACCGGTGCCGCAGCGCGACCGGCTCGCCGCCTGGGTGGCGTCGACGCGTACCGCCGACGGTGGGTTCGCGATGATGCCCGGCCAGCCGGCCGACATCTGGGCCACCTACTACGCCACCCGGTTGTACGCCGAGGTGCTGGCGGCGCCGGTACCCGACGTCGACCGGCTGGGCGGCTGGCTCGCCGCGACCCAGACCGGTACCGGCGGGCTGGCCTGGCAGCCGGGCAGCGACCAGGCCGACACCCGGGCCGGCTACTACGGCGCCCTGGCCTGGCGGGCCGCCGCGGCGGACCGCCCCGTGCCGGTCCGCCGGGCCGCGCTGGTGGCGTGGCTGCGCGACCGGCAGGCCGCCGACGGCGGGTTCGGCTTCGCACCCGGGGCGGCGTCGTGCGCCTGGGCGGCGTTCCGGGCCACCCGGGCGCTGCGCGCGCTGGGCGCCGCCCCCCGCGACCCGGACGCGCTGCACCGCTGGCTGGACGCGCGGCACCGGCCCGACGGCGGGTACGAGCGGTGGCCCGGGTACGGCGTGTCCGACGTGTGGGCGTGCTTCAGCGTGGTCGGTGCCCTCGACGCGCTCGGCCGCCCGCTGGCCGGAGCGGCCGGGCACGGCGTGGCCGACGCGGTGCGCGGCTGCCAGCTGCCCGGCTCGGGCTTCACCTACCGCAGCCCGGCCGCCGCGTCCGACAGCCTCGCCACGGCCGCCGCGCTGGTCCTGTCCGCCCGCCCCGAGCTGGCCGACTGGCTGCGCCGTGCCCAGCTGCCCTACGAGGACGGCGTGATGTACATGCCCGGCCGGGGTGCGGAGATGCGCTGCACGCTGTGGGCCGCCTCGGCGCTGTCCACCGTGGACGCGAGCCTTGACGCCGGCCGGGTGCGGCGCTGGCTGGTCGCGCTGCAGAACGTCGACGGCGGCTACGGATACTGGCACGGTCGCGGCTCCGACCTGGTGTCCACGGTGTCGGCGGTGGAGCTGGCCGCGGTCAGCGGGCTGCCGGTCGCGTCCACGATGGACAGCGGCCGGCTGCTGCGGTTCCTGCGCGGCTACCGGGCCGGTGACGACGGGTACCGTCCGGCGGCGGCGTCCGCGCCGACCGTGGCCGCCACCGCACAGGCCGCCCGGGCTCTCGCCGTCCTGGGCGAGACCGGCGAGGCGGTCGCCCTCGCCGCCGCGACCGACCGGTGGGCCAGCCCGCTCGGCGGGTACGCGGCCACCCCGCGCGCCGTGCCCGACCTGCTGTCGACCTACCAGGCGGTGCTGACCCGCCAAGCGCTCGGGCTGGGGCTGGACACCGGCGCGCTGCGGCGCTTCCTGGCGAAGGTCAGGACCGCCGGCGGGTACGCGTGGAGCCCGCTCAGCCGCCGCGCCGCCGGCCCGCTGGCGGCCTGCCTCGGGGCGCAGCTCGACCGGGTCGCGAGCGCCGATCCCGCGCCGCCGCTGCTGCGGCTGAACCTGTGAGGTGCGCATGCCGACCACGACCATCGAGACCCCGGTGGCCGACCCGCGGTTCGCCCGCCGGGTCGCCAAGGAGCTGGCCTTCTGGTGGCGCCGGCACGGCGTCGACGTCAACCACGCCGTGACCCGCTTCGTCGACCTGCCCGGCGACCGGGTGTTCAGCGGGCCGTTCCCGCTGGCCGGGCGCCCGGGCGAGCCGGCACCCGCGTTCGCGTTCGTCACCTGCGTGCTGTCGCGTGACCGCGACGCCGGCTTCCGGCGCGGGTACGCCCGGCACCTGCGTGACGTCCTCGCCCCGGAGATCCCCGCCGACCGGGTGTTCGTGTCGTTCCAGCCCACCGACCCCGCCGACCACCTCACCCCGGGCAGCCCCGCCTGGGACACCGAACCGGAGGAGCACCAGTGACCGACGCCGACCTCACCGCCGCGGTCCGCGACTGCGTGGCCGGCCTGCTGGCCGTCCCGCTGGCCGCCGGGCACGACACCGTGGCCCTCGCCGAGATCGCCCCCGAACGCTACGACAGCCTCGGGGTCCTGGACTGTGTCGGCGCCGTCGAGCAGCGCTTCGGGATCGCGGTCGACCTGGTCGAGGACGACCTGCGGACCACGTTCCGCAGCGTCGCCGCGATCGCTGCCCTGGTGGAGCGCAAGCGGCACGACGCCGCGGTCCTCGGGATGGCCTGATGGGCGCAGACCTCGTCTTCGCCACGTCGGGTACCACCGGCGAGCCGGTGCGCTGGCTGCGCACCGCCGCGCAGGTACGCGCCGAGGCCGAGCTGCTCGCGGTGCTGTGCGACGCCGGCGACGCGGACGGGATCGTCTGCTACCCGCCGCCCGCGCACCTGTACGGCCACCTGATGGGCCGGGCCCTGCCCGACCTGCTCGGCCTGCCGGTACGTCGGGTCGGGCTGACCGAGCCGGCGCGGGACGCGTTCGCGGGCCTGCGCCGCCCGGTCGTGGCCGCGCTGCCGGCCGCGCTGGCGCACCTGAGCCGCGCGCTGCCGCTGCTGCGCCGGCTGGACCGGCTGACCCTGGTACACAGCAGCGCCCTGCTGCCGGCCGCCGCCACCCGGCTGCTCGCCGACCTCGACGGCCGCGCCGGCCTGGTCGAGCTGTTCGGCTCCACCGAGACCGGGCTCGTCGCGACCCGCCGGGACCCGCTCCGTCCGGAGTGGACGCTCGCGCCCGACGTCGCGTTCGACGCCGACGTACCGGCCGGCGGTGAGGCGCCGCTGCGGGTGCGCAGCCCGCGCCTGGCCACCCGGCCGGGGACCGCGCCGGCCACCCGGTACACCCTCGACGACCTGGTCGACGTCGTCGACGCGCGGACGTTCCGCTGGCTGGGCCGGCGCAGCCGGCTGGTGAAGGTCAACGGCCGGCGGGTCAACCTCGACCTCGTCACCGACACGCTGCGCGGCGAGGTCGGCGCCGACGCCGTACCCGAGCACGTCGTCACCTGCCGCCCGCACCGCGACGACCTGCGCGGCGAGTGGTTCAGCGTCCGGGTCGCCAGCGGCGACCCGGCGGTGCTCGCCGCGGTCACCGCCGCCTGCCGCCGCCTGCCGGCCTGGCAACAACCCCGATCGATCGAGCCCGTACCCGAACGGATCACCACATGACACCTCCCGTCACCGCGCTGCGCGACCTGGTGCGCGCCGCCGCCCGCCACCCGTACTTCGCCGGCAAGTACCGCGACCTGGACCTGGCCGGTGACTTCGCCTTCACCGACGTGCCGGAGATGACCCGCGACGACATCACCGCCGCCACCGAGCAGATCGTCGCCGCTACCGACCGGGCGACGGGCGCGTTCCTGTTCACCAGCGGCGGCAGTACCGCCGAACCGAAGATCGCCTGGATCCCGTGCGAGATGCACCTGGGCGCGCTGCTGCCGCACTGGCAGCCGCTGACCCACCGCGACGTGCTGGCCAACCTGGCCATGCCGGGCCGGCTGTGGTCGGCGCACTACTGCTACAACCGGGTCGCCGAACACGCCGGCGCCGACGTGATCGGCCTGGGCAACATCGGCGACGACGAGCTGGGCCGGTGGCTGGACTTCCTGGTCCGCCACCGCACCACCGCCGTCGCCGGCACGCCGTCGCAGCTGCTGAAGATCCTGCGGTACGCCGAGCGCACCGGCCACCCGATCGCCACCCGGCTGCGGGCGGCGCTGTGGTTCGGCGAACCGGTCGACGCCGAACTGCTCGACCTGCGCGACCGGTGCGCCCCGCACCTGGAGCTGTGGGGCAACTACGGCTCCACCGAGACGTGGGTGATCGGGACCAACGGCCCCGGCTGCCCGGTCGACACCTTCCACGTCCTGCCGTACCAGCACGTCGAGGTGGTCGACGGGCACGTCCTGGTCAGCACGCTGCATCCGGGCGCGGTCAGCCCGGTCATCCGGTACCGCATCGGCGACCGCGCCGCGTTCACCGACTGTGCCTGTGGCCGGCCGGCGGCGCTGCGCCTGGGCGGCCGGGAGGGCGCGCTGGTCAAGTTCGCCGGCACCCTGGTCGACCCGCAGGACCTGGTCGCCGTCGCGCGCGCGGTCCCCGGGGTACGCGCCGCCCAGGTCGCCCTCATCGCCGGCGCCGGCGGCGAGGCCATGGAGGTCCGTGTCGTCGGGACCGGGGTGAGCGCGCCGGCGCTGCGGGAACGGCTGCTCGCCTCGCACATCGACCTCGGGTTCGGGCTGCGCGGGGAGGACGACACGTTCCGGGTCCGACTGGTCGACCGGCTGGCGACCAGCGCCCAGACCGCCAAGACCCCCGCCCTGGTCCGGGAGTCCGCGGCCGCCGCGCCGGTCCGGGAGTCCGGAGCCGCCGCCCTGGTCGGGGAGCCCTAGTGTCCGACGATCGCTTCACCCTCCCGCTGGCGCGCCGCCGCGAGCTGGTCGAGACCGGTGCGCTCGACCCGCACGCGTACCGGCGCGACCTGGTCGAGCACATCCGCGACGCCGACCCGGCGGTCCGGGCGTTCGTCGACTGGCGCCCCGGTGACGTGGCCGCCTCCGGTGTGCCGTGGGCGCCCTCGGTCACCTACAAGGACACCATCGACGTGGCCGGCTACCCGACCCGGCTGGGCATCCGCTCCGGGTACCGCCGGTACCCGCGGGCCTCGGCCGAGATCGCCCGGCGACTGGCCGCCGTGGGCCTCGGTTGCGCCGGCAAGGTGGCCACCACCGAGTGCGCCCTCGGGTCGGTCAAGCCCAGCCGCAACCCGCGGTACCCGCACGTGTCGCCGGCCGGCTCCAGTACCGGCTCGGCGGTGGCGGTGGCGGCCGGGTTCTGTGACCTGTCGGTGGGCACCGACTCGGGCGGCTCGCTGCGCTGGCCGGCCGTGTACTGCGGGGTCACCTCGCTGCGGGTGACGCCCCGGCCGGAGCTGCTCGCCGGCGTGCACACCGTGGCGCCGAGCCTGGAGTCGGTCGGGTTCGTCGCCCGTACCGCCGCCGACCTGGCCTGGTGCTGGCGCACGTACGGGCTGGGCGCGGTGGTCGGTGCGCGGGCGGTGCGGCCGTCCGGCCGGCTGCGGGTCGCGGTCACCCGCCCGCCCGGTGAGACGCTGCACCCGGAGGTCGGCGCGCTGCTGGACCGGGTCCGCGACGCGCTCGCCGGCTCCCACCACGCCGTCACCGAGGCCGACCTGCCCGAGGTCTGGCGGCTGCGGGCCCCGGCGGGTGAGCTGCTGGCCCGGGAGGCGCACGACAGCTTCGCGGAGCTGGCCGCCGACCCGGGCGTCGAGCTGGGGCCCGACACCCGGGCCGCGATCGACCGGGGGACCGCCGTGACCGATCCCCGGTACCGGTGGCTGCGCGCGCTGCAGGCGGATGCCCGGGTCCGGCTGGCGCTCCTGCTGCGCAGGGCGTACGACCTGCTGATCATGCCGCTGGAGGCGGACCTGCCCGACTCGGCCGACGCGCGGCCGGCCAGCACGCTGCCGGAGCCCGGTGGCGGCGCCATGACCCTGGTCGCCAACCTCGCGGGGCTGCCCGTCCTGGCCCAGCCCCTAGCAATGTCCACACAGGATTCACCGCTCGGTGTGCAGGTGCTCGCCGCGCCCGGCGCCGACGACCTGCTGGTGGCCGCCGCCGAGCTGCTGGCCGGCCTCGACCTGCCGGTCCTGGCCGGCAGCCCGGAAACCGGCAGATGAGAAGGGAAGAGCAGATGGATGCAGAGCGGGACGCGATCGTCGTCCTGGGCGCACTGTTCGGGGCGCGCTACCCGGCCCTGGTACCCGCCGCGTCGGCGCGCGGCCTGACCGTCCTCGGCGTCGACGCGCCCAGCCCCGGCAAGCAGCGCTTCGACGCCGCCCGCCACCGGTACCCCGACCACCCGCTCGCCGGTATCGCCGAGCTGGCCTGGACCACCGGCGACCGGCACGACGAGATCCTCGACCGGGTGCTCGGCTGGACCGCCGCCGGGTACGCCGTCCGCGGGGTGCTCGCGTTCGGCGAGGACTACGTCGAGGCCGCCGCCCTGGTGGCCGACCACCTCGGCCTGCCGTCGCCGGGCCTGCGCGCCGGCCGGGTCTGCCGGAACAAGCTCCTGCAACGGCGGTACCTCGCCGCCTGGAGCCCGCGGTCCTGGCTGCTGGCCGGGCCGGGCCGCGGAGACCGGGCACGGACCTGGACGGAGTTCCCGGCCGTGGTCAAGCCGACCGGACGGGAGGCCAGCTCCGGGGTCCGGCGCGTCGACGACCGTACCGGTCTGCTGGCCGCGCTCGACGGGTACGACGCGGGCGAGCCGCTGCTGCTCGAACAGCTCGTCGCCGGCCACGAGGTGTCGGTGGAGACCCTGGTGCAGGGCGGCCGGGTCGTCTTCGCCGCCGTCACCGGCAAGCGCACCAACGAGACCGGCGGTGCGTTCTTCGTCGAGATGGGGCACACCACCGACGACCCGTCGCTGGACGACGCGACCCGGGGCGCGGTGCTCGGCACCAACCGGGCGGTGCTGGAGCGGCTGGCGTTCGCCGACGGCGTCGCGCACGCCGAGTACCGGATCACCGCCGACGGCCGGGTGTACCTGATGGAGATCGCCGCCCGCGCGGCCGGCGACAGCATCGTCATGCTGTACCACCTCGCCACCGGCGCGCCGATGGAGGAGGCGATGCTCGCGATCGCGCTGGGGGAGCCGGCGAGCTACCCTCCGCCGCGCCGGTACGTCCGGCAGGTGTACGCCGACCACCGGCCCGGGGTGCTGCGCGGCGCCCGGATCGACGGCCTGGACACCCCGCTCACCTGGCTCGTCGAGCGGTGGATGTGGCCACCGGTCACGCCGTGCGCGCCGGGCGACCCGGCGACCGTCCACATGGTGGTGGTCGGCCGGTCCCGCGGCGACGAACTGGTCGAGATCCGGCAGTCCGGGGACCGGGCGCTGATGTACGTCGTCGACGCCGACACCCCGGCCGAGCTGGACGAGCTGGAGGCCCGCTGCGCCGCGGCGGTCTCGCTCGACGTCGAGCCGCGGGACGAGCCGGCGCGGATGGCCGCGCCCGTCCCGGTGAAGGCGGGCTGACGTGGCCGGATACGCCCGCGCCGCCGTCGCCGCCGTCGTGCGCGAGCGCCTGGAGGCGCTGCGCCCCCCCGGCTACCGGCGGATCGCCGCCTCCATGCTGGTGACCAACTTCGGCAACGGCATGCAGTTCATCGCGAACGTCTGGCTCGTGTACACGATGACGAAGAGCCCGTCGGCGGTGCCGCTGGTGCTGCTGACCGCCGCCGTGCCCGGGGTGGTGTTCGGGCCGTTCATCGGGGTGGCGATCGACCGCTTCCCGCGCCGGCTGGTGTTCGCCGCCGCCGAGGTGGCGTCGGCCGCCATCCTGCTGGTGACCGCGGTGCTGGCGCTGACCGGGGCACTGCGTACCTGGCACGTCTTCGCCACGGTGTTCCTGCTGGGGCTGACCGAGTCGACCGCCGTGCCGACCGGTACCACCCTGGTCCGCGAGATCGTGCCGGTGGGGCGGCTGATGGCCGCCAACGCCACCACCGGGGTGGCGGTGCAGACCGGCAACGTCACCGGCGCGGCCGTCGGTGGGGTGCTCATCGCCTGGACGTCGGTCAGCTCGGTGCTGCTGGCCAACATGGTGACGTTCGGAGTCTCGGCGCTGTTCGTGCTCGGCGTGCGGACCACCCGACGCATCGAGGTACCGGACGGGGAGGGCTGGCGGGAGTCGGTGCGGCGGGCCGCCATGGGGCTGACGTACCTGCGCACCCACCCGAAGATGGTGCCGTCCTACGCCATGCTGCTGGTGCTGTTCGCGACGCTGTACCTGCTGAACACACTGCTCGCGCCGTTCGCCACGGACGTGCTGCGGGTCGGCGCGGACGGGCTCGGCTTCATCGACGCGATGTTCGCCCTCGGCGCGATCGCCGGCGGGATCGCGTTGCCGCTGCTGACCGCCCGGCTCAACCGCGACCGGCTGGCCGGCCTCGGCGTGATCGGTCTCGGTGCCGCCCTGATGGCGCTGGGTGGCTCGCGCGGCCTGCTCGTGCCGATGCTGCTGTACGCCTTCGCCGGCATCAGCTTCCAGTCGTTCTACATCTTCCGTACCCGGGTGCAGGAACAGGTGCCCGTCGACCTCCAGGGCCGGGTGATGGCGCTGCTCATCACCAGCGTCGCCGGCTGCCGGCTGGTCGTGTACGGCATCCTCGCGATCGTCGCGTCGACGGTGACCCTGCGCCTGATCTACGCCGTCGGCGGCGCGGCCCTCGCGCTGCTCGGTGTCGGCGTGACGATCGCCGCGTTCCGCCGGCCGTTCGCGTCCGCCCCGCCGGTGGAGCCGGAGGAGCCGGAGGAGCCGGAGAAGCCGGCCGATCATCCCGCCGCCGCGCCCGTCGCCGGGCCGGTTCTCGTCACCCGGACCGAGAGGGGCTGACCATGTCGACCCGACGCCCTGCGCTGATCCTGCTCGGCGGGTCCGCCGTGGCCTGGAACCAGCGCTTCCTGGCCGCCGCCCGGGCCCGCGACCTCGACGTGCTGCTGCTCGACGGCCCCGGACCGCAGGCCGGGGCGCTGCGCCCGTACGCCGCCGACGTGGCCGTGGCCGCCGCCCGCGACCTGACCGGGGTCGTCGACCGGGCGGCGGACTGGGCCGGCCGGTACGACGTCCGGGGGGTGTGCGTGCTGCGCGAGGAGTACGTCGAGGCCGGCGGCGTGGTCGCCGACCTGCTCGGCCTGCCCTCGCCCGGACTGCGCGCGGCGCGGGTGTGCCGCGACAAGCACCTCCAGCGCCGCTACCTGGCCGCGTGGAGCCCGGACTCCACCCTGGTCACACCCGCCTGGCGGGCCGGCTGCGCGGACACCTGGAGCCGCTTCCCGGTCGTGGTCAAACCGGTCGGCCGGCTCGCCAGTTCCGGCGTGCGCCTGGTCACCGGACCCGAGCAGCTGCGCGAGCGGCTGCGCGGGTACGGCGGCGACGAACCGCTGTTGCTGGAGGAGCGGGTCACCGGTCCGGAGTACTCGGTCGAGTCGCTCAGCGCGGGTGGCGCGGTCGGCTACGCCGTGATCACCGGCAAGCGCACCACCGAGGCGGACTCGGAGTTCTTCGTCGAGACCGCGCACACCACCCCGGCGCCCGACCTGGCGGGCGAGGTCGCCGAGCGGATGCTGGCCGTGCACGAGGCGGTCCTGGAGCGGCTGGCGTTCGACACCGGCATGGCGCACGCCGAGTACCGGGTGACCCCCGGCGGCCGGGTGGTGCTGACCGAGATCGCGGCGCGGCCACCGGGCGACAGCATCATGGCGCTGCACTGGCTCGCGACCGGTGCGCCGCTGGAGGACGCCGTCGTCGGCCTCGCCGTGGGGGAGGCGGTGAAGCACCCGGCGCCGGTACGGTTCGCCCGGCAGGTGTACCTGCCGCACCAGCCCGGTACGCTGCGCGACCTGACCGTCGACCCGGCGCTGGGCACGGCGCCGACCTGGTTCGACCCGGCCGTGGTACGGCCGCAGGTCAGCGGGTGCGGGTCGGCCGGCGACCCGCCGGCACTGCGCTGCGTGGTCGGCCTCAAGCCCCCAGGTACGGTCCTGGGGCCGGTGCGGGAGTCCGGCGACCGGGCGGCGATGGTCGTCGTCGACGCGGACACCCCCGCCGAGCTGGACGCGGTCGAGGCCCGCTGCCGCGCCGCCATCACCCTGCGGGTGGCGCGCTGATGTCCACGATCGTCACATCGACGTCCCCGGCGGCCCCGACCGGAACGGCGGCCATCCACGCCGGCTGGCCGTCAGCCACGGCCGTCGCCGCCGTCACCGCCGAGCTGCGCCGCCGGCCGCCGCTGGTGGCGTACGCCGACTGCGCGGCGCTGACCGGCCGGCTGGCCCGGGTCGCCGACGGCGGCGGGCACGTGCTCCAGGCGGGTGACTGCGCGGAGCTGTTCGCCGAGGTGTCGGCGGCCGGCACCGCCCGCAAGATCGTCCAGCTGCACGACCTGGCCTCGGCCGTCACCCGCGCAACCCGGGTACCGGTGGTGCGCATCGGCCGGCTGGCCGGGCAGTTCGCCAAGCCACGCTCCCGGGCGACCGTACCCGGACCCGGCGGCGAGCCGCTGCCGGCCTACCGCGGCGACGCCGTCAACGACCTGGTTCCCACGCCCGCGGCGCGCACCCCGGACCCGCGCCGGATGCTCACCGCGTACGACCGGTCGGCGGAGGTCCTCGGCCACCTGGCCGGCGGGCCGATCTACACCAGCCACGAGGCCCTGCTGTGCGAGTACGAGGAGGCGCTGGCCCGGCTGGACCCGGCGACCGGCGTCCGGTACGGCTCGTCCGCGCACCTGCTGTGGGTGGGCGACCGCAGCCGGCAGGTCGACGGCCCGCACGTCGACCTGCTGGCGCGGGTGGCCAATCCGGTGGCCGTGAAGCTCGGGCCGACCGCCACGGCACACGACGTCGCGGCGCTCGTCGAGCGCCTCGACCCCGACCGCGCGCCCGGCCGGCTGGTGCTGGTCGCCCGGCTCGGCGCGGGTGCCGTGGTCGACCTGCTGCCGCCGCTGGTCGAGGCGGCCCGGACGGGTGGCGCCCGACCGGTCTGGCTGTGCGACCCGATGCACGCCAACACCGTGTCCACACCGGACGGTCGCAAGACCCGGCCGGTTGACGACGTGGTACGGGAGGTGACCGGCTTCGTCGGCGTGCTGCGCGCCGCCGGCGTGCACCCCGGCGGGCTGCACCTGGAGACCAGCCCCGACGACGTCACCGAATGCGTCGAGGCGCGCGCCGACCTGCCGGCCGCCGCGGCGCTGCCGCGCTACCGGACCGCCTGCGACCCGCGGCTCAACCCGGGGCAGGCCCGGCGGGTGGTCGAGGCGTTCGTGCGGGAGGTGACCCGGTGAACGCGCCGACGGTCCGGCGCGGCGGCGGCCCGGCCGGCGGTGAACCGGTGACCGCCCCGCCGCTGCTGCTCGGCGTCGACGCGCTGCGCCCGGCCGACGCGGCCGCGGTCGGGCGGCGGCCCGGCGGCCGCCGGTTCGACCTGCCCGACGAGGCGGCCGACCGGGTCGCGCGCTCGGTCGCCGCGCGGGACGGGTTGGTCGCCTCCGGCCAGCCGGTCTACGGGGTGACGACGGGGTTCGGCGACCGCAACGTCGGCCACATCTCGGCGGCGAAGGTGCGGGCGCTGCAACGCAACCTGGTGCGCTACCACCTGGTCGGCAGCGGCCCGCCCGCGCCGCCGGAGGTGGTCCGGGCGACCATGCTCATCCGGGCCAACTGCCTGGCCCGCGGCTGGTCCGGGGTACGGGCCGAGGTGATCGGGCTGCTGCTGGACTGCCTGGCCCACGACATCCTGCCGGTGGTACCCGAGCGGGGGTCGGTCGGTGCGAGCGGCGATCTGGTGCCGCTGTGCTACCTGGCCAACCTGCTGACCGGCCAGGGCGAGGTCGACCACGCCGGGCGCCGGACGTCGGCCGCCGAGGCGCTGCGCGCGTGCCGGCTGCGCCCGGTGGAGCTGCAGGCCAAGGAGGCGCTCGGCCTGGTCAACGGCACGTCGTTCATGTCCGGGTACGGGGTGGTCGTCGCGGACGAGGCCGCCGAGCTGGCCGTCGTCGTCGAGGTCTGCACGGCGCTGGCGGTGGACGTGCTTCGCGGCAACGCCGACCACTTCCACCCGATCATCCACGCCCAGAAGCCGCACCCCGGCCAGGTACGGTCGGCCGCGGCCGTCCGGTCGCTGCTCGCCGGCTCGGCGCTGTGCCGCACCCACCGGGACGTGCTCGACGCCAACCGCGACCTCGGCGACCGCGGCTACCAGCTGCTCGACCACCCCATCCAGGACCGGTACTCGGTCCGCTGCGCCCCGCACGTCGTCGGCGTGCTGCGCGACACCCTCGACTGGGTCGACCGCTGGCTGGCGACCGAAATCAACTCGACCAACGACAACCCGCTGTTCCACCCCGACGCCGGCACCGTCCACAACGGAGGGAACTTCTACGGCGGCCACGTCGGGCTCGCGATGGACGCGTTGAAGGTCGCGCTGGCCAGCGTCGGCGACCTGCTCGACCGGCAGCTCGCCCTGATCGTCGACGAGAAGTTCAACAACGGCCTGCCGGCGGGGCTCGCCGGTCCCTCCGGTACCGGCGAGAGCGGACTGCACCACGGCTTCAAGGGCGCCCAGATCGCCTGCTCGGCACTGGTCGCCGAGGCGCTCAAGCTGGGCATGCCGGCCACCGCGTTCTCCCGCTCGACCGAGGCGCACAACCAGGACAAGGTCAGCATGGGCACGATCGCCGCCCGCGACGCGCGTACCGTCGCCGGCCTGGTCCGCGACGCGGCGGCGCTGCACCTGGCCGCCCTGTGCCAGGCCGCCGACCTGCGCGGCGCCGACCGGCTCGGCGCCGGTACCCGGGCCGCGTACGACCTCGTCCGCGCGCACGTCGGCTTCGTCGACGCCGACCGCCGGCTCGACGGCGAACTGGCCGCCCTCGGCGCGGCGCTGCGCGCGGGAGCGATGAGCGCGGCCGTGGCCGGCCACCTGACCGGTGAGGAGAAGCCGTGACCCGCACACCCGAGACCGCGCTGCTCGACTACGCCATGGGCGCAGAGATCGGCGGAGCCGCCGGCGCGGATCCGCGCGGAAGCACCGGCGCGGAGCTGTCCGGAGGTGCCGAGCAGGATCAGCGCGGAGCCGCCGGTGCCGGTCCGCGCCGGCCCGCGCCCGCGCCGCGGCCGCCGGAGCTGCTCGCCTTGCCGCTGCGCGAGCGGGTACGGCTGGTCGAGGCCGGCGAGGTGGCCGCGGCCGACTGGGCGCGGCAGGCCGACGAGTGGAGCCGGCGGGCCGACACCCGCTACCGTGCCTGCGTCGAGCTGCGCGCCGCCGAGCCGGGCGCCCCGCCGGTACGCGTCGGGGTCAAGGACACCGTCGACGTCGCGGGGTTCGCGACCCGGCTGGGGCTGCGCCGGTACCGGCACTATCCACAGTGGTCAGCCGCGCCGCTGCGGGCGGTACGCGGGGCGTGGGTGAACGCGAAGGTGGTCACCACCGAGCTGAACATCGGCCTCGGCTCCGGCTGCGTCAACCCGTACTTCCCCGACATCAGCCCGGCCGGCTCCAGCACCGGATCCGGGGTGTCGGTGGCCGCCGGCATCTGCGACCTGTCGCTCGGCACCGACGTGCTCGGCTCGGTACGGTGGCCGGCCGGGCGCTGCGGCGTGGTCGGCCTGCGCCTGACCCACGACGAGCGGCAGCTGTCCGGCGTGTTCCCGCTCTCGCCGGCCATGGACGCGCCCGGCTGGGTCGCCCGTACCGCCGACGACCTCGCGTTCGGCTTCCAGCGGCTCGGGCTCGGTGCCGGCGGACCGCTCGGTACCGCGAGCCCGTTCGCCCTCGACGAGCCGCCCGGGCGCCGCCGGTTGCGGGTCGGCATCGTGCGGGAGGTCGGAGACGACGACGTCGACCCGGAGATCCTCGCTGCCCTGGACCGCACGCGCGCGGCGCTGGCTGGGTACGGCCACCCGAGCGTCCCGGTCGGCCTGGGTGAACTGTGGCGCTGCCGGGGCGCGGCCTGGGAACTGTGCTCCCGTGACGCGTGGCACGGGTACCGGGTGTGGCGCCGCTGGATCACCGACGACCTGCTGGAGTCGACCCGGCTGGCGTTGGAGGCCGGGGCGCGGGTCAGCGACGGCCGGCACGCCGAGATCCGGGCCGCGATGGCCCGGGAGCGCGCCCGGGTGGCGGACCTGTTCACCGCGCAGGGTGTCGACGTCTGGCTGCTCCCGCTCGACCCGGACGTGCCCCGGCCGGCCGGCGCGCCGGTGGCCGCTGCCTCCACCATTCCCGACCCCGACGACCCCGGCTACGACCGGGAGGCCGGCTACACCCCGCTGGCCAGCTTCACCGGCCTGCCCGCGATCACGTTTCCGGTGGGCCGGACCCGCGACGGCACGGCACCGCTGGCGGTGCAGGCGATCGCGCCGCCGTACCGGGAGGACGTGCTGCTGCGGCTGGCCCGCGACGTCGCGCACGCGGTCGGTGACCTCGGCTTCGCCCCGCGGTGATCCAACCTGTGGTCAGCCGGTCAGCCGGTCAGCCGGTCAGCCGGTCAGCGTGGCGGAGGCGTGCGCGTTGAGCGCGTGCCGGTCGGGCTGGCCGGTCTTGGCCATCAGGCTCGCCACGTGCTTTTCGACGGTACGCGGGGAGATGTGCAGGCGTTCGGCGATCGCCCGGTTGGTCAGCCGCTCCACCAGGAGTTCGAAGACCTCGTACTCCCGGACGGTCACGCCGAGCGCGCGCAGCGCGGCGGGGATCCGGTCGGACCCGCCGCGCCGCTGCGGCACCGTGGCGCCGGCCTGGCGCAGCAGCGCCCGGCACGCCGCCGCCACCGGTACCACCCCGCAGTCGTGGAAGTACCCCTCGGCCGCCTGCAGCCACGCCGTGGGCTCGCCCCAGCCGTCCTCGCACGCGGCCTGCGCGACGAGCCGGAGGCCGAGGTGGCGGGCCATCCGGAACGGTGCGCCGACCCGCCCGGCCTCGGCGACCGCCGCGACCGCTTCGTCGCCGCGCCCGTCCCGGCCGGCCAGCACCGCGCCGGCCAGCAGCGCGAACTGCCGGTTCCAGCGCAGCCGGCTCGTCGGGCCGGCGGTGACCGCGGCGTACTCGGCCGGCCCCGCCTCCCGGCACAGGACCGTCAGCAGCAGGTGCAGGCCGTGCCGCCCGGTCAGGTGGAAGACCGACGGGTTCTCCGCCTCCCACGCCAGGGCCCGGTCGAGCTCGTCGCGGGCGCGCGCCCGGTCCTCCTCCAGCAGGGCGCAGAATGTGCGGGACAGGCCGAACACGAGCTGCTGGTGCCGGGACTGGTTGCCGCCCCAGCGGCGGAAGTCGGCCAGCGCCCGGTCCATCTCCCGCCGCCGGCCCTGGTGCGCGCCGAGCATGGCCCGGGTCAGCAGCAGGTACTGCACGATGTCGGTCAACCGCAACCGCTCGGCGGTCGTCCAGCAGTGGTCGATCTGGGCGGTCGCGGCGGCGAACTCGCCGCGCAGCACCGACTGCATGGCCAGGATCGCCTCGGTGTCACAGCTCGCCGGTACCGACCCGACCCGCAACGCCTCCTGCCGGGCCTGCTCCAGCCGGGTGGTGTCGTCGTCGGCGAGGGCGTCGTTGCCGCCGAGCCGGACCAGCGCGTGCAGTTGCCAGAGCGGGAGGGTGTGTTCCTGGGCGATCAGCCGGACCCGTTCGAAGCACGCGGTGGCCTCGGCCAGGTCGCGGCCGCGGGCAAGGGTGCCGATGAGCTGCCACGCCTGGCACGACACGACCGGCAGCGGCACGGCGTCCGCGACGGCAGCCGCCCGTCGGGCCAGCGACTCGGCGACGTGCAGGCGGTCGCGGCCGGGCTGTTCGACCGCATGGTAAGCGGCCACCGCATCGACCGGCGCGACCAGTTCGGCGGGCGCGTCCGGGCCGAGCAGCCGCCGCGCGGCCCGGATCTGGGCGCTGCCGTCGGCCCACCGGCCGGCGATCACGGCCGCCCAGGCCAGCCTGGTGTGCAGGGCCGCCCGCCGCCGCGCGACCAGCGCGTGGCCGCCCTGCCCGTCGAGGGAGTCCACGCAGGCCACCGCCCGGTCGAACTGGCCGGCCTCGGCCAGCGCGTACAGCAACGACTCCACCGCGTCGGCGCGAACCTCGGCGGCATCGCCGGTGTCGTCGTGCACGAGCAGGTCACGGGCCCGCTCCAGCAGGGTCACGGCCGAGGTGGCCGCCCCGGCGGCGAGCGCCCGCCGGCCGGCCTCGGCCAGCAACCGGCCGGCGACCGCCGGCGCGCCGCTGTCGAGCCGCAGGGCCGCCGCGAGCTGCAGCCACTCGCCGGGCATCCCCGGGTACCGCTGCTCGACCGCGTCCGCGGCACGGCGGGCCAGCTCCGCGCGGTCGGCCGCGGTCAGCTCGGCCAGCAGTGCCTCCGCGGTGAGCGGATGCCGGAAGGCGTACCAGTCCGGTGCCTGGTCGTCGAGGACCACCAGCTGCGCGGCGAGAGCCGCGTGCAGATGGCTGAGCAGGCTGCGGTCATCGAGTCCGGTGACCGACTGCACCACCGGCAGCGGGAACCGGCGCCCCAGGACGGCGGCGGCCGACAGCAGGGTACGGCCCTGCGGACCGAGCAGGTCGGCGCGCCGGGCGACGCTGCGGGCCACCGTGGTCGGCACCTCGGTGCGCAGTTCGCGGGTGACCCGCCAGCCGTCCGCGCCGGGGACCAGGACGCCGTTGCTGATGAAGCCGTTGAGCAGCTCCTCGACCACGAAGGGGTTGCCGGCGCTGTCGGCGCAGATGCGGTCGAGCACCGCGGCCGGCACGCCGTCGGGGGCGCCGTCGAGATAGGAGGCCGCGAGCAGCCGCAGCTCCTCCCGCTCCAGCGGGCTCAGCTCGATCAGGTCGCACGCCCGGCGCTGCGCCGCCGAGCGGATGAGGTCCACCGCCGGGCTCGGCTCCGCCCGGACGGTACCCAGCAGGAGGGTGGGCTGCCGGTCGAGGTTGTCGACGAGGTACTCCACGACCGCGAGCGTCTCGGCGTCGGCGTCCTGGAGGTCGTCGAGGGTCATCAGGCAGCCGCCGTGGCGACCGACCACGCCGGTCAGGCGCAGCACCGCCTCGGCGAGCAGGACGGGCGAGCCGCCCGCCGGGGGTGGCTCGCCCCGGCTCCAGTCGGGCACCAGGCGCCCGAGGACCGGGCCGTACGGGCCCAGCTCGTCCGGGTCCGGCGCGTCGCCGCCCCGCACCAGCGACAGCAGCGCCTCGGTCAGCGGGCGGAACGGGACCATCGGACCGATCGTGCTGCCCCGGCCGCGCAGCAGCCGCATCCGGACCCCGAACGCGCGGGTGGCGACCTCGGCGGCCAGCCGGGACTTGCCGATCCCGGCCTCTCCGACCAGGAACACCGCGCTGCCGTGCCCCTGCCTGGCCGCGGTCAGTGCCCGGTCCAACCGGCTCAGTTCGGTGTGACGGCCAACGAGAACCGACGCCCGCGTCTGCATGCCCGGTAACGCTAGTGCCACGACGTGAATACATCTGGCGGCAGATAACGCAATCTACTGTCGATTCGGCGACAGTCGGGTGGCCCGAATGCGCCATGGCGGTCGATCGGGTGGCCCGCCGTCGCCGTGGTGGTCGGTCCGGTGGCCCGCCGTCGCCGTGGCGGGCCACCGGTGGTCGTCAGAGCAACGAGATGCTGATGGTGGCGATGGAGGTGTCCGGCGGCAGGCCCCCCGCCGCCAGGCTCGACCCCACGCCCAGGTCCGTTCCGGCCAGCGCGGCCGCGCGGGCGCCGAAGGTACCCACCGACGGCAGCCGGATGTCACCGGCGGGGTGGTCCGTGGTCACGCCGGCGCCGGCGCCGGTCGTCGCGGTCGAAGTGGGCTCGGTTACCTGCATCGCTACTCCTCCTGGAACGGTGTGTCAGGTTGTCCATCTCGGACGGCGGCGGTGGCGGTCGGCGCCTACCGTCGCGGCTTCGGGGTCGGCGCCAGCAGCAGCACCGACGGGACCTGTGCGGGGAAACCCAGCCGGAGCAGCCCGTACCCAATACCGGCCAGGCCGGTCAGCAGCCCGGGGGAGGGCACGGCGTCCGGCGTGCCGCACAGCGGGCCGTAACGGTCGAGCGCCCCGGCGATCAGGCCGGCGCGGGTCCGCTGCGCCCGCGCCGCCTCCTCGTCACCGCGCTCGGCCAGTACCGTGAGCGCCTCGACGGCACCCAGCTCGCCATGGCACAGGCTGAGGTCGTGGCGCAGCGGCGCGGCCTCGAGCGCAGCCACCCGCCGGGCGTCACCGGCCGGGCAGTCGGGCCCGGCGCCCTCGCCGCAGTCCACGTGCGACATCAGCGCGCCGGCCGCACCCGTGCACCAGCCGAGTCCGCCGTCGACCGGAACGGTGCCGTCGGGCCTGCCGCCCACGGGCACGGCTGTGCTGTCGGGCGCGCCACCGGAGGCGGCGGGCCGGCCGTGCAGGAGCGTGGTCGCGGCGTCGCGGTACCGGTCGTCACCGCGTGCGGCGGCCCGCGCCAGCGCCCACCCGACCCCCGCGGCACCGTCGAGGAAGCCGGCCGGCAGCCCGGCCGGTACGCCACCGGCCCGCTCCACCAGGCCGGCGAGGCGGTCGGCGCAGGTACGCGCGAGCGCGGCGGCGGCATCGAGGCCGGTCTCGGCGTGCACCGCGGACATCGCCGCGAGGCAGCCGGCCAGGCCGGTGGCGATGCCGGCCGGGCCGGCGCGGTGCGCGGCGGCCGCCGCGAGGCCTACCGCGGCCGGCAGGCACTCCCGGATGTCCGGGTCGCCGGTCAGCGTGTGGAACCGGGCCAGCGCGTAGGCGATGCCGCCGAGGCCGCGGAAGCCGCCGCAGCCGACCGCGTCGACCAGCTCCGAACGGTCGGCGAGGAACTCCAGCAGCAACGGCACCGGACGCATCGCCTGGCGGGCCAGCTCGGCGTACCGGTCGACCCGGCTCAGGCGGGCGAGCTGGGCGAGGAACAGCGCGACGCCGCAGTACCCCTCGGCGAGGCCGGCGCCCATCGGCAGGAGGGTCCACTGCCGGTCGTCGACCAGTTCCAGGCTCAGCCAGTTGGCCCGGTCGCCGGCACGGAGCGCCCGCGCGACGAGCTGGTCGCCGATCCCGCAGGCGGCGGCGAGCATCCGGTCCGGGCCGGGCGCGGTCGCCACGACCGGACCCGGCAGGACCGGCGCGCCCCCATGCCCGGCGTCCGGGCGCCGGGTCGCCAGCGCGGAGCTGACGATCCACTCCTGGTCCCGCAGGTCCACCTCGCCCATCCTGCCGACTTTCGCGAGAGTGGCTGTCAGCGGTGCGACATCGAGCATGTCAGGTAACCGCTGACCCGAGGCGGTCCACAGGTCGCGCGAGCCCGGCCGGCCGGTCACCAGTGGTACGTCGCCGGCCCACAGGTCGTCGGTCTCGTACGGCAGCAGCCGACTGGCCGCCGGATGGGGGACCGAGGACCAGAGCACGTCGAAGAGGTGTTCCCGCTCGAGCGCGTCGCGCAGCACTTCGGGATGCGTCGACTCGTCGAGTACCTGCTGGTAGAGCTGGGTCGGGCGGAGCACGATCCGGATCTCGTCGCGGGCGCAGCCGCGGAGCAGGTCGGCGAAGTCCGCAGCCGCCGCGGCGATCGCCCGGTACCCGGCCCGGAAGCCCGACAGCAGCGACGCCCGGTGGTCGGCGGGGTCGATCGGGTCACCGTCGAGCGTCGGGCGGTTGCGGGCGCCGGCGAACCTGCCGGTGCGGCGGGTCAGCCGCATCTCGTCGGTCGCCGCGGCGTCCCAGGCGACCACCGGTACGGGCAGGGCCGCCCCGGCGTCGCCGCCGAGCCCGGACAGGTCCGCCGCGCCGGCGTCCCCGGCGATCGGGCGGGGTAGCAGCGCGGTGCGGCTCACCGACGACGCCAGCGCCTCGGCCGCCGGGTCCGGGCCGAGCGCGCCGGACAGCGGCAGGTTGGGGTGGAACAGCGTCTCCACGTCGACGGGTACCGGCTGGTCGCCGCAGGCGATGATGTTCTCGCAGTGCATGTCCGCGGCGTCGACCGCGTACAGCAGGGCGAGCAGCGCGCCGAGGCGACGGTAGAAGCGCTCCACGTCATCCGCGTCGCGGCATGGCAGGGCCGGGACGAACTCCTGCCAGCCGTACCCGTCGCGGGGCAGGGTGGCGACCGTGCGCAGGGCGAGGTCCGGTACCCGCTGCCCGAGCCATCGGACCAGCTCGGTGAAGTGGACGTGCAGGGTCAGCGGGCGGGGCTTGTAGACGACGGCGCGGCCGTCGGCGAAGCGCAGGACCGCCACCGAGCGGCCCCGGCCGTGCGCATCGCCGGCGCCGTTGTCGGCCGCGACCAGCGGGCCCGGGTCGGCCCCGCCGAGCAGGTCGGCCACGACGGCGGCCCGGTCGGTACGGTAGCGCGCCAGCAGTTCGGCGTGGGCGTCCACGGCGTACCGGGCGCCCTGCACGAGCAGGCGCGCGAGTACCGGGTAGGTCCGGAACAGCTCGGCCAGCCCAGGGCGGGTCGCGGTCTGCCGCAGGAAGTCGGCGAACCGCTGCCGACCATCGTCGCCGCGCAGCCGGCCGGCGGTGCGCGCGGTGTGCAACTCGAGTACCAGTGTCCGGGCGGCGAGGCGGGCCAGCCGGTGACCGACCTGCACGGCGAAGCCGGCGCGGACGGCGGCCAGGTCGACCACCGTCTCCGGTACCCCGGCGACCCGGGCGACCAGCCGGTCGGCGGCGTCGGCCACGAGCGGGTGCAGGGCTGCGGAGAACGATTCCAGGACCGGGACGGTGTCCGGCGGGCGGTCGGTGTCCGGTGGCCGGTGGGCGCCGTCCGGCGGGCGGTGACCACCGGACGGAGGGTGATGGTCACCGCCGGACCGCCCGCCGTCCGGGGCCGGATCGATCCGCTGGTACGGCGCGGCGGCGAGCAGCTCCTCGGCGGCGGCCGCCCAGCCGGGCCTCGACATGCGCGCCGCGAGCGCCGGCAGCGGCTCCCGGAGCAGGCGGTGCAGGTGCGCCTCGTCGAGACCGAGGTCGGCCACCCGGGCGGCAAACCGGCGCGGCCCGTCGGGACGGCCGTCCGGCAGTGGGAACCGCCCGGACGGCGGGACGGCGAGCCGCTCGGCGAGCGTGAGGCCGGGCGCCCACCAGTAGCCGACCAGCGGCGTCCCGCCGGGCCGCGCCGGGAGCATGTCAACCACGTGGTACAGGCTGTCAGTCGCCGCGCCCGAAGGCATGGGTGCCGACTACCCGCATTCTTCATGATCCGGTCGGTCGCGGGTCGGTCGCGGGTCGGTCGCCGGTCGGTCGCCGTCCCGCCAGACCGCCTACGGCTCATGATCGTGGAAGGTTTTCCGTCCTGGCACGCGGAAAATCCTCCACGATCATGAGCGGGGTGCCGCTGTGATCATGAGCGGGGTGCCGCTGTGATCATGAGCGGGGTGCCGCTGTGATCAGGAGCGGGATGCCGCTCCGGATGGGCCGTCCCGGATGGTCCGCTGTGCGGCACCCTTAGTTGTGCGTTGATTGTCGATTAAGTCCCTGGTGCGTGGCCGGTACGGGCGGCAGGGTTGGCAGTCAGCCGACGGCGCGCGGTGCGGCGAGCCCCGGTCGCATCGCGCCCCGGCGGCGCAGCGGCCGGCGGTGTGCCACCTGTTCCCGGTCGCCGACCACGACCCTCCGGGTGCGAAGGAGACGATCGCGCATGTCGGACCAGGCTTTCCCGACCAAGGACGACCTCGACCGCGAGGTGGTCGCGGTGCTGACGGCGGGCGACCGGCCGCTCACCCTCGACCAGGTACGCGAGCGGCTCAGCCGGGCGGTCATGGCGACGACGGTGATGACGGTCCTGAGCCGACTGCACGAGCAGGGGCTGGTCCGGCGGGCGTGGGTCGGCCGGGCATACGTGTACACGACCTCGGCCGACCGGGCCGAACTGGCGGCGGACCGGATCCGGGTCCTGCTGGACACCGGCGGTGACCGGCGGGCGGTGCTGACCCGGTTCATCGCGATGCTGCCCCCCGACGACGAGCGGGTCCTCATCGATCTGCTGACGGGGGCGCCGGCCGAGACCGGCCGGTGAGGTCGGGCCCCGCAGCACAGGGCAGATTTGCGGGGCCCGAACACCGTGGCGCCCTACGGGCGCCGCCCGGGCCGCGACGGGTCCGCCGAGCCTGGTCCGCTCACCGTACACGCCGGTCTTCGCGCCGCCGCGCGCGGTGCCTCCTTTGTCCGGATCGACCCGTCCCGGACCGGGTGGGCCGGGCGTCGGGACAGGGTGGGCCGGGCGTCGGGACAGGGTGGGCCGGGCGTCCGGACCGGGTGGGCCGGGAGCCCGCCGGCCGCGCCGGTCGTCCGGTTCGGTACTTCGGCGGGACGTGTGTGCTTCGGCGAGATCCTTGGTAGGCTGCCTGAGGTATTTGGATAGGTGGTTCGCCTTATCCCGACCGGTTAGGTTTCGCACGTGCGTGGCCAGCAGGTTGGGCGATGTGGAGCCGCTAGACCAACGGCTTCCGGACCTGCGCCCGCAGGTCCTCGCCTGACAAGGAGTTTTGCAATGGCACAAGGCACCGTGAAGTGGTTCAACGCCGAGAAGGGCTTCGGCTTCATCAGCCAGGACAACGGCGGCGACGACGTGTTCGTCCACTTCTCCGCGATCCAGACCAACGGCTACCGGTCGCTGGAGGAGAACCAGCGGGTGGAGTTCGAGATCACGCAGGGCCAGAAGGGCCCGCAGGCCGAGCAGGTCCGCCCGCTCTGAGCTGAGCTGACCGAGCGGGTCCGCCCGCTCTGAGCTGAGCTGACCGAGCGGGTCCGCCCGCTCTGAGCTGACCGAGCCCCGGGTCCGTCACCACGGACCCGGGGCTCGATGCCGTTCCGGGGCGGTCAGGGTGCCCAGGCCGGCGCCGGGTGCCAGGTGGTGTCGGCGTCGTAGCTGGCCGCCGCGTCGACCCGGTGGGGGCCGCCGGCCGCGGCGATCCACACCTCTGCCGCGTAGTGGCGCAGGTGGTGGGCGGCGATGTTGTACGAGGCGAGCGTCACGTCGCCGGTGCCGTACCGGCCGGGCTGGGCGCAGAACGTGGCGTCGGCGGCGAACAGGGCCGAGCTGTCACCGGCGTCCTTGCGGACCCGGAAGTCGGCGTGCCGCAGGTATTGCCCCGGATAGTTGCGCGACTCAAACGAGTAGCAACTGCTGTCGGCCAGCCCGTGCCGGACGACGAAGGTGGCGTCGGCCTTCAGGGTGGCGTCACTGCCGGCCGTGACCACCTCGGTGTAACCGAGGCTGTTGTAGTGCCGCAGATACCGGTCGGGGTAGCCGGGCGTGACCACCTTCAGCGACGCCGGGGCGTCGGTCGTCAGGTCCACGTCGCTGCGCCACCACGGCGGCGCCACCTGCCAGGTGGTGTCGGCGGCCCAGGACGCGGTGCCGTCCCAGGGGTTCGGGCCGCCGTTGGCGGCGATGTACACCGTCGCGTCGATGTGGCGCAGGAACCGCCCCGGGAGGTTGTACGACTCCAGGGACACCCCGGCGGTGGTGTGCCCGGCCCGCGGGCAGAACGTCGCGTCCGCGGCGAACAGCGCGCTGCCGTCGCCGGCGTCCAGCCTGATTCGGTAGCCGCTGTGCCGCAGGTACCGCCCCGGGTAGTTGCGCGATTCGAACGACCAGCAGTCGGCCGACGCCAAACCGGGGCGCAGCCGGAACGTCGCGTCCCGCTTGGTCAGGTCGTCGCTGGCGGCCGACACGGGCGAGGTCACGCCGAGGCCGTCCGCGTGCCGCAGGTACCGGTCGGTGCAGCAGGCCGTGGTCGCCCCGAGCGACACCAGCGCGTCGCGTCCCGGACCGTCGGCGGCGGCCCGTACCGCGAGGTTCGCGTCGCGTACCTGGGCGGCGTTGACCTTGAGGAGCTGCCGGTCGTACGTCCACAGCCCGTTGACCTCGTTCTCGACGTCCGTCGGTTGGGTGTAGATCGACGCGGACAGGCCGCGGGAGCGGACCAGCCCCTGCAGCGTGTCGGTGACCTCGACGTACCGGCCGGTGAGCGTCGCGGCGTCGGGTGCCATCTCGTACGCGAAACCGTTGCCCGGTGACCACTCGTGCCCGGCGACGCGCAGGCCCAGCCCGCCGAACTCGCCCAGCACGGCGACCCGGGTCGCGGTGGGCGGCGCGGTCGTACCGGGCCCGACGTAGATGTGGTCATCGATCACGTCGCCGTTGCCGCCGTCGAAGCCGCAGCAGTTGGAGCCGGAGTTGTTGTCCACCAACCGGGTGGGATCCCAGCTTTTCACCAGGTCGGCGATGCGGGCGGGGTCGTACTCGCCCCAGCCCTCGTTGAACGGCTGCCACTGCACGATCGAGGTGATGCCGCGGAGCTGGTCGACGATGCGGTGCAGTTCGGACTCGAAGTTCGTCCGGTCGGCGGCCGAGGGGGTCACGCCGGTCCGCATCGACGGCATGTCCTGCCACACCAGCAGTCCGAGCCGGTCGGCCCAGTAGAACCAGCGGGCGGGTTCGACCTTGATGTGTTTGCGGACCGTGTTGAAGCCGAGGTTCTTCTGCTGCTGGAGGTCGAACCGCAGGGCCTCGTCGGTGGGTGCGGTGTAGATTCCGTCCGGCCAGTACCCCTGGTCGAGGGTGCCGAGCTGGAAGACGAACCGGCCGTTGAGGACCGGCCGCAGTGCGCCGCCGACGACCGCCTTGGAGATCGAGCGCATCCCGACGTACCCGCCGACGGTGTCCCCGCCGCCCGCGCCGGTCAGGGTCACCCGCAGGTCGTACAGGAACGGGTCGTCGGGGCTCCACAGGTGCGTGTCCGGTACGGGTATCCGCAGGTGCTGGCCGAGCGCGCCGTCGCCCGAGCCGACCACCCGGCCGCCGGTGAGTACCTCGGCGTGCACGCCGGCGGTACCGGTGCCCTGCACGACCAGGTCGAGGGCGCCACCCGGGACGTCCGGGGTGGGGTCGAGCCGGGTGACGTGCGCGGCGTTGGTCGGCTCCAGCCACACGGTCTGCCAGATGCCGCTGGCGGCGGTGTAGAAGATGCCGCCGGGGTTGAGGCGCTGCTTGCCGAGGGGGATGCCGGCGGCGTCGACAGGGGAGTGCACCCCGACGATGATCTCGTTGCTGCCGGTGCGCAGGGCGTCGGTGATGTCGAACGAGAACGCGTCGTAGCCGCCGGTGTGGCTGCCGATGGCACGGCCGTTGATCCAGACGGTGGCCTGCCAGGTGACCGCGCCGACGTTGAGCTGGATCCGGCGACCGGACCATCCACCGGGGACGGTGAAGGTGCGCCGGTACCACATGTCGGTCTCGTGCCGGGCGATGCCGGACAGCGCCGACTCGATCGGGTACGGCACCAGGACGGTTTCGGCGAGGTCCCGGCCGACCGGCGGGGTGGTCAGCGAGGTGGCCCGGGCGAACTGCCACTGGCCGTTGAGGCTCTGCCAGTCGGGGCGGGTGAGCTGCGGGCGCGGGTACTCCGGCAGCGGGTTGGTGGTCGAGACCTGGTTGGTCCAGGGGGTGACCAGCGGCGGGGTCTTGGGTGCGAAGGCGGCCCGGGCGGCCTGCGGTACGGCGAGGCCCCCGGCGGCCAGGGCCAGCACGGCGACCAGGGCGGCGCGGAGGGTACGGCGGGGTCGGGGCATGCGGGTGCCTCCTTCAGTGGTGGCCGCACCCGGTGCGTCAACGCACGTGGGCGGGGCGCCGGGGATTCACCAAACGAAATCTTGTCGTAACCAACAGCGACATGTATAACGTTATAGAGCTAGCTCGATAGATCAGCAAGGGTCAATGTCAAACCCTTCCGTCGGCCTTGTTTCGTCAGCACGCGCCCGCCGTGCGGTTTCTCCCCACCCCCACACCGACCGGCCCGCCGGCCGGTACCTCCGTGCTCCCGTCATGAAGGAGGAACCCGTGATCACACGTCACCGCAGGCTGGCCAGCGGTGCGACGGCGCTGCTGGCCGGCGCGTCGATCCTGCTGGCCGCCTGCGCCAAGAGCGAGGACAGCACTACGCCCACCGGCGGCGACGCCGCCCAGCAGCAGGTCACCACGCCCAGTGCGGGCGCCGCTGGCGGCTGCACGCTCCAGGCCTACGGGGCACCGAAGCTGGACCTCACCGACGCGGTCGTCGGCTTCTCCCAGTCGGAGAAGGAGGCCAACCCGTTCCGGATCGCCGAGACACAGTCCATCAAGGACGAGGCGGCGAAGATCGGGGTCAAGAAGCTGCTCACCACCAACGCGCAGTCGCAGTTGGCCAAGCAGATCAGCGACATCCAGGACATGCTGGCCCAGGGCGCGCAGTTCCTGATCGTCGCGCCGCTGAACTCCGACGGCCTCCAACCGGCACTGCAGGCCGCCGCGGCCAAGAAGGTCCCGGTCCTCACCATCGACCGGAAGATCAACGCCACCGCGTGCAAGGACTACCTCGCGTTCCTGGGCTCGAACTTCGTCGACCAGGGCAAGCGGGCCGCGGACGCGCTCGTCAAGGCGACCGGCGGCAGGGGGAAGGTCGCGATCCTGCTCGGCTCCTCGGGCAACAACGTGACCACCGACCGCACCAACGGCTTCGTCGACCAGCTCAAAGCGAGCGCGCCGGGCATGGAGATCGTGGCCCAACAGACCGGTGACTTCGCCCGGGACAAGGGCCAGCAGGTCATGGAGCAGTTGATCCAGAGCCGGCCCGACATCAGCGCGGTGTACGCCGAGAATGACGAGATGGCGCTCGGCGCCGTCACCGCGCTCAAGGGGGCCGGCAAGAACCCGGGCAAGGATGTCAAGATCGTTTCAATCGACGGTACCCGCAACGCCGTCCAGGGCATCGTGGACGGCACGATCAACGCGGTGATCGAGTCGAACCCGCGCTTCGGCCCGCTCGCCTTCTCCACCGCCCAGCAGTTCTACGGCGGCGCGGCCGTACCGGAGAACGTCATCATCTCCGACCGGGCCTACGACGGCGACAACGCCAAGGACTCCCTCTCCGGAGCGTACTGACCGGACGCGGTCGCCGGCGGCGTTCCCGTGCCGCCGGCCTCCGCCAGGCCCCGAGGGGAACGCATGAGCGAGCGGAGCGAGGCGCCGTCATGAGACCGATCGCCGAGATGGTCGGCGTCTCCAAACGCTTTCCGGGCGTGCTGGCACTCGACGACGTGTCGTTCACGCTCGCGCCCGGCGAGGCGCACGCGCTGGTAGGCGAGAACGGCGCCGGAAAGTCCACTTTGATCAAACTGCTGACCGGGGTGTACACACCGGACGGTGGCGAGATCCGGTACGCCGGCCGGCCGGTGACCTTCCGGCGCCCGCTGGACGCCCAGGCGGCCGGGATCTCCACGATCTACCAGGAGGTCAACCTCGTCCCCCGGATGAGCGTGGCGAGCAACCTCTACCTCGGCCGCGAGCCCCGTGGCCGGTTCGGGCTCATCGACCACCGGCGGATGCACGCCGACGCCGCCGCGCTGCTGTCGCGGTACGGCATCGATGTCGACGTCCGGGCACCGCTGCGGTCGCTCGGCCTGGGCGCCCAGCAGATGGTCGCGCTCGCGCGCGCCGTGTCGGTCGACGCGCGCGTCGTCATCATGGACGAGCCGACCTCCTCGCTGGAGCCCCGCGAGGTGGACACCCTGTTCCGGGTCGTACACGACCTGCGCGACCAGGGCGTGGCGATCAGCTACGTCAGCCACCGGCTCGACGAGCTGTACCGCATCTGCGACCGGGTCACGGTGCTGCGCGACGGCCGGGTCGTGCACACCGGCCCGCTCGCCGGCCTCGACCGGCTGCACCTGGTCTCGCTGATGCTCGGCCGGGACATCGCCGAGGTCCGCCGGCACGGGCTCACCCGGTTCGGCGAGTCGCACACCGCCGCGGCGCGCGAGCCGGTCCTGCGGGTACGCGACCTGACCAAGCGGCACGTGCTCGCGGGCGTGTCGTTCGACGTGCGCCCCGGCGAGGTCACCGGACTCGGCGGGCTGCTCGGGTCCGGCCGGTCGGAGACCGCGAAGGCCATCGTCGGTGCGCTGCCGGTCGAGCGCGGCGAGGTGACCGTCGCCGGCCGGCCGCTGCGCCGGCTGTCGCCCGCGGCGGCCGTCCGGGCCGGCATCAGCCTGCTGCCCGAGGACCGCAAGGCCGAGGGCATCATCCCCGACCTGTCGGTGCGCGAGAACATCGTGCTCGCGGCGATGCCGCGGCTGTCCCGCGCCGGCGTGGTCTCGCGGGCCCGGCAGGACCGCGTGGTCGAGACATTCATGCGGCGGCTGCGGATCAAGGCGGCCAGCCCCGACCAGAAGGTGTCGCAGCTGTCCGGCGGCAACCAGCAGAAGGTCCTGCTCGCCCGGTGGCTGTGCCTGAACCCTAAGGTCCTGCTGCTCGACGAGCCGACCCGGGGCATCGACGTCGGCGCCAAGGCTGAGGTCCAGCACCTCATCGACGACCTCGCCGCCGAGGGGCTGGCCGTCGTCCTCATCTCCTCCGACCTGGAGGAACTCGTCGAGGGCGCCGACCGGATCGTGGTGCTGCGCGCCGGCGCGATCGTCGACGAGCTCACCGGCGACGACGTCAGCGAATCCCACCTCATGGCCGCGGTGGCCGGCGACGACGCCGTCGTCGCCCGCGACGCCGTCGTCGCCCGCGACGGCGCCGTGGCCCGCGAGCACACCGGAGGTGCCGCATGACCGACGTGACCGCGGCCACGGGCACGGCCGCGCCGGCGTTCGACCGCCAGCGTGCCGCCCGGTACCTGTCCTCCCACGGGGTCTACGGCGCCGTCGCGGTGCTGCTGCTGGTCAACGCCGCGTTCACCGACCACTTCCTCACCATCGGCAACCTGCGCACCCAGCTCATCCAGGTGGCACCGGTGGTCATCGTCGCGCTCGGGATGGCGATGGTCATCGGTACCGAAGGGGTGGACCTGTCGGTCGGCTCGGTGATGGCGCTCGCCGCGGCGGTCCTGCCGCTGTACCTCGGCTACGGTGCCGTACCCGCGATCGCGCTGGCGCTCGTCGCCGGTGTCGCGGTCGGCGCGGTCAACGGGACACTCGTCGCGGTGGTGGGGCTGCAGCCGATCGTCGCGACCCTCGCGCTGTTCGTCGGTGGGCGCGGCCTCGCGCTGGTGTTCGCCGGTGGGCAGCTCAAGCAGATCCACAATCCGGCGCTGCTGTCCCTCGGCGGCGACGACGTGCTCGGGGTGCCGGCGGTCGTGCTGGTCGCCGGCCTGCTGGCGGTCGCGGTGGGGTTCGTGGTGCGGCGCACCACGTTCGGCCGCCAGCTCGTGGCGGTCGGCGGCAACCGGGCGGCCAGCCAGCTCGCCGGCCTGCCGGTACGCCGGGTGCTGTTCGGCGCGTACATCGTCTGCGGGGCGTTCGCGGCGTTCGCCGGAGTGCTCGCCACCGCCCGGCTCACCGCCAGTGACCCCTCGGCACTCGGCAATCTCATGGAACTGTCCGCGATCACCGCCGTGGTCGTCGGCGGCACCCCGCTGACCGGCGGCCGGATCAGGGTGCTCGGTACGGTCTTCGGCGCGCTGCTGATGCAGCTCGTGCGCGCCACCCTCATCAAGCACGACCTGCCCGACTCGGGCGCGCAGATGGCGCAGGCCGTGATCATCCTCGTCGCGGTCTACGCGGCCCGGGAACGGAGGGCGCGGTGACCGACTCGACGACGCGCCCCGTGCTGACCGCCCCGCGCCGGGAAACGGCTTCCACGACCGCCGCCGCGAGCCGCTCGGAACGGTGGGCGGCGGCCGTGCAGCGGCACGGTGCGCTCGCGGTACTGGTCACCGTGGCCGCCGTGGCCACGGGCGCGTTCCCGGCCTTCGGCACGCTCGACAACGCCCACCACGTCGCCATCCAGTCGTCGTTCCTGGCCATCGTCGCGCTCGGGATGACCTTCGTGATCATCGGCGGTGGTATCGACCTGTCGGTCGGCTCGGTCTTCGCGCTGGGCGGCGTGCTCGCCGCGTACGCCTCCCGCTGGGGCCTGCTGCCGGCGCTGCTGCTGCCGCTCACGGTGTGCGGTGTGATCGGCGCGGTCAACGGGCTCCTCGTGGCCAGGGCCCGGATGCCCGCCTTCATCGTCACCCTCGCGAGCCTGCTCGGCGCGCGCGGCCTGCTGCTGGCGATCACGGACGAGGGTGCGAACACGTTCCTGGTACCCAGGGGCTCCGCGTTCGCGCACCTCGGGCAGGGCACCCTCGCCGGGTTCGGCCACCCGGTGTACCTCGCGGTCGCCGCGTTCGTCCTCGGCGGCCTGCTGCTGCGGTACACCCGGACCGGGCAGGCGGTGTACGCGGTCGGCGGCAGTGAGGACGCGGCCGCCCTGATGGGGCTGCCGGTCGCCCGCGTCAAGGTCACGGTGTACCTGCTGAGCGGGCTGCTCGCCGGCCTTGCCGGTGCGCTCAACGCGGCCCGGCTGTCATCGGGGGTGACGATCATCGGGGTCGGCCTGGAACTGGACGCCATCGCCGCCGTCGTCATCGGCGGCACGCTGCTGGTCGGCGGCGCCGGCACGCTCAGCGGGACGCTCTGCGGCGTCCTGCTGCTGGGCGTCATCCAGAACGTGATCAACCAGATCGGCTCGCTCGACTCCTCGTACCAGTCGGTGGTCAGCGGCGCGTTCCTGATCGTGGTCGTCGTGGCGCAGACCTGTCTCGGCCGCGCCCAGCGGATCCGGTGACGAACCGGCGACTCGGAGGGAATGCCCGGTGGGAGTCAGTCTCAAGGACATCGCCAAGCGGGCGGGCGTGTCGGTGGCGACGGTGTCCAACGTGGTCAACGGATACCGGCCGGTCGCCGCGGCCACCCGCGAACGGGTCCGCAAGGCGATCGACGAACTTGGCTACAGCCCCAACCTGTCCGCGCGGCACCTGCGCAACGGCCGGACCGGGATCATCGCGCTGGCCATCCCGGAACTGAACAACGCGTACTTCGCCGAGCTGGCCGACGCGGCGATCCGGGAGGCCGGGCTGCACGGCTACACCGTGCTGCTCGACCACACCGACGGCAACCGGGAGAAGGAACTGCTGGTCAGTCAGGGGTTCCGGGCCCAGGTCATCGACGGGCTCATCCTCTCGCCGGTCCAGCTCGACCGCACCGACGTGCTGCGGCGGACCAGCCGGACCCCGATGGTACTGGTCGGGGAGCGGGTGTACGACGTGCCGTACGACCACATCGCCATCGACAACGTGGCCGCCAGTACCGAGGCGATGCGGCACCTGCTCGACCTCGGCCGGCGGCGGATCGCGTTCGTGGGCGCCCAGGCCGACGCCAACCGGGAGCCGGCCCACCTGCGCCTGCGCGGGTACCGCGCGGCGCTGCGGGACGCCGGGCTGGCGTACGACCCGGGCCTGGTGGTGACCACCGACCGGTTCGGCCGGGCCGACGGCTCAGGCGGCCTGCGGCGGCTCATGGCGCTGCCCGAGCCACCCGACGCCGTCTTCGCCTACAACGACCTCATCGCCATCGGCGCGCTGCGCGCCGCGGCCGACCTGGGGGTGCGCGTGCCCGACGACGTCGCCGTGGTCGGCTTCGACGACATCGAGGAGGGGCGGTACAGCAACCCGACGTTGACGACCGTCTCGCCGGACAAGGCGGCCATCGGCCGGCGGGCCGTGGCCGCCCTGATCGGCCGGCTGGACGGCAGCCGCGCCCCCGAACCCGAGGAGGTGCGGGTGCCGTTCGCGCTGGTCGCGCGGGAGAGCACCCTCGGCCGCCCGGCAACCGACGACCTACCGCGATGACAGGGTTCCCGGCGTGTGAAGGAGGGCTCCGGTGAGAAGACGACGGATCCGGCACGAGGACAACGGTGTTCGCGGACGGCGGCCGTGGGCGTCGCTCGTCGCGGTCGGTGCGCTGGTACTGGCGTCGGTCGCCGTGCCGGCGGGCGGCGCCGGCGCCGCACCGGCGCCACCCGAACGGCACGGGCTGCGCGGCGACTACTTCGTCAGCGCTCCGGGTACCTACGGCCAGTTCACGACGCTCAAGGCGACCGTCGTCGACGCAGGAATCGACTTCGCCGACCTGGAGCCGGCGCTCGACAGCCTCACCGGGCAGCACGACAACGTCACGGTCCGCTGGACCGGGCAGATCCAGCCGCGGTACTCCGAGCCCTACACGTTCTCCATGGTCGGCGACAACGGCTTCCGCCTCTGGGTCGACAACCAGCCGGTCATCGACCACTGGGTCGACGACTGGGACAGGCCACAGACGGGCTCGCCCGTAGCGCTGCAGGCCGGGCACCGGTACGACCTGACGGTGGAGTTCTTCGAGCACATCGGCGGCTCCCACCTGCACCTGAGCTGGTCGAGCCCGAGCCAGCCGACGGAGATCGTGCCGAACTCGGCGCTGTACCTGCCGCCGGGCTTCGACTACCCCGGCCCGCTGTCGGCGACGGTCTCCCGGGACGGCGGCAGCGTGGCGATGACGTTCGACCAGCCGGTGCGGCGGGTACCGGCGGCGGCGACCGGGCACGTCACGCTGTCGGTCAACGGCACCGGCTGGCCGGTCCGGTCGGTCGCGCGGGACCCGAAGAACGCGGCGACGGTCCTGCTCCGCCTGGCCGAGCCGGTCCCGCGCCAGGCCGGCAACACCATCCGGGTGGCCTACGACGGCCAGGGCGGCATCACCGGAGGCGGCGGTGCGGGAGTCGCGGCCTTCCACACGTACGCGCTGAACGACTCGGCGCACCAGCTCACCACCCCGTGGGCCAAGGACGTCTCGGCGGCGAACGCGCTGCCGGAGTACCCGCGCCCGCAGTTGACCCGCGCCGCCTGGCGCAACCTCAACGGCACGTGGCAGTACCAGGCCGGCACCGCCACGCAGGCCCCGCCGACGGGTGACCTGTCCGGGAAGATCCTCGTGCCGTACCCGCCGGAGTCCCTGCTGTCCGGCGTCCAGCGGCACGACGACCACATGTGGTACCGCCGCACCTTCACCGTGCCGCCGGCCTGGCGGATCGGCGACCAGCGGCTGCTGCTGCACTTCGGCGCGGTCGACTACCAGGCCACCGTGTGGGTCAACGGCGTACAGGTGGCCACGCACACCGGCGGTTACAGCGGCTTCGACGTCGACGTCACCGACGCGCTCACCGGTACCGGCCCGCAGACGCTCCTGGTCAAGGCGGTCGACCCCGGTACCAGCGGCCCGGACAACCAGCCCGTCGGCAAGCAGCGCAGCGACCCGAGCGGCATCTGGTACACCCCGTCGTCGGGCATCTGGCAGACGGTCTGGATGGAGCCGGTGCCGACCGCCCACATCGACCGGCTCGACCTGACCCCCGACCTGACCGACAACACCCTCGAACTCACCGTGCGCGCGGCCGGGGTGACCGGCGAGAAGGTCGAGGCGACGGCCTGGGACGGTGACACGGTGGTCGGCTCGGTCACCGGTCCGGTCGGCGCCGCGCTGGCCCTGCCGGTGCCGCACCCGAAGCTGTGGAGCCCGGACCGGCCCTTCCTGTACGACCTGAAGGTCCGGCTCGTGGACGGCCGCCGGACGGTCGACGCGGTGGGCAGCTACTTCGGGATGCGCTCGGTGTCGGTCGGCGACTCGGGCGGTCAGCCGCACATGCTGCTCAACGGCACGTTCGTCTATCACCTCGGCACCCTGGACCAGGGCTTCTGGCCCGACGGCCTGTACACCGCGCCGACCGACGCCGCGCTGAAGTTCGACCTGCAGCAGCAGAAGGCGCTCGGCTTCAACACGGTGCGCAAGCACATCAAGGTCGAGCCCGAGCGCTGGTACTACTGGGCCGACAAGCTCGGCCTCCTCGTCTGGCAGGACATGCCCGCGATGAACCCGGACCGGGGGACCCCGCTCACCGCCGCCGACAGGGCGGAGTTCGAGGCCGAACTGCACACGATGATCGACCAGCACCGCAGCCACCCCGCTATCACCATGTGGGTGCCGTTCAACGAGGGCTGGGGCGAGTACGACCCGGCGCGCATCGCCAACCAGGTCAAGACCTGGGACCCGAGCCGGCTGGTCAACGCCGACAGCGGCCAGAACTGCTGCGCATCGCTGCCCGACCCGCACGCCGGCGACATCTACGACAACCACAACTACCCCGAACCGGGGCACCCCGTACCGACCGACCACCGGGCGGTCGTCGACGGTGAGTTCGGCGGCCTGGGCCTGAAGGTCCCCGGGCACATGTGGTTCGGCGGGGGTTTCGCCTACGAGATGACGGACACCGCGACGCGGTTGACCGACCGCTACGTGCAGCTGAGCAAGGACCTGGAGTCCTGTGTCAGGTGCGGGCTGTCCGGGTCGATCTACACCCAGCCGTACGACGTCGAAGGCGAGATCAACGGGCTGATGACGTACGACCGGCGGGTCCTGAAGGTCGACGCCGGCCGGGTCCGGGCGGCCAACGCCGCGGTGCTCGCCGCGGCCGGTACCGTCGCGAACCCGCCCCCGCCGCCGCCCGGCACGCCCGGCCTGACCGGGGTCGGCTACTGGCCGCTCGACCAGGTGACCGGCGGGACGACGCCGGACGCTTCGGGCCGGGGCCATGACGGGACCCTGGTCAACGGTCCGGCTCCGGTCGCCGGCAGGGACGGCGACGCGCTGCGGTTCAACGGCACCGACCAGTGGGTCGACAGTGGCGCGAGCATCCTCGACACGACCGGCGACTACAGCGTGTCGGCGTGGGTGCGGATCGACAGTCCGGGCGGTGCCTTCGCCACGGCGGTGAGCCAGGACAGCGACGGTGGCAGCAGCGCGTTCTTCCTCCAGTACTCGGGCGCCGACCACCGCTTCGCGTTCAGCGCGGTCGGGGTCCGGGCGCTGGCGCCGACCGCGCCCGAACCGGGGCGGTGGTACCACCTCGTCGGGGTCCGCGACGCGCCGCACAACCAGCTGCGGCTCTACGTCGACGGCGGGCTCGCCGGCACGGTGGCCCACTGTCCCGGCGTCGCGGCGGGCGGGCACACCGTCATCGGGCGCGCGCAGTACCAGGGCAGGCAGGTGGACTTCTGGGGCGGCGCGCTCGACCAGGTGCACGTCTTCGACCGCGCGCTGTCCGCCGCCGAGATCGCCACGCTGTACGCCTCCGGCGCGTAGCGCCGGGCGCGCCTCCGTGATCAGGGAGGGTGTGGCGCAACGACAACGCAGGCTCTCCCTGATCACGGTGGACGGGTCAGACCTGGTGGAGCCAGGCCACCACCACGGTGGTGCCGGCGGCAGCCGCTACCGGCACCACCCGGGCGCCGCCCATCGTCACCGCTGCGCCGATCACCCGGCCCGGCGCTGGTTTGGCCGCTCGCGACGGGGTAGGTCATGCAGCGGCAACGCTGAGCGCCGTGACGGGTCGGGGACACCGGACCCGCACGCGTCCGGAGCAGGAGGTGGCAGCGGATCATCGCCGTGGTCGGCGCTGCACGCGCTCCACCGGTGACCGCCGCTGGCCGCGCAATCCCTCAGAGCAGCTGTCAGCTCCACCGTAAGCAGCAATCAGCACGGTATCCGTTCTCGCGTCGGTTCTGTTCGGGGCCGGCACGCCGGCGGTCGGGGAGGAGCCTCCATGGTGGCGAAGCCGAGAGAAGAACGCACGTACAACGGAGGGGCGGAGCGCGAGCCTCCGGTGGGTGTGGTGCTGGCGGGCGCCGGGGCGCGCGGCGCGTACGAGGCGGGCATGCTGTCGGTCCTGCTGCCCCGGCTCGGGGACGAACCGAAGATCTTCGTCGGTACGAGCGCGGGAGCGCTGAACGCGGCGCTGTTCGCCTCGCTGGCGCACAAGCCCGCCGACGAGGCCGCGGAGGAGGCCGTGGAGGTCTGGCGGAGCATCCACAGGTCCATGGTGCTCAGGCCGGCCTGGGCGACGTTGCCGGCCGTGGGGGTGTCCTACGTCGCGAGCCTGCTCGGCCTTCCCCGCCGGTTGACGAGCCTGCTCGACACGGCGCCCCTGATGCGCACCCTCCAGACCGAGCGCATCGTGGACTGGAACCAGTTGCACGAGAACGTGAGCCGGGGCCGGGTGCGGATGCTCGCCGTCGCCACCACCGAGGTGGAAACGGGGCGGACCAAGATCTTCTGCGAGAGCAGCGTGCACGGCGCGCTGCCCGAGTCCGACGAGGAACGCGCGGTCGACTACGTGGCCACCCGCGAGATCAACTGCACCCACGTGGCGGCGTCGGCGGCGATCCCGATCGCCTTCCCGCCGATCCGGATCGGCACCCGGCGGGCCTCGACCTGGCACATGGACGGAGGGGTGCGGCTCAACGCGCCGCTGAAGCCGGCGATCGCGCTGGGTGCCCGGTCCCTGGCCGTCATCTCCACCGATCCCGGCCAGTACAAGCCGGCGGTCGGCTACCCCGCCAGTGAGGCGGCGCCGACCGTGCAGGACGCCGCCTACCAGGTCGCGCGCGCCGTGCTCGGCGACCGGCTGGTCGAGGACATCAGGACCCTGGAACGGACGAACACCTTCCTCAAAGAGGACGTCAAGGTGGCCAGCCGCGCAGGCCGCAAGTACGAGCGCATCCCGTACGTGTTCGGCGGCCCGGACTCCGAGGACAGCATCAGGGACCGTGCGGCTCAAGCCCTGTCGGAAGCGCTGCACGGAGTACGGGCCCTGACCAATCCCGACCTGGCGCTGCTGAACGTGGTCCTCGGCATGAGCCCGGGCTCCCGGTCCGACCTGCTCAGCTACATCTTCTTCGAACCGGAGTTCATCCAGCAGGCCATCACGCTCGGGCAGGAGGACGGAGAGCGGCTGGTGTCCTCCGGTCCGCTGTGGAAGCTGGAGGGGTCGTACAGCGCGGAGGAGGTGCGGCCGGAGGCGCGCCCGGAGATCCGACCCCGGAGAACCGCCGCCAGGTGACGGCGGCCCGGGATCGGGGTGACCGTCCGCGGGCCCGCCGGATGCCGGCATCGCGGTCGACCGTGGGTGGCGACCGCGCGGTCCACCTCGGGTGAACTGGCTCTCGCGTCCGGGGGTACAGCCGGTCGAGAATGCGGCGGTATCGGCCGCGAGGATGCGGCCGATACCGCCACATCCTGATCCGGCGCGGGAAGGGGTAACCGGATGCTCGTGGTAGCGCACGTCAGCGATCTGCACCTCGACGGCGGTGCCCGCAACGCCGAGCGGGCGGCCCGGGTGGTCACCTATCTCAACCGACTGCCACGCCCGGTCGACGCCGTGCTGGTCACCGGCGACATCGCCGACCATGGCCTGCCGGACGAGTACGAAGAGGCCGCCGAGTTGCTGGCCCCGTTGCCGTACCCGGTGCTCACCTGCCCCGGCAACCACGACGTCCGCTCGGCGTACCGGAAGGTCCTCCTCGGCCAGGATCCGGATGACGCCCCGATCAATCAGGTGTACCGGGTCGGGCCGGCGGTCTTCGCGATGTGCGACTCCACGGTCCCCGGCCGGTCCGACGGCCTCCTCGCCGACGAGACGCTCGGTTGGCTCGCCGGCGTGCTGGACGACGCCCCTGCCGGCACGCCGGTGTTCGTGTGCTTCCACCACCCGCCGGCCGTCCTGCACAGCCCGTTCATCGACGACATCCGCCAGTTCGGTGAGCGGCGCCTGGCGGAGCTCGTCGCCGCCCACCCGGACGTCGTGGGGCTCCTGTGCGGACACGCCCACACCGGCGCGGCGACCACCTTCGCCGGCCGCCCGCTGCTGGTCGGGCCCGGCGTGAAGTCCACCCTGCTGCTGCCCTGGGAGGAGAACGGGCAGCCGGCGGACCACGAACTGCCACCGGCGCTCGCGTTCCACGTCCTCGCCGACGACCGGCGGCTGACCACGCACTACCGCGTGGTGCCGCCCCTTCCGTGACCCTCTCCTGATCTGAATACTTCGTGGGCCCCAGCCCCGCGACGTCGTCATGATCATGAGGGGGCGGGGCGGAGGTCGGCGAACAGTGCGCGTGCCTACCGTGCGGTAACCCCGTCGGGCAAGCCGTCGCGACGGTGACCTCATCCACACCGGCCGGCCCTCGGGCGAACGGCGCCTCGCGGCGGTAATCCGCGTGGCCGTTCCGCCCCGTTACCCGGTGGCCGCCGTGCGTCGCGGTTACCAGCGAGTACGGCTGCCATGCGACCGGACCGGTCCGCCGGGCGACCGGAATCGTCGCCCCCGTGGCGGTCGGCAATTCCGGGTATTTCTCTGCCGGCGTGACATGTGGCACGATCCCGCTGCTTCAATTCGGGTGGTCGCACTTGTTAGTTTGCTGCGGTAAATATGTCCCGCCCTGGCGGAGGGGAGTGGCGCAGATGCCCAGGGGGAGTTCTGTGCGGGTGCTGCGTGCGGCCGGCCCGGATTCGTGGGTTCGGGCGTCGGTGAGGATGTCCCAGGACCGTTAGAAAAGCTGTTTGGGCAGGTGGAGCGAGAGGTTCGGGCATGAGGGACGGAGTGGTCCGCCGCTCGGGCGGGCGTTGCGTCATTGTGCAGAACGGTTCTTCGGCCGCCCCTTCCATGTGCCTTTAACATTCCACCCGAGCGGTTTTATGAACGGTCCGGAGAATATTCGTCGGAGTCCTCCTGGCACGGTGGAAACCGTTTTCTCGTCTGTCGGGTGCCGCTGCTGCCGCGGTAAGAGCCAAGGATATTGTCTTGTTCAACCCCCTTGCGAATAAGAATTCGTCACCGGTGCCGTCGCCGGCCTCCGACGTGTACGGGGTCATCCGGCGGCACGTCTCGCCGGGTCTCGCGCTGGGCGGCAAGCTGGTCGGGCGCGGCGCCCACGAGGTGGCGGCCACCGGCGCCACGGTGCGCCTGTCCGACGGCCGGGAACTGGTCGACTTCGGGTCGTACGCGGTGACGCTGCTCGGCCACCGGTACGGCCCGGTCGTGGACGCCGTCTCGGCACAGCTCGCCGTCCTGCCGACCGCCACCCGGGCCCTGGCCAACCCGACCGTCGCGGCGTTCGTCGAGGAGCTGGTCGGCCGCTGCGGGCCCGGCCTGGACCGGGTCTGGCTGGGCAGCGACGGCGCGGACGCCGTGGAGGTGGCCCTCAAGCTGGCCCGGCGCGGCACCGGCCGACCGCGCGTGCTCGCCGTCGACGGGGCGTTCCACGGCAAGACGCTGGGGGCGCTGGCGGTGACCGCCGCGCCGGAGTTTCGCGCCGGCCTGACGGGTACCGCCCTGGCGGGGGTCCTCGCGCCGGTCACGCACATCCCGCGCGACGACGCCGGAGCGGTCGCCCGGGAGGCACGCGCCGGCGACGTCGCCGCGCTGATCATCGAACCGGTCCAGGGCGAGGCCGGTGCACGGCCGCTGGATGCCGGAGTCGTCCGGCGGTGGGCCGCCGACGCGCGCACCGCCGGGGCGTTCCTCATCAGCGACGAGATCCAGGCCGGCCTGCGCCGCTGCGGACCGTTCTCGGTGGCCGTCGACGCCGGCTGGCGGCCCGACGCCGTCCTGTTCGGCAAGGCCCTCGGCGGCGGCGTCCTACCGCTGTCCGCCGCCGTCGGCACCGCCGAGCTGTTCGCGCCGCTGATCGCCGACCCGACTTGGCACAGCGCCACCTTCGGCGGCCATCCGCTGTCCTGCGCGGCCGGCCGGGCGGCGCTGCGCGCCGTCGACGAGCTGGCCGAGCGGGCCGACGACCTCGGTACCCGGTTCGGCCGGGCACTGCACGACCTGGCCGCCGGCCACCCCACGCTCGTCACCGAGGTACGCGGGCGGGGCCTGCTGTGGGGCGTCGACGTCGCCAGCCCCGCCCTGGCCGGCTCCGTCCTGGTCGAACTCGCCGACGCGGGCCTGCTGGTGTCACCGTGCCTGAGTTCCCGCCGCACTATCCGTCTGCTGCCGCCGATGGTCACCACCCCGGCGGAGCTGGCGCGGGCTCTCGACGCGCTGGCGACCGCCTTCGCCGCCACGGAGCGCTTCGCCGCGGCGGAAAGCTCCGCCGCCACCGAGCGCCCGGTCGCGGCGGACTCCGTACCGGGCGGTGCGGGATGAGCGTCGCCGTCTCGACCGGGCGGTACCGCGCGCTGCCGTGGCGCCTGGCGGCCTGGGGCCGGGAACGGTACCCGCTCGCCGTCGCCGGTGTGCTGGCCCCGGCGTACCTGGTGGCCGTCCTCTTCGGACGCGCGCTGAGCCATCCCGGGCCCCCGCGCCCGCGCCCGTCCGACGCGGCCGGCTTCGCCGCCGTGTGGGCGTTCTTCCTGATGGTCCGGATTCTCGACGACCACAAGGACTACGCGCGCGACCGTGTCACCCATCCGGGCCGGCTGCTGCAGCGCGGCGTCGTGACCCTCGACCAGCTCAAGACGGTCGCGGTGGGCGCCTGGGCGGTCCAGTTCGCCGCCGTGCTGGCCGTCGAGCGCGGCCCCGGCCGGGTGGGGCTGTGGTGGCTGGTGACACTGGGGTGGACCGCGCTCGCCGCGAGGGACTTCTTCCTCGGTACCCGGGTCGCGGACCGGCCGGTGCTGTACCCGCTGCTGCACCTGCCCCTGTCCGGGCTGGCCTGCCTGTGGATGGCGCAGGTCGGCGCCGGTACCCGCGCCCTGCCGGCCACCGGCCTCGCGGTGGCGGCCCTCGGCGTCGCGGTCGCGGGCTGCGTGGACGTCACGCGCAAGCTGGTACCCGACGGTGGCGGCCGCGGGTACGCCGTGGCGCTGGGTGCCCGACGGGCCGCCGGAGCCGGTGCGCTCGCCGTCGCGATCCACACCCTGGTCCTGGTGGCAGTCGTACGGCTCGGAGGCGGGTCGGTAGCGGTGACCGCCGCCGTGCCGCTGCTCGCCGTCGCGCCACTGGCGGCGCTCGCCCGGTACGCGACCGTGCCGGTTCCGGCGTCGGCGTCGGCGTCGGCGGGCACGGCCGCGCCGGCCCACGCCCGGCCGGCCCGCTACGGGCTGGTGGTCGTCGTACCCGCGCAGCTCGCCGTCGCCGCGGCGGCCCTGCTCGTCGGCGCGGGGCGGTGGTGAGGGTGCGCCGGATCCTGGTGACCGGAGCCACCGGCCTGGTCGGGTTCGAGGTGTACGACCGGTTGCGCCGCCGCCCCGGCGTCACGGTGACCGGGGTGAGCCGGCGCGGCTCGGACCTGGTACCCGGTGTGGTCTGCTGGCACCTCGGCGCCGAGCCCCCGCCGCCGCCGCTCGCCGGCCGGTGGGACGTCGTCGTGCACACGGCCGCCGACGTGCGGTGGTCGCTGAGCCCGGATGAGGCACGCCGGGCCAACGTCGACACCGTCGCCGCGCTGGCGCCGCTGGTGTCGGCGGACACCCACGTCGTCCACGTGTCCACGGCGTACGCCGGCGGCCACCACGGCGACGTGTCCTCGCCCGACCTCGCCGACTACCGCAACTCGTACGAGTGGTCCAAGGCGAACGCCGAACGCCTCGCCCGGCAGCGGTACCCCCGGCTCACCGTGGTCCGTCCGGCCCTCGTCGCCGGCCGGCGCACCGATGGCCGCGCCGCCCGGTTCTCCGGCATGTACACGCTCGTGCGCGGCATGGCCACCGGTACCGTGCCGGCGCTGGCCGCCGACCCGCAGGCCCGGTTCGACCTGGTACCGGTCGACGACCTCGCCGACCTGGTCCTGGCGGCGGTCGACGACCCGGACAGCGCCGGTGCGGTGTGGACGGTCGCCGGAAGCGACACCGCGCCGACCGTCGCCCACGCGGTCGACGTCATCATGGCCGCGCTCAACGGCTGGCGGTCCGCGCACGGGTGCGAGCCGCTGGAGGTACCCCGGATCATCGCGCCGCACCGGTGGCACCGGTTCTTCCGGCCGTTCGCGCGCGAGCACCTGACCGTCCGGCAGAACCGGATGCTCGACCTGCTCGCGGTCTTCGAGCCGTACCTCGCCTCGACCGTCGCGCTGTCGGCCACCCACACCGTCGGCGGGGTCGACGACTGCCTGCGCGCCTCGGTGCGCTACTGGGCCGCGGCGAACCCCCGCCTCGCCGCGATGACGCCCGTGCCGTGGCGGGCCGTCGACGCGGCGTGAGGCGTACGCGCACCCGACCGAACCGCGCACACCGACCAGCCCGAGCGGTGGACGACCGCTATCGACCGGAGGAGAGAGCACATGGCGGAACCGAGCATCGCCGCGCGGGTACGCGACCTCGTCATCGAGGCAGCGCCGATCGCGGTCGGCCGGGCCGACCCGAACCTGGCGCTGACCGACGACCTCGGGTACGACTCGCTGTCCCTGCTCGAACTGATGAGCCTGCTCGAGGCCGAGTTCGACCTGCCGCCGGTCGACGGTGACTTCCGCGCGGTCCGCACGGTGCGCGACGCGGAGGAGATGGTGCGCCGGATCCTCGACGCCCCGACCGTGCCGTGAGCCGGCGCCGCGCCGACTGACCGGGCGCGCCGTCCCCCCTTAAGGCGCGCCCGTCCCCGTGCGGCGCGCCCATCCCGTGACACGACGAGAGCTGTGATTGGTGGTCGAAGGTGGTTCGTACCGCGAACATCCAGGAGAGGCCGGGCCGGTACCGCAGACCGGTGCCGCCCGGGCCGGACGGCCGGACCGGTACCGGCGCGTCGGTGATCCTCGGGCCGGCGCACGCCGCGCCGGTGCCGGAGTCGCTGTCGGTCAGCGCGGCCAAGCGGGCGCTGTTCGCCGTGGACAGCTACTTCCGCGACAGCTGGGAGGACCTGTGTGAGCTGCCCGCCGACGACGTCGACCGGATCCTGCGCCACCACGCCCTGCTGCTGCTCAAGCCGGACGCGGTGGTGGGGCGCCGACTGGAGACCGCCGCCGGGTGGCTCGCCCGCCAGGGCACGGTGGTCGCCGCCGAACGGGTCCGACTGGACCGGCACACGATCCGGGCCATGTGGCAGTACCAGTGGAACGTCGCCAGCCGGGACCGCCGTGACCTGGCCGACCTGCTCTGCCACGGCGACGGGGACTCGCTGCTGCTGGTGGTGCGGATGCCGCCGGACACCCGGCCCGCCACGGCGCGCCTGTCGGCCGCCAAGGGGCCCGCCGACCCGGCGCGGCGCACCCCCGGACAGCTGCGCCACCTGCTGGGCAACGAGAACTTCCTGCTCAACTTCGTCCACGCCGCGGACGAGCCGGCCGACCTGGTACGCGAGATCGGCGTGCTGTTCGACGCGCCCGAGCGGCGCCGGCTGTACCGGCAGCTGCGGCGCGGCGCCGACGCCACCGCCGCGGTGGAGACGGCGGTGCGCGACCTGTACGAGCGGACACCGGCCCGCGATCTCACCCTCTCCGGCCTGCTCAGCCGGCAGTACCGGCGGCTCGACGGCCGCCGCGGGCCGGCCGTCCGGGAGTTGGCGGCTGCCCTGTCCGCCACCGACGCCGGGCTGAACGCCGACTGGCGGGGGCTGTGCGCGCTCGCCGAGCGGGCCGGGGCGCCGTTCGATGCCTGGGACCGCGTCGTGCTGGGCACCCACCTGATGGTGGCGTCCGAGCCGGGGACCGTGCCGATCCTCGGCGCGGCCCCGCCCACCTCGGCGCCGTTGCCCGCCGTGCCACCCGGGCCCGCCGTGCCGGCGCTGCGCTTCGACCAGCCCGTACCGTACCGCCTGGTGCACAAGGCCGGCATCGACGAGGTGCTGGTCACCGACTGCGCACCGGGAGCCGGCGACACCTTCGTGCTGGCCGGCGAGCTGCCGCTGACGCACTGCTACCTCAACGACGTGACGGCAGCCGGTATCCGCTACGACGTGATGGCGCTGCTGGAGCTGGCCCGCCAGGCGTCGTACGTCGTCACCCACCGCCACCTCGGGGTTCCGCTGGACCGGCCGTTCCTGCTGCGGCGGCTCGGGGTCGACCTGGCGCCGGGGGTCGCGGTCGCCGAACAGCCCGACCGGCTGCGGGTGGTCACCCGGTACGCGGTGGAGCGGCTGTACGAGTCGGCGCGCCCCGGACTGGTCGGCCGGTTGGCGTTCACGACCACCGACGGCCGTCCGATCGGTACCGCCGTCGCGTCCTTCTCGTGGGGGCCGGTCGCCGCCTACGAGCGGATGCGTGCCGAGGCCCGGGCGGCCCATGGGCTCGGCCCGCGGATCGGTCCGCCGCCGGCCGGGGGTGCGCCGCTGTTGCCGGCGGTGAGCGTGGGGCGGGTGGCGCCGCGCAACGTCCTGCTCGCCGGCTTCACCGACGCCGACGACGGCGGGTTCGGCGTCGATCTCACCGTCGACGTGGCGTACCGGGGACTGTTCGACCACCCGCACGACCATCTGCCGGGAATGGTGCTGATCGAGGCGGCCCGGCAGGCGGCAGTCCGCGCGGCGGCCCGCGACCTCGCGGGAGTGGCCGGGTCGCCGGTGCTCGCGGCCCTGGACGCGTCGTTCGTCGCGGTCGCGGAGGTGGACCTCCCGGTGCGCTGCGTCGGCCGGGCGGTCCGGGCCGGCGCGACCGGTTCCGAGATCCGGATGTCGATGCGCCAGAACGACACCGAGGTGTCGTCGATCGTGGCGACGGTCCTGGCCGACGGTGTGGAGGAGGGGCGATGACCGCGACGGCGTCGACCGCGGGTGAGCCCGCCGTCCTGGACCGGCACAGCAGCCCCGACGCGGTGCACGCGTGGGCCGGCGGCAAGGCGGCGAACCTGCACCGGCTGAGCCGGGCCGGGTTCGACGTCCCGGCGTGGGCGGCGGTCGGTACCGGGGTGTGCGCCTGGTACCGGGAGACCACCGGGCTCGGCCGGCGCGTCGACGCCGCGCTCGCCGGGCTGCGCGACGACAACGCCGAGGAGGTGGCCGCCGCCGTGCGGGCCGTGTTCGCCGCGACCGACCTGGACGCCGCCAGCCGGGCGGCGGTCGAGGCGGCGTACGCCGCGGTCGGTGGCGGCGCGGTGGCGGTCCGCTCGTCGGCGTGCGGCGAGGACTCCGGCCGGTTGTCCTTCGCCGGCCAGTACGACTCGTTCCTCAACGTGACCGGCGCGGACGCCGTGGCCGACCGGGTCCGGGACTGCTGGGCGTCGGCGTACTCGGCCCGATCGCTGACCTACCGCCGGCTGCACGGCCTCCCGGTGGACTCCGTCGAGATGGCCGTCGTGGTCCAGCGCCTGGTCCCCGCCGACACCAGCGGCGTGCTGTTCACCGCCGACGTCGCGACCGGCCGCGCCGACCGGATGCTGATCAGCGCCGGGTACGGGCTGGGGGAGGGGCTCGTGTCGGGCGCGGTGGACGCCGACACCATCACCGTCGACCGGGCCGGCGGCGGAGGCGTCGACACGGTCATCGGCGACAAGCGCGACCGGGTGACCGCCGCGCCGGGCGGCGGCTGCCGCACCGTCACCGTCGCCCCGGCCGACCGGCGGGTACCCGCGCTGACCACGGACCAGATCGACCTGCTGCGTGACACCGGCGAGCGGGTCGAGGCGCTGTACGGGGTACCGCAGGACGTCGAGTGGGCGTTCGCCGGCGGCCGGCTGCACCTGCTGCAGAGCCGACCGCTCACCGGCACCGGCGGTATCGCCGGCACCGGGGGTCCCGCCGGCACCGGGGGTCCCGCCGGCACCGGGGACCCTGCCGGCACCGCCGGGACCGTCGACGAGCCGACCGCCGGCGAGGTGAGGGTCTGGGACAACTCGAACATCATCGAGAGCTACGGCGAGGTCACCGCCCCGCTGACGTTCAGCTTCGCCCGCCACCTGTACGGGCGGCTGTACCGGGAGTACTGCGCCCTGCTCGGCGTGCCGCGCGCGCAGTTGGCGCTGATGGATTCCGACTTCGCCAGCATGCTCGGCTACTTCGACGGCCGGGTGTACTACAACGTCCTCAACTGGACGAAGGTCATCGGGCTGCTGCCGGCGTACCGGGTCAACCGGACGATCCTGGCGGTGGCCATGGGGGTACCGGAGACGCCGACGGAGACCGCTCACCGGCCGCCCCCGCTCGCGTACCGGTCGCGCCTGCTCACCGCCGCCGTGCGGGCCCGGGTCGCGGCGACGTTCGGCTGGTACTGCCTGACCGTGCGCGGCTCGGTCGCGCGGTTCCTGCGCCGCTTCGACGCCGTCTACCGCGAGTTCGACGCCCGCGACTACTCCGGCATGCCGGCCGCCGCGGTGTACCGCCACTTCACCGAGGTGGAGCGGACCCTGCTGGCGCAGTGGGGCCGGATGGCCGTGCTGGACAACGTCGTCATGCTCTCGTACGGGCTGCTGTACGCCCTGACCGCCCGCTGGCTGCCGGACGCGCCGGAGTGGTTCCGGTGGCACGTGGTCAAGGTGGGTGACGACGTCGAGTCCACGCTGCCGGCCCGCCGGCTCACCGAACTCGCGCGCGAGCTGACCACCCGGCCGGAGGTCGCGCCGGCCGTCCGGAACCTGCCGCCGAAGGCCGCGCACGCCTGGCTGCGCGACGCGCCCGGGCCCGACGCGGCCTGGCTGCGCGCCGAGCTGGACGACTACGTGTCCCGGTTCGGCTACCGCAGCGCCAACGAGCTCAAGCTGGAGGAGCCCGACCTGCGCGAGGACCCGACGCTGCTGATGTCGATGCTGCGCGACGCGCTGCTGGCCGCCGACGCGCCGGTGACCGCGGCGGGCGGTGAACCGGGCCCCGGACCGGACCGGCAGCCCGGCGGCGAGGACGCGGACGCGTACCTGGACGCCCACCTGCGCGGGCCGCGCCGCTGGGTGTACGAGCGGGTCCGCGGCCGGGTGCGTACCGTGCTGCGCGAGCGGGAGCGGGTGCGGTTCGCCCGTACCCGCGCCTTCGGCATGGCCCGGCGGATGTTCACCGCGATCGGGGCGGACCTCGCCCGCAGCGGCGCGCTGCCGGGCGCCCGGGACGTTTTCCACCTGCGCCTGGAGGAGCTGCGCGGTGCGTTCACCGGTACCGTCGACCACCGCGAGCTGGCTCCGCTGGCCGAGCTGCGCCGGTCCCGGCAGTCCGAGCAGCGGCGGCTGCCGGCACCACCGCCGCGCTTCGTCACCGCCGGCGGGCCGTACTGGGGCCGGCGTTACCCGGACCCGGCCACCGGGTCCACCGTCGACACCGGTTCCGCCGGTGCCGATGCCGACACCGGTCGGGTACTGCGCGGCACTCCGGCCGGCCCTGGCCTGGTCACCGGCCACGCGAAGGTCCTCGACCAGCCACGCGACGCCGGCTCCGACATCGTGGTCACCTACCGGACCGACCCGGGCTGGGTCGGGGTGCTGTCCTCGGCGTCGGCGCTGCTGATCGAACGGGGCAGCCCGCTCACCCACGTCGCCATCGTGGCCCGCGAACTGGGCGTACCCACGATCGTCGGAATCCCCGGGCTGACCAGCCGGGTCCGGACCGGGATGCGGCTGACCGTGGACGGCGCGCGGGGCACCGTCCGGATCGACGAGGCAGACATCATCGACGAGGAGAACGCATGAGCATCCCCGACGACCCCCGGCGGCGGGCCCTGCTCGACCGGCGGCTGCGCGACCTGCACGGCGTGGGCGTCGACGACGTGCTCGACGTCCTGGAGTACCTGCGCGAACCGGGCGACACGGCGGTGGCCGGCGGATCGCTGACGTTCGGGCTAGGCAACCGGCTCAGCGACTTCGACGTCGTGATCTGCGGCGCCGGCACGTCGCGGTCGCTGGTACCGCTGGAGCACTGGGTGGGCGACCTGCGGGTGGACGTGTGGACCCGGTCGCACGCCGACGTCGACACGCTGTTCACGCTCGCCCGGCGGGCCCTCGCCGGGGCCGCGCCGATCGCCGGCGCCTTCGGCAGTATCGAGCAGGAACAGCAGCTCAAGCTGCTGCACCGGATCGCGTTCGGACTGGACCTGGCCGGGCCGGCGCTGGCACCGGCGGCCGTGCCGGACGTCCGGTCGGTCGCCCGCGACCTGGTGGTACGCGAGTACGCCGAGCGGCTGCGCGAGTCGGTCTGGGTGGCACAGGCCGCCGCCCGCGCGGGGCGGTGGCTGACGGCGGTGTCCAACGCCCGGGAGGCGGTGGAGGAAGCCTGCACGGTCGTGCTGACCGCCAGGGGGGTGCCGTTCACCGGGGACAAGTGGCTGCATGAGCGGCTGCGCGGCCACGCGCCCGACCTGGCGGATGCGTATCGCCGGTATGCGGCGCTGCCGGACCGGGCCGACGACTGCGCCGTCTACGTCGCCGACGCGGTGGCCCTCGCCGGGCGGCTGACCGGCCTGGTGACCGGGGTGGCCGAGCTGGCCGCGCAGGTCGGCTGGATCGCCGACGACCTGCACCTGCACGCGGCCGGCGGTACCCGGCTGCTGGTGGCGCCCCGCTGTGGCGGGGTGTGGGAACTGTCCGATGAGGACGCCGCGGCGTGGGCCGAGCTGTCGACGTCGACCGCGTCGCCGGACCCGGCGGGATACGGCCGGGTGGTGTGGCGCGGCGCCGACCCGGCGCTGACCGGGTTCTGCCTCGGCCTGTACGAGCTGGGGCTGCTGCGGCTGGACTGGGACCGCGGCGTACCGCTGGCGGAGCTTTCGATCGTGGTGGAGCCGAGCGGGGTGGGGAGCGCATGAGAACCGTCGAGGTCGACGCCCGGCGGTACGCCTGGTGCCGGGGGCACGCCGTATGGTGGGTCGGCCTGCCGATCGCGGCGCTGCTGGAGGACGTGAAGGGCGCGCTGACCGAGGGCCAGGACGGGCTGGTGCACCGCAACGCCCGCATGATCGGCCAGTACTGCGCCGTGGTGCTCAACCTGGTGCTGCACCACGACCGGCCGCTCCCGGCGGCCCGGGTCCGGGCCTCCTGGGCGCTGGCCCGCGTTGGCGACCACCCGCTCGGCCGGGAGTGCGAACGGCTCGTGCGGGCCGGCTGGGAGGTCCCCGCCGGTGAACTGGTGGCGCGCTGCGAGCGCCTGGTCGCCGACGTACGGGCCCTGCTGGGCGACATCCCGGACCCGCTGGTACCCGAGGGGTACTTCCCGTCGCTGGCGCTCGCGCGGGACTGGTTGAAGCTCGCCGAACTGGTCGGCGAGGAGGGCTTCCTGCCCAAGGAGTGGACCCAGGAGGAGGGCCGCAATGCCTGACGTGGCGATCGACCTCGACATCCGGGCACCCGCCGCGCGGGTGTGGCAGGTGGTCACCGATATCGAGCGGTACCCGGACTCGATGGACAGCGTGCGCTGGGTGAAGATCCTCGACGACACGGACCCGCTGGCCCGTCGCAGCGGATGGTCGGTGCTGCTCAAGGGCTCGATCCTGGAGTGGGAGGAGGTCGAGCGGCTCGACCCCGAGCGCCTGGTCATGGCCTTCCACCAGGTCACCGGTGACATGGAGACGTTCGACGGCCAGTGGCGGGTCACCCCTCTCGACGACGGACGCACCAACGTGACGCTGCGCATCTCGTTCGAGATCGGCATCCCGCTGCTGGCGGAGATGCTGAACCCGGTCGCCGAACGGTCGCTGCGCGCCAACTGCCGGGAGATGCTGCTCGGCATCGAGCGCGACGCGGTCAGGCCCGGTTGAACCGGTAGAGGTCGCAGGTGTCGGGATCACCGACGTACCGGTAGAGCCAGGGATCGTCGCGGCTGCCGGAGATGTCGAGGAAGGCGCCGTAACCGCCGTTGTACCCGGGCGGGTCCGTGAAGGACACCTGGACGTCCCCGAAATGGTTGTCCGAGGGCTGGAGTGACCACGTCCCGTCCCCGGACAACGGTGGGCGCGCCTCACCGTCGTCGGAGTTGTTCAGACCGCTCGCGGTGAGACGGCCGTCCGGATGCAGCTCCAACCGGCCGCCGTCGTCCGTCACGTACGAGCCGGCGAGGTCGGCCGCCGTGATTCCGGCGGGGCGCTCGGTGCCGCAGCCGAAGTAGTTCACCGGACCGAGGACGACCCAGGCGCCGGCGCAGGCGGTGAAAAGGGCACCGCACGCGCAGACAGCGGTGAGGACGACTCCGAGGGAGACAGCGGCGACCGTGCGACCCGTGTTCACGCGCGCAGAGTACGACACCGCGTCGCGTGGACGGTCGCGGCCGCTGTCCGGCGAACCGACCCGGAAGAATCGACGCTTGCTCATTTCCCGGGGGCTGTCCATCATCGAGCGCACGCGATCGCACGATCGGGAGGAGCGCCGGTGAACCTGGTCAGCCATATCCTCGAACGCCGGCTGAAGCTGTCCCCGCCGGTGACCCGTGACCTGCTCGTCCAGCGGGACCTGCGGGTACCGATGTCCGACGGGATCGACCTGCTGGCGGACCGGTGGGCGCCGCGGGCCGGCGGCGAGGCGTTGCCGACCGCGCTGATCCGCACCCCGTACGGCCGGGCGGGCCTGTTCGGCGAGGCCATGGCCAGGCCGCTGGCCGAGCGCGGGTACCAGGTGCTGATCCAGAGCACCCGCGGCGGGTTCGGCTCCGGCGGTACCTTCGACCCGATGCGCCAGGAGCGCGCCGACGGCCTGGCCACGCTGGACTGGGTGGTCACGCAGCCGTGGTTCGGCGGGTCGATCGTGCTGGTCGGCCTGAGCTACCTGGGGTACGTGCAGTGGGCCGTGGCCGATCGGCTGCCACCGCAGGTCAAGGCGATGATCCCGCAGGTGACCGAGTCGGCGCTGACCCTGGAGTTCCTGCGCGCGGACGCCATGTCGCTGGAGACCCCGTTCGGGTGGGGTGCGCTGATCGGCAGCCAGGAACGCCACTGGGCGCTGCTGCGGCAGCCGGTGCAGGCCCGGAGGACCCGCCGCGCGCTGTACACGCTGCCGCTCAGCCGGGCCGACGTCGCCGCCCTGGGCGGGCGCTCCGACTACATTCAGGACATCCTCGCGTACGACGCGGACCACCCGCGCTGGGCGGACTTCGACCACCGGCACCGGGTGGCCGAGGTGACCGTACCGGTCAGCTCGATCGGCGGCTGGTACGACATCTTCCTGCCCGGCCAGCTCCGCGACTTCACCGTCCTCCAGGACGCCGGGCGGCCGGCCCGGCTGACGGTCGGGCCGTGGACGCACCTGGACCTGGACGGTACGGCGGTGCGCGAGGCCGTCGAGTTCGGGCTCGCCCACGCCCGCGGCGAGCAGCCGCCGGAGCGGGCGCCGGTGCGGCTGTACGTGATGGGCGAGGAAGCCTGGCGCGACTTCGACTCCTGGCCGCCGGCCGGCTACGCGGCGCGGCGCTTCCACCTCCGGCCCGGCGGTGCGCTGGCGAGCGAGCCGCCCGGCGAGTCGGCGCCCGACCGGTACCGCTACGACCCGGCCGACCCGACGCCCGCGGTCGGCGGTGTGCGCATGGTCGCCCGGGGCAGCGGCCGCGTCGACAACACGGCCCTGGAGGCCCGCGCGGACGTACTCACCTACACCACCGCGGTCCTCGACTCCGACGTGGAGGTCATCGGCGAGGTCGGCGCCGAGATCTGGTTCCGCTCCAGCCTGCGGTACGCCGACGTCTTCGTCCGGCTCTGCGACGTCGACCCGCGAGGCCGCTCGTCCAACGTCTGCGACGGCCTGGTCAGCCTCTCCGGCGCCGACGAGATCTCCCGGGCCACCGTCACGCTGTGGCCGACCGCGCACCGTTTCCGGCGTGGCCACCGGATCCGGGTCCAGGTCTCCAGCGGTGCCTTCCCGCGGTACGCCCGCAATCCCGGTACCGGTCAACCGCGCGCCACCGCCACCGTCCTCCGGGCCGCCGACCAGGCGGTCTACCACGATCCGGTGCACCCCTCGGCGGTGCTCCTGCCGGTACGGCAGGCTCACTGTTGACCGGCGAGGCTTCCTGGAAGGGGACGAGGCCATGACCTATCCGCCGCCGCGCTACCTCGGCGCCGAGGGAGCGATCAGCGCCACGTACCGTCCCGTCGAACAGGAACCGGAGCTGACCTATCCGAACGGCAACACGGCGCACTACCTGGCCACGGGCGCGTCGACCAACGGGCAGTTCGGTCTGTACCGGTGGGAGATGGGCCCGGAGCCCAGCGGCCCCGACCCGCACTTCCACCGGTCGATCTCGGAGTCGTTCTTCATCCTCTCCGGTACGGTGCGCATCTACGACGGCACCCGCTGGATCGACACCCGGCCGGGGGACTTCGTGCACGTACCCGAGGGCGGGGTCCACGCGTTCCGCAACGAGTCGGGGGAGCCGGCGTCGATGCTGCTGCACTTCGCGCCCGGCGCGCCCCGGGAGGGGTACTTCGAGGGCCTGGTTGACCTGGCCGGAAAGAGCGAGGAGGAGCGGGCGGAGTTCATGCTCCGCCACGACACCTTCTGGCTGTAGTGCAGCCCGAGTACGTCATCGGCGTGTACGTTGACGCCTCGGATTGCCGTCGTGACGCGGTGTGGCACGGTTCTTCCGTGAACGCCCCACGGCCGGCCTCCGACCGGCGGTTTAGGGCCGCCCAGCGACTCGACGTACACCAACGACCTCGTAAGGGGGGTCGCGGGGTGCCACTGCCTTGTGTTGGGGCGCTACGAAGCTGTGGATCAACGTCTCGGCGAAGCGGGCTGTTCGCTCACTCTAGAATCATCGAAATCGTGCAAGAATCGCTTGGCCACCCTGGTCTGCGACGCTATGCCCATGATTGAGGAAATCACGGCCGCTGCAATTCCGAAAATTACTGCCGGAAGTAGCAAGCGGAAACTCAGCGCCCAGCAAAGGCAGACCACCATGCCTGCGACGCACGCGGATTTTCTGTCGATCCGTTGGCCGGTCTCGTACGCCTTGACGACAAGTTTGGGCACTTCGCGCTTGCGGACTGTTGCCGCGTGCCAACTGGCGAGAGGGGCGGCAAGGGCAAATATCGCGTAGCAGAGCAACCAGTGGCGCAGGCTCTTGAGTTCGGCTAATGCACTTGGCCATTGGGTGCCGAGGACATGGGTGGGCCACAGGAAGAGAGCGAGCTGAGCTGCTGCGATGAGGAAGGAGACCAGGACGCCCGGCAGGTGCAGTGGGCCAAATAATAGAATTGAGCCGATCTGAATGGAGTAGTAGGCGAGTATCGCGGCGGTGGTTGAAGCTATGGCGATACCAATTGAGAGGTATCCGATCCTATCTGCATGTCCGCGTACGAAGATGCGACCGAACAGTGTGAGGGCGAGCAGTGTATTGGCGCTCGCGACAATTATGGCGAACTCATGCCAGTGATCACGTGTATGATTCTCGATCCGTTCTCGTACTCGGCTCAGCGCATCGTCGTGATCGATCTTCATCAGGGATACCTGCCTACCCTCAGTTCAGGAGGTGATGTTGCTGAAGTTCGATAACTGGGCTCGATCGTCGGTCTTGGTGCCGGCAATGGCGCGAACTCTGCTGAGAGTCGCCAATAGTACTGAACGACGCGTTCCATGGGAAGGGCCCTACGGGTCAGTTGCGTATGCCAGATGGTCGCGAGAATTGGTGGCCCAGTCGGACCCGGTCCGCCCCAGTCGTCCGCTTGGCTCGTCTATACGGGAAAAGCCGGAGGAAGCCCAAGGGTGCTCGTAGTTGACAACAACAGTGACAACGACCGCGCCGGACGGAAGTCGACATCGAGCTACGACGACCGTGTTGTTCGTTGCCAGCAAGGAAGGCAAACATTGGTTGTGACTGGATCTTCGAAAGGGGTCAACGGTCCAATGGTCCGCATATGAGTGCAGGATGAGCGACCGTGATCGTTGCTGGGGGCAAGGATCGGCCGGACCGGACAGCCATCGCGGCGGTCCCATGATCAGGTCATCGTCAGGGCCTGGCGCGACAACCCACGGCCACCGAGGTCAACTAGCAATCACCGATGTGGTGGCTGGCCGGAACGGTGATCGGCGCTCTTCGTCCGTCTTCGATGAAGCGGAGATCAGTTCAACGCCGAGTAGTGTGCTCGGCCCGCAGCTACATAGGCGGCGACCCCGGATGCCGGCCTGCCGTAGTCGAGCCGCCGGGCTGATCAGGTCCGTCAGTGGATTGGTCTGGAACGTCGCGACGCCGGTGACGTGCTCGGGTGGGACGAGGTGGCGAGTGGGCTTCGCGGCGTCGGCGCAGGCCGACCGGGACGGTTGCAGGTCGGGACGTGGCTGCGTCAGCGTGACTAGGCTGGCCGGTACCCGTGCTGACGGCTGAGGTGTATCTCGTGGGTGCGCCGGACCTGCCCCGGTGCGGCGAGGAAGGCGACCGCCGCCGCGATCTCGTCGAGCTCGGTGCGCAGACCGGCACCCGGCCCGGTGCCGTCGTGCTGTCCGATCGTGCCGTCGATGACCACCAGGGCGACGTGGATACCGTCCTCGCGGAGTTCGTTCGCCGCCGCGTGCACCAGCGCGCGGGTGGCGAACGCCCCGGCCGCCCAGAGGCCACTACCAGCCCGCGCCCGCAGGCTGGAGCCGCCGGTGAGCTGGACGAGTGTGCCGCCGCCGGGCCGTAGCGCGGCCGTGCCCGTGTGGAGAAAAGTGAACGTCTGTTCCGCCACGGGTACCGCCCAGGCCCGGAACGCCGCGAGGTCGGCGTCGGCGACCGGACCGCCGCCGAACGGACCCGGCGGTATCCGGGGCGCCGTCGCGTTCACCACCAGGTCGAGCCCGCCCTGCTCGGCTCGGGCGTCCGCGAGGACCTCGTGCAGTTCGTCGGGGTCGGCGGCGTCCGCCCGGACTGCCCGCGCACCCCGGTCCCGCACCGCACGTACCGTCTCCTCGCTGCGGGCGACCGCCGTCACCCGCCACCCGTCGGCGAGCAGTCGGTCGGTTATCGCGCCGCCCGTGTTGCGCGCACCGAGGACGACGGCGCTGCGGGCAGCGTCAGACAAGGCACCCTCCCGGGTTCGACGGAGCCGACGACGCGGGACGTCACCGTCGGCGCGGGTATCCGACGAACCGCGCCGCCCGTGATCGTCTCATCGGACGGCCCGCCGCTTCTCCCGGCCCCGGGCCGGCCGGCGCCGGGTCCATCGTTCAGGTACCGGGGCCGCCGGGCTCAGTCCCGGCGGTCCTCGCCATCGGTCGGACCCGCCGGCGTGCGCTCCGGCCGCGCGTCACCGGACGACCAGTCCACGTGGCCACCGCGACCCCCGGCGCTACCCGCACCCTCGCTGCTGCCCACGCCGGACCTCGGATCGATCGGATTCTCGACCCGGTCGCTGCCCGCCGGCTCGTCGGGCAGCGCGTCCGCGGCCGCGTCGCCGATGCCCTGGAACGTCTCCTCGGCGATGTTCGCCTTCGGTACCGCGATGTCCTCGGCCTTCCGCCGGACCTCGTCCTCGGCCATGATCGACCTCCTCGTTCAGGTATTCGCTGATGTCATACCCGTCGGCCCGATCGTCATGCGGGCGTGACGGTCGGCCGTCGGGCCGCCCGACGGACGAGGGGAGCGGCCGGACCGGTCGGCGGGAATGGGGTGACCGGCCCGGCCGGCCGGGGGAGAATGACCGGGTGCCAGGGCCGGGGGAGAATGACCGGATGCTAGGGCCGGGGGAGAATGACCGGGTGCCAGGATCCGACGTCGACACCGCCGCGGGAGCGAGCGAGTCCCGTTCCGCATCACCGGCCGGGGTCCGGGTCCTGATCACCGGGGCGACCGGTGGCCTGGGGCGGGCCATGGCGCAGGCCCTCGCCGACGCCGGCGCCCGCGTCGTCGTCACCGGCCGCGACGAGGCCCGCACGGTCGCCGCCGCCGGCGAGATCGACGCCGGTCGGGGCCTGGTGGCGGGTACCGTCATGGACGTCCGCGATGAGCGCTCTGTCGCGTCCGGGGTCCGGCGCGCGCGGGACCTGCTGGGCGGGCTGGACGTGCTGGTCAACAACGCCGGTCTCGGGATGCGGACGGTCAACCCGGCGTTTCTCACCGAACCGCACGGGTTCTGGGAGGTCCCGCCGGACGGCTTCCGCGACCTGGTCGACACCAACCTCACCGGGTACTTCCTGGTCGCCCGCGAGGTCACGCCCGGGTTCATCGCGGCCGGCGGCGGCCGCATCGTGAACATCTCGCTCAACGAGGAGACGATGATCCGCCGGGGCTTCGCGCCCTACGGCCCGTCGCGGGCGGGATCCGAGGCGCTGTCCCGGGTGATGGCGGCCGACCTGCGGGAGTACGCGGTGTGGGTGAACGTGCTCCTGCCCGGCGGGGCGACCCGCACCGGCATGGTTCCCGATCAGGTGCCGGAGGCGGTCCGGGAGCGGATGCTCGACGCCTCCGTGATGGCCGCACCGATCCGCTGGCTGTGCTCGCCGGCGGCCGACGGTGTGACCGACCAACGGATCGTGGCGCGGGACTTCGACGAGTGGCTGCGCGCCCGGGCGGTCGAACCCGCGCCCTGAGCCGGGCGGTCGAACCCGCGCCCTGAGCCGGGCGGCGCCGACAGCGCGGACCGGGGCGCCGGGCCCGCCATAGGATGGTCGGCGTGACCATCGGGGTGACCGACGTGCCGGAGCGGGAGCGGTTCGAGGCGCGCGACAGCGACGCCGACGAGGCGCTGGCCGGTTACCTGACCTACCAGCTCACCGGCAAGATCATTGCCTACACCCACGTCGAGGTGACGGTCGGTTACGACGGCACCGACGTGGCCGACGCCCTGACGCGCGCCGCGATGGACGACGCCCGGGTCCGTGGCCGCACCGTCGTCGCGATCTACCCGCCGCTGACGCAGTGGCTGGCCAGCCATCCCGAGTACCGGAAGATCGTGGCCGGATCCAAGAAGATAAGGTAGACGCCGGAGTCCGTCGGCTCCGCTGGTCGCACCCACCGTGCCGGCCGGTGACGTCGCCCGCCGTACGAGGCCGGGAACGCCGTACGGGCCGGGAACGCCATGTGGGGCCGGAACGCCGTACGGGTGGGAATTTCGCCCGCCGCAGGGCGTTGGTCATCGAGGCCTTCCCGCCCGAACCGCGCCGGAGCGCACCGTCGGCGTCCACGCCACCGGCGTCGACCGCCCCGCACCCACCGACCGGTGTAGCCGACGCCACGGTCCGATGTTGTTGACACCACGGAACGACTTGCGGCCGTGCTCCCGTTCGATGTCAGACCAGGCGGCTAGGCTCTCGTGGTCGTCCGGCGGGTTGCTCGATCACCCCCGCGCCGGACGCGCCCGCCCGCCAAGAACTTGGAGTACGACCAGGTGACTGCACAGCCCGAGACCCTGTACGGGGCCGACAACCTCACGCACCTCGAGGGCCTGGACGCCGTTCGCAAGCGACCCGGTATGTACATCGGCTCCACCGACAGCCGTGGCGTCGGTCACCTCGTCAACGAGATCCTCGACAACTCCACCGACGAGGGCGTCGCCGGCCACGCGACCCACGTCGAGGTGACGCTGCACGCCGACGGCTCGGTGCAGGTCGACGACAACGGCCGCGGCATCCCCACCGACATCCACGCCAAGTCGGGAATGTCCGGTGTCGAGCTGGTGCTGACCCGCCTGCACGCCGGCGGCAAGTTCGGCGGCTCGGGGTACAAGACCTCCGGCGGTCTGCACGGCGTGGGCGCCTCGGCGGTCAACGCCCTGTCGCGCCGCTACGACGTCACGGTGAAGCGGGCCGGCAAGGTCCACCAGATGTCGTTCCAGCACGGCGTGCCGGGCGTGTTCGACGGTCCCGGGCCGACCGCGCGGTTCACCCGGGAGTCCGGCCTGCGGGTCACCGGGAAGATGAAGCGCGGCGAGTCGACCGGCACCTCGACCCGGTACTGGTACGACGCCCGGTACTTCGAGACCGGCGCGGCGCTCGACGTCGAGGCGGTCCGCGCCAAGCTGCGCAACACCGCGTTCCTGGTCCCCGGTGTCACCTACGTGCTGCGCGACCAGACCGGCGACGAGCCGATCGAGGAGACGTTCCACTTCCCCAACGGCCTGGTCGACATGGTGGACTTCCTGGCCCCGGCCGGCGACAAACCGGTGTGCGGCACCCTGCTGGTGACGGGCGAGGGCACCTACAAGGAGAACGCCGCCGACGAGAACGGCGTCATGCAGTCCAACGTCGTGCGGCGCGCCGAGGTCGAGATCGCGTTCCGGTGGGGGACCGGGTACGAGCGGACCGTCGAGTGCTTCACCAACACGATCCGCAACATGCACGGCGGTACGCACCGCAAGGGGTTCGAGCGGGCGGCCGTGCGCGCCCTGACCGAGGCGATCCGCAACACCCGCGGCCTGCTGCGGCCCAAGGAGGACCTGCCCACCCTCGACGACGTCCTGGAGGGCATGACCGCGGTCGTCCACGTGCGCATCCCGGAGCCGCAGTTCACGTCGCAGACCAAGGACGAGCTGTCCACCGCCGGGATCACCCGCGTGGTCCAGTCGCTCGTCGAGCAGCACCTCAAGGCGTGGGTGGACGACCGTAAGACGAAGACCGAGGCCCGTACGATCCTGCAGAAGATCGTCGACGCCGCCCGGGTGCGGCTGACCCAGAAGCAGCAGAAGGAGGCCGCCCGGCGCAAGACCGCGCTCGAGGGCGCGGCGATGCCGGCGAAGCTGGTGGACTGCCGGTCTACCGGCGTGGCGCGCAGCGAGCTGTTCATCGTCGAGGGTGACAGCGCGCTGGGCACCGCCCGGCTGGCCCGGTCGTCGGAGTACCAGGCGCTGCTGCCGATCCGTGGCAAGATCCTCAATGTCCAGAAGGCCAACCTCCAGCAGGTCCTCGACAACGCCGAGTGCTCGGCGATCGTCCAGGTTCTCGGCGCCGGCTCGGGCCGCACGTTCGACCTCGGCTCGATGCGCTACGGCCGCGTCCTGATCATGGCCGACGCGGACGTCGACGGCTCGCACATCCGGACCCTGCTGATCACGCTGTTCGCCCGGTACATGCGCCCGGTCATCGAGGCCGGGCGGCTGTACGCGGCGATGCCGCCCCTACACAAGATCACGACCAAGGGCCGTAGCCCGGAGACCATCTACACGTACACGCAGCCGGAGATGACGAACACCGTCGCCCGGCTGGAGAAGGCCGGCAAGCAGATCGTCACGCCGATCCCGCGGTTCAAGGGCCTCGGCGAGATGGACGCCGACGAGCTCTGGGAGACCACGATGAACCCGGCCACCCGCGCGGTCCGGCGGATCACCCTCGACGACGTCGAGGCGGCGGAGCGGATCCTGGAACTGCTCATGGGCGAGAAGGTCGAGCCCCGCAAGAACTGGCTCATCGACTCCGCCAACCGGGTCGACCAGGAGACGATCGACGCATGAGCCCCCGAACCGGCGCGGGCGCGCCCGATCCGACGGCGCCCGGTCCGACGTATGAGCGCACGAGCCACCGCCGCGGTATCCGCGGGTCCGTCGAGGAGAACTGAGCAATGGCACGCCGTAAGGACAATCCGTCTAAGGTCGACCTGTCCGTCTTCGACCAGGCCGGGAAGCGGGTCATCGACCACTCCCTGCAGGACGAGGTCTCGACGTCGTACCTGGAGTACGCGTACTCGGTCATCCACTCCCGGGCGCTGCCCGACGCGCGCGACGGTCTCAAGCCGGTCCACCGCCGGATCCTGTACTCGATGAACGAGCAGGGCTACCGGCCCGACCGCGGTCACGTGAAGTCCGCCCGCGTCGTCGGTGACTGCTTCGTGCGGGGCACGCTCGTGTCCACCCCCACGGGTGTGCGTCCCATCGAGGCCATCGGGATCGGAGAGTACGTTCTCGACGGGCGGGGAAATCCGGTGCCGGTCACTGCCGTCTACGAGAACCCGACCTCCGACCTTGTACGGGTGACGTGGTCGAACGGCCACACGATGGTGGTGACGCCCGGCCAGCGGTTCCGGACGGTGGGCGAGGACCTCACGGCCGGCTGGACGGACGCGAAGGACCTCGTAGGCCGTCTCACCATCGGTTACGGTGCCCGCCGGCACCCACATCTTCGGGGTGACGGCGGAGATCTGTACGACTACGTGCGGGGTCTCGTCGCGGCCGAGGGATTCGCGGTGGACCGTGCCAGACCGGCGGATGGACGGGTGCGAATTCACATGTGCGACGTCGATCCGCTCGATGTCGCGCACGGCTGGGCCATCGCGGTGGGGTTGAACGCGACTCGTGGAAAGCGCGAGGCGAAGAATCCGAGACACCGCGACCAGCACATCCTCACCTTCAGTCGGCACGAGGGCCTGCTCGACGTCGGCCGCCCGCTGAGTGACGCGAAGTCGGTACCGGAAGACGTGCTCGCCGACCGTTCCCGCTGGGTGCCGTTCCTCGCCGGCCTGTTCGACGGCGACGGCTACGTGCGCAAGCGGCATCGTGAGATCGTGTTCGTCAGCACCAGTGTCCGGATGGTGCAACAGATCTATTCGATGCTCGCGGACTCCGGAATTCATGGCCATCACTGGTCGCGGCCAGGAAGTGCCGCGCACAAGTCCCTCCACGGCCTCTCGTTCTCCGGACGAGACGCGGCGATCCTGGCGTCGGCGCTGCTTCGGTGGGTCAAGATCGGTTACAAGCAGGACGGCCTTCACCGGCTTACCGAGATCGAATACCGGTACGGCGGCAAGCAAGGTCATGACCGGCTGCCCTACGGTCCGGTCATCGCCGAGTTCTCGGCGGCCCATGTCGGCGGAGGCTGGTTGCGGGACAAGGATGGGATCGCTTTCCGCTCATCCCTGTCCCCCGGTGGCGGCACGCCGGTGCGGTACGGTAAGGATCGATGGGGCAGACCGCTGGCTGAGCGGTCCTTCCCCCTCTGGCGCGCGGAGCGGGACGGCTGGGTCGATCGGCTACGGCGCATCGGTTCGCCGCTCGCCGAACGCCTTGATGCCCTCTCCGGGGCTTCCTTCCTCCAGGTCCAGTCGGTCGAGCGCGTCGAACCCGACGTCACCTACGACATCCAGGTGGGCGCCGACGAGCACGCGTTCGTGGCCGAGGGGTACGTCGTACACAACTGCATGGGTAAGTACCACCCGCACGGCGACAGTGCGATCTACGACGCGATGGTCCGCCTCGCCCAGGACTTCTCGCTGAACGTGCCGCTGATCGACGGGCACGGCAACTTCGGCTCGCCCGACGACGGCCCCGCCGCCGCCCGGTACACCGAGGCGCGGATGTCGCGGGAGGCCATGCTCCTGGTCGGCGAGCTGGGCGAGGAGACCGTCGACTTCCGGCCCAACTACGACGGGTCGCTGACCGAGCCGTCGGTGCTGCCCGCGGCCTTCCCTAACCTGCTGGTCAACGGCACGTCCGGGATCGCGGTCGGGATGGCGACCAACATGATCCCGCACAACCTGGGCGAGGTCGTCGCGGCGGCCCGGTGGCTGATCACCCACCCGACCGCGACGCTGGACAAGCTGATGGAGTTCGTGCCCGGCCCGGACCTGCCGACCGGGGGAATGCTGCTCGGCCTGGACGAGGTGCGCAAGGCGTACGAGACCGGCCGCGGCGTGGTCCGGATGCGTGCCAAGGTGGTGACCGGCCCGCTGGAGGGCAGCCGGGGCCGCCAGGCCATCACCGTGACCGAACTGCCCTACGGGGTCGGCGCGGAGAAGGTCATCGCCGCCATCACCAACGAGGTCAACAAGACCAAGCGGCTGCAGGGCATCGCCGACGTCAAGGACCTCACCGACCGGGAGAACGGCACCCGGCTGGTCATCGAGTGCAAGGTCGGGGTCAACCCGCAGGCGCTGCTGGCCGACCTCTACCGGCTCACCCCGCTGGAGCAGTCGTTCGGCATCAACAACCTCGTCCTGGTCAACGGGCAGCCGCAGACCCTCGGCCTGAAGGCCCTGCTCGAGGTGTTCCTGGCGCACCGGTACGAGGTGGTCACCCGCCGGACCGCCTACCGGCGCCGCAAGCGGCAGGAGCGGCTGCACCTGGTGGACGGCCTGCTCATCGCGCTGCTCGACATCGACAAGGTGGTCCGGCTGATCCGCGAGAGCGAGAACGTGCAGGCGGCCAAGGACGGCCTGATGCGCCGGTTCAAGCTGTCGGAGATCCAGGCCACCTACATCCTCGACACGCCGCTGCGGCGGCTGACCAAGTTTGACCGGATCGAGCTGGAGACCGAGCAGGAGCGGCTGCGCGCCGAGATCGCCGAGCTGTCGACGATCCTCGACGACGAGAACGTCCTCAAGAAGGTGGTCTCCACCGAGCTGGCCGGCGTGGTCAAGGAGTTCGCCGCCGAGCGGCGCACCACGCTCATCGACGGCGACCTCAAGGAGGTCCTCGCGGCGTCGGTACCCGCCGGGCCGCTCGAGGTCGCCGACGACCCGTGCCACGTGATCCTGTCGGCCACCGGCCTGGTCGCCCGGACCGCCGCGGCGTCCGAGGAGACGTCCGAGGGGCGCCGCCGCAACGGCCGCATCCGGCACGACGCCGTCCGGGCGGTCGTCCCCTCGACCGCGCGCGGGCAGGTGCTGCTGGTGACCAACACCGGCCGGGCGTTCAAGACGGAGGTCCTGCCGCTACCGGTCCTGCCCGAGCAGGCCGGCACGGTGTCGCTGCGCGGTGGCATGTCCGCCAGTGAGCTGGTGCCGCTGCGGCCGGGGGAGAAGGTCGTCGGCCTGGCCCCGCTGGGCGCGCCGGGCGCCGGGTCCCCGGGCCTCGCCCTGGGTACCCGCCACGGCGTGGTGAAGGTGTGCGCGCCGGAGTGGCCGGTCCGCTCCGACGAGTTCGAGATCATCAGTCTCAAGGACGGCGACGAGGTGGTCGGCGCCACCTGGCTCACCGACGGCATCGAGACCCTCGCGTTCCTCAGCACCGACGCGTCCCTGCTGCGGTTCAACGCGAAGGTCGTACGGCCCCAGGGCCTCAAGGGCGGCGGCATGGCCGGCATGAAGCTCGCCGCCGACAGCGAGGTGATCTTCTTTGGTGCTGTCCGCACCGACGACAGCGAACACGGCGAGCCGATGGTGGTCACCTCCACCGGCAGCACGGTGAAGGTCACCCCGCTGTCGGGGTACCCGGCCAAGGGCCGCGCCACCGGCGGGGTCCGGGCCCACCGGTTCCTCAAGGGCGAGGACGCCCTCGAGGTGGCGTGGGTGGGGGCGCGTCCGGTCGGGGCGACCGCGACCGGCGAGCCGGTCGACCTGCCGGAGCCGGACCGGCGCCGGGACGGGTCCGGCGCGGCCGTGGACTGCCCGAAGATCGTCGGCCACCTGATCGAACGGGACTGACCGCGCAGCGCAGGACGGGCGAGGGTCACCGACGCCGATCGCGTCGGTGACCCTCGCCCGCCTACGGCCTGTCTTGACCCCAACCGAGCTTCAGCTTGAACACTGGCCGGGACGCTGCTGGTGCAGTTGGTCGTCGAGGCCGGTGCCCGGATGGTGGCCGCCGCGTTCAGCGCCACCAACCTGGCGCTGGACGCGGCGGTCACTGTCGACTACGCGCGGCCAGGCTGGGTCGAACGGGTACGCGAGGCAACCGATGGTGGCGCGACGAGTGCTCGCCCCGCTGCTGGACGGCCACCGGGCCGGGAGACGGTGCGTGAGCTGCTGAGCCTGGCATTGGAGCGGGCCGCGGAGGGGCGGGGCGGCTGCGGCCGGCGATCGGCGCCACGAACCCGTTACCGCAAGCCGCCGACGCTCATCGCGTCCTGGCCGCGCGCGCGACGATGGGCACGTCGTTGCTGCTGATCGACGCCGAGCCGCCGGTCGGCTCGGGCCTGTCCTGTCGATCATTGAAAGTAGATCGGGCCGGTGACGGGCCAGGCAGGAGCGCTAGGCTGCCGCGCATGACGAGCCGGGTTGGCGACATCGTGGTCGACTGTGCGGATCCCGAGCGGCTGGCCGAATTCTGGTGCGGCGTTCTCGGGTACCGGATCTTTGATCGCGACGAGACGGGGGTGGCGATCCGAGGTGCGGCCGTCTGCCCGGACATCTTGTTCATCCGCGTCCCGGAACGCAAAGCAGCCAAGAACCGGATGCACTTCGACGTGTGCCCCACTGACCAGGACCAAGAGGAGGAGTTGGGCCGGCTGATCGCTCTGGGTGCCCGGCGGTCGAGCACTGTCGGCAGCGGGCGGTGGATAGTGCTGGAAGAGACAGAGGGGAACGAGTTCTGCCTGATGGCGAAGCGGATCCCGCCGGAGCCAGCGCCGTTTCACGATGTGTGACCAGCAGTCCGGCACGAGGAGGGCGAGCAGGACGCTCTCGCTTGCTCATCGAAGCCAGATGACGGCGGCGATGAGCAACAGGCGGGCGCGATAGATCGAGGCACGTTCGGCGAGGCGTGTGGCCCAGCCTCCACAACCAAGATCCCGTTGATGACCTGGCGATGATCGCGCCACCGACCCGCCTGTCCATCAGAGTGCGGCAGCCGCGGCTCGATCACCGCCCACGCCTTGTCCGTCAACCAGCCCGACCGACTACCGACACGTCATCGACGAACGCCTACATGATCGGCGGGGCAGACCCTGGTCGGTGGCTCGTAATCTCGGGTCATGTCGACCGAGATCGTGTTCGAGACGCACTCATGGAGTGAGGACAACGACCAGGGCATCGCCACCGGCTGGATGCCAGGCCGGTTGTCCCCTCGTGGACTCATCCTGGCGGAGCAGCTCGGTGAACGCAGGCGCCAGGACGGCATCGCCGCGGTGTTCGTCTCGGACCTACGTCGCGCAACGGAAACCGCCGACATCGCCTTCGCCGGTAGTTTCATCCCGGTCCTGCACGACTGGCGCCTGCGCGAGTGTGACTACGGCGACTACAACGGCATGCCGGCGGCTGAGCTGCATGAACACCGTGACCGCTACCTCGATGAGCCTTACCCCGGTGGTGAGAGCTGGCGGCAAGCAGTGCGCCGCGTCGGGCGTTTCCTGGATGATCTACCACTTCGGTGGGGTGGCCAACGGGTCCTGATTATCGGGCACGTCGCCACGCGATGGGCGCTCGACCATCTCCTGAATCGGGTTCCGCTGGAAGCCCTGATCAGTACTGATTTCGCTTGGCGGGAGGGGTGGGAGTATCGAGTCGGCGGACCCCATGATCGGCAGGGCAGGACCTAGGCCGCGGGAACCCGTCCGAGCGGACGGTGGCCAGCAGGCACAGGTCGCCGGTGGCGGCATGGCGGCGGGTGAATACCGCGGCGATCCGCGGCGCGGTCCCGGTGAACTCTCTCCATATCGTCATGGTCGTGACGTGATGGGCGGAACGGCGTCTCGGCACGGAGCGAGTTCCATTCGCGGGCCTCAATCGTTGTGCCGGTCTTGTATTCTCCACCGATGCCGACCTTCCACCTTCGTCCCGCGCGTGCGGAGGACGCCGAGGCGGTGGCGACCATCTGGTACGCCGGGTGGTGCGACGGCCACCTCGGGCACGTGTCCGAGGATCTCGTCGCGATCCGTACACCGGAGTCGTTCCGGTCGCGGGCCGCCGACCGCGTCGCGGACACGGTGGTCGCCGTCGCCGGTGACGAGGTCGTGGGGTTCGTGATGGTGGTCGGCGACGAGGTCGAGCAGGTGTACGTGTCGGCGGCCCACCGCGGGTCCGGCGTGGCGGGGCTGTTGCTCGCCGAGGCCGAGCGGCTCGTCGCCGCTGCCGGTCACCGGCGGGCCTGGCTGGCGGTGGTCGCCGGCAACGCGCGGGCCCGCCGCTTCTACGAGCGGTGCGGCTGGGCCGACGAGGGGATGTTCGACTACGCCGCCGCGGTCGAGGGCGGGACGATCGGGGTGCCGGCCCACCGGTACGTCAAGCCGGTCTGATCTCGGGCGGTCGGGCCCGGCGCGGAATCCGGCCCGGGGCGGGTTTACCGCCACCGCCGTGGGAAAGCAGCCTGCGCGTGCACCGCGGGGCCGCCCGCGGGTACCGGTCGTCGGGACGCCGGCGGCACCGGTGGGGTACGCCGATCCGTGACGGGCGCCGGGTACCGAGGGGAGGCCGGGTGGCGACGTACGAGTACCGCTGCCCGCGGGACGGGTCCTTCGACGTGCGCAGTCCGATCGGTACGGCCGCCCCGGCCGTGCCGTGTCCCGCGTGCGGCGACGAAGCCCGTCGGGTCATCTCCGCGCCGGCGCTGGCGCGCACCCCGCGCCCGTTGGCGGCGGCGCTGGACCGCGCGGCGCGCAGCGCCGAGGCGCCCGAGGTGGTGTCGGCGCCGCCACCGCGCCGGGCGGCGTCACCGGCGCGGCCGGCGCGGCCGGTCAACCCCGGGCACGCCCGACTGCCCCGGCCCACCCGATCCTGAGCCCCGCACGGTGACGAACCGCCTCGCATCCGACTTCACGCGAAGGGAACGGCGATGCCCGAGGTCCTGTTCCGACTGGATCCGACGAGGAAGTTCACCGATCAGGAGAAGATCGGCCACAACAGGTGGCACCCGGACATCCCGCCGGTGGCCACCGTCCGGCCCGGCCAGTCGTTCCGGGTGCACTGCCGGGAGTGGTTCGACGGCTGGATGCGCAACGACGACTCGGCCGAGGACGTCCGGGACGCCCCGCTGAGCCGGGTGCACTGCCTGAGCGGGCCGTTCGCGGTGGAGGGCGCTGAGCCCGGCGACCTGCTCATGGTCGACATCCTCGACGTCGGCCCGATGGCGGAGGACTCCGGCCCGCTGGCCGGCATGGGCTGGGGGTACACGGGGATCTTCCACAAGCGCAACGGCGGTGGCTTCCTGACCGACGAGTTCCCCGATGCGTACAAGGCGATCTGGGACTTCCGCGGGCAGAAGGCGACCTCGCGGCACGTCCCGGGGGTCACTTTCACCGGGATGATCCACTCCGGGCTGATGGGTACCTCCCCGTCACATGACCTGCTGACCAGGTGGAACGAGCGGGAGGCGGCGCTGATCGCCCGGGACCCGCAGCGGGTGCCGCCGCTGGCGCTGCCGCCCGAGCCCCGCGACGCGGTCCTCGGCACGCTGTCCGGCGAGGATTTCGAGCGGGCGGCCGGGGAGGCGGCCCGCACCGCGCCGCCCCGGGAGAACGGCGGCAACCAGGACATCAAGAACCTCACCAAGGGGACGCGGGCGTTCTATCCGGTCTACGTACCCGGCGCGAAGTTCTCGGTCGGGGACCTTCACTTCTCGCAGGGCGACGGCGAGATCACGTTCTGCGGGGCGATCGAGATGAGCGGGTACATCGACTTCCACATGGACCTGATCAAGGACGGCATGCGCAAGTACGGCGTCTCGGAGAACACCATCTTCCTGCCGGGCAACACCGACCCGCAGTACTGCCAGTGGCTGGCCTTCTCCGGCATCTCCGTCACGCAGGACGGGGAGCAGCGCTACCTGGACTCCCAGTTGGCGTACAAGCGCGCCTGCCTGCACGCCATCGACTACCTGACCCGGTTCGGCTACTCCGGCGAACAGATCTACCTGCTGCTGGGGGCCGCGCCGGTCGAGGGAAGGTTCTCCGGGGTGGTGGACATCCCCAACTCCTGCGCCACCATCTACATCCCGACCGAGATCTTCGACTTCGACGTACGCCCGACCGCCGCCGGTACGACCAGGGTCGACCCGGGGCGGGGAGCGCCGAGGGCGGGCTTCTGACACCCCGACACGGTTACTGAGCTTTCGCCCCATTTAGTCCTGGTTGTGGCACAGTCGTGGCGTGAACGAGACGGCCGGTTCCGCCACGGCGACCGAGCGGGAACTGCACCGGCGCAGCGCCATCCTCGCCGCGGCCGTCCGGTCGGCGGAGCGCTTCCTCAGCCACCCGGAGACCTGGCGCGCCGAGCTCGCCGAGGTCATGGCCGACCTCGGCGCGGCGGCCGAGGTCAGCCGCGTCTGGATCTCACACAACTTCGTCGGCGCCGACGGCGAGCTGTACTCCCGGCAGATCGCCGAGTGGGACGCCGACGGGGTGTCCTCCCAGCAGGAGGACCCCCAGCTACAGGCGTACCCGTACGAGGCGGGCGGGTTCGGCCGGTGGCGGCGGGTACTGGGCGCCAACCGGACGCTGTCCGGGCACGTCCGGGACTTCCCGGAGGCCGAACGGCGACTGTTCGTGCCGCAGGGGGTCGTGTCGCTGGTCGGCGTGCCGGTGTTCGTCGGCGACGAGTGGTGGGGCATCGTCGGATTCGACGAGTGCCACCACGAGCGGGCCTGGTCGGAGGCCGAAGTGGCGGCGCTGCGCACCGCCGCGACGACGATCGGCGCGGCGGTCCGCCACGAACGGCTGCTCAACCAGCTCCGCGAGCGTGAACTCCAGTACCGCGAGATCTTCGCGGCCTCGTCGGACGGCATGGCGATCGTCGATCTCGACGGCGTGCTCGTCGAGGCCAATCCCGCCTTCTCGGCGATGCACGGGTACGCCGACGGTGAGCTGGCGGGCCTGCCGGCCACCACCTGGACGCACGCCGACCACCTGTCCGCGGTCACCCACCACTTCGGCCACGGCGCACCGGAGCGCGCCCCGACGGTCACCGCCCAGCATGTACGCAGGGACGGCACGGTCTTCCCGGTCGAGATCCGCGGTACCACGTTCACCTTCCGGGGCAGCCCGCACCTTCTCGGCGTGGTACGCGACGTCACCGAGCGGGTGACCGCGCTGGAACTGCTGGAACGGCGGGTGTCGGCGCTGACCCGGGTCGCCGCGAACCTGGTCGTCGACCAGCCGCTCGAAACCACGCTGCGGGCCGCCGTACGGACCGTCGTCGAGGCCGGCTCGGGGGTCGCCGCGGCCGTCCACGTCATGGACGTCGACACCGGCGACCTGGCGATGCTCGCCACGTACGGGCTGCCCGACGGGTACGAGGACGCGCTGCGCGAGTCGTGGGCGCTCGGCGTCGACTCGCCCGCGGCGCGGGCCCTGCGCCAGCAGCGCCGGCAGCTCATCCGAGGCGCCCCGGCCCGCACGCTCGCCACCCCGACCGCGGCGCCGCTGCACCGCTTCCTGCCCCACGTACCGTGGGACACGCTGCTCGCCCTGCCGCTGGACTCGCAGGGCCGGGCCCTCGGTGCCCTGCACGTCTACTACCTACCCGACGTCGAGCCGGAACCCGAGGAGACGCGGTTCCTGTCGGCCGTCGCCGACCAGGTCGCCGTCGCCGTGGAGAACGCGCGCCTGCTGCGCGCGGGCCGGCGCAACGCCGCGCTGGTGGAGCGGCAGCGGCTCGCGCGGGAACTGCACGACTCCGTCTCGCAGGCGCTGTTCTCGATGACGCTGCACGCCCGGGCCGCGCAGCTGGCCATGGCCAGGCAGGACCTGCCCGCGGACGGCCCGCTGGGGCGCGCCGTCGAGCAGTTGCGGGAGCTGACCCAGGGCGCCCTGGCGGAGATGCGAGCGTTGATCTTCGAGCTGCGGCCGGGTGCGCTCGCCGAGGAGGGGCTGCTGAGCGCGGTGACCAAGCAGGCCGCCGCGATGACGGCCCGCGAGGGCCTGCCGGTCAGCGTGACCGGGCCGCGGGAGCGCCTGGCGGTGCCGGAGGAGACCGAGGAGCACCTGTACCGGATCGTGCTCGAGGCGCTGCACAACACCGTCAAGCACGCCGGTGCGTCCGCGGCGTCGGTACGGATCCGCGCCGCCGCCGGCGCGGTCGTGGTGACCGTCTCCGACGACGGACAGGGTTTCGACCCGGGGACGGCGTACCCGGGCCATCTCGGTCTGACCACGATGGCCGACCGCGCCCGGGCCATCGGGGCCACCCTGCGGATCGACAGCGCGCCGGGCCGGGGGACAACCGTGGAGGCAACACTGTGACCGACGACGTACTGACCGACGACGTGCTGCGCGTCTTCCTCGTCGACGACCACCGGGTCGTCCGCAGCGGCATGCGGGCCTTCTTCGATCTGGTCGACGACATTGAGGTCGTCGGTGAGGCGTCGAACGGCCGGGAGGCGGTGGACCGGCTGGCCGTGCTCGAACCGGCCGGCGAGCTGCCCGACGTCGTGCTCATGGACCTGCTCATGCCGGCGATGGACGGCATCGAGGCGACCCGACTGGTCAAGGAGCGGTTCGCCGGCGTCGAGGTGGTCGCGGTGACGAGCTTCCTGGAGGAGAGCAAGGTACGGGCGGCCCTCGAGGCGGGCGCCTCCGGCTACCTGCTCAAGGACGCCGAAGCCGATGAGGTGGCGGCGGCGGTGCGCGCCGCCGCCCGGGGAGAGGTGCACCTCGACCCCGCCGTCGCGCGCCAGCTCACCGCGTCGCTGCGCGCTCCCCGGGTGGGCGCGGTGACCCTCACCCCGCGCGAGCGGGAGGTGCTCGCCCTCGTCGCTGACGGGCGGTCCAACCGGGAGATCGCGAAGGCGCTGGTCGTCACGGAGCGCACCGCCCGTACCCACGTCAGCAACATCCTGGCCAAGCTCGGGCTGGCGTCGCGTACCCAGGCGGCGCTGTGGGCGGTACGGGAAGGGATCGCGCCCGGGGAACCCTCCTGACGGGGCACGCGGCTACGTCATTACGCCGATCCGGTCGGCGTAATGACGTAGCCGCAACGTGGTCCTATGCCCCGTTTCACCGGTCGGATCTGCGCCGAGACTGGTCGAATCGGCGCGACGACGACCCGGAGGTGGTGCTTGCGTACCGCCGTCCCCCGCAGCCGCCTGCTCCTGGTCGACCACGACGTCCGGGTACGGGCGGCGCTGACCGCCCTGCTGTCCGCCGTACCGGAGTTCGAGGTCGTCGGCAGTTGCGGCAACGCCACCGACGCCTGGTCCGCGGTGGCCTCCACCCGCCCGCACCTGGTCCTGCTCGACCTGCTGCTGCCGATGGCGCGTGATGGCCTGGCGCTGGTGGCGAGGCTGCGCGGCGCCGGCATCCCGGTGGTCGCGATGAGCATCCGCGGCGGGCTGCGCGCCGGCGCCCTGGCCCGTGGGGCGGTCGCGTTCCTGGAGAAGGACGGCTCGGCTGACGCGCTCGTCGCCGCCCTGCTGGCGGCGGCGCCCGGCGGGCACGACACCTGGCGGCGCGACAAATGACGGCGCGACAAATGACGGCGCGACAAATGACGTAGTCGCCTCGGCGGAAGAGCACGGCCCGACCTCGTCGCCGAGCCGTACGGCCGCCGCCCGCGATTTTCCTACCGTCAACGAGTCAGCACGTCACGACCCCGTCGGATCAGTACACCAGACAAGGAGCAGCGTATGTCCGTCATCGCGGTGGACCGCTTGACCAAGCGGTACGGCGCACTCACCGCCGTCGACGAACTCTCGTTCACCGCGGAGGCCGCGACGATCGTGGGTTTCCTCGGGCCGAACGGCTCGGGCAAGACCACGACCCTGCGGATGCTGCTCGGGATGGTCGCGCCGACGTCCGGTACCGCCCTGATCGACGGCGTACCGTACGCGCGGCTGGCCTCGCCGGTCCGCCACGTGGGTGCGCTGCTGGAGGCCCGGGCGACCCACCCGGGCCGCAGCGCCCGCGACCACCTGCGGGTCCTGGCCACCGCGGCGGGCATCGGCGACCGCCGGGTGGACGAGGTCCTCGACCTCGTGGGGCTGACCGCGGCCGCCCGCCGCCGGGTCCGCGAGTTCTCCCTGGGCATGCACCAGCGCCTCGGACTGGCCGCGGCGCTCCTCGGCGACCCACCGCTGCTCGTCCTCGACGAGCCGGCCAACGGCCTCGACCCGGAGGGCATCCGGTGGATGCGCCAGTTCCTGCGGGACCGGCGGGCCGAGGGGCGCACCGTCCTGGTCTCCAGCCACGTCCTCGCCGAGGTGGCCCAGGTGGCCGACAAGGTGGTGATCATCGCTCACGGCCGCCTGGTCACGGAGGCGCCGCTGGCACGGCTGCTCGCCGAGCACGGCGCGGCGGTACGCGTACGCACCCCGGAACCGGCCCGGCTGGCCGCCCTGCTCGCCGCGCACGGCGCGACGGTGCGCCCGGACACCGACGACGAGCTGGTCGTCGGTGGACTCCCGGCCGCCGAGCTGGGCCGGCTCGCCGTCACCAACCAGGTCGTCGTCACGCAGATCACCGACCAGGTGCCCGACCTCGAGTCACTCTTCCTCGACCTCACCTCGTCCGCTGGAGCCATCCGATGACCGCCCCGTCCACGACCGCCCCGTCCACGACCGCCCTGCTGGGAAGCGAACTGCTGAAGCTGCGTACCGTGCGGACACCCCGGTACACCCTGCTCGGCCTGCTGGTCTTCGTGTCCACGATCGCCGGTGTCGCGGCGACAGCCGTGCCGCGTGCGGGCGTGCCGGGCGAGGGCACGGCGGGCGAACTCCTGCGGACGGTACTGGGTGTCGCCGGAGGGCTGTTCCCCGCCATGGTGGCGCTTCTGCTGGGCGCGCTGTCGGCCGCGGGGGAGTACCACCACGGAACCATCCTCGGCACGTACCTGGTGACCCCGGACCGGCACCGGGTCCTCGCCGCGAAACTGCTGGTCACCAGCGCCGTCGGGGCGGCCGTCGGTCTCGCCTGCGCGGTGCTGGCGCTGGCGCTGGCCGTGCCGGTCGCGCATACGCGTGCCCTGGACACCGGCTTGACGGACGCCGGCGCCTGGGCCGGTCTGATCGTCACCTGCACCGGGGTGACGGCGCTGGGCGGCGCACTCGGCGTCGGGCTCGGCGTGTGCTTCCGCCAGCCGGTCGTCGCGGTCGTCGCGGTCCTCGCCTGGATGTCGTTCGGGGAGGGGCTCGTCAGCGCGGTCGTACCCGAGGCGCTGGTGCCCTTCGGCGCGATCCGCACCGCGGTCACCGCCACATCGGCCGTCGACGTCGGGATCGGCGCCGCCGCGCTGGCCGTCCACGCCACGGTCGTGGTCGTGCTGGCCGCGCAGGTCTTCACCCGCAAGGACGTCACTGTCTGAAGCGCCGCCGCCTGGCGAGCACCGCCACTTCGGCGCGACAGTCCCCCGAACACCACCGGCCCGAGCGGACGGCCGCGGCCGGCCACCGGGCCGTGCCCCGAAACCCGTCCGGACACCGAACAGGAGAGACAGGTACACATGGAACGCCCCCGCCACAACATCGCGGCCCGGATGGGCAGATGGAGTGCGTCCCATCGCAAGACGGCCATCTTCGGGTGGCTCGCCTTCGTCGTGCTGGCCGTCGTCATCGGCGGTTCGCTTCCCAAGACGGAGCTGACCAACGCCGAGTCGCTCACCGGCGAGCCGGCGCAGGCCCAGCGCATCCTCGACGCCAGCGGTATCAAGGAGCCACGGTCGGAGATCGTGTTCATCCAGCGCGGCGCCGACGTGCCGCAGGCGGCTGCCACCGACGCCGTCAAGGCCGTCGTGGCGCGGCTGGAGGCGACCCCGAACGTGGAGAAGATCGTCAGCCCGCTGACGCCCGGCCTTGACGGACTGGTCTCCAAGGACGGCCGCTCGATGCTGGTCAACTTCGCCATCGCGGGCGACCCCGAGAAGGCCAAGGACAAGATCGCCCCGATCATGGCCGCGGTCGAGTCGGTGGCCGGCGAGCACCCGGCGGTCAGCGTCCGGGAGTTCGGTATCACCAGCGCGGGCAAGCAGCTCGACCAGGCGATCAGCCAGGACATGAAGCGGGCCGAGATGCTGTCGATCCCGATCACCCTGGCGGTCCTGCTGCTCACCTTCGGCGCCCTCGTCGCCGCGGTGCTGCCGCTGGCGTTCGCGCTGACCGCGTTCGTCGGCGCGGTGGGCCTGCTCGGGTTCACCAGCCAGGTGCTGCACGTCAACAGCAGCGCCCAGACCGTCATGCTGCTGATCGGCCTCGCGGTCGGCGTCGACTACTCGCTGTTCTACCTCAAGCGCGACCGCGAGGAGCGGGCCCGCGGTACCGATCCGCGCCGGGCGCTGGAGGTCGCCGCCGCCACCTCGGGCCGGTCGGTGCTCATCTCCGGTATCACCGTGGTCATCGCCATGGCCGGCATGTTCCTCACCGGGCACCCGATCTTCTCCGGTATGGGCATGGCCACCATCCTGGTGGTACTCACGGCGATGCTCGGCTCCCTGACCGTCCTTCCGGCGCTGATGAGTTGGCTGGGTACGCGGGTGGACAAGGGGCGTATCCCGTTCGTCGGGCGCCTGTCCCGCTCCGACGGCGAGGGCCGCATCTGGTCGGCCGTGCTGACCGTGGTGCTGCGCCGGCCGGTCGTCTGGCTGCTCGTCTCCGGTCTGGCGCTGGTGGCCCTCGCGCTGCCCGCGCTGGGGATGCAACTGCGCAACGAGGGCATCGAGGACCTGCCGAAGAGCCTGCCGGTGATGCAGACCTACGAGCGGATCAACGCCACGTTCCCCGGCGGCTCCGACCCCGCGCAGGTGGTCGTCAAGGCCGACGACGTGCGGTCACCGCGGATGCAGCGGGCGCTGGCCGAGCTGCGGACCCGGGCGCTCGCCACCGGCAAGATGAACGAGCCGATCGACGTGCGGTTCAACCCCGACAACACCGTCGCCGTCGTGTCCGTACCGCTCGTCGGCGACGGCGAGGACGCGGCGTCGGTGGAGGCGCTGCGGGTGCTGCGCCAGGACGTCGTACCGGGTACCGTCGGCGCGGTCGACGGCGCGACGGCCAAGGTCGGGGGCGGCACCGCCAACTCGGTCGCCTTCCGCGACCTGATCATGGAACGTACCCCGTGGGTGTTCGCGTTCGTCCTGGCGTTCGCGTTCGTCCTGCTGCTGGTGTCGTTCCGCTCGTTGGTGGTGGCGGTCAAGGCGATCGTGCTGAACCTGCTCAGCGTCGCCGCGTCGTACGGCGCCGTGGTGCTGGTCTTCCAGCACGGCTGGGGCATGAAGCTGGTCGGTGTCGAGCAGACCGGTGCGATCATCAACTGGCTGCCGCTGTTCCTGTTCGTCATCCTGTTCGGCCTGTCGATGGACTACCACGTGTTCATCCTCAGCCGGATCCGGGAGGGCTTCGAGTCCGGCCGCAGCACCACCGACGCCATCGCGCACGGCATCAAGTCCTCGGCGGGGGTGGTCACCAGCGCGGCGATCATCATGGTGTTCGTCTTCCTCACCTTCGTCACGCTGTCGCTGACCAGCATGAAGCAGGTCGGCCTGGGCCTGGCCATCGCGGTGCTGCTCGACGCGACCGTGGTGCGCGCCATCCTGCTGCCGGCCACGATGAAGCTGCTCGGCGACGCCAACTGGTACCTGCCCCGGTGGCTGAACTGGTTGCCGCGGCTCGAACACGAGGCTCAGCCGGTGCCGGTGCCGGTCAGCCCGGCCGGCGATGACCTCGTCGGTGCCGGCCAGGCCGGGCCGGGTACCCGCCTCGGCTGAGGCGCACCCGCGCAGGCCGGGGCCGGAGACGTACCGCGGCGGTACGTGTTCGGCCCCGGCGTTCTGGTACCGGCATGTCGGGCCGCCGGGCTGGGCCGGCATATCGTCGGCCAAGGTGGGCAGAACGACAACCGAGCCGGGTCGGGCGACCAGGCAGGTGGCTGTCCGCGGCTGGCTGTCCGCGGCGTACCACCGGCGTGCCACGGGACCGGTGTGCCACCGGGCCGGCGAACGAGATCACCGGGAAGTGCCAGATCATCGGGAGTGCCATGGCAGCATCCGAGACGGTTTCCACGACCCGCGAGCGGCTGGGGCGGGTGGGGGTCTGGCAGGCCCTGCTGACCCCGGCCCCCGCCGGGCGGCAGCGTTCCTTCATCCGCCGGGTCGAGGTGCTCGGCTACGGGTCGGTCTGGTCCGGTGAGGTCGTCGGGGCCAACGACATCTTCGTGCAGGAAGCCACCTGGCTGTGCGAGACCTCCGTCATCATGGTCGGCTCCGGTATCGCCAATGTCTGGTCGCGTCACCCGGCGACGGCACAGGCGGCCGCGGCGGCGCTCGGCCACGCCTGGCCGGGACGGTTCGTGCTCGGCCTCGGCATCAGCCACGCGGCCATCGTCGATCGGACCGGGCAGGTCTACGAGCGGCCACTCGAACGCATGCGGCAGTACCTCGACGGCATGGAGCAGGCGACCGTCCGGGCGCCCGCCACGCCGGTACCCCGGGTCCTGGCCGCACTGCGCCGCCGCATGCTGGAGCTGGCCCGTGACCGCGCTGACGGGGCGCACACGTACTTCGTGCCGGTCGAGCACACCCGGCGGGCCCGCGAGACCCTCGGGGCGGACCGCCTGCTCATCCCCGAGCAGGCCGTCGTCGTCGACGAGAACCCGGTCACGGCGCGCGCCACCGCCCGCCGGCACACCGAGGGCTACCTGCGCCTGCCGAACTACGTGAACAACCTCAAGGAACTGGGCTTCAGCGATGAGGACGTTGCCGGTGCGGGCAGCGACCGCCTCGTCGACGCGATCGTGGCCTGGGGCTCCGCGGAGACCGTCGCCGCGCGGGTCCGCGAACACCACGACGCCGGAGCCGACCACGTCCTGCTCCAGCCCCTGGCGCCCAACCTGGACGGCGCGCTGAGCCAGCTCGAGGACCTCGCGATCCCGCTCCTGCCACCGTCCTGACCGCTTCACCGACGGCCGGCGGTCCTCCCCGGCCGACCCACCAGCGACCGGGACCTCACCAGCGACCGGCTCAGCCGGCCCGCGCGCTCACCCCGGCGCCAGCAACGTCTGGTACTCGCGTGGCAACTGCGCGGCAGTGTCGCGGAACTCCTTCTCGCCCACGGCAACGCGCAGCACGGACAGGACGGCCCGGGTATGTGCCGGCGCCTCCTGCCCGGGTACGCCTTCGCGTCGGGTGACCTGGCCGATGAACTCGCCGAGCGACATCCGCATCGCCTCCCCGCGACTGCGGTTCAGGCCCCGGTCGAGCGCCGGGCGCAACTCGTAGGGCAGCAAGGGGCGCAGGTCCTCGACCTGGCCGGCGCTGACCCGCATCGCGAGCACCTCGAGGACGGCCTCCGCCGCCCGCCGCGCCCCGTCGCGGTCGAGCCCGGCACGCTCGGCCACCCGGTCGAGGATGTCGTCGACCGACAGCGTCCCGATGAACGGAGGCTCCTCCTCCCGTGGCCGGGGCGGGGCGTCGAGCACGGCCGACTCGATCAACGGTACGAAGTCCCCGGGCAGTTGCGCGCTCATGTCGGCGAACTCCTTGGGGCCGACCGCGGTCCGCAGCGTGGCGAAGACGGCCCGCGCGAACCGGTCCGCGGCCGCCCGGTCGGCGCCCGTCTGCTTCTCGATGCGCCGCCGGAGGTCGTCGAGATGGAACACGGTCCGGCCCTCGTGCCGTACGCATGGGCGCAACTCCGACGGCAGCCGCTCGGCCAGGTCCGCCGCCTCGCCCTTCGAGACGCACTGCGCGAGCGCGCGAAGCGTGACGCAGGCCAAGGGCTCGGCCTGGTCAGGCGGGATGCCGGCGCGTTGCGCGACGCTGGTGATGAAGTACTGGTGATCCATACCGGTCCTCCTGTGCGGTGGCGGCGCCCTACCGGATAGCTGCCCCGCCCGGCACCCGATATGTCGCCGGGCGGGGTCGGGTACGACGGGGTGGTGCGCCGGTACGCCGGCCGTGCGCCGGGCACTGTCCGGCTCCTACCTGGCCTTCCTGACGGTGGCCACGGTGGTCGCGGGGATCGGGGCCCTCCTCGACCAGTCGATCCTGATCGTCGGGGCGATGGTGGTCGGACCGGAGTTCGGCCCCCTGGCGGCGATGTGCGTCGGGATCGTACGGCGACGGACCTCCATGGTCACGCGGTCGCTGCTCGCCCTCGCGGTCGGGTTCCCGGTGGTCATGCTGGTCACCGTCCTCACCATCTGGGCGATGACCGCGCTGGGTCTGGTCAACAAGGGCATACTGTTGACCGAAAGTGACAATACATTTACACCTTGAAATGTTTGTGTAGGTACGACATATCCACCCTTGGGTTGCCGCGAATCACTGCCTAAGCTGTGCCGATGCGCCGTGACGCCGACGCCGCTCGAGGAGACGTCGATGCCGCTCGAGCATCGGAGACCGCTGTCCATACCGGTCTGGGCCGCCGGCCGGAGACTCGTGGCGTCGCGCGTACCGGTGGACCCAGGCTTCCCGTCATGTGGGTGGTGACGGCGGCCGCGGCGGCAGTGGCGACGATAGGAGTCGCCGCGTTCACGATGCTCCGACCCGTCGACCGGGCCGTGGCGGCAGCCGCCACCCGCGAGTTGCTCATCATGAGCCAGCCGGGGCTCGTCGACGGCGACGACGCGTCCAGCCCGTCGCCGTCGCCGTCGCCGACCCGGCGTCGGCCGGTAGCCGGCCTTTCGCAGGCGGCCATGGACAACGCGGTGGTCATCGTCCAGGTGGGCAAGGAGATGAACCTGCCCCAACGCGCCTGCCTGGTGGCGATGATGACGGCGCTACAGGAGAGTACGCTGCGCAACCTGGCCAACTCCACCGTGCCGCGGTCGCTGAACTATCCACATCAGGGAGTGGAACGCAATTACGACTCGCTCGGCCTGTTCCAGCAGCGACCGAGTCAGGGCTGGGGGACGGTCGCCGACCTGATGGACCCCGCGACCGCCTCGCGGCTGTTCTACAACCGGCTTCTCCGGGTGTCCGGGTGGCAGACGATGAGTCCCGGAGCCGCCGCGCAGGCGGTACAGCGTTCGGCGTTTCCCGACGCGTACGACAAGCAGCAGAATCGCGCGCAGCAGATCGTGAACGCCATCTACTGAACCGTTGAACCGGGTGGGCGGTGGTGCGGGGACCGGTCCGTCCCCGCACCACCGCCGTACTCCGCCGGCGCCGATGTATCCGACCGCCGGTCGAAACGGCGAACACAGCGAACACGGCGAACACAGCGAACACGGCGAACACGGCGGACACAGCGGACACAGCGGACACAGCGGACACGGTGGACGCGGTGAAGCCAGTGAACGCGGCGATCGGGCCGGTCAGCGGCCGAAGCGCTTGGTCATGCCGCGCCAGATCCGTTCGGCCCGGCTGCGGGGTGCGCGGCGCGCCTGCCGCCATTTCAGGGCACCGACCGTCGCCGCGGTGGCGGCAACCGCACCGGCCCCGACGGACGCCCATCGCGCCGGGTGGTTGCGTACCGTCCCGCCGACCTGACGGCCGCCCTCGTGTGCCTCGGTGGAAACGTGCTGGACGGTATCGCGGGTGCGCGTCGTGGCGCCGGCCTTGTCCGCGATCGCCGTCACGGTGCCGTCGAGCGTCTCCCGCGTATCCGCCGCATTGTCGCGCGGTTCGCCGGTCAACTGTTCGGACTTCGCCTTGGCGCCATTCTTCGTACTCATGGTTTTCTCCTTTCCCGGACCGCGTTGCTGATGGTCCGAATATCGGCCTTGAGGCTGGCGAGGGTCTGCTCCGGCACCGGCGGCCCAGCCCGGCGAAGCCGGCCCCGGCCGATCAGTGCCATGACCGTCGCCACGGTGAACAGCCCGACGGTGACGGCCAGCGCGGCCAACCAGGCCGGCATGACCAGGGCCAGGACAAGGACCAGGGTGGCCAGCAGTGCGGCCACGCCGTACAGGGCGACCACGCCGGCCGCGCCGAACAGTCCCACGCCGACGCCGAAGCCCCGGGCCTTGGCGGCCAGCTCGAGGCGGCCCACCCGCACCTCGTCGCGTACCAGTCGGGACAGCTGCTCCGACGCCGTGCGAACCAGGCGAGCGGTCGAGGCGGTACCGCGATCGACGGCGCTCGCCGCGTTGCCGGTGTAATCGGTGGCCCTAACTCTGTTCACCTCTATGGAATGCCCAGGATGCACTCCCATCAATCACCGCGACGTGTCCGATCGCCGGAACAGGGCGAACGGACGGACGCTCGCCGGTACGCCGTAATCTGACGCGGCTCCCGGAGCGCCGCGGCCGCCGACCCTGCGCCCCGGCGGCGCCGGCTTTGCATCCGGCGGGCGGATGACGCCGTGCTCAGCGGTGGTCGGCGGTTCGCCGACCGGAGGCCAGGAGATCGCGCGCGTCGGCGCGGACGGCGTCGTCGACGCTGTGGTACGTCCGGGGCCGGGAGGTCAGGCCCCACGCGTGCAGTGCGTCGCACACGGCCGGGGAAGGCGCGGCCAGGCGCAGCTCGATGCCGGCGGCGGATGCCGCCCGGTCACACGCGTCGAGCATCGCCGCTCCGGCCGAGTCGCACACCGCGACGGCGGAGAGATCAACCACCAGTACCGACCGGTCACCCGCGAGCAGCCAGGCCAGCTCGGGCTCGACCGCCAGTACTGTCGACGCGCCCAACTTGCCCGTGAGCGCGAGGACGGGGGTGCCGTGCACCTCGTACGTCGACCACCTCAGCTCCATGTCCGGGACTTACCCACCGGCCGCGATGATCGCACCCGGACCGCCGGCGCCGGATGGTCGATCCTGACTGTCCGTTATATTCAACTTGCCTGTTCCGTCGGTACTGTCCGCTCTGGACGCCGGTCCGATCCTCGTCGACACGCCGGCACCGTTCGCCACCGATGTGCCTCCCACCTGCGCTTCTACGGACCCTCCTGTTCGGCGTCGGCAGTCCGCCGGTCGGCGTGGTTAAGATGACCGAACTATGGACACCGCCGCCGCTGCCCAGAGCACACCGAGGCTGCAGATCGGAGTGGAGCCGATCGGGCGCGACGAGGTCATCGTGTCGGTACGCGGTGAGCTCGACCTCGCGACCGCGGACCAGCTCCGCGCGGCAATCTCCGAGATGCTCAACCGTGGGCGAGTCGCCGCCATCGGCCTCGACCTTCGCGGCCTGGAGTTCATCGATTCCACCGGCATCGGCACCCTCGTCGTCGCGCAGCGCATCTGCCATCAGGTAGGGGTTCGGCTGCGGTTGACGGCGGTCAGCGCCTTCGCCGCCCGGATCCTCGGCGTTGTCGGCGTCGACGCCGCCCTGGGCCTGCCGCCGGCGCAGGCCGAGGCCGCGCTGGTCGGAGCCGACTGAGCGTCCGGCAACCTCCATCGGTCACGGGACGGCCACACCATCACGGTCCCCGGTATCGGCCGTCCCGCGATCCCGACGCGGGCGGTCTTCGGTGCGGTGGCGGTCGCAGGCGATGACGACCACGTCGAGTGACGAGCTGGCGGAGCGCCCGCGCGGGCGCGGTCTCTCCCGGGCCGGCCGACCTGCACGGTGTGACGCGCTCGCGCCGTGCGTCGTATATGCGATGTTATTGGTGTGAACCGGGACACATCGGGCGTTTAGGGGGTGGCGGTTCGGGTAACCGCCGACGGTTACGGATCACGGAGTGCGGTAGGGGGCTTGGTCTTGGGTTCTGGTGCGAGTAGCGGTCAGATAAGCACGCACCGGTTGGCCGACGGCACCATGATGGTCGACGTGCGGGGTGAGTTGGACCTCGCTTCGATCGCGGTGCTTCGCGATGACCTGGCGGCGCGAGTGGTCGCCATGCGTCCCCCGCGCGTTGTTGTCGACCTTGGCCTGGTCACCTTCATGGACAGCATGGCGCTGAGCGCATTGATCAGCGTTCAACGGAGCGCCCGTAGTGTGGGCGCCACCCTCCAGGTGACGAATCCGAGTCCGTTCGTGGCGCGCCTGCTCCAGTCGGCCGGTGTAGCCGAAGCCCTGGGGTGCGCGTCATCCCGGAACTGACCACCGGTGCCGGGAGCGTGGCCCGGCCGCGCCGCGCTCAGCGTGGCCGGTGCGTGACCTGTACCAGTTCCGCGAACGTGTGCGGCAGTTGCGACATGACGTCTCCGAACTCCTTCTCGCCGACGAGAGGGTGCATGGTCTGCAGGACCGCACGGACGCCACGCGTTGCGGTGTCGCTGTCGACCCCGGCCCGCTCGGCGACCCGCTGGACGAACTCCTCGTAGGAGAAGGCCTCCGCCGGTTCGGGGTACTTGATCAGAAAGGGCCGGAACTGGTCCGGTAGTCGACCGGGGAGGTCCGCGGCCTCTCCGGCGGAGATGCGCTCGGTGAGGGTGCGCAGGGTGGCCTCGGTCAGCGCGGCGGCCTTGTCCTCGGAGATCCCGGCCCGCTGCGCCACTGTCTCGATGAATTTCAACTCGGCCATGCTGGACCTCCCGCCAGCGTAAGAGGTCCGGGTACCCGCAGGCCACCTCCTCAAACCGCTACGTGGCCCGGCCGCGTGTCTGGGTTTGACCGCTATGTGGCCCAGCCTTGACCGTCGCGTGTCTCGGTGGACCCGTGCCGGCGGGGCGCCTCTGGCCCAGTATCCTAGGATGCTATACGCGCGGTGACCCGCGCCGCTCGCCGGTCCCGGACCGGCGGGGGGGTGTGAGACGGGGAACCGGGTGTGAATCGCCTTACCCCGGTCGCTGTGCGTGCCGGTCGGCACTCTGGTGTTCCGGCCGGGGCGGTGGCATCCTGGCGGGAGTCCGAGGTTGACCGCGGCAGCGGTGACCCGCCTCGGCTGTCCCGGTCGACCCTGCTGAGCTGCGCTGATGTGGTCGACCGTGCGGTGGGGGCGATCCCGGCCCGGCCTGCGGAGGCGTCGGCCGACGGTGGTGCGGTGCCCTCCGCGACCCCGGTCGTGACCGGCGGGAGTGCCGCTGGCCTCGCGACAGGCATCCCGCCATGACGTGACACGCTCTCCCTGGTGTTAGGTTAGGGTTACCTATCCGTTGTGGTGGAGGCGAGTATGGATCTGCGGGACTGCCGACCGACGGATCGCGCACGCCTGCACCGCATCGACGGTGACCGGCAGCAGCGGCGCCGGCTCATGGAACTGGGCTTCGTACCCGGGCAGATCCTGCGGGTCATGAGCCGCGGCGCCACCGGTGGCCTGCTCCTGGCTGTCGGGGACGCGCGCATCGCGGTCGACGCCGAGACCTGCCGCGCGCTGCGGGTCAGCCGGCTGGGTCACGCCGCGTGATGTCCGGCCGCTCGGTGATGTCCGGCCGCTCGATGCCGAGCCGCATGATGTCGACCATCCGTCCCCTGCGGGGCTCTGCAGCCTCGGGCGCCACTGCCACCCGGCCTGCCCGGCGACCGGTCCGCCCCGCGCCGTGCTGCGAACCGGTCGCGCAAGGTCCGCTGGCCGCTGTCGACCCCTCCCGCCATGTCGGTCGGGTGGCGCTGATCGGCAATCCCAACGTCGGCAAGTCCACCCTCTTCAACGCGATCACGGGCGCCCGCCAGCACGTCGGCAACTGGCCCGGCAAGACCGTGCACGTGGCCAGCGGTACGTGGCGGCTGACCGGCGGCTCGGTCGAGATCGTCGACCTGCCCGGCACCTACAGTCTGCTGCCCCGGTCGCCCGATGAGGAGCTGACCCGGGACCTGCTCGTCGACCGGGGCCTGGACGGGCGGCCGGACGTCGCGGTCGTGGTCCTGGACGCGTCGAACCTGGCCCGCAACCTGTACCTGCTGGCCGAGGTGCTTGAGACCGGCGTACCCGTCGTCGTGGCACTGAGCATGGTCGACGTGGCGGCCGGGCGGGGGATCGACATCGACGCCGCCGCGCTGGCCGAGGCGGTGGGGGTGCCGGTCGTACCCGTCGTGCCGCGCCAACGCCGGGGCACCGACGAGCTCGCGGCCGCGGTGAGCGGCGTGCTGGACGGCCGGTGCTGCGAAGCCCACCGGACGGGGCTGGCCCGGGTCGACCTCGGCGGACCGGTCGAGGCGGTGCTGTCCGACCTCGCCGCGCTCATCGCCGCCGAACCCGACCTCGCCGACCGGTTCGCCGTACGGTGGCTCGCGGTGGAACTGCTGACCGACGGGCCCGGCGCGGACCACCTCGACGGTGCGCCCGGTGCGCCGGCCATTTCCGCGGCGCTACCCGTGCTGCGGCAACGACTGCTGGACGCGGTCGCCGCCGAGCGCGGTGCCGGCGCCACCACCGACCTCGCCGGCGACGAGACCGACGACGAATTCGCTGGCGAGTTGGACGACGAGTTCGACGACGACGCCGAGACCGTCGTCGCCGAGCGGCGCTACGCCTGGGTACACGACGTGGTCGCCGAGTCCGTGCGGCGCTCCGGCGTCGACTCGCTGACCTGGTCGGACCGCATCGACAGGCTGTTGACCTCGCGCTGGCTGGGTCTGCCGGTCTTCCTGCTGGTGATGTGGGGCGTCTTCGTCGCCACCACCCGGGTCGCCGCGCCGTTGCAGGCCGGTCTGCAGGCGCTGCTCGACGGCCCGGTCACCGGTGGGGTCGGCGGGCTGCTGTCCCGCACCGGGGTGGGCACCGACGGCTGGATCGGCGGCCTGGTGCTCAACGGCCTGATCGGCGGGGTCGGCCAGCTCCTGACGTTCGTACCACTCATGGCGATCATGTTCGTGCTTCTCGCCGTGCTGGAGGACTCCGGCTACATGGCGCGGGCGGCGTTCGTGGTCGACCGGTTCATGCGCCTGATCGGCCTGCCCGGGCGCGCCTTCCTGCCGCTGATCGTGGGGTTCGGCTGCAACGTGCCGGCGGTCGCGGGTACCCGCATCCTGTCCGACACCCGGCAGCGACTGCTCACCAGCTTGCTGGTGCCGTACGTGACGTGCAGTGCCCGGTTGACCGTGTACGTGCTGCTGGCCAACATCTTCTTCGGCCGCGCCGCCGGTACGGTCGTGTTCGCGATGTACGTGCTGTCGATCGCGCTGATCATCCTGATCGGGCTGGCGCTGCGCCGGACGCTGTTCCGCTCGCACAGCCGGGAACCGCTGGTCCTGGAACTGCCGGCGTACCGGCGGCCGACGCTGCGCGTGGTCGGCACGCAGACCTGGCAGAAACTGGCCGGTTTCCTCAAGACCGCCGGTGGCATCATCGTCGTCACCGTCACGGCGGTGTGGCTGCTGTCGTCGCTGCCGGCTCACGGCGGCGCCGGCAGCCCGGGCCACACCCCCGTCGAGCAGAGCCTGTACGGCGCCACCGCCCGTACCGTGGCCCCGGTGTTCGCCCCGGCGGGGTACGACGACTGGCACGCCAGCGCCGCATTGATCACCGGGTTCGTCGCCAAGGAAGCGGTGGTCTCGACGTTCGCGCAGACCTACAGCGCGGCCGAGCCGGCCGATCTGCACCGGCCCGGTCAGTTGGGCACCCATCTGAGTGACACGTTCCGGCGTACCTCCGGCGGGCACACCGGCGCCGCCGTCCTGGCGTTCATGGTGTTCCTGCTGGCGTATACCCCGTGCATGGCCACGGTCGCGGCGCAACGGCTGGAGATCGGCACCCGGTGGACCCTCGTCGGGATGGGTATCCAGATGGCGGTCGCGTGGCTGTTGTCGGTGCTCGTCTTCCAGGTGGGGAGGCTGCTGTGGTGAGGTCACCCGGGGTGGGGCCGCGTCCGGTGCGGCTGCCCGTGGCGGGGAAACCCTCGTCGAGGTTGCCGTGGTCGAGGTTGCCGTGGTGACGGGCGGACCGGTCAGCCCGCTGCGGCAGGTCCTGCGCGAGATCCGGTCGGCCGGCAGCGTGAGTCTCGACGACGTGGCGCGGGCGGTCGGGGTCAGTCGCGACGAGGTGGACGCGATGGTCGACTACTGGGTACGCCGCGGCCGACTGAGTGTCGAGGAGATCGGCCGGGGCTGCCCCAGCGGTGGCTGCGGAGGCTGCCCGTCCGGCAACGACGGCGCCCCCGGCTGCGGTACCCCGAGAAGCGGCGGCCCGGTGTTGCTCGCCATCACCATCCCGACCCGTACGCCCGGCTGAGCGCGCTACCCGGGCGGGCCGTGGACCGGGCCGCGGCGCGCGGACCAGCCGGGGGCGGACGGTGGCTGCCGGTCCGGTTGCTTCCGGTCCGGTTGCTTCCGGTCCGGCGGCTGGCGGACAGGTGGCTTCCGGTCAGGCCCACTGGTCGAGCATCAGCTTGCCGACCAGGACAGTCACGACGACCAGGAGGACCGCCCGGACAAAGCCCGCGCCCCGTTTCAACGCCGTCACCGCGCCGAGCCGGGCGCCGGCGATGTTGAACACCGCCATGCCCAGCCCGGCCAGCCACAGGACGTGTCCCTGGGTGGCGAAGACGGCGAGCGCGCCGAAATTGGTACCCGCGTTGATGACCTTCGCCATCGCCGAGCTGTGGACGAAGTCCTGGCCGAGCACGCCGATGAAGGTGAAGATCAGAAAGGTGCCGGTGCCGGGGCCCAGCACGCCGTCGTAGCAGGCGATCACGACTCCGGCGAGCAGCAGCGCGGCCACCCGGCGTCCGGTTGTCGACTCGGCGCCCTGCTGGACCGTGCCGAACGCCGGCCTGAACACCACGAACAGCGCGACGGCCAGCAGCATGACCATGATGATCGGGCGGAAGTACCCGGCCGGCACCGCCGACGCGGACAGCGCGCCGAGCGCCGAGCAGGCGACCGCGAGCAGCGCGGCCGGGGTCAGGGTGCGCCAGTCCAGCTTCGTGCGCCGGCCGTAGGTCACGGCCGCGGTCGCGGTGCCGGTGATCGAGGCGAGCTTGTTGGTGCCGAGGGCGGTCGCCACCGGCACGTTGGGGAGAGCCAGCAGGAGCGCCGGGAGCTGCAGCAGCCCGCCGCCGCCGGCAACCGCGTCGATCCAGCCCGCGGCCGCCGCGGCGAGGCACAACAGAAGCAGGTGTTGCAGCGTCACATGCCCTCCGCAGAAGGATCTTCACAAATGCCGTGGGCACCGTAACGGATGTCACCCGCCCTGCCTACGGCGCGTCACGCCGAAGCGTCGGTGGTCACGCCGCGAGGGAGCCGCCTGCGCGGCCCCGGCGGTCGGGTCGGACCCGGCCGGCCGGGGACCGCGACGTCCCGGGTGGCGGCAGGTACCGGTTGCCGGGGCCGCTGCGGCGATGGCCGCGGCAGGCTGCCGGGGACGCTCAGGCCGTGGCGATGGCAGGCGTCCGGGGCGGCGTGGGCGCCGCGGCGGCAACCCCCGGTACGGCCGCGGGTTCGGTCACGGATTCGGCCGTGGGTACGACCACGAGCGCGGCCGGCGCGACCGTCCTCCCGGCGGCCAGTCGGACGAACAGGGCCGCGGCGACCGCGCAGGCGACCAGGCAGGCGGCACCGGCGGCGACCAGCGCGGTGCGCGGGCCCAGCACCTGCGACAGCCAGCCGAGTAGCGGCGCGCCGACCATGCCGGACAGCGAACTGACGACCGACATCGTCGCGACCACCCGGCCGCGCATGTCCTCGCGGGTGTCGAGTTGGACCCGGGCCGCGACGGTCGTGTCGATCACCACGGCGGCCGTCGCGATCGGCAGCAGCAGCACGGCGAACGTCAGCAGACCGGGCGCCAGGCCGGCCAGTAGTTGCAGGGCGCTCGCCAGGGCCCCCGCGCCGAGCAGCAACCGGCGGGACAGTTCCGGTCGCTGGGCGGTAACCAGCGCACCGAGCACGGTACCGACGGCGAAGACGGTCGACAGCAGCCCGTAACCGGTCCCACCTGCGTGCAGTGGACCGGCGCTCATCGCGGCCATGGTCACCTGGTAGTTGCGGCCGAGCATGCCGAGGATCAACGACAGTGCGAGTGTGACCAGCACGACCGGCTGGCCCAGCAGGTAGCCGAACCCCGCGCGTACCCCGCGCTCGGCGGCCGGAGCGTCGGCCGCGCTGGCCAGCGTGTGCCACTCCCGGGGGCGCATCAGCAGCATCGCGGCGACCACGGCCAGGAAGCTGACCGCGTTGGCGGCGAACAGCGGCCCCGCTCCGGCGGCGGCGACCAGTACTCCGCCGAGGCTCATGCCCACGATGCGGCCGCATGAGTTGATCAGTGAGCCGAGTGCGAGCGCGTTGCCCAGCGACTTCGGTCCGACGACCATCGACCCGAAGCGGCCCAGCGCCGGGCCGTCGACGGCGGAGACCACGCCGCTCAGGAACGAGATCAGGTACACCGGCCAGATCGCGTGTGAACCGCCGAGCACGATCAGCGCGAGCGTGCCGACGAGCCCGGCGTGTATCAACTGGCTGGCCACCAGCAGCGGGCGGGGCCTGATCCGGTCGGCCAGGGCTCCCGCGAACGGTCCGAGCAGCAGCATCGGAAGCGACTGCAGCACGATGCCCAGCCCCATCTTCGTCGCCGAGTCGGTGGTCTGCAGCAGGTACCAGTTGACTCCGAGAACCTGCATCCAGGTACCGGTGATGGAGATCAGGTCAGCCGTGGCCCACAGCCGGTAGTTGTACTGTCGCAGCGCTCCGAACATCGGTCGCACGCGGATGCCCCCTGAGATGACGCGGATGTACCGCGCCTGACATCCGGGTGGGTGCGCGTCGCGCGAGAGGTTGACCGGCCCCACCCCGGTTCGCACCCGTACGACACCCGGTGCGACCGGTGGTGAGTAAGGGCTCCACACGTATCGGCGGTACACGAGCCGTGTGACGACGAAAGTTTGTCATCTGTTGTCGACTCAAAAGGGATATGTGCGTGCTTGCTCACAGGGAAATGGCCTGGTTTCGGGCGCAGAGCCCACCATGCCCGCGACATTCAGTGCACGGGCTATCGGCTGGATTCGGGCTGCTGGAAGAGGTGTGGCCCGCGGTGGGGAACCGACAGTCCGAATGGTGTGGCCGTTCGGCCGAGCCGCAATCGGGCACCCGCGAGCAATTGATCATCACCGTCGTTTGATCCGGGTCGTCGTTTGATCGGCGGCGTCGCTGGTCTCCAATGATCAACTGACTACCGGTGATTCGCCGGTTACTGATGATCAATTGATTTCTGGTGGTCCTTGATTCGAGACGGGAAACGGCAATGGTGTACCGGATTCCGGACGAAGATTGCGGTCGTCGTCGATCAGTCAACCGCTGGAGTAGACCCGGCGCGGGGTCACCAGCACGGCGGTCCGGCGCTCGCCGGCCATGACCCGGTCGTAGGTACCCCAGTCGTCATGCGTGCCGCCCGCGGCGGTGAAGACCGTGCGCAGCAGCAGTCGCAGGCCCTCGGGGTCGAGGCCCGGTAACGGATCGTCGGGGCCGGCGAGCGCGACCGTGCCTTCGACCGCCACCCAGTCCCAGCCGACCCGGGCCACGACCGTGGTCTGAGGGCGGGCCCGCAGATTGGCCAGCTTCCGGCTGCCGCCCATTGCGACCAGCGCGACCACTGGCTGCCCGGTCACCGGATGGTCGATCACCCCAGCGTTGACGACGGAGGACTGGATCGTGTCGTCCGCGCGCAGCGTGGATACCACGCACAGTCCGTGATCACCGGCGATCAGCCGGGCGAAGTCGCCGAGGTCCGCCATGGGGCGACGATAGCGGCGCGGCGGACAGCGCGCGCGGCGAGCACGATCGGGGGGACGACGCGGACAGCGCGCGTCGCGAACAGCGCGGGAAGCGCGGCTCGGGACCGCCGGGGCGTCAGCCGAACGACACGTGCGCGAACGACGACGGGTTCTCCACCTCGTCTCGGCGCAGCCGGAGTTCGGCGAGTTCGCGCCGCAGTTCGTCGACGCCGTGGAGTGGCGGGTCGACGGTGTCGAGTGTCTTCAGCCGTTCGCCGATCGCGGCCACCGCCAGGTCCTCGGAGAACTGGCCGGGATCGACCCCGTAGGAGAGCTGGTGCTGCCAGATCCTGGTCCGCTCGAACAGGAACCGCCTGTCGCGCACCTCGAGCCACGCCCAGCCCTCGGCCGGGCCGTTCTTCCACCGTACGTGCAGACCGCCCACGGTAGGGTCGGCGACCTGACCGGTGACGTACGCGTTGGTGGCCACCGTCCGGGCGACCACCCCGAGGTCGTTGACGAGTCCGGTACGGCCGTCCGGCAGGCGACCGACGATGTCCCGGAAAGTCAACGCCCCCGGCGACGGCGGGCCCGGCGGGTCGTCGGGGTCACCGCCGGCGCGGGCGAACGTCCAGGCGTCGATCAGGTACTCGACCACCCGTCTGGCGTGCCCGTCCAGGCGCAGCGCCGACGACTCCAGGCGCAGCAGCCTCAGCCCGGCCGCCCCGCACACGGCGGTGGTGACCCGGTCGGCGCGTGCCGCCTCGGCGGGGGAGTGGTCCGGGTCGCGCGACTCGACGGCAAACACCGGTATGTAGGTTCGGGCGTCCCAGACGACGAAGGCCAGCAGGGCACGGACAGCCGAGTTCCACTGGTTCGCGGTGACCCCGGCTGGTCGGCGGATGACCTGGCCGAGCTTGCGGTTGGACCGCACCACGTACCCGGCGCGTTCGAAGAGTTCACCGCGTGCGACCGCGACCCCGTACTCCTCCGGGGTACGGACCGGCCGCAGCCAGGTGTTGGTCTCCCTACTCATGGTCACCAATACGCTCGACCTCACCACGTCGTCGTCACCGCTGTCCGTCACCGGCGTCCGTCACCGGCGTCCAGAAGCTCGCGATCATGCTAGGGAAGCGCGATCAGCGGCGTGATCGGGCCTACCGCGACCGCCAGCCGGACCAGCCACGAACGCGCGACCGGTCACGCCGGCCGGACCGGGTTCCGGCTGCGCGGCCGGACGGCGGTCGGTTCGCGGTATCCGACCTGTCGGCCCGGCCTACGGCTCTGTCGGCCCGACATCCCGACATACGGAAGGCCCCGGAAGCGTCCTCGCCGCTGCCGGAGCCTTCGTCATCTCCCGTACCCGCCGGGCAGCCCCGGCCCGCCGGGGTGGGTACTGGCCGTCACATCGGGAAGGTCACTTCCCCTGGGTGGGGCTGGTCTCCATACCCGCACCCGGGCTTTCGCTGGCCTCCGGTCCGCCGTGCCCCTTCCAATGGTGGTGGTGGTACTCGTGGCAGCAGCAGCAGCACTCCTCCTCGGGAGCTGCCGAACCCTTCCCGCCGGCCGGGGCGGAAGAACCGGGCGTCGGGCTCGGAGCGGTGGTGGTAGTGGTCGGGGACGCGGGAACCATCGGTGCGGGGACAGCGCCGGGTGCCGTCGTCGTACCCGGCACGGTGGTCGGGCTGGGGACGGTGGTCGGGCTGGGAACGGTGGTGGTAGTGGGCGTGGGTGACGGTGCCGCGTCTGCCATCGCCACGCCGACGCCGCCGCCGAGCGCCATGGTGGTGGCCGCCGCCGCGACCAGCACGATGCGCCTGATCGGCTTCATGCCGGACCTCCAGGTTTACTTCAACGGTGATCCGCTCTCCGGATCACCCGGCATTCACCTTCCCAGGCTGCTCGCCATTGGCTGTGTAAACGCTGAAGAGCGCTTCCTGCGGTGAGCCGCACGGCGGCGGCCCGGAGGCGGCGAACCGTCAGAAGTCGCCTGAGCTGCTCCCGCCGCTGTCGCCGCTGTCGCCGCCACCGAAGTCACCGCCGCTGTCGCCACCGCCGAAGTCGGCGTCCGCGCCGCCGCCGTACCCGCTGTCACCCGATCCGCCGTACCCCTGGTCGTGCTGTTCTTCGTAGCGGTGCGCTTCCCGTTCGCCCTCCATCCGGCCCAGTTCGTAGCCGAGCAGGCCGCCGGCCGCCGCGCCCGCGCCGCCGGCGAGCCACGGGTTGACGCCGGACCGGCCGTAGCCCGGCTGCCCGTAGTCGGGCTGGCCGTACCCCGGCCCGTATCCCGGCTGGCCGTAGCCTGGCCGGCCGTAACCGGCGGTGGGACCGACCGCCTGGCGGGACCGGCGTCCGCGGCGGGACAGGCGCACCACCGCCACGATGATGCCCACCACGACCAGGATCGATACGAGCAGGCAGAACATGCCGCCGATGGTCGAACCGCTCGACGTGTTCCGTGGCTGGGGCCCGGCCACCCCACCCTGGCGGGGCGCACCGGTACGGATGGCGGCGCGCAGCGAGTCCAGCGCCGCCACGGTCGCCGCCGTGTAGTCGGAGCTGCCACGGTACGAGCTGACGAACGCCTGCGTCGCCGTCGCGGCGGCCTGCTGGTTCAGTCCCGACTTCGGGCCGGTACGGATCGCCAGGTGGTGCGACTGGGTATTGATCGCAATCGCGATCATCGTCGGGGAGGTGACCTTTGACTGGGTCTCGCGGTCGAACGCGGCCTTGTCGTCGGCGAACTTCGTCGTCGTGTAGATGGCGACCGGGTCGGGCAGCGTTGCGGCCTCGTTCTGTAGCCGGGTGACGTCCAGGACGTGCGAGTCGTCGTGGACGCTGACCGGTGCCGCCGCTGCCGGGGCGGCACCGAGCAGGACCGTCCCCAGAACCACGGCACCCAGAACCACGGCACGTAGCGCGGTGGCACCCAGAGCGGTGGCCCCCGGGGTCAGGACGCGGCCGAGGCGTCGATGGCTACGGTTGTCTGCCGCCCACATCATCGTGTCTCCCATCATCGGCGCCCGCGTATTCAGGGGCACTGATCGAGTCTCTACCCGCCCCGCAAGCACCAGACACAAACACCGGGACCGGAGGCGGGACGGCGCCCCGCGCCGGGCCGTACGCGGATGGCATCGGGGCGCCCCGCCGCACCGGGTCGTACGCGGATGGTGCCGGGGCGTCCCCGGGACGACCGGTTTCGGTCGTACCTGCGTGGGCAGCAGACACTGGTGACAACCAGAACCGAGCCTCGGCGGGCGAGTCCCGGTGGCGCGCCCCGCACCCGGACCGCACCCCGTGCCCGGACCACGACTCGTACCCCGCGCGCGCCCCGGCCGGAGAGCCGGCCCGCGAAGGAGACGGTGAGTCCCGTCGGTGCGGTCGCGGAGCGGGAGACCGCCGGCCGGGAGGCCGCGGACGGCGGCCGCTCGTTGGCGCGGCGGGCCACGGGGGTACTGAGCGGGGCGATGCACCGGATGAGCGGGCTCAGGGTGACGGTTCCGCTGGTCGGCGAGGTGAGGCTGCCACCCGCCCAGGAGTTCGTGTTCTACGCCACCGTCGGGGTGCTCGCCGCGACCCGGCTCGTCCCGTGGCCGGTGGCGTTTATCGTGGTCATCGGTCACGTACTCGCCACCCGGGCGAGGAGCCGGATGGCACGGGACTTCGGCGAGGGGTTGCAGCAGGCGTAGGCGTCCCCTGCCGCTGCGCCTACCGCCCGCTGTGCCGGCCTACCGCTCGCCGGGCCGGCCGCACGGTGCCGCGGCGCTGACCCGGTCGGGGTGCGCCGCGACGAATGCGTCAAGGGTGTCGTCGCGAGCCGCGGCGAACAGGTGACGGCTGGTGTCGGTGAGGATCTCGAAATCCTGGCCGTTGATGACCTGGGTGTTGTACCGGCCAGAGTGGGTCTTCACCGTGGCGATGTCCGGGTCGACGTCCTTCAGGGTGAAGATCCAGTCCGCTATGGACATCCCGTTGCCGTCAAAGGTGACCGCGCTGCCGCGTGCCCGAAGCGTCCGGTCGGTCGCCACGGAATTGCCGAGCGGGCCCGCGGAGGCGATCTTCTTGGTCACCGCCGCGACGAGCTGCTGCTGGTGACGCTGACGGCCGTAGCCGCCGTCCGGGATCAGTTCGCGCGGCCGCACGTAGTCCAGGGCCTGCCAACCGGCGAAGGGCTGACAGCCGACGTGGTAGAGCTGTGCGCGCACCCCGGGGACGTCCCCGGCTAAGCGCGTCCGGGCTCGGCACGTCCCGGGTCGGCACGTCCGGGCTCGGCTGCGGTCGCCTCGAGGTAGCGCCGCCGGGACCGCGTGACCTCGGCCTCCGCCTCGGCGCGCCCGGTCCAGTCGGAGCCCTCGACGCTCTTGCCAGGCTCCAGGTCCTTGTACACCTCGAAGAAGTGCTGGATCTCCAAGCGGTCGAAGTGCGGTAGGTCGTCGATGTCGCGAAGGTGCTGCTGGCGTGGATCCTGAGCCGGCACGCACAGAACCTTGTCGTCGATGCCCTTCTCGTCGCGCATGCAGAACATGCCGATCGCGCGGCAGTGGATCAGACAGCCGGGGAAGGTCGGCTCCCGGACCAGTACGAGTGCATCGAGGGGCGAGTCGTCGTCGCCGAGGGTGCCCTCGACGAACCCGTAGTCCGCCGGGTACTGGGTAGCGGTGAAGAGGGTCCGGTTGAGCCGGATCCGCCCGTTGGCCGGATCCACCTCGTACTTGTTCCTCTGGCCTTTGGGGACTTCGACGGTCACGTTGAACTCCATCGTCGGCTCCTCCCGCTCGCCTCGTCGCGATCACGCGTGGGCCGGGTGGCGCGGACCGGGTGGGGGCTGTCCCGGTCGGGGCGGCGCCGGTCAGGCGGCGGTCCCGGCCGCGCGGTCTCGGTGGCACGATGGCACGGTGTCGGCGGCACGGTGTCGGCCTCGAGGCCTTGCGTCAGCCGCACGGTGTCAGCCGTGCGGCGTCTCGGCCCCGAGACCCTACCGATCCTGGCGTCACACCCGGGCGTGGCGGCTTCCTACCCACCGTAGACCCGGGTTCCGGCCGGCGATCGCCCAGGTCGCCGCCGTCAGGCTGGGCTGGAGGAGGGTCCCGGCTCCGGTGCGGTGCCAGCGGTACGGCCGGTCGGCGCGGCGGGCGTGGCGGGCGTGGCGGGCACCGCCGCTCCGTGCCACAGCCATGCCGTGGCCTGTGCGAACGCCGGGTCGTCCGGGTAGTCGAAGTGTCCGTAGGTAGGCGGGTAGCGGCTGTCGCCCGGAGCCCGCTCGAAGGACGGGTCGAGCAGGGCGCAGTCGACGTGGTGCACGAGTTGTTCCTGTACGGCGCGGTGCTGTTGTGTCACGTCGGGCCATTCGGACGGCCAGAACTGGTGGAAGACGTGACCGCCGATCGGGTCGCTCGGCCGGTGCAGGTTCCGCCACCGTGCCGCGCCGGTTGCCGTGCCTGGTTCCGCCCCCAGGAAGCCGCTCAGCCGGTGCAGCGGGTAGTCGCCGAAGTAGGCGGGGAAGAACCGGGCGTACAGCCGTCGCAGCGGGCTGCCGTAGGTGAGTAACCGGACGTGCCGCGCGGTCTCCTCGCTCAGTTGCATGACCGTCACCGCGGCGAGGACCGAGCCCTGCGAGTGGCCCGACAGCAGCACCTGCCCGGTGTGTGGCGGCGGCCCTGACGCGGTACCCGCACCCGCCGGATCCCGGCCGTCCGGCTCCCGTCCGTCCGCCGGCTCCCCGGTGCCGGTCAGGTAGGTCAACCGGTTGATCAGGTCAGGGACGGCCCGCTCGGCGTAGCAGGGCGGCCCGAGGGGGTGTACCGCCCTCGGCCAGAACGTACCGATGTCCCACAACACGCCGACCGTGCGGCGCCAGGCTGGGCTCGCGTACGCCTGCCGGCCGACATAGAACAGGACCAGGACGAGCCCGCCGAGCAGCCAGCTACCGATGGTCACCGGCCACCGCCACGACGCCGCGAACAGGGCCGGCGGCATCGTCAGGTCGGCTGCGGCGCCGGCGGCCACGACGAGGGCCACCACGGCCGCGAGCAGGCCACCATGGCGTGCGAGCCGATCGGCCAGCCGGCCCCGGCTCCAGTCCCGCGCGATCGACTCCGCGCGCTGCTGCCGGGGTGAGCCCGGCGGGGCCGAGTCGAGGTGCTGGAACCGGTACGCCTGCCGCACCCGGGTCACCATCGCCGGGTCCGGCGCGCCCGACAGCAGGACCGCGCCGGTGGCGGCCAGCAGGACGCAGGCGACACCCACCGCGGTCACGGCAGCCCAGAGGACCGCGGGCGCGACGACGAACCGCTGGCCGGTGACGGTACCGGCCGGCGGCCCCGGCGTACCGAGCCGGTCGGCGGCCAGCAGCGTCACCCCGGCCGCGAGGCCGTCCTGGAGCAGCCAGGCGAGCCCGGCCGCCACCGCCGGCGCCAGGCCCCACCACACCGGCCGGTCCACCGGGTGCGCTGCCACGGGACGCGTCGCCGCCGGGTGCGCCGCCGCCCAGCAGCAGGCGGCGAGCACGGCGGTGGCGACGACCTGGCCGACGAACAGCGCCGTTATGGCGCCCGACAGCCACGGCAGGGCGGCGGACGAGGCCGGGCCGCTCGCCGCGCGCGCCGCGGACGGCCGGCCCGCCGCAAGCGCCGCGGCCGCCGCCAGGACGACCAGCGCCAGCCCGATCCGGGGGAGCCACCGGAACAGGTGTTCCTCCAGGGGGAGGGGGCGGTCCGCGGAGCCGGTACCGGTACCGGGCCGGTCACGCCGGCCGGCCACCGGTAGCGCCGCCGCGACGAGTGTGCCCGCGATCAGCACCAGCGACGCCAGCAGGACGGTGACGACCGGCCAGCCCCGGGGCCGGTGCCACTCCTGCGCGGCCGCCCACGCTGCCAGGCCACGGTCGGGCGCGGCAAGCGTGCCGGCGGCGAGGAAAGCGGCGATCACCGCGAACGCGGCCGTCACGTGTACCGCGCGCAGCATGCGCACCGACCGCCGCCCGTTCCACATGCGGCGGTCCTCCAGCGGTGTGCGTACCCCGGTCGGCGGCGCCGCCGGCACCGGGACCGACTCCAACTGCTGCCAGGTGCGGTTGCCCAGCCACCACAACAGAAGTACGAGGGCGGTCGGCGCCGCCGAGGTGAGAACGAGCCTGCGGGTGTCGTCCAGCCATGGCCAGGACAGGAAGGCCAGGGCTGGGGTGCAGGACCGGCCGTCGGCCACGCACTGGGTGCCCAGAAGGTCCATCGACACCGCGACCGCCGCCAGTACGCAACCGACGGTCAACGACAGCGCGAGCAGGCGCTGGAGCGCTTCGGCGCTGCGCTGCATGACTCGCTGCCAGCCGCGCGGGTCGGCTCGCCCCGGCTCCGGGCCGGCTCGCCCTTCCTCCGGGCCGGCCGGTTCCGTGACGACGGCGGGCGCGGTCCAGTAGCCGATGTTCGCAAGCATGAACGGCAGCAGGAGCAGCCACAGCGCGCGGGTCCAGTCGCGGGAGGTCAGGCCGGCCCAGCAGTACGCCTCGACCCGTACGGGCGAGGCCGTGCCGTCACCGGCGCCCGCGCCGCGCCCGTGCTCGGGTGTGTCACGCCGGTCGAACGGTGCGCCACGCCGGTAGAACCCGGCGTCGGAGTCGCCGGCGACCAGGGTCACCGCCGGGGGAACAAGGATCTGGGCCGCGCTGACCCCGCCGACGCCGGGGATGACCACCTGCGTCCTGTTCGGGTATTCGGGGTGCTCGGTCATGCCCGCACCTCTGCCGTGTTTCTGTGCGGTGGGCGCTACCAGCCACGATGGTCGGGTAACCGGCCGTTCGTCAAGACGGTCGTGATTGCGCGACGCTTCGCATGTCGCCAAATCTGAATAGCCAGGCAACCGGCCAGTCAATGGATGGCTATCCTGAGTCGGAATTCCCGCCGCGCCAGGCGTCCATCGCCGGACAGATTTCCCCTCCCGTCAGGAGGAGGCGGCATCGTGTCAACCGAGCCGGTTCGAGACCTGCGCCGGACCAGTGCCCTCGCCTGCCGGGCCAGTGCCTTCGTCCACCGGGTCAATGCCTTCGTCCGCCGGGCCAGTGCGTCCGCCCGCAGCACGACGTTCGCGCCGGCGGTGCTCACGACCGCGGTGACCGTCGCCCTGCTCGGCGCCGGTGCCGCGGGTGTGCTGCCACCGGCCGCGGCCGTGGCCCTGGCCGTCGGCCGGTCGGCGGCCGTCCACAGCACCCGGATGATCCGGCTCGCGCTGTCGGTCCATCGTGGCCGGCGTACGTTCGGCCCGTGCCGCGGCGCCGGACTGCTCGGCATGGGCGTGGTCACCGGCGGGGTCACCGTCACCGCGCTCACCACCGTGCCGGACTGGCCCCACGTCGCCGAACTGGGGCTCGCCGGGCTCGTCGCGACGACCACCGTGTACCTGCTGGGACTGCTCCTGCTGCCCGGCGCCACCACCGACCCGGCCGCCCGGCTGGAGCGCCTGCTCGACGGGGTGGCTGCCGGCAGTTGCCTGTTCTCGCTGGCCCGACTGGCCGCGCGGGCGCTCGGTCCGGGCCAGCAGGGGCCGGCGTTCCTCGCCGGGCTCGTCGCCTGCACCGCCGCGGCCGTCGCCCTCATCACGGGGCTGCGCGCGGCGCGGTACCGGCGGGCCGCGCTCGCCTGCAGCGGCGGCGTGGCGCTCGCCGTCGCGGGGCTCGCCGGTCTCACCGTCGTCGGGCCGTCCGCCGGACCCGGGACGTGGCTGGCCGCGGCGGCCCTCGCCGTCGGCCCCGCCCTGGCGGCGGAGGGCGTCCGACGCGCCGAGCCGCGCGAGCCGGGCCCGGCCGCCGCGGATGGCTTCCTGGCCGGGTACCCGCTGCTGGTACTGCCGCTCGGCGGGGCGCTGCTGGCGGTGGTGTGCCGGATGGCGCGGGGCGACATGCCGGACCGTACCGACGTGCTGCTCGGCCTCGTCACGCTGGCCGCGCTGGCCGTCCGCGAGGCGCTCGCCGCCCTGGTGATCCGGCGGTACGCGGTGCGCCTGGCCGGCCGGGAGGCGCACTTCCGCTCGCTGGTGGCCGGTTCGCGGGACGTGACCGTCGTCGTCGACACCGACCAGGTCGTACGGTGGTTGTCGCCGGCCGCCGCGCGCCAGTTCGCACTGTCCGAACAGGAGGCGGTCGGCAGGCCTTTCGCCGCGCTGCTGCACCCCGACGACGCCGGCCGGGTCACCGATTGGCTGTCGGCACCCGGCCGGACCGGCCAGCCGTCGCTGTTCGAGGCGCGGCTGCGGGACGGGTACGGGCGGTGGCGCGAGACCGAGTCCACCCTCAGCGACCTGCGCGACACCCCGGAGGTGGCGGCGTTCGTCGTGCACATCCGCGACATCGGCGACCGGCGCGCGATGGAGCGCACGTTGCGGCAGATGGCGTTCACCGACCAGTTGACCGGGTTGGCCAACCGGCGCGAGCTGCTCCGTGCCGTCGCCGCGGTCCGCTCGACGCCGGAACCGGCCGGGTCGGTCCTGATTATCGACCTCGATGGCCTCGCCGGCGTCAACGACGTGCACGGCCGGGAGCTCGGCGACGCCGTCCTCGTCGAGGTGGGCCGCCGGCTGCGGTTCACCCTGGACACCGGCGACCTGCCGGCACGGCTCGACGGAGACGAGTTCGCGGTGCTCACCCCGACTGGTTCGGTCCGGGCGTACGCGCTGGCGACCCGGCTGGTGACGGTCCTGAACGAGCAGTACCGGCTGCCCGGCGTCAGCGTGCGGCTGACGGCCCGCGCCGGCCTCGCCGAGGTCGCCGGGGCGGGCAGCGTCGAGGAGATACTCCGCCGCGCGGATCTCGCCCTGCTGCGGGCCGAGCGCGCCGGCCAGAGCTGCGTGGAGTGGTACGACCGGTCGATGGAGTCGGCGCTGCTGAGGCGCATGACGCTGGAGCGTGAGCTGCCGGGTGCCATCGACCGCGGTGAACTGGATCTGGTGTACCAGCCGGTGCTCGACCTGGCCGACCGCCGGCCGGTCGGCGCGGAGGCGCTGCTGCGGTGGCGGCACCCTCGGCTGGGTGCGGTACCACCCCGCGAGCTGGTCGCGGTGGCCGAGGACCTCGGCCTGGCCGACGAGATCGGCGGCTGGGCGATGCACCGGGCGTTCCGCCAGCTGTCGTGCTGGTTGCACGAGGGGTGGGACCTGTGGATGTCGGTCAACGTATCGGCATGCCAGCTGGTCGCCGCCGGGTTCGTCCCCGCGCTGCGGGGTGCGCTCGACACCCACCTGGTCCCACCGGAGCGGGTCGTGGTGGAGGTCGCCGAGAAGGCGACCGGTACCCGGCCGGACCCGGAGGCGCGGGAGGCGGCCTTCGCGGCGGTCCGCGCCGTGGGCGTGCGCACCGCGATCGACCACTTCGGCACCGACGCGACGTCGCTGGCGCACCTGCGCCGGATGGCGGTCGACGTGCTGAAGGTGGACCGGTCGCTGTTCACCGAGCCGGCCGGCCGCGGCGGGCCGGCCGCTCCGATCATGGACGTCGTGATGAGCCTGGGCGACCGGCTCGGCCTGGAGGTCATCGCCTGCGGCCTGGAGGCGGAGGCGCACCTCGACGTGGTCCGGGCCGCCGGTTGCCACCTCGGTCAGGGGCACCTGTTCGCCCCGCCGGGGCCCGCCGAACGCGTCGAGGCGTACCTGACCGACCACCGGTCCCCGACCTTGTGACCGCCCGGCCCGGGGAGACCGGGTCCAGGGAGCCGAGACGGCGTACCGGTAGGGAGGCTGGGCCCAGGTCACCGGGTGGGTTGTCTCAAGTACGGCGCCATTCGGCCGATCCGGGCGTTGTGACCAGACTCCGCGCCGGCATCGGTACCAGCGCGGTGGACGACGCCGCAACCGCCGGTCGTGCCGCCGCCATGGCGGCCCTCGCCGATCTCACCACCCGGGAGCCCGCCGCGTGGCCGGCCGGGTTCCACAACGCGACGATGGCGGCGATCGCACTGTGACAGCGTCTGTCGACCGTACCGGTGCCCGCGCCGAGGCGCGCATCGCGGAACTGGAAAGCCAACTCGCGACGGCCACCGCTGCCGCGCACGAGGCGTACCGGGACACCACCCGCCTCATCCGGCTGCTGACCGTGATCAGCCAGCCCTCGTCACCGCGCGACCTGGTGGAGAACACGCTGCACACCCTGTCGGACGTCTTCTCCGCCGGCGTGACCTGCATCGGCCGGCTGGTCGGCGACAAGCTGATGATCATCAGCGCGTGCGGTCTCAGCGAGGACGACCCGGCGTACACGCAAGGCTGGGCCGCCAGCCGGACCGCGCGCGAGGCGCTGGAGGGCCGGCGCAGCGTCGCCGGCGGCTACGACCGTTCGGTGCGGATGCCGGCTCCGCTGGCCGCGCTCGGCGTCCGCTCCGCCGCCTGGGTACCGCTGTCGACCGGCCCCGACGAGTTGCTCGTGCTCTACCGGAGCGCCGACGAGTGGTTCACCTCCGCGGAGCTACAGGTCCTCGCCTCCGTTGCGGACCGGCTGTGCCTGGCACTGCGCGCCAGCGAGCGCAGCGCCGCGACCGAACGGCTGGCGCAGACCGGCCCCAGGCTGACCCGCCACCTCGACCTCGACCCGCTGCTGGCCGAGGCGGCCGAACTGCTCGAGCAGCTCACCTACTCGCAAGCGGCAGCGGTCGCGGTCGTCGACGGCGAGGTGGCGCACCTGCGCGCGCATCGCGGCCCGGCCCCGGCGGACTGGCCCCGCCCGGTGGCGCGGGTACCGGGCTGGGAGACGGTCGCCACCGGTCAGCCGTACCAGACGACCGACGGATCCCGCGCGATGCTGTGCGTACCCGTGATGCGCGGCGACGCCGTCGCGGCGGTGCTGCTCGCCGAGCGCGACGCCCGGCAGCCCTACCCGGACGACGTGGTGGAGATCGGTGCGGTCTTCGCCAACTACGTCGGTGCCGCGATGGTGAACGCGCAGCTGTACCAGGCGCTCGCGGACAGCGAGTCGTCGCTGCGGCTGATCACCGACTCGATCAGCGACCTGATCGCCGTCCTGGCCGCCGACGGTACGTTCCGCTACGCCTCACCCTCGTACGCCCGGGAGCTCTGCCACGACCCGGCGGCGCTGATCGGCACCAGCGCGCTCGACCTGGTCCACCCCGACGACCGGGAGGCGGTCGTCGGGGCGGGGCGCGACGCGGTACGCCAGCCAAGGGTCGAGTGCCGGCTGCAGGACGGCGCCGGGAGCTGGGTGTGGATCGAGAGCGTGCTGCGGCCGGCCGGGTTCGAGGAGCATGCTCTGGTCGTGTCGTCCCGGGTCGTGGACGACCGCAAGCGGCTGGAGGAGGAGCTGCGCCAGCGGGCGACCCACGACCCGCTCACCGGGCTGGCCAACCGGTCGCTGGTGGGACAGTTTCTCGACGACGCGCTGAGCCGGGCCGACCTGACCGACGTCGGCCTGCTCTTCTGCGACCTCGACCGGTTCAAGGCGGTCAACGACCGGCTGGGCCACGAGGCCGGAGACCAGCTTCTGGTGGAGGTCGCCGAGCGGCTGCGGGCGTGTGTGCGCCCGACCGACCTGCTCGCGCGCTTCGGCGGTGACGAGTTCGTGGTCGTCCTGGACGGCGTGGACGACCTGGCCGCCGTCGGTGCTGTCGGCCGGCGGGTGCTGCGCGCCCTGGACCGCCCGGTCCGGCTCGGCGCGGAGTCGGTACAGGTGTCGGCCAGCGTCGGCGGGGTCACCGGGGTGCGCGGGCACACCACGGCCAGCGACATGCTCCGGGATGCCGACGCCGCCATGTACCAGGCCAAGGAGAAGGGCCGCGGCCTGGTCGAGGTCTTCGACGAGGCCGCGTCCAGCCGGTCGCGGGACCGACTGGACCTGCGGTCCGAGCTGGCCCACGCGCTGGAGCGGGACGAGCTGTCGGTGCATTACCAGCCCATCTGGGACCTCAGCGGCGGGGAGATCATCAGCTTCGAGTCGCTGCTGCGGTGGCACCATCCGCAGCGCGGGCCGGTCCCGCCGGACGTGTTCATCCCGTTCGCCGAGGAGACCGGCGAGATCGTCGGTATCGGCCGGTGGGTGATGGCGCAGGCCTGCCGGCAGCTCGCGGCGTGGCAGCGGCGGCTGCCGGGCCGCGGGCTGAGCGTCAGCGTGAACGTGTCCCCGGTCCAGCTACGCCGGCCCGAAGCGGCGGCCGACCTGCTCGCCGCGATCCGGGACGCCGGAGTCGACCCGGCGGACGTGTGGCTGGAGGTCACCGAACACAGCTACGTCCACGACGACGTCACCCGGTGGGCGACGGCGCTGCGGGCCGCCGGGGTGCACTTCGCCCTCGACGACTTCGGTACGTCGTACTGCAGCCTGGCCTATCTGAAGCGGTTCCCGATCGAGGGTTTGAAGATCGACCGTTCGTTCGTGTCGGGGCTGGGGGAGAACGCCACCGACCGCAGCATCGTGCGGGCGGTGCTGGCCATCGCGGAGTCGATGGACCTGCGGGTGGTCGCCGAGGGTATCGAGACCGACGAACAGCGCGCGATCCTGTCCGAGTTGGGCTGCCGGATCGGGCAGGGGTACCTGATGTCGCGCCCGGTGACGGCCGACGAGGCCGCTGCCCTGCTGCTGCCGTCGGCACGACCGACCGGCGACTGACCGCCAGGCGCCACCGTCCGGCCGGTGTGGCGGGACGGGCGCCGGCCGGCTGGCTCCGGCTGACCGATGGTCGTAACCCCTGAGGGTGCGCGGTAGGCCGTCCCGGCGCGTCGGCGCCGCCAGTCGCGGACGGGGCTCCTAGGGTCGGCACGGGCGCGACTCCCGGGGGCGCCGACCGGAGCACGAGCGGAGGTAGTCATGGGTGAGTCGAGGCGGCCGACCGAGGTGGCGTGGGTGTTTCGGCCGAACCTGGCGCAGCAGCCCGGGCACCGGCTCAGCGCGCTGGTCGGCAAGCCGGTCTACGGGGTGGGTCCGCTCGGCGACGACGGCCGGGTCGAGGTGGTCCTGCTCGACGGTACGCGGGTCCGGGCCACGCCGGGTGAGGTCGTCGCCGAGTAGCCGTCGTCGGGCAGCCGGCACTGCGGTGCGCATCGCCCGGGCGACGTTCGACCACTGAGCGCCGGGTCGGCAGGGCGGACGCCCGGTGGTCAGACCGTCGGGCGTTTACCGGCCAACCGCACGCGACCCACGACGACGACGGGCATGGATTGGAGAGCCGGCTCGTCGGGTACCCCCATCGCTGTCCGAACCGGACGGTCGGACGCGAGGGGTGGAGCATGGTCGTGAGCAGGGTCGCCGTGGTCGCGCACCGGAAGAAGACCTTCGGTGGCGGGCTCGACGAGCTACGCCGGCTGATCACCGAGGAAGGCGTCGACGACCTCGGCTGGTACGAGGTCTCCAAGAGCAGGAAGGCGCCGAAGAAGGCCCGGCGGGCGCTCAAGGAAGGGGCCGAACTGGTCTTCGTGTGGGGCGGGGACGGCATGGTCCAGCGCTGCATGGACGCGCTGGCCGGCTCGGACGTCGCGGTCGCGATCCTGCCGGCGGGTACGGCCAACATGCTCGCCGGAAACCTCGGCATCCCGCGCGACCTGCCGGCAGCGGTGCGCATCGGGTTCCACGGCCGACGCCGCCGGCTCGACCTGGGCCGGCTCAACGGCGAGCATTTCGCGGTCATGGCGGGCGCCGGTTTCGACGGCGAGCTGATCCGCGACGCCAGCCGCTCGATGAAGGACAGGGCCGGGCGGCTGGCGTACGTGTGGACGGCGTTGAAGCACGTCCGCGACGACGCGGCGGCGGTGAGGATCAGGGTGGACGGTAACCGCTGGTTCGACGGCAGGGCCAGCTGCGTGCTGCTGGGCAACGTCGGCACCATCACCGGTGGTATCCGCGCCTTCGACGACGCACGGCTCGACGACGGCTGGCTCGAGGTCGGCGTCGCCACCGCGGAGAGCCCGCTGCAGTGGGCCCGCACGCTGGGCCGGATGACCCTGGGCCGCTCCGACCGGTCGCCGTTCGTACGGATCACCCGGGCCAGGTCGGTCGACGTGAAGCTGCGCCGGCCCACCACGTACGAGCTGGACGGCGGTGCGAGGGGTACGACCAAGCGGCTCAAGGCCCGGATCGTCGCCGGTGCCGTCGCCGTGTGCGTGCCGGATCCGGCCGCCGATCAGCGGTTGTCGGAGTGACCGAGGTCGAGCCCGGGTGCGATACGGTCCCGCACCAGCCGCTTCAGCTCGGCGAGATCGGGGAAGCCGCTCGCCTTGCGCGACCAGATCGTCTCACCGTCGAGCCTGATGTCGAACACGCCACCGGTCGCCGGTACGAGCGCGACCTCTCCGAGTCGGAGTTGGAACGTGGTGAGCAGTTCCTGCGCCGTCCATGCGGCGCGGAGAAGCCAGCGGCACTGCGTGCAGTACTCGATCTCCAACCGCGGCTGCCTCGTCGTCACGGCCACGAGTATGCCCGGTTCCGCGTGGCATGTCGGGACGGGGCGAGCCGTATCCGCCGGTCCGTGGGCAGCAATCCCGCACGTTCGTGGTGGCGCGGGGCGTGCACGCACCGGCCGGTCCGGTTCCCGGCCCGGCTCTCATCGCGGGTTGCCGATGCGGCCATGGCCTAACCTCGAACGGTGACCGTCCACGAGCTCTCCCGCCTCGACGCGCGCCGCATCGCCGTGCGCGCGCAACTGTTGGACAGCACGCGGCCGGCCGGCCTGCTCGACGTGGTGCGCCACCTGACGCTGTTGCAGCTCGACCCGACTGCGGCCATCGCCCCGAACGCCGACCTCGTGGCATGGAGCCGCCTCGGGTCGTCGTACTCGCCGGCCGATCTGGACGCCGCGCTGGAGGATCGGACGCTGCTGGAGCTGCGGGCGATGATCCGGCCCAGCGAGGACCTCGCGCTGTACCGCGCGGACATGGCCGCCTGGGACGGGGCGACCGCGCGCGGACATCTGATCGGCTGGCGGCCGGGCTGGCGCAACTGGGTGCGTGCCAACGACGCGTGCCGGCTGGACATCCTCGATCGGCTCCGTTCTTCGGGGCCGCTGCCGTCCCGCGAGCTTCCGGACACCTGCCCGGTGCCGTGGGCGTCGACCGGCTGGACCAACAACCGCAACGTCATCCGGATGCTGGAGTTCATGGTGCTGCGCGGCGAGGTCGCCGTCGCGGGGCGCAGCGGCAGCGAGCGGCTGTGGGACCTGGCGAGCCGGGTCTACCCCGACGATCCGGTGGTCCCCGCCGGCGAGGCGCTGCGGATCCGTAACGCGCGGCGGCTGCGCGCCCTGGGCATCGCCCGCGCCCGGGGGCCGGAATCCCCGGTCGAGCCGGTGGACGTGGGCGAGGCCGGCGAGCCGGCTGTGATCGAGGGCGTCAAGGGTACGTGGCGGGTCGATCCATCCCAGTTGGGCCAGCCGTTCTCGGGACGTGCGGCGTTGCTGTCACCCTTCGACCGGCTCATTCACGATCGCAGGCGCACCGTCGAGCTCTTCGAGTACGACTACCAGCTGGAGATGTACAAGCCGGCCGCCAAGCGTCGATGGGGGTACTTCGCGCTGCCGATCCTGTACGGCGACCGGCTGGTGGGCAAGCTCGACGCCACCGCCGACCGCACGGCCGGCGTGCTCCGGGTCGACGCGATCCACGAGGACGTCGCCTTCGACCCGACCGTGGCCGCCGCGGTGGAGAGTGAGATCAAGGATCTGGCCCACTGGCTCCGGTTGGACCTCACGCTGCCCGGTCGATGACGCCCCCCGGACCGGGCGGTCACCACCGGCCGTCACCGGCGCGCCCGGGTCCTGGCGGCCGACCCGGTCAGGGCCGGTGCACCCGGGCGGCCCGGTCGAGCAGGGCCGTCACGTCCGCGTCGGTGGTGGCGTCGAAGTTGTCGTAGTACTGGCCGACCGCCTGGAACCCGTACGGCTGCTCGACGCACACCACCTCGTCGGCGACGTCGGACATCGCCTCGACGGCGTGCGGCGGTCCCACCGGTACGGCCAGGACGACCCGGGCGGCGCCCTGTTCGCGGGCGACCTGGCAGGCGACCCGGGCGGTGGCCCCGGTGGCGATGCCGTCGTCGATCACGACCGCGGTCCTGCCGTGCAGGTCGGCGCGGTGCCGGCCGCCTCGCAACCGTTCGACCCGCCGGTCGAGTTCGGCGCGGGCGTCGGCCGCCGCGGAGCCGAACTCCGCCGCCTCGACCCGGGCTGCCTGGACCACCGCCGGGTTGACGATCACCGCGCCGCCCTCGCCGACCGCGCCCATGGCGAGCTCCGGCTGCCACGGCACACCGATCTTGCGCACGACGATCACGTCCAGCGGGGCATCGAGGGCGCGGGCGACCTCGAACGCCACCGGTACGCCGCCGCGCGGCAGGCCCAGTACGACGGTGTCGGCACCGTGCAGGTGCGCCAGCGCGGACGCCAGTCGCCGCCCCGCATCGACGCGGTCACTGAACGGCATGTCGGTCCCTCCGGTCGTCAGCCGTCCCTTACCACCCTACGAGCGCCGGGACGGCGGCCCTACGAGCGCCGGGACGGCGGTGCCGCTGGTCAGCCCATGCTCTTGGCGCCGTCCAGGGACTCGCGGATGATGTCGGCGTGGCCGGCGTGCTGGGCGGTTTCGGCGATGATGTGCATCAGCACCCGGCGGGCCGACCACCGTGCGCTGGGCTCGAACCACGGGGCCTTCGGCAGTGGGTGGGTGGCGTCCAGGTCGGGCAGGGTGGCGACCAGCTCGTCGGTCCGGCGGGCCACCTCGGCGTAGGCGGCCAGCACACCGGCGAGCGTCTCCCCGGGCAGCAGCCGGAACTCGTCGGCGCGCCGGGCCCAGTCAGCCTCGGTCATGGCGGTGACGTCACCGATCGCCGATGGGCCCTCCAGGATGAAGTCCACCCAGAGCCGCTCGACCGTGGTGACGTGCTTGACCAGGCCACCCAGGCACAGCTCGCTGGCGGTGGTCCGCCGCCCGGCCTCCTCGTCGGTGAGGTCGCGGGTGGTGAAGCGCAGGAAGTGCCGGTGCTTGGCCAGCATCTCCAGCAGGTCGGCGCGCTCGCCGGTCGCGGTCGGCGCGCCGGCCGGGTCGTGGTCGGTCGTCTTGTCGATGGTCGTGATCTCGTTCATGGTCTCCGCCTTCCGTGGCCCCTGTGCCGTCGGCCGAGGACCACGCTAGGAGCCATAGCGGTCACCTTTCGGCCTGAATTCCGGAAGAATCTGAAGCCATGGCGAATACCAGCACCCGGACGCTGCGGCTGCTGTCCCTGCTCCAGACCCACCGGTACTGGCCGGGCACCGAACTGGCCGAGCGGCTGGGAGTGTCGGTCCGCACCCTGCGCCGCGACATCGACCGACTGCGTGAGCTGGGCTATCCGGTCGAGGCCCAGCGCGGCGTCGACGGCGGCTACCAGCTTGCCCCGGGAACGGCGCTGCCGCCGCTGATGATCGACGACGAGGAGGCCGTCGCTCTGGCCGTGGGGCTGCAGGCCGCCACGCAGAGCGAGGTGGAGGGTATCGCCGAGTCCTCGGTCCGGGTGCTGGCCAAGGTGGTGCAGGTGATGCCCACCCGGCTGCGGCGGCGGGTCGAGGCGCTGCGCGCGATGACCGTACCCGCCGGCTGGGGCGGCCCGATCACGGCGCGCGTCGACCCGGGCGTGCTCACCGCGGTGGCGCTGGCCTGCCGGGACAGCGAACAGGTCCGCTTCTCCTACACCGCCGCCGACGGCCGGCACACCGACCGGCACGTCGAACCGCATCGGTTGGTCTGTCTCGGTCGCCGCTGGTATCTGGTCGCGTACGACCTCACCCGGCACGACTGGCGCAGCTTCCGAATCGACCGGCTCACCGCGCCGCAGGGTACCGGCGCCCGGTTCCGCCCCCGCGACCTGCCCGCCGCCGACGCGGCCGAGTTCGTCCGCGCCGGCCTGGACAACCTGCCCCGCCCGTACCGTGTCGAGGTCCTGGTCGACGCGCCGGCCGCGACCGTGCGCGAACGGATCGGCCGGTGGAGCACGGTCGAGGAGGTGGACTCCGCGCACTGCCGGGTGCACATGCTCACCGACTCCCTGGACTGGCCGACCATGGCGCTGGGCGTGCTCGGCGCCGACTTCCGCGTCCTCGACCCGCCCGAACTGCTTGACCAGCTCCACGAGTGGGGTGCCAGGTTCAGCCGGGCACAGGGCTCTCCTTCGGACCATCGTGCGGACCGGAGGAAGATGCCTGCGAGGGGCCTGGGTCTGCGGGCAGAGCCCCACCAACGGACGGCTGAACCGAAAGAAACGGCTTAGCGGCGGCCGCCACCGGGCCGGGACGCCTCGGTGGGGTGCCACCTCCAGTCTCCCGGCGAGCTCCGGTCCACCGCCGGGCTCCGGTCCTCCGCCGGGTGCGGCCCGGCGCGGTGCCGGCCGATGTGTTCGCCGCTACCGGCCGAGCCACCGGACGCGACCGGCGGCCGGGGCGGCGCCGGCAGACCGACCGGCGGCACGTACACGCGGGCGTCGACCGCCTCGGCCAGTACGAGCGCGGCGACCAGGCTGGTGGGGCGCTCCTCCGGACCCTCGTTCAGGCAGCTTCGGCACAGCTCCGCCGCTTCGGGGGCGAGCCCGTCGATGGGCGGGAGCGGTGCGGGCGGGGTGTGGTGGCTCGCCTCCAGCAGCTGGGTCGGGGTGCGGCGCGGCCAGGGCAGCCGGCCGGTGAGGCACTCGTACAGCAGGACACCGACGGAGTACATGTCCGTGGCCGGGGTCGCGGGCCGGCCGCCGATCCGCTCCGGAGCGAGGTAGGCGGGCGTACCGAGCACGGTGCCCGCGGGCTGCGGGTCGCACTGGCCGGTCGCGGTTGCGATGCCGAAGTCGAGGACCTTCGCGCCGGACGGGGTGAGCATGATGTTGGCCGGTTTGATGTCGCGATGGACGATGTCGTGGCCGTGCGCCGCCGCGAGCGCCGCGCTGATCTCGGCGCAGATCCGGACGGCGATGTCCCAGTCCATCGGCCCGGCGGCGAGGTGTTCGGCCAGGGTCGCGCCGTCGACGAGTTCCATCACGATGTAGGGCGCCTGCCGGTCCGGCGCGACGGCCGCCATCCCGAAGTCGAAGACGCCGGCCACGTTGGGGTGTACCAGCTGGGCGGCGGCGCGGGCCTCGGTGCGGGCACGCTCCTCGGCGTCCGGGCCGGTCGGTTCGTGGGGGGCCAGCAGCTTCACCGCGACGGGGCGCGCGAGCACCTCGTCGTACCCGCGCCACACCTCCGACATCCCGCCGACGCCGATGCACTGTTCGAGCCGGTATCGCCCGCCCAGTACCCGCACGTGCCGCTCCTTGCCGTCGCCCTCGCCCCGCCGTGTACCCCACCTACGGAACGGACAAACGGCCCCGTCCGGCCGCCGGGTTCACGACCGCGTGACCGGATCCGGCCGTCGCGGACCAGCGCCTCGGCGAGTACGGCCACGTCGGCGACGGCCAGGTTGAGGCCCTTGGCGCCGGTCGGCGCGGGCATCGGGCCGACACACCGGCGACGTGCGCTATACGAACGACTGTGCTTTTCGCGAACGCGGGGATGTCGCATCGGTCGTCAACGGATCGTCGGGCCGGGTGTCGCCGCGCCGCCGACCCGCTTGCTGTGCTCCTCGGAGGTCCGCCACCGATCTCTTGTCGTGATCCGGGCGGTTCCATGGGGCGAAGCCGCGGAAAGCCCTCCTGGTCCAGGACTGGCTGCGGGTGGCACCGCCGACCGGCGACGGACGGCTCGTGGCGGCGTTGACGGACAACCGCCGTGTCCGTACCGTTCGACTGGGGAACGATAGTTCGTTATCCGAACAACGGAACTCTGAACGAACCTCGGCGACCGGCCCGGCGGACAGGCGACCGCTCGGAGACGAGAGCCAGACCCGGAAATGGTTTCGCGACCCACGGAGTGCCATGGATGGCCGAGATCGTACCGCTCGCCCAGGCCGTGTCCGACCTCGTGCGCGACGGCGATACCGTCGCGCTGGAGGGCTTCACGCACATCATTCCGTTTGCCGCCGACCCGCGCACCACCGAGGCGCCCACGGACGAGGAGTCGGCGGTACTGCGCCGCCTGGAGGAGACCAAGGGCGGCCGGCGCCTCGAGCCCAAGGGCGGTGCGGCCACGGGAGCCGCCCGATGACCCGCGACGGGTACGTCCTCGACGCCGTCCGCACCCCGATCGGCCGGTACGGCGGGGCGATCGCGATCGGGCACCCCCCTGGGCTGCGCAGGTGCGCGCATTCCAGGCTCGCTCGCCTGGGAAATGCACCGGCGCGGCGGAGGCTCGGGCTCGCGGCCAGCTGCATCGGCGTCGGTCAGGGCCTGGTCGTTGCCCTGGAAGCGTCTGGAAGCGTAAGGAGGCACTGTGACCGACTCCCTGACCGTCACCGGCGACGGCGGCGCCCTGCGGCTGCCGCGCTACACCCGCCCGGTCGGCGTGCACCCGGCGCTGCAGAGTCCCGAGTACGGCTCGACGGTGCTGCGCGCCCCGTCGCAGCCGCTGGTCCTGCTGCCGCACAACCTCACCGAGGTGACCGGTCCGCTGCTCGGGCCGGGCCGGGTCACCGAGGCCGACAGCGACCTCACCCGCCAGCACCTGGGCGAGCCGCTCGGGCAGCGCATCATCGTCCACGGGCGGGTCCTCGACAGCGACGGCCGGCCGGTCCCCGACACGCTGCTGGAGATCTGGCAGGCCAACGCGGCCGGCCGGTACCGCCACGCGGTCGACACCTGGCCGGCGCCGGTCGACCCCAACTTCACCGGGGTGGGCCGCACCGCCACCGACGAGCAGGGCCGCTACCGGTTCACCACGATCCGGCCCGGCGCGTACCCGTGGCGCAACCACCGCAACGCCTGGCGGCCGGCGCACATCCACTTCTCGCTGTTCGGCCGGGCGTTCACGCAGCGCCTGGTCACGCAGATGTACTTCCCGGACGACCCGCTGCACCCGTACGACCCGATGCTCATCATGGTGCGCGACGAGAAGGCCCGTGACCGGCTCATCTCGCGCTTCGACCTGGACGCGACGCAGCCGGAGTGGGCGCTGGCGTACCAGTTCGACATCGTGCTGTGCGGCACGGACGCGACCCCCATGGAGGACCCGCACGATGACGACGAGTGAACCGCTCGGCGTGACCCCGTCGCAGACCGTCGGCCCGTACCTGGCCATCGGCCTGACCTGGCCGGACGGTCCGTACGTGGTGCCCGAGGGCACGCCCGGCGCGATCGTCGTCACCGGCCGGGTGTACGACGGGGCGGGCCAGCCGGTCACCGACGGGCTCGTCGAGACCTGGCAGGCCGACCCGGACGGGCGCTTCGACCATCCCGCCGACCCGCGCGGCGCGCGAGCGTCGACGGTGCCGGGGTTCCGCGGGTTCGGCCGCTGCAACACCGACGCCGACGGCCGGTTCCGCATCGTGACGGTCAAGCCCGGGCCGCTGCCGACCCCGGACGGCCGGACCGAGGCGCCGCACCTCGACGTCTCGGTCTTCGCCCGGGGCCTGGTCAACCGGGTCGTCACCCGGCTGTACTTCCCCGACGAGGCGGAGGCCAACGCCGTCGACCCGGTCCTGGAGGCGGTACCGGCCGACCGGCGGGCCACCCTGGTGGCCGAGGCGACCGACGACGGGTACCACGTCGAGATCCGGCTGCAGGGTGAGAATGAGACCGTCTTCTTCGACGTCTGACGCCCCGATGTCCGGGTCGCTGTTCGCGCCGATGTTCGGCCGGCCCGAGGTGGACGCGGCCGGGGCGATCGCGGCGTGCTGCGTGGCCGACCGGCTCGCCGACCTCGCCGACACGCACCGCCGTGGCATACCGCAGGTTGCCCGGGTGCCGCAGCCGCACCGCGCCGACGTCGTCGAACGCGTCAGGCAACCGTGCTGCGCCGCTGACGCCAGCGCGCAGCGGCCAGGCGCCCATCGCTAGCAGCCGACGTTCCACGTACTCGTGTCCCTGCTCGCCGGCGCGGACCTTCTGCAGCGCCCAGTCGGATAAGCTCGTCCCGTCCAGCAGAACGGTGAACGTGTGGACGGAGCCCCGGCTCCATCACCTCGTACAGAGAGCGCGGACGTGCGGGCAGCAGGACTGTCCATGATCAGAAGCCAGCGGGGAGAGCGGGCGGGGTACGCACCTTTGCCCACGAGACTGCCGCAGTGACAAGGGCGGGCAGCTCCGCCGGTGTGTCCAGTTCGGTGAGCTCGGCGAGCGGCACCCACCGGGCGTCGGCGACCTCGTCACGTTGGGCGGCCAGGTCGCCGGACATGGCGCGCAGCACGTAGACGAGGTCGATGTGGCGGTGAGGACCGACGGAAGCGTCGGCGACGTCCATCTCGATGATCGTGTAGGGCGCGGCGTGGGTGGTGACGGCCGGATGGGCGAACAGCGCATTGCTGATCACCTCGGTGCGGATGCCGGTCTCTTCGAGTACCTCGCGCTGCGCGGCCTGGGCCGGGTCCTCGTTGGCGTCGATATGCCCGCCGGGGTACAGCCACCGGCCGATCTTGTTGTGGTGTACCAACAGCACCCGATCCCGGTCGTCGAAGACGATCGCGGAGGCGGTGAAGTGGCGGATCCCGGTCATACGGCTTCTCCTGCGCGGGCGAGGGCGGTGACGCGGTCGGTCACCCACCCTACGGCTGCGTCCGACGTGCCGGGATGCACCGGCAGTTGAACGGTGGAGGTGGCGAGCGCCTCCGCGTTCGGACACGTGGTACCTCTACAGCGGAGACCGGGTACGTGGGGTGAGTTTGCACTCGACGTCGGTCGGGTCGAGGGCGACGAGACTTAACGGGCGCGTACGTCGATGACGATCACGGTGACGTTGTCCGGGCCGCCGAGCCCGTCGGCGACCGCGAACAGCGACCGGCCTACGTACATCGAGTCCTCGTTGCGTCGGCGTACGAGCCCGGTGTAAGTGCGGCCGACGGCTTCCACGCTGAGGGTCGAGGTCACGGTTCACCTGCCGCTTCGTGGTCGTCGGGCGTCTCGGTGTCGTTGGGCCAGGGATCCTGTGCGGACTCGTCGCGGTGCAGAATGTGGACGGTTTCGACCCGGTCGCTGGCCACGATGTACTCGGTCACCTCGACCGGTTTGCCGTCGCCGCCTGACGTGCCCACCCGTACGATCTCCAACACGGGCAGGCTGGTGGGGATCTCCAGGAGGGCGGGCTCGTCCTTGGTGGGCATCCGTGCCCGGTGGAACTCCATCCAACTGATGGGCCAGTGGCCGGCGCGTTCGATCCGGTACAGCCAGTCTCCCGGTCCGGGAGCCTGGGAGGTCACTCCGGGGATGTCAGCTACGCGCGGGTGGATCCACGAGATGTTGATCTGGAAGGGCGGCTCCGACTCGGGTCCGGTGACCCGGAAGCGACGCACCACCGTCGTGCCCGCCGGGATGCCGAGCAGCTTGGCGATTCGCGGATCGTTCAAGGATTCGGGGGACGCGGTCGGCGGGATGTGGTGCTTCCATACCTCCTGGCTGGACGCCGAGGGGAAGGAGTAACCGGGGGCGGTGGCGTTCCGCTTCACCAGGTTGCCCCGCGGCCGACGTGGCCGCATCGTGCCGTGCCGGACGGTGATCCCTCGCCCCTGCACCGCCCAGACGAACCCCTGCTGCTCCAGGGCTCCGATGGCGCGGCTGACGGTGTCGCGGTTCGCGCCGTACTCCGCCGCGAAAGAGTCCAAAGTGGGAAGTCTGGCACCTGGCTCCCACTCGCCGTTCTCGATCCGGGCGCGGATCTTCGAGGCGATGTCCAGGTAACGCGAGTGCACTGCCACTGCGTGCCTCTCTTCCCGAACGTGACCCGGGTCAACCCTCGTGGATCGCCAGACCGTCGTGCAAGTAGGCCGTGGCCGCCTCCCGGACTGCGCGTACGGCGGCTTCCACCCTTCGCCGCACGTAGGGCCGTAGCAGCAGTCCCGCCTCGTCCAGCGGCACGAACCGGAACTCCGCCAACTCCCCGTCCCGCAGCGAAATCCTGGCCCGATCCTCGTCCTGGAGGACGCCACCGTCGAAAACGAACATCAGGCTGTCGTCCCACGGCCCATGCGGTGCGACCCAGTCGACGACCAGAAGCCGACCGCCGGTGTACTCGATCCCGAGTTCCTCCCGTACCTCACGTCTGGCGGCATCGAGCGGTGGCTCGTTCGCCTCGGCCATTCCGCCAGGAAGATCCCAATCAGGCTTGTAACTGGGATCGACTAACAGGATGCGGTCGGCGTTGTCGCGGAACAGCACGTCCGCGCCGGCCCGCTTGCGCGGTTGGATGCGGTTTCCCTCGGCGAGATGTGCCTGCCAGGCTTGTGGATCACGTCGGTGAAGCGGAAGGTCAGCGCTCACGGCGTACCCGTACCCGGTGGGACGGCCGGTTCAGTCGTCGGTAGCCACCGCGACACCCATCGCCGTTCGTGCAACTCCACCGTGAGTTGGCTCAGAAAACCGGCTATCTCGCGACTGCGGCGATACGGTCTCAGGAGCCGGTGAAGCTGTTCGAATTGCCGCAGTACGAGGTGGGAGCCAAGGGAGCGGGTCGCGTCGAGCGTGCCGTGGGCGAGGGCACACGCCTCGTCAGGTTTACCCTCGGCAATCAGGATCGAAGCCAGCATCAACTGGGCGAAGGCCCGGCTCCGGGTCCGGTCCATCGAGCGCAGCGAGACGACCTGTTCGGCTTGCTGTCGAGCGGCGCCCAGACGACCAAGTTGCCGGAAGCAGCGGGCTGCCTCGGTCGCCAGCGATGCCTCGTCGAAGGTGCTGACCCAAGGTGAAGAAACATCCGTGGAGGAGCAGGCAAGCGTGCGTTCGGCGCGGCGAAGCTGTTCCTCACAGCGATCGTGATCACGCATACCGGCGTGGCCGCGAGCCTGCATGGCCAGGAGTTGCGCTTCTACCCCGGGATGCGGTCGCCCGGTCGCCAGCCTGGCGTGACCGTCCTGGGCATAGGCGATGGCCCTCTGTGGTCGCTTCTGGTGGTTTGCCAAGTGAGCCAGGCTGGCGAGAACGTGGGCACCGAGTTGGTGATCCTGGCCGAGCGATGTCATACCCAGCGCTCGCCGGAAGTGCTGTTCGGCCAGTGTGTCACGGCCGGCGTCGTGTGCCATCCAGCCAGCCATTTCGGTGAAGCTGGCGGCGGCAGCGAATACGCGGTGCTCATCACTGTCGGTGTTCTCACCGAACAGTCGGGGGGCGATGCGGGTCTGCAGGTAGCTCGCCACGGTGGCGTACAGATGTCCACCGCCTACCTGGCGGTCGGACGTACGCAGCGAGTGCATGGCGGCCAGGTCGTCAACGGCCACGGACCCGCGAAGAGGATTCGGGAGGGCAGCGGCTACGGGCGGAAAGGGGAGAGTCGCCCGCGGCGGTGGGGCAGGGTGAACCGAGGTGCGGGAATGGCTGGTCGGTAACCGGAACCACAGCAGTTGCTCGGGGACGCCGAGTAGTTTCGCCCATGCGATGAGTCGGTCGAGGTCTCGCACGGGTGCGCCGTTCTCGATCCGGCTGAGCTGCGACTGCGTGACGCCCAACCACCCGGCCACGACCTCTTGGGCGAGTGGTTGGATGCCGTGGAAGGAATGACACCAGTAGGCGCGGATCACGCGGCCGAAATGGCAGCTGGCGAGGGCGTGGCGGATTTCGGCGTGGTCCCAGAACTCCGGCGGAACCAGCGGCGGACGCTGGAATCGCTGTCGGTCCTTCTTCCGGCATGCGCCACAGCGACCGGTGCGGTTGTCGCTCGCCAGGCGGGTACCGCAAGAGCAGTAGTGTGCTGCACCTGTCGGAGTCACGATCACCGCCCTGCCACCGTCGATGGTGCCGGATGTCGGGAGTCTATCGGGCTGCACCAGATCGCCATGAGAGTCGATGACGACCGTGCATAGGTCGTATGCGCCACGCGCTATGGGCGGGCCGCTCTCGGCCATCGATTCTCAAGGTGCGGCACCGACGGTAGCGCCGAACCAGGAAACCTGGTCCGGCTGATTGGGTGAGCCCGACTGCACGGTGCCGATCCGTCAACGACCGAATCGCTCATGAGGAGAAGACGGGATGGTGTACACCGTCGTCCCGGTGGCCCTTGCCTCCGGCCTGCTCGGTTTTGTCGCCGGGTTGTTCTCGTTCAAGGTCAAGTCGCGGTGGTGCCCGATGTGCGGCGCGACGCTGACCTGCCCCGGCTGCCGGGGATCGGGCGCGTACCCGCCGGGGGTGCGGCGATGACCGGCACGACGTACCTCAGCACGGGCGTGCTCGTACAGTTGGCGCGCGCCCAGGCCGAACTGGACCGTCACCTCGTCAGTACCCCCGGCGGACGCTGCCGTACCTGCGGAGCGGACGAGCCATGCGCCGGCCGACTGGCCGCCGGTCGGACCTTCGCCCGGTTCGGACGGCTACCGCGGCGCACGCCGGGAGCGGTCGGTGGGGCACTGTGGGGAGGGCAGCGGTGACGGGGCAACCGCGTCCGACCGCGTCGGCGCTGACCGGCGAGGAAGAGAACTTTTTTCGGGCCATGCACTACTGCGCCGGTACCGCGTTGGTGCTCGGCGTCGCCTGCGAAGCCCTGGCGGCCGTACGGCAGGTGATCGAACGTGCGCTACGCGAGCGGGACGGCGAGGAAGCCGGGCCACCGAAGAGTGGTCGGTGATCTGACCGTCCGACGTAGATCTTGGGGCGCCGGTACCGGGGTGCGACTCACCAAGATCTACAAAGCGCGACGGCGCCGCCGTAGGCCGCCGTCTACGCCAGGATACCGCCGACCGGTACCGCCTTCGCCGCAGCGCACCGGGCGCCTGGCGGGGGCAGGACGAGATCGATCAGGTACCGGTCGACCGCGGCGATCGTGCACCCGGTGCGCAGGTACGAGCCGTGTCCCCACCCTTCGTAGGTCACCAGTCGGCCCCGCTTACCGAGTTGCGTGGCGACGTTGGTCGCCCAGTCGTACCCGGTCCGTGGATCGTGAACCGCGTTGAGCAGGAGCAACGGGGTGCCGCCACCTGTGACGTGGTGGAGCCGGTGCGGCGGATTGTGTACCGGCGTCGGCCAGCCGAGACACGCCTGTACGGCGAACAGCCCCGCGCCGTACCGCACGTCCGGCGCGGTGGTCGCGGCCAGGCGTACCAGCCCGGCGTACTCCTGGTAATCACGCACGGGCACCGGCCAGTCGGCGCAGAAGACCGCCGAGGCCATCGGCGGAACCGTCACGTCCGGCCGGCCCCCGTCACGCAGCTTCCTGATCTCCTCCGCCAACCCGGCCCAGTTCGGCCCGCTCAGCTTGACGAGCGGTAGTGCCGCCACCTCGAATGCCGTGGTCGGCGCGTACTCGCCACGGTCCGCGCGGGCGAGCACGTCGGCCCAGGTCGCCCGGACGTCCGTGCCGTGCAGGGTGCAGTCGGTCGTGTCGTCGCACCAGGTCACGAACTCGTCGAACGAGTCCTGAAGCGTCTGCGCCTGCGTGCGGACGAATGCGGGTACGTCCAGGCTGTGGTCGAACACGCCCTCCAGCACGATCGCCCGGACCCGGCCGGGGAACCGCTCGGCGTACTGCTGGCCGAGCAACGTTCCGTACGAGCTGCCGTGGAAGGTGAGCCGCCGCTCGCCGAGGACCTGGCGCAGCGCGTCCAGGTCGTAGACGGTGCTCAGGGTGTCGGCGTGGTCGAAGACCGGGCTGGTGAGACGACAGGTCCCCCACAGTGCCCGGTTATATGCCACCGTGGCCTCGAAGTCGGCCTGGCTGGTCAGCAGCATCGACGGCTTGGGCACGCCCGGGTCGGGCGCGCATCGGGGCGCGCCGCTCCGCGCCACCCCGCGGGGATCGAAGCTGACGATGTCGAACCGGTCCAGCAGTTCGTTGCTGAACCGGTCGGCCTTGCGGACGCGTACCACGCCGGAATCGCCCGGGCCGCCCGGCCCGAACACCAGCGTGCCCACCCGCTGGTCCGAACGGCGGGCCTGGCGGTGGGCCACCGCCAGGTCGAAGCTGGCGCCGTGCGGCTCGGACCAGTCCACCGGCAGTCTCAGCGACGCACAGCGCACCACCGGGTCCACCGGAGCACTCGGGATGTCGTCGGGGCACTGCCCCCAGTTCAAGGCCGGTCGTCGACGTTCCGTCGCCGACGCTTCCGGGGACGCGGCGGTGACCAGTACTCCGGTCAGGGCGGCCGCCAGGCAGGCGGCGATGCTTCGGCGTAACACGGCGACTCCTCGGTCGAGGGAACAGCTCCCAAGGCTTGTCTATCGTGGACCGGTGCCGGTCTCAGGCGGCATCGGGAACAGCCCTGAGCCGCCCCCGAGAAACGAACGCCGGCCGGGGCGGTAAATGCCTGGCTGGTCCGGTGATGCGCCGAGATAATCGCGCGCATGCCGACATCGAGGATCACGCCGCTGTACGCCACCCTGGACTTCAACAGCCCGCTGTCCGACACCCGGCTGGCCCGGATCATCCGGACGGTGCAGCCGCTGGCCGGCGCGCGGGTCGTTGAGATCGGCTGCGGCTGGGCGGAACTGCTGCTGCGGATCGCGGCGGCGGATCCGTCGGTCCACGTCACCGGCGTCGACACCGACGAGGCCGCGATCGCGCACGGGCGGGAGAACGCCGCCGCGCGCGGGCTCGCCGACCGCGTCGACCTGCGCGTCGCGGATGCGCGGGAGTGGCGTACGCCGGACGCGGACGTGGCGATCTGTATCGGTGCGAGCCACGCCTGGGGCGGCACGGCCGAGGCGCTGGACGCGCTACGGCGGTCGGTACGCCCGGGCGGACGCGTCGTGTTCGGCGAGGGTATCTGGACGCAGGCCCCCACGGACGCGGCGACGGCCGCGCTCGGTGGCGATCCGGCCGAGTTCGGCTCCCTGGCCGACCTCGTCGACCTCGCCGTGAAGTACGGCCTGCGCCCGTTGGACGTGTCCCAGGCGTCGGACGAGGAGTGGGACACGTTCGAGTCCGGGTACGCGCTCGGCTGGGAGCGCTGGCTGCTCGACAACCCGGACGACCCGGAGGCGGAGCGGGTCCGCGCCCAGGCCGACGAACACCGTACGCGGTGGCTGCGGGGCTACCGTGGCGTGCTGGGTTTCGCCTACCTCACGCTCGTGCGGCCGGTGGAGCGCGCCACGTCGCCGTGAACCGGGCCGCGGTCGCGGTGAGCCGCGCCTGAGGGGCACCCTGATGTCCGCGGCCGGAACGCCAGCCGGTCACGACAGCTCCCACAGCAGCCGGTAGTACGCGGTCCGCTCCGGGTCCGGCGCCACGCCGTACGCGTCGAGCAGCACCTCCTGCCATCCGGGCCCGTAGTTCCAGTCGAGGCTCCAGGTGGCGACGGCCAGGTCCGCCCACCGGTCGGCGACGCCGAGCGTGCCCAGGTCGACGTGGCCGGCCCAGGTGCCGTCCTCGGTCACCAGGGTGTTGGGGGCGCAACTGTCGCCGTGGCACACCACCGGCCGGTCGACCGGCCGGACGTCGGCCAGCCGGGCGAGCGCCCGTGGCACGTCCCAGCCCGCGAGGTCGGGGTGCCAGCGCGCCGGGTTGAGGGTACCGGCGGTGGCACGCGACCGTACCCGTCCGAGCTGATCCTCGGTGCTCCACGAGAACGGGCAGTCGGCGACCGGCAGCGTGTCGTGGAGGTGGCGCAGGCCCCGCCCGATCGCGACGACCGCCGTACGCGGGTCGGCCTTCCAGCGCGCGGCCACCGCGCTGTCGCCGGGCGGTTCCGCGGTGAGCAGCCACCCGCCGGTGGCGTCCCGGCCGGTGTCGAGGACCCGCGGCACCGGCGCGAACCGGGCCGCCCAGCGCAGCCGGGCCACCTCCCGGCCGAGGTCCAGGCCGCTGCCCGCCGGTGCCCACTTGGCGAAGCACCGACCGGTGCCGGTGCCGATCTCGAACGTCAGCCCGCCCAGCTGGTTGCGCCACACCGGGCGTACGGGTCGGCCGTCGGCCAGGGCACGGACGGCCGGCGGCACCTCCTGGTCGGCCGGGGGCGGCCCGGCGAGCCGGTCCGGCTGATTCAACTCCGGTTCCGGTCAGTCGGCGACCTTGACGTCCTTCCAGAAGGCGACCCGGTCGCGCACCATCTCGGCGCGCGGCTTCGGATCGGGGTAGTACCACACCGCGTCGGCGCTGCGCGCCCCGTCGTGCTCGAGCGTGTAGTACGACGCGGTGCCCTTCCATGGGCACACGGTGTGGGTGTCGGAGGCGCGCAGCACGTCCTCGCGCAGCGCGGCGCGGGGGAAGTAGTGGTTGCCCTCGACCACCACCGTGTCGTCGCTGTCGGCGAGGACCAGGCCGTTCCAGACCGCTTTCGGCATGGCTCCATGCTATGCCGCCCAGGCCGACCCTGATGATCACCGTATGGCGGGCCGGGCGGTCCGGGCGGGCGCGACCGGTACCCGGCCCCGCCGGACCCCGGTGATCACGAAGCCACTCGCCGGTCGGGTCGGCATCCGCGTCAGCGGTACCCGCAGGTCCTGCGGGGGTACCTCGTAGCGAAGTCCGGCCAGCCACCGGACCGCGGTTACCAGCAGCGCGGTGGTCAGGCCCTCCCCGGGGCAGCGGTGGCTGGTGATCGGATCGCCGTCGCCGTGCGGCACGTAGGCGAGCGGATCCGGTGGCTGCCCGAGGAACCGGTACGGGTCGAAGCGGTCCGGCGCCGTCCAGGAGCGCGCGTCGTGGTTGGTGCCGTAGATGTCGAGCAGTACCAGGCGGCCCGGCGGGAACCGGTGGCCGTGCCACATGAACTCCCGGCGGGCCCGCGCGCCGAGGGCGGGGGCGAAGGGGTAGTACCGGCGGACCTCGTGGACGAACGCGGTCAGCGCCTCCTCGTCGCCGCCGGCCAGTCGCTGCCGCCAGTCGGGGTGGGTGTGCATCGCCAGCGCGGCGAACGCCACGAAGTAGGCGACGGCGACCGTCGGTCGCAGCACGTTGAGCAGTTCGGTCGCGGCGACCTGCCGGTCCAGGGGCCGCCCGTTCAGGTCCCGGTAGTGGGCGACGACGTCCAGCGGGGTGCCCTTCGGTGGGTGCAGCCGGCCGGCACGGACGCCGGCGACCAGCCCGCGGGCCCAGCGGTCGGACCGGATCCGCGCCAGCCGGGCCCGCAGGTGGCGCAGGCCGATGCTGCCGAACCCGTCCACGATCGTCACCAGGTCCCGCGCCCGGCGCCCGGCGTCGACGCGCTCGTACGGGATTCCGGCCCAGGCGAACACCGCCGAGCCGAGCACCTGGACGGCCTCGTCGAACAGGACGACCCGGCCGCCGCCGGTCCAGCGGTCGATGGCGGCGTCCCAGCGCCGGCCGGTGGCGGCGGCCAGCGCCGCGACGGCCTCCGGGGCGGTCAGCGTCAGGAACATCGCCCTGCGGTGGCCGTGCGCCGCGCCGCCGAGGAAGTGCAGCGCGCCCTTGCCGAACAGGGTCCGGCCGATCGGCCGGGGGACCGTCCTGGCCTGTTCGATCCGCGACCCGTCGTAGAACAGGCTGACCGCGTCCCGCCCGGCCATCACGACGGCCCGGCGGCCCAGCAGTCGCGTCTCGAACGCCCGGGTGCGCCAGCGCCGGTACCGCCGGGTCGTGAACGTGTAGCCCTCGACGAACAGCGGGACGGTCCGGTCGAGGATCGTCCGTGTCGGGATCTGTCGGAGACCGGGTAGCGGCTGCGTGTCGGGCCGGACCTGCGTCTTCACCTCGTGGCGCTACCCGCGCCGGTACCGCCGTAACGCCGGGCCCCGCCGTCTCTCCGGGCACCCGCGCCGCGGGCGGGGGCATACCGGCGCCGCTACCGGGTAGCCGTCCGCCGTTATGGCGAACGCACCGCTGAGCTCCGCCACCACCCGTACGGTCAAGTCCACGGCGCCGATCCTTCGCGAGCGCGGGCTGGAGATCTCCCGCCGGATGTACGAGATCCTGTTCCGCAACGAGGAGATCAAGAGCCTGTTCAACCAGGCGCACCACGGGCAGTCCGGCAGCCAGCCCCGTGCGCTCGCCGGCGCGGTGCACGCGTACGCCGACAACATCGACCGCCTCGACGAGTGCATCCCGATGATCGAGCGGATCGCGCAGAAGCACGTCGGCCTGGGTGTCCGCCCCGAGCACTACCCGTACGTCGGCCGCGCACTGATCGGTGCGCTGATCGACGTGTTGGAGGAGGCGGCGACGGACGACGTGATCGTCGCCTGGTCCCACGCGTACGACTACCTGGCCGGCGTCCTGATGAACCGGGAGCAGGAGATCCGCGACGCCCGGGTGCGTGCTCCCGGCGGTTGGGTCGGCTGGCGGGACTTTACGGTCAACCAGGTGGTCGCCGAGAGCGAGAGCGTGACGTCGTTCTATCTGCGCCCGGCCGACGCCGGCCCGGTGATGGCCTTCCGGCCCGGCCAGTACCTGACCGTCCGGCTGGAGGTGCCGGGGTACGGCGCCGTCGTACGCAACTACAGCATCTCCCACGCGCCGGGGCGTGGCCAGTACCGGATCTCGGTGAAGCGGGAGGGGCCGCCGCCGGAGGCGCCGTACGCCCCGCCCGGTGTGGCGTCGAACTTCCTGCACGAGGAGGTCGGCGTCGGGTCGGTGGTCCGGCTCGGCCCGCCGGCCGGGGAGTTCGTCCTCGACGAGACCTCACACCGGCCGGTGGCCCTGCTCAGCGGCGGGGTCGGGCTCACGCCGACGGTCTCCATGCTCGAGTACCTCGTCGACCGCGGCCACCCGCCCGAGACCTGGTACGTGCACGCCGTGCGGTGCGGCCGCGAGCACGCCATGAAGCAGCACGTCAGGGAACTCGCCGCCACGACCGGCGCGGTCCACGCGGTCGTGTTCTACGAGCATCCCGACCCCGCGGACGTGCCCGGCCGGGACTACGACCACCCCGGCCGGGTCACCATGGAGTGGATCAAAGGGACGCTGCCGGTGGCCGACGCCGACTTCTACTTCTGCGGGCCGAAGGGGTTCATGCGCATGCTCGCCATCGGCCTGCGCGCCCTGGACGTCCCCGACGAGCGCATCCACTTTGAGTTCTTCGGCCCGGCCGAGGCGCTGTACGCCTGAGCCGCCCCGGACACGCCGGGGCTGGTGGCCGGTGCGGCTGGGCGTGCTGGCGCTGGTCACGGTCGTGTTCACGGACCCGCTGGTGTGGCTGGTGAGCGCGTCGTTGAAGCCGCATTGACGAGGCCGCCGGATCGGGGCTGATGCCCCGGATCGGCGGCCGTCGTCGTTTCGTGGTGGGAGTGGTCTAACGGCAGGGCGATCGGGACCGCTCTGCCGGCGCGACGGTCAGGAGTCGTCGTGCGACCGGCTCCAGTCGCGTACCGCGTCGCGGATCCGGTCGAACACGGCAACCGGAGGGCCGGCGAGCATGTTGGCCGTGGCGGACTCGCCGGCGGCGGGGTGCGGCCGGGTCGGCGCCATCGCCTCCGCCGCCTTCACCGCGCCGGCCATCCGGACCAGCTTGTCGGCCGGCACGTTGCGGCGCAGGGACAGGAACTCCTCGTTCTCCTCGTGCGTGGCATGGGTGATCACATCCTGTGCCAGCATGCCCAGCCGGGTGTCGAACTCAGGGTGGTCGACGCCCAGTTCGTACAGATCGGACAGTGCCTGCTTGGCCTCGTGCTCCTCGTGCAGCCGGCTGTCCACCATCTGGTCACCACCCTCGATGGTGCGGCGGGCGGCGGGGTGCACGACCTGTTCCTCCGCGCTCTCGTGGACGGCCAGCAGCCGTACCAGGTCTTCGAACAGTTCCCGCTTGCGCGCGCCCTGCGCGGCGGCGACCTGGCTGAACAGGATCTTGATCTGGTTGTGCTGCTCGAGCAGCAGATCCACGACGTCGTGCTCGCGAACGTCCGTCACGTCGTTCACCTCCATGGCCGGGTTCAACGTCCCGGATGTTTTTCCCCGAACGTCGCCCGGTTACGCGTCAATCGGCGTGTTTAGCTGCGTCGTCGTCGGGTATCCCATACTTGATCTTGACCAGTCGGAGGTGTGACATGCCCGCGCGCAAGGAGATGCCCGGCACGCTCGAGCGTTCGCCCAAGAAGGCGCAGGACACCTGGGCGAAGACCCACGACGCCGCCGTCGAGGAGTACGGCGAAGGCGAACGCGCTCACCGCACGGCCTTCGCCTCGCTCAAGCACTCCTTCGAGAAGGTGGGTGACCACTGGGAGCCCAAGGACTCCAAGGGGCCGAGCGATCGGCAGGCGGCGAAGAAGCGGCCGGCCCACGCAGGCGAGACCGCGGAGGGCGTCAACGCGAACGCGACCAAGGCCCACCTCATGGAGGTCGCGCGCAAGCTCGACATCAGGGGCCGTTCCACCATGGCCAAGGACGAGCTGGTACAGGCGATCAAGAAGGCCAATCGCAGCGCCACCCGGCAGGCGCGCTCGTAGGGCCTGCCGCTGGGCATCAAGGAAGCGCCCCGGTCGCCGCGCCACGGCGACCGGGGCGCCGCCGGCTGCGGACGCGGCTCCGGCTTTGTCTGTCCGCGAACATCCTGCTCTGCACGCCCTTTGTGCATTTACACCGGTGCCGGTACGTGCTGTCCTCGGTGCACCGCTCCATTCGTATGCATCGATCTCACAAGGATCGGTGACGTCGATACCCCGGCCGGAGCGGTGCACGGTCTCCCGTACCGGAGGTGCTCCCATGCGTCGACGACATGTCCTGGCAACCCTGATGGCGGCGGGCACAGCCGTCGCCCTCGTGACCGGACCGGGGATGCCCGGTGCGGTCGCGGGCTCCAACCAGCTGTTCATCTACCGGGTCTCCGCGACCTCCGAGGCGGCGGCACAGCGCCTGGTCGACCACGGCTTCGACGTACTCGAGGACCGCAGCGGATCGGACCTGTACGTCCTCGGCGACGACGCGACCGCGGCCAGGCTGCGCGGTGCCGGCTTCCGGGCCTCGGTCGCCGAGCGGCTCGCCCCGGCCGGCTGGAGCGCGCCATCGACCCGGCTCGTGCCGGACGCCGCGGCGCCGGTCGCCGCACCCGTCGACGAGACGTACTACGGCGGGTACCACACCGTCCGGGCCCAGCACGCCCACCTCGACAAGGTGGCCACCGACCACCCTGACCTCGCCACCGTCGTCGACTACGGTGACTCCTACCTCAAGACCCGCAACACGGCCACCGGGTACGACCTCAAAGCCATCTGCCTGACCCGCAGGCAGAGCGGCGACTGCGCGCTGACCCCGAGCGCGCCCAAACCCCGGTTCCTGCTGATGGCCCAGATCCACGCCCGCGAGATCGTCACCGGTGACCTCGCCTGGCGGTTCATCGACCACCTCGCCGGCGGCTACGGGTCCAACGCGGAGGTGACCGCGCTGCTGGACAGCACCGAGGTGTGGGTCGTTCCGGTCGTCAACCCGGACGGGGTCGACCTGGTGCAGCAGGGCGGCAACCGCCCGTACCTGCAACGCAAGAACCTCAACGGTTCCGGCTGCGCCAGCCCGCCGACGGGCTCCAACCAGGTCGGCGTCGACCTCAACCGCAACACCGCCAGCCACTGGGGTACCTCCGGCGTCAGCACCAGCCGGTGCGCGCAGACCTATCCCGGCGCCGCCGCCGACAGCGAACCGGAGACGCAGGCGATCGAGAGCCTGTTCCGCCGGCTGTACGCCGACCAGCGCGGCCCGAACGACAGCGACGCCGCGCCGGCCACCACCCGGGGCGCGATGATCACCCTCCACTCGTACGCGGGCATGAACCTGTTCCCGTGGGGCTGGAGCACCCGCCACTCCGCCAACGACGCGCCGCTGCGGGCGATGGCGGCGAGGATGAGTCAGTACAACGGGTACCGGTACGGCCAGCCGGGCGAGATCCTCTACAACGCGTCCGGTACCAGCGACGACTGGTCCTACGGTGAACTCGGTATCGCGAGCTTCACGATCGAGCTCGCCAGTTGTGGCAGCTTCACCCCGGCGTACTCGTGCACCGGCACCGACTGGTCGAAGAACCTGCCGGCGCTGATGTACGTGGCGGGCAAGGCGAAGGCCCCGTACCAGTCCTGACCGTCCCTACCGGCCTCGGCCGCGCCCGACCGGCACCGGACCCACGTCCTGGCGCCGGCCGGGCGCCAGCAGCGCGTGCCGCTCGCCCGGACCGGGACCTTCGCGCGCGGCCAGCCGGTCGGCCACCGCACCGGTGACGAAGCCATAGACGGCCTTGTGTGACAGGTCGGTGACGAGTTCGTCGCGTGGCCAGGTCCACGGCGGGGCGCCGACGCCGGTGGCGTTCTCCAGGATCTGGTCGTTGGTCAGGCGGCAGACGGTGAACATCGCCGACGACCACGGTCCGCGCAGCCCCGCCTGGGCCATGACGCTGCGCAGGACCCCCAGCACGATCCCTTGCCCCCAGTGCATGCCGAGGTTCAACGCCGGGCGCCGGCCGTCGGCCGACGGTGGCATCCCCACGAGTCGTTGCAGGGTACGGCCCGGTACATGCGAGTCGGGCCGGCCGGTGATGCGCTGCTCCAGTTCCTCGGTGAGCGTCATCGCCGCGCAGCCGGCGGCCCCGGCCACCGCACCCTGCCACAGCGCCTGTCTCAACATCGCCATGTCCCACCCTGTCTGCGTAACGGTTGCCGGCCGCCGGGAGCCCGGTGCCGCCGTGGCTGCCCCGGTCCCGGGCAGGCCCGTGGCCTGTGCGGCGCTAGTCCGGGTCCACGGCGTCGGGATGGCCCTGCATGCCCGAGCCGCCGCCGCTGCTGCCGGAAGAGCCCCCGGCCATCCCCGCCTGATCCTCGGTGATCAGGTCGGAGTCGGGCAGCGCCTCGCGCAGCTTGCCCCCGGGCGGTCCGACGGTGTCGCCCGAGGCGGCGGGCGTGACGTCGGCGCCCTCGGGCTCCCCGTGCCGCCTGGGTTCCTGCTCCTGTGTCACGGCACAACACCCCGCCCTCACCGCGCCGGAGACGCCAGCGTGAACATAGCGCCCTACCCCCGCACGCGGCGGGCAAACGCCTGACTGCCCGGCGGATCGCGGTCAGCATTCGGTGGCCCTTCTGCTGCGCGACGTACCGCCTCACCGCCGCCAGTGGCGCACCGCCGGTGGTCGCCACGACGTACGAGTTGGTCCCCAGCGTCGGCAGCCGCGAGCGCACAGACGGGAACTCATCGCGCAGTACCCGCGGGGCGCGGCCCTTGATGGCCTTGACGAGCTCGTGGACGCCGACCTGCGGGTCGACCTCGACCAGCAGGTGGAGGTGGTCGGGCATGACTTCCAGGGCCGCCAGCCACGGCCCCTTCTCGTCGACAACGTCGCGGACGACCCGCTTGAGCCGCTCCTCGAGCCGACCGCCGAGCACACGCCGCCGGTACTTCGGGCACCACACCACGTGGAAGGCGCACGGGAAGCCGACGTCACTGTTTGATCGCAGCAGGACGGGCACGCCGGCAGTGCACAGCCCAAGCTATCTACTGCCGGCGTGGAGTTGACGCGCTGACCCCACGGCTGAAGCCGGGGGTCAGCGCGCTACGCATTTCGATCAGGCCGTGGTGCCGATCAGACTGTGGCCAGGTAGGCGGCGGCCTTGTCCGGCGTCATGAACCAGTGCTGGAAGTCGTTGGGGTCGGAGAAGCCGTTGCCGAACCGGCGGGCGATGGTCGGGTTCTCCGACGCCGCGCCCAGGATCTGCTGCACGTGCTCGGGCAGCGGCTGCAGCATCGCGTTGGTCCAGTCGGTGACCGCCCGGCCGGCGCCCTCCCAGAACAGCTCGAACGTCTGCTCCATCCAGTCCCGGTCGAACGGCTGGTCGCCACGGGCCAGGATGGACTTCAGGTACGACGCGGCGCACTTCGCGGCGGTGTTGCTGCCCTGGCCGGTGATCGGGTCGTTGGCGACCACGACGTCGGCCATGCCCAGCACGACGCCGCCGCCGGGCAGCTCGGCGACCGGACGCCGCACGGTCGGCGTGTACCGGCCGGACAGGGTCGCCCGTCCGTCGGTGAGCTCCACGTTCGCGGCCCGCTCGTACACCCACGGCGTGTACTGGCGGGTCAGGTCGAGCGTGACCTTCAGGTGCTCGGCCGGGTCGAGGCGGTCGGCGAACCGGTCGATCGGCCCGTTCGGGACGGCCTCCCAGAACAGGATGTCGCACGGTCCGCTGAGGGTGTAGCTGGGGATGACGAACAGCTCGCCGAGGCCGGGCACCGCGTTGAAGCCGACGTGCGGCACCGGCCACAGCGGGTCCGGCTCCAGGCCGTGGACGTACGCGACGGCCAGGCCGCGCTGCGGCGTGGTGTGCACCGAGCGGGCCGGGTCCCGGTCGAACGCGCTGACCAGGTCGCCCTTGCCCGCCGCCACGATGGTGAGGTCGTAGCGGCCGAGCACGGTCAGGCCGTCCAGGTCGGAGGTGGTGACGCCCTGGTAGTGGACGGTGCCGCCGCGCTGCTCGAACAGCTCCAGCCAGGCCGCCATCTTGACCCGCTGGTCGGTGCTCTGCGCGTACCCGTCGAGCGGGCAGGGGATGCGCAGCGCCCGCTCGCCGGGGGGCGCGGACAGCGACACCTGCAGGCCCTCGATCCGCGGCGTCTGGTCCTCCCAGAGGTTGAGCCCGTACGCCCGTTCGGTCTGCAGCGCGTTGTGGAACATGGCCTGCGTGCTCATCACCCAACCGCGGCGGATCTCGTCGGGGGTACGCGCGGACATGATGGTGACCTCGTACCCCTCGGCGAGCAGGCTCAGCCCGAGTTGGAGTCCGGACTGTCCGGCGCCGACGATAAGAATTCTCCGCATTCGTACCTCCTGAGGGGTTGTGCTATCGGGCGGTGAGGGCGCCCGGCACCGTGCCGGCGGCGGTGCGCTTCATCGTGTGCTCCACGACCGCCATGAGCGCTCGCGCGACCGATGCCGGATCGCGGGCGTCGCACGTGATCAGTGGGACGTCGGGGGATAGCGCGAGCGCCTCCCGGACCTCCGCCAGGTCGTGCGTCAGCACGCCGTCGAACAGGTTGAGGCAGACGACGAAGGGAACGTCGCTGTCCTGCTCGAAGTAGTTCACCGCGGCGAACGACGACTCCAGGTGGCGGGTGTCGGCCAGGACCAGCGCACCGACGGCGCCGCGGCACAGGTCGTCCCACATCGGCCAGAACCGCGCCTGGCCCGGCGTACCGAACAGGTACAGCACCAGGTCCGGCCCGATGGTCAACCGGCCGAAGTCCATCGCGACGGTCGTCGTGGTCTTGTTGATGCCCGGGTCGAGCCGGTCCACCGGCTCGCTGGCCGCGGTCATCCAGGCTTCGGTGTTGACCGGGGCGATCTCGGAGATGGACCGGACGCAGGTGGTCTTCCCGACGCCGAATCCACCGGCGATGACGATCTTCGCCGAGGTCAACATGGAGCTGTCAGGCGAGCTGACGGAGGCCGTCACGCAGTCTCTCCAGGAGGCGGAAGTCGAACGGGGAACTGTACGCATCGGCGTGGACCACCAGCCGGTCGCTGGCGGCGAGGTCGTCGACCACCACGCGGGTCACGCCCAACGACATGCCGGAGAACGCCGACAGCTCGGCGACGGATCTGGTTTCGCGGGCGTGCTCGTACAGTGACCGGGCTTCCGGCAGCAGGCCCGCCGCGAAGACCGCGTCGTAGTACGGCACCGACACCAGGGTATGGACCAGCAGGTGTTGCCGTGTTCGGGTGCGCCCCCCGGTCAGAACGTAGGGCCGCACCTTCCAGTGCGTGGTGGCCACGGTGGTTGCTCCTAGGCTCGTGTCTGCTCAGCGGGGGAGCTGGCTGGCGGTCATCCGGTGCATCTCGTGGCGCACCTGTGGGGTGAGGACGTGTCCGACGGCACCGACGAACTGTGTCATGTGGTACGCGACGACCCGCAGGTCGCATCCGGCGGCGGCGGCGACCGCCAGCCCGGCCGACTCGCCGACCCGCATGAACAGCAGGTGCCCGCGGGGTAGCCGGACCGTCAGATACTCGGACGCGCCGAGGTCGAGCAGGGCCGCGCTGCGGTCGGCCATGCTGAGCAGCCCCGCGGTGAGCGCGGCGAGCTGGTCGCCGAGGTCGCGTGGGACCATCCGGGACGCGGCGAGCTGCAGTCCGTCGAGGGACACGATCAACGCGTGGGTGACGCCCGGCACCTCGTCGGCGAACTGCCGGACGAGCCAGGCGCAGTCCTGCGGCCCACGGGCCGACGGCGGCTGAGCTGTCGTACCGGTGCTGTGTGGGATCATCGCGGCTGTCCTTCGGATGGCTCGTTGGTGGCTGTCCGCTGCTGCGCGTCGGCGCCGCCCGCGGTGAAGGTGTCACTGCCGTTCGCGGGGGAGGTACCGCTACCACCCAGGACGGGGGTGCCGCTGCCGTTCGCGGGCGAGACGTCGCTGCCGCCCGGGGCGGAGGCGGTGATGCTGCCGGTGGCGAAGGCGTCGCTGATGCCCGCGGCGAAGTCGGCGGTCTCGTCGGGCCAGGCGTCCCGGTTCGAGCCGACCTCCGGTGGCGTGCGGAACTCCGGCGAGATCCGGGACTCCGGAATGGACGGTGCGAGCGGACGCACGGTACCCGACGACTGCGCGGAGTCGCGCAGACTCTCGCGAACCCGGCGGGGCAGGGCGTTGCCGCCGCCCGTCTCCCGCCGGCCGTGTCGCCCGCCCTCTTCGGACGGCTGCCCGTTGACCAGCATGAGGTGTGAAACGGGCACTTGCGCACTCCCGTGGTACGGGTTACCCCCGCCGGACAAGCGGTGGGCGGGCGAGGTGGCCCGGGCCGAGGCACGGGGACCGGGCCCGGCGTGGTTCGCCGTCGGTACGGCGTGGTTGCCCGTCGATACGTCGGTGTGGCTCGCCGCCGGTGCGCCCGGCCGGGTGGCCGGCGCGATCTCGCACAGCAGCGCGTCCGGGACGACGACGCTCGCGGTGGTCCCTCCCGACGGCCGGTTGGTCAGGTGTACCCGCAGGTGGTGGGCGACCGCCAGACGCGCGACGACGACCAGGCCCAGGTGGGCGACCGGGTTGCCGTCGAGCGGTGGGGGCGCGTTGCCGGCGAGCATGCTGTTGAGGGGCGCCAACTGGTCGGTCTTGACGCCGACGCCCGAGTCCTCGATGCGCACCAGGACGCTGCCGTGCTCGGTGAGGTAGGCCGAGACGATCACGCTGGAGGTGGGCGGCGAGAACCGGGTCGCGTTGTCGAGCAGTTCGGTCAGGACCCGGATCACGTCGTCGGCAGCGAACGCCGTGACCGCCAGCGGGACCATCTGTCCGATCTGGACACGCGAGTAGTACTCGATCGCGGACGTGGCGGCCCGGATGACGTCGAGTAGCGGGGTGACCTGCCGGCTGGCGTCGTCGACCTTGCGGCCCAGGAGAACCTGCAGGTTCTCGGCCTGTCGCCGGATCCTGGTGTTCGCGTGGTCGATCCGGTACAGCTTCTCCAGTCGCTCGGCGTCCTGCTCGTCGGCCTCGACGGCTTCGAGTTGGGTGCCCATCTGGTACGCCGTGGCCAGGATGCGCAGCGCGAACTGCTCGCAGATGGCGGGCCAGAGGTTCTGGGCGCGCTCGTCGGAAGGAGTCGAAGGGGGAGGGGGCGGGGGTGGCGGCTCGACCGCCCGCCGTGTGGTGACCTCGACGATGGACGGATCCAGCCGCCGGGCCATCCGCTGCCGCCACGTGAGATGCCGGCTCACCGCATGACTCCGCCGTGTATTAGCCGTTGTTTCATACTGTTTCGGACCTGTACCCGATCACGTGGTCTGACACGGTGATGCAGTCAACCACTGAGCGCCGCCGATGGCAATGTCGCGTTGTCGCGCATCCGACTGCTCGCGCTGGTGAACGCGGTGCGCGCGGTGGGCGGGGCGCTGTGTCCTTTGCCATAGGGTGAAACTGTGTCCCGACGGATCGACTACCTTCGCGGGCTTTGGTATGGAGAACGGTCGCCTCGGCGGCCTTCTTGGCAGGGGTCGGCCGGTGTCACGTCCGGCAGAGGATCTCGCCATGCGGCAGGGACAGCCACCCGTCCGCGTCGGCGGCCCAGCTCCGCCAGGCGTCGGCGATGCGGTGCAGATCCTCGTCGGTCGCGGCGCCGGAGGCGAGCGCCTGTCGCGCCAGGTCCGACTTCAGGATCCGCTCGGCCCACATGCCGCCCCACCACGCCCGGTCAGCGGGGGTGGCGAAGCACCACGTCGACGATGTCGCGGTGACATCGGTCAGGCCGGCGGCGTGCGCCCACGCCAGCAACCTCCGGCCCGCGTCCGGCTCGCCGCCGTTGGCGCGGGCCACGCGCTGGTACAGCGCCATCCACTCGTCCAGCGCCGGAATCTCCGGGTACCAGGTGAAGCCGGCGTAGTCGCTGTCGCGGGCGGCCACTATGCCGCCCGGCCGGCACACCCGTCGCATCTCGCGCAGCGCCGCCACCGGATCGGCGACGTGCTGGAGCACCTGGTGGGCGTGTACGGCGTCGAAAGTGCCGGCGGGGAATCCGAGCGCGTGCACGTCGCCGACGGCGAAGTCCACGTTGGACACACCCCGGGCCGTGATCTCCGCCCGGGCCAGCGCCAGGGCGTCGGCGCTGACCTCCACCGCGGTGACCCGTCCCGGCGCGACGCGGACGGCCAGGTCGGCCGTGATGGTGCCGGGACCGCACCCCACGTCCAGCACGGACATGCCGGGCCGTAGGTGCGGCAGGAGGTGGGCCGCCGAGTTCTCCGCGGTCCGCCACCGGTGCGAGCGCAGCACCGACTCGTGGTGCCCGTGCGTGTAGACGGCCCCGTTCGTGGCCGTCTTCTGCGCGGTCGGGTCCTGCGCGGCTTTTTGGTGCCCGGTCGGGTCCTGTGCGGTGGTTTCGTGCGCGGCCATGCGGAACGCTCCCTCGTCGGCCTGATCCAACGCCCCGACGTTACGGGCATCTCCCGCTTAGTGGGATCGTTCTCTCATTATCTGGGAGTGCCCGCGATCGGTGAAGGGTTCGTGGGCTCCTGGCCCCGGACGGTCTTCACCGATCATGGGGAGGGAGTTCCGGCGGCCGGCGCAGCAGGGCGAGGAACGCCGTGAAGACTGCCGGCATGTCGATCTCGTCCGGCTGGAGCAGCCACTGCAGTCGGAGGCCGTCGAGTACCGCGACGAGCAGCGCCGACGCCTGCTCCACGGTGAGATCTTCCGATGATCGGCCGCCGAGTTGGGTGCGCAACGACCGCGCGGCGCCCTGTCGCAACTCGGTGTACCGCTGCGCGAAGAAGGTGTGTGCCGGATGGTCGTCGGTCACGCTCTCGGCGGCGAGCACGGTGAACGCGCGCAGGGCGGCCGGTCGGGTCGTGTCGTGTGCGACCAGTTCGGTCAGGTGGTCCAGTGGGACGGCGGCGTCGCCGGCGCCGACGAACATCCGCCGGATGTCCATGTCGCCGGCGACCTGGAGTGCCTCCAGCAGGAGAGCCTGCTTGCCGGGGAAGTAGTGGAGCAGGCCCTGCTGGGTGAGCCCGGCCCGTTCGGCGACGGCGGCCAGCGCGGTGCCCCGGTACCCGCGCTCGGCGAACAGGTCGAGCGCGATGCGGATGATCTCCTCCCGGCGGTTGCGCGGATGCCGGGCGCGGCGCCGGTTGTCCGTGGCCGCACCCGACCGGGCGGTGGGTGCGGTACCCGACCGGATGTCGGGAGTCCGGTCGGGGACGGCCGCGTCGACCGGGTCCGGCTGTGTCGCGTCGGAAGGGGGCGGCTGCGCGGCGTCGACCGGGTCCGGCTGCGTCATCGGGCTCCCTCAAGATCTTGGTGAACGGCCTAGGGCAGCCTAACTGGGCAATTTGGTAACGCCAAGGTAACGTTGCCGACCTATCACTCGGTAGGTTGCGCGGTAGCGTCCGCGACGCGCGGTTCCGGCCACACCCCTTGTCCCGCCTCGGCAGCGTGCCGACGGCGGGATTGCTTACCCGGGGCGGCCATGGTCGACAGGGAGGTCGGCTGTGTCAGCAAGGTCCACGACGGCTAGGGGGTCCGGGGCCATTCCCGGTCCCAGAAGGGCACCGGAGGCCGGCATCGTGACGGCAGGCCCGCCGGTACCGGCCGCGGTACCGGCGGGCCAGGACACACCCGGGACCGGTTCCACACCCCGGCGGATGCCGCTCGGCCTGACCCTCCGGTTCGGGACGGCCAGCTTCGCCACCTGGCTCGCGCTGCTCACCCCCGTCGTGGTCACCCTGGCCCTGCGCGTCCAGCAGATCGACCCGGCCAACAAGGAGCGCAGCCTGGGGCTGATCCTCGGCGTCGGTGCGTTCCTGGCCACGGTCGCCAACCCGCTGATCGGCCGGCTGTCCGACCGGACCATGTCCCGGTTCGGCCGTCGCCGGCCGTGGATGGTCGGCGGGGCCGTCGGCGGCTTCGTCGGTCTGGCGATCATCGCGACCGTGCCGTCGATTCCGGCGATCATGGTCGGTTGGGCCATCTCCCAGTTGGCCTTCAACGCTCTGCTGGCGGCGTTGACCGCGACCATCCCCGACCAGTTCCAGGTCGCGCACCGGGGCCGGGTCTCCGGACTCTTCGGGCTGACCATCCAGGGTTCGCTGATGCTCGGTGCGTTCGTCGCGGCGGCCTTCGTCGGCCGGCCGGTGCTCCAGTTCCTGGTCCCGGCCACCATCGCGATCCTCGCGGTCGGCCTGTTCTGCTTCCGGCTGCCGGACCGTCGGCTGACCCGCCGCCCGGCGCCGTTCTCGGTCCGCGAGTTCCTCGGCAGCTTCTGGGTCAACCCCAAGGCACACCCCAACTTCGGGTGGGCCTGGATGACCCGGTTCCTGGCCCTGTTCGGCACCGCGATCCCGCAGGCCTACCTGGTGTACTTCCTGCCCGACCGGCTCGGTACCAGCCCGGAGAACGTGGCCGGCCAGGCCGCTACCCTGATCATGATCTCCTCGGTGTGCACCGTGGCCATGGCCGCGCCCGGTGGCTGGCTCTCCGACCGGATGGGTCGCCGTAAGCCGTTCGTCGTCGCGGCCGCGGTACTGATCGGAATCGGGCTGTTCCTGATCGCGGTGGCGCCGACGTTCGCCGCGCTCGCGGTCGCGGAGGTCGTGTTCGGTCTCGGTAACGGCCTGTTCCTCGCGGTGGACCTGGCGCTCGTCACCCAGGTGCTACCCGACCCGGAGACGGTCGGCAAGGACCTGGGGGTCATCAACATCGCCAACGCGCTGCCGCAGTCGCTCGCCCCCGCGATCGCCCCGATGGTTCTGCTGGCCGGCGGTTATACGCTGCTGTTCGCCATCGCGGCGATGAGCCTCGTCCTCGCCGCGATTCTGGTCACCCGGATCAAGGGGGTCAGTTGACGTTCTCCCCGTCCTTTAGGGCGGGGAGAACGTCAAACCACCTGGGCGTACGAGCCCGGCGGACCGTGCAGCTCTGGGACGGCGGCTGGCGGACGGTGCCCGGCCGGTACACGGTCGAGGCGGCGCACAGCATCGCCGACCCGCGCCTCGCCGTCCAGGTCGAGCTCGACTGACCGGTTACGGAAGCGGGCCCGGGGGGGGCCCCCCCCACGGCCCGCTTCCGTAACCGTCGAGCTGTCAGGCCCCGGCGTCGTCGTCACCGGCGGCGGTGACCCGCCGGCGCCGGGAGGCGACGTAGAGGCCGGCACCGAGGACGACGAGCGCGAGCCCGACACCGCCGGCCAGGCCGGCCTGGGAGCCGGTGATCGGCAGGCCGTCACCGCTACCACCACCGGTCCCGCCCGTCGTGGGGTTGATGACGACGAGCGCCTTGTCGTTCGAGGGGTTCGCGTCGGCGGGCGGGTCCTGCGGGACGCGGTAGGGGTCGTGGAACGACACCGTGCCGGTCGCGTTCGGGATGACCTGGGTGATCTTCAGCTCGAACGGTGCGCTGATCGTGTCACCGGCGCCGAGGTAGTCGATCGTCCAGCAGCGGTAGAACGAGCCGCCGGAAGCGCCGCGCTCCACGTGCTGCAGGTCCGGCCCGTCCTCGATCACCGATTCGCAGTTGTTCGGCGCCTTGGCCACCTGGACGCCCGGCGGCGGGACGAACTGGAAGTGCGCGCCGGGCTCGCCGCCCGCGCGGCTCCAGTCGAGCGACGCCGGCCCGTTGTTCTTCTCGCCGATGGTGATCGTCACGATGTCGCCGACCTTGCCGCTGGCCGTGGCGCCGATCGTCGCGAGATCGACGGTGTTGGCCACCTCGTAGAAGCCTTCGGCGACGTTGTCCCCGGGGTTGATGTCCAGGGCCCGGGCCTGCTTCGCGGAGACGGCCTTCAGTGCGAAGCGCTTCGTGCCCGTGCCGCTCTTGGCGGACAGCTTGCCGAGCGGGGCGTCCACCTCGCCGGCGGCCTCGACCGAGAAGCCCACGCCCTTGGGACCGTAGGCGTCGGGGGCGAACCCGGCGCCGTAGCCGTCGGTCTCGGTGTCGTGCTCGTCGAGGGTCACCCAGCGGACGGTCGTGCCGGGTTCCACCGGCTGGTCGACCTTGCAGGTGGCCTGGGTTCCGTGGTTCGGCGTTTCGGCGTAGGCGCAGCCGGTGTACTCGAACGGCTGCACGCCGCGGTCGAACCAGATCGACATCGTGAAGCCGCTCGCCGGACGGTTACCGGTGTTCGCGAACACCATCGGGGTGTACCGGACGTCGCCGGGCTTCGCGTCGCCGAGCGTCTCCACCGGCTCGAGCGCGACCAGGTCGACGCCGTCGACGAGCGTCACCTTCGCGGTGACCGTCCGGACGTCGGTGTTGTTGGCCTTGGCGAGCACGGAGAACGTGCCGGTGGCGCCCGCCTTGGCGGTGGGGTGGATCAGCAGCGGCAGGGTGTCGCTGACGTTACCGCTGGGCAGTTCGCAGGTTGCCTTCGTACCGGCGGGCACGCAGGGCTTGGGGAGCTCGACGGTGCCGATCGAGCTGAGACCGGACAGGTCGAGCACCACGAGGGGCTTCTCGGCGGCGCGCCCGTACAGGCGGATCGGTACGGCGGTGCCGGTCGAGCCGGCCGCGCCCATGGTGATGTCGGGCGAGACGTCCGGCAGGAAGTACGGGGTGGTGGCGTCGGTGGCGTGCACGGCGGGCGCCGCGACCGCGCCGACGGCGAGCGCGGCCGCGGCGACGATTCCCAGCCGCGCCGTGCGGACCAGTTGCGCCGTGCGGATTCGAGAGGATGGCGACACGGAGCTTCCCTCGGTTCGGAGACGGGGCGGTCGGATCATAGAGGAGAACCGGCGACCGCTTGATCCCCGTCAATTTGTCCTGAGTGGTCGCCGCACAAGGCTTTTGCGGTCGGTTGCGGGGTACCCGATGGCATGCTTGATGGTGAACCATCCACGTTGTCCGGTCAGGTTTTTGTCCTGACTCCGGTACGTCTGCCGGGGTTGTGTGCCTTCGACCCGCCGCCGTCCGAACGTGCAGTGGATGCGAAAACGGCTGGCGGTCACTGGAACGATGGCGGAGTGACGGTTTCCTCGAACCTCGGCCGCACCTGGACCGTCGAGGTCGTACCGGTCGGCCGGGCCGACGCGGCCGACCTGCTGCGCGAGTACGTTACCGAGGTGGTGAGCCGGTACTACCACCGCCCGGCCACCGACGCCGAGGTCGACGCGGCGACGGATGGCGATCCCGGCGCCGGCCTCGCGCCACCGGGCGGACTGTTCCTGCTCGCCCGGCTCGACGGCGGTCCGGCGGGCTGTGTCGGGCTACGGCTGGTCGGTCCCGAGGTCGCCGAGATCAAGCGGCTGTACGTGCGACCGCGGACGCGCGGTCTCGGCGGGGGCGCCCTCCTGCTCGGTGCGGTCGAACGCGCCGCCCGTGACCTGGGCGCCAGCAGCGTGCGCCTCGACACCCGGCACGACCTGGTGGAGGCGCGGCGGCTGTATGCCCGGCACGGGTACGTCGAGACCGCCCCGTATTCGGACGACCCGTACGCCGACCACTGGTTCGGCAAGTGCCTCGCCTGAGTCCGTTTGTGCTCACCGCGCGGGGGTAGCGCGAGGCGGGCGACCGGTGGAAGGGGGCGGCGTGGCCAGACCCAGGATCCTGATCGTCGGGGCCGGGTTCGCGGGCTACCACGCGGCCCGCACTCTGGTGCGGCTGGCGCGCGACCGCGCCGAGGTGGTGGTCATCAATCCGACCGACTACTTCCTGTACCTGCCGCTGCTGCCGGAGGTCGCCGTCGGCCTGCTGGAGGCGCGCCGGGTGGCGGTGTCGGTACCCGAGACCCTGCCTGGCGTGCGGCTGATCCTGGGCGAGGTGTACCGCGTGGACCTCGACGCCCGCCGGGTGCGGTGGGTGAACCCGGAGGGCCGCCACGCCGAGATCGGGTACGACCGGCTGGTCCTGGCCGCCGGGAGCGTCAACAAGCTGCTACCGATCCCCGGCGTGACCGAGTACGCGCACGGTTTCCGGGGTGTGCCGGAGGCACTGTACCTGCGCGACCACCTGACCCGCCAGTTCGAACTGGCCGACGCCGGCGACGACCCGCACGAGCGCACCGCGCGCACCACGTTCGTCGTGGTCGGTGCCGGGTACACCGGCACCGAGGTCACCGCGCAGGGCGTGCTCTACACCGACGTGCTGCACGCCCGCCACCCCCGGCTGGCGCAGTGGCGGCCACGCTGGCTGCTGCTGGACGTGGCGCCCCGGGTCCTGCCCGAGCTCGACGAGCGGCTGTCCCGTACCGCCGACCGGGTGTTGCGCCGGCGCGGCGTGGACGTGCGGACGGGCGTGTCGGTGGCCGAGGCGACGCACGAGGGGGTACGGCTCACCGACGGGAGTTTCGTGGCCACCCGTTCGCTGATCTGGTGTGTCGGGGTACGGCCGGACCCGCTCGTCGACGCGATCGGCCTGGAGACGGTGAAGGGCCGGTTGCTGGTCGACGAGTACCTCAACGTGCCCGGCCATCCGGAGGTGTACGCCTGCGGTGATGTCGCGGCCGTTCCGGACCTGACCCGGCCGGGGCAGCTCACGGCGATGACGGCGCAGCACGCGCAGCGGCAGGGCAGGCGGGTCGCGCACAACATCGCGGCGTCGTACGGCGCGGGGCACCGCAAGCCGTACCGGCACCGTGAGCTCGGTTTCGTGGTGGACCTGGGCGGCATGCAGGCGGCCGCGAACCCGATGGGGGTGCCGCTGTCGGGCCTGCCCGCCAAGGCGGTGACCCGTGGCTACCACCTGCTCGCGTTGCCGGGCAACCGTACCCGTACCGCCGCCGACTGGACGCTCAACGTGCTGCTGCCACGCCAGACCGCGCAGCTGGGCCTGGTCCGGTCGCCCGCGGTACCGCTCGAGGCGGCGACGCCGGAGGTGGTGGCCGGGGCCGGTTGACGACCGGGCGGCCACGGTTTTAGGAGAAGAAGGCCACCAGTTCCCGGTTCAGCGGTCCCGCGGGGGCCATCGGGAGGGTGTGGTGGGTCGCGCCGGGCAGCGTCGTGATGGTGGAGTGCGGCATCATCCGGCGCGCGTTGGCCGCCACCGACCGGATGTCGTGCGCCTTGCTGTTCTCGGCCAGCACGATCAGGGTGGGCGCGGTACAGGCGCGCAGTTGCCCGGCCGTGGGGTGGCGCGGCAGGACGATCCTCGACGAGGGGAACCGGGTCCCGAGTTCCGCCATCCTCATCCAGGCGGGGTCGAGGGCCGCGCCGCCGGTCTCCCAGGCGAAGTACCACCGTAGCCAGCCCGGGGTGGGCCGGATGAACATCGGCACGGCGCGTAGCCGGTAGGCCATTCCGAGGCGGGCGAAACAGTCGGTCGGGTCGAGCAGGGCGATCCTGCCGACCCGTCCCGGTGCGTGCAGGGCATAGCCGAGCGACAGCCAGGCGCCGTACGAGTGGCCGCACAGGTCGGCGCGCGCGATGCCGAGGCCCGCGAACACGGTGTCCAGCCAGTCCATCAGGTCGGCCGGCGTGCGTACCGGCCGGCCGTCGTGGACGCTGCGGCCGGTGAAGCCGATGGTGTCGACCGCGTACACCCGGTGGGTGCGGCTCAGTTCGCCGACGTTGGCGAACCAGACCGTCGAGGTGGCCCCGCCGCTGGGCAGCAGTACGAGCGGCGGCGCGTCCGCCGGCCCGCAGACGTTGACGCGCGTGGTGCCGTACGCCGATGGCAGGTCGACGGCCTCGGGAGTGACCGGCCACCGGGCGAGGGCGGCGTCGTAGGCGGCGAAGAAGCGGGCACCATCCGCAGTGGACGCGAAGGCGGGCGCGGACAGGGGGCGCGACAAGGGATCATCGGTCATGCGTCACCTCGTGGTTGCCGGTTAGGTAACCGATAAATATTCTCGACGATCGAGATACTAGCTGGGTTAGTGAGACTGATCAATGGATGTTGCGGACGTGGTAGATGACCGGCAACCGGGCATGCGGATGGTCCACCTGCTCCGGGCGATCACGGTGGACCTCGACCTCTCCGGCGCCGAGTTCGCCCGCGTGCACGGACTGCACCCCACCGACCTGCGGGCGCTCATCCATCTGATCGACGCCGCCCGGTCGGACCTCCCCGCGACCCCCGGCTGGCTCGGCCGGCAGATCGGGCTGAACTCCGCCGCCGTCACCGCGCTGGTCGACCGACTGGAACGGCTCGGTCACGTCCGCCGCGAGCGGGACACCCGCGACCGCCGCCGGGTGCGGCTCGTCGTCTCGTCGAAGGCCATGGACCTGGGCTGGTCCTTCTTCGGCCCACTGATCAGCGGGATGGTGGGCGCGATGCGGTCGTTCGACGAGGCGGAACTGGCGACGGTCGAGCGGTTCCTGCGCGCCATGAACGACGTGGTCGCCACCGTCCGGCGGGCCGGGGCGGAGGGGGTCCGCGAAGCACCGCGGTCGGTCGCCCCGGATCCGACCCGCTGACGGGCGGCGGTCAACGGCTGCCGGACGGTGGCCGCGCGGACCGGGGGTCGAAGGACGACAGCTCGGCCAGCCGGGCGAACAGGGCGCGTTCGGCCGCCGTCGGGGCGTCCGGCACGACCACCTCGATCTCGGCGTACAGGTCGCCCGGGGCTCCCCGGGGATCGGGCAGACCGAGTCCGGGCAGCCGGAGCCGCCGCCCACTCGACGCGCCGGCCGGAACCCGTACCGGGACCGGTCCCGCCGGGGTCGGTGCCGCCACGGTGGCGCCCAGCGCGGCCTCCCACGGCGCGACGGGCACGACGACGGTCACGTCGCGCCCGTCGACCCGGCAGCGGGCGCCCGGCACGAGGTGTACCACGAGAACCAGGTCGCCCGGCGGCCCCCCGCCGACGCCGGGTCCGCCCCGGCCGATCATCCGCAGGCGGTACCCGTCGGTCACCCCGGCCGGGATGGTGACGCCGTAGTCGCGGGTACCGGTCGTGGTCTCCAGGGCGACCCGGCAGCGCCCGCCGGTGTACGCCTCCGCGACGCTCACCTCGATCTCGGCCTCGATGTCGCGGCCGCGGGTCGCGCGCGGGCGGAACCGGCCCCACCGTCCCGGTGGAGGCGGCTCCCCGTTGCGGTCGGGGACGTCCCGTCTCGCGGCCACGTCCGCTCCTACCCGCGCTGTCCGCTCCTACCCGCGCTCGGCTCTCCTACCCGCGGTCGGTCCCGGCTCGCGCGGCCGCGAGATCTCGGCCCGCAGCCCGGCGAGTTCCTCCTCGAGTTCCATGATGCGGCGAATGCCGGCGAGGTTGACCCCGTAGCCGGTCAGCGCGGTGATCCGGCGTAGTCGGACGAGGTCGTTGTCGCTGTACCGCCGGGAACCGCCGTCCGTGCGCGCCGGTGCGACGAGCGCCGCGTCGCCGGCGGCGGGCCGTGGTCACGGCGGGAGCGTGCGGGTCGCCGGCGGCGGGCCGTGGTCACGGCGGGAGCGTGCGGGTCGCCGGCGGCGGGCCGTGGTCACCGCGGGAGCGCGCGGGTCACGGCGGGAGCGCGCGGGTCACCGCAGGAGCACGAAGGTCACCGCGGCGAACGGGACGCCGAGCAGGGCACCGGCGACGACCTGCCCGGCGGTGTGGTCCCGCAATCGGACCCGCGACCAGCCGATCAGCGCCACGAGGACCCCGGTGGCCAGCAGGGCCGGGCCGAAGACCAGGACCAGGACGGTGGCCGAACCGGAGGCCACGGCGGCGTGCGCCGACAACTTCCAGGCCAGGTTGACCGCGCCGATACCGACCAGGACCACCAGCATCACCACCACCATCGCGATGAGTTCGCGGGGCGCGTGCAGCGCGGCGAGGATGGCGAGGCCGATGAGCACCGATCCGACCGCGAACAGCAACGGGATCCGGCGCTGTTCGCGTACCCCGATGTGATGGTCGGTGATCTTGCCGAGGCGCATGCCGATGCGGACGATCGCGTACGGGACGACAGCGGAGAACAGCAGGGCGAGCGCGGCCCAACCGAGGCCCGCCGGCACGGTCGGTGCGGCGTGCACCCCGATTACCACAGGCATGGTCGCGGCCAGCACGGCCGGCGCGAACACCTCCGTGACGACCCGGGCCAACCGTTCGGCCGGGGTGGGCGCGGCCCCGGTCTGGGTGTCCGCGGCCTCGGTCGGGGTGTCCGCGGCCCCGGTCGGGGTGGGCGCGGCCCCGGTCGGGGTAGGCGCGGGAACGGCACCGTCCGGCATGCGTGCCGGGGAGACGTCGACCGGATCCATGTCGTCCTCCAGTGGTTCGTGCGGGTCGCCGCCCGCACGGTGGTCGCGGCGATGGTACCCGTCGCGTCGGAGCGGCGGCGTGTGTGCGACGGTGACGAGCCCGCGCCGCCAACCGTCCGACATGGATGGACGAGCGCCGTGGTCGAGGGCGCGGTGCGGTCGTGGTGGTGGGGGGTAGCGAGCCAGTTGCGTCGCCCGTTTCGCGCTCATTATGTCCATATGGTGGTCTCATGGAGACGTTGCTCGTCACCGCCGATCCCGCTCGGGAGGAGGCCCGCGTCGCGCGGTCGCGCGCGTTCCTCGACGAGCTGATGGCGCGCGTCGGGGTCGACGGACTGGTGGCCACGCTGCGGTCGCCGTCGCTGGGGACGGCCGTGGCCGACCACGCGGCCGTGGTACGCGACAACGTGGCACTGGACGCCACCGGTATCGAGCCGGTCGAGCTGGCCGACTACGCGGCCGTGGTGCTCGCCGACGCCCAGCGCGCCGCCCACCTGCTGCCCACCGACCCGGGTGCGGTCGACTGGGAACGGGCGGACTGGTACCTGCTGCGGCTGCTCGCCGTCTGCGCCGTCGCGGTGGAGTCGGACTGCCTGTAAGCCCCCGTGCTTCCCCGTGCGGCGGGTGGCTGCCGAGAACCACCCCGCTGACCCACCCCAGGACCCACCCCAGGACCCACGCAATGTCGCCGACATTGCGGCATCCGCGCGAACCGTGGCAGCACAGTTTGCGACATTGCGCGGATCTTGGGTGGGTCAGCGGGGAGGGGCTCGGCGGCCGCGTTTGGTCGCCGGCACGCGGGGAATTGCACCGGTGACGTGGGAGGCTGGCCGATGCGTCTGCTCGAGGGCCTGCAGACGGTCGTGGTGACCGGACGGTACGTGCGCCCGGACGGGCGGCCCTGCCGCGGCAGCATTCTCATCGAGCCGGAGCCCGCCCAGCTCACCAGCGCCGACCGGGGGATCGCCGTGGTGGGCCGGGCCGAGGCACAACTCGACGAGTCCGGCCGGTTCACCCTTGAACTGCTCGCGACGGATGCGGCGGGGATCAGCCCCTCCGGCTGGCGGTACCGGGTGACCGAGCGGTGGTCGGACGCGCCGGGACGGACCTACACGATGGCCCTGCCCGCCTCGGAGCCCACGGTCAACCTGCCCGCGGTGATCCCGCCGCCGGCGCCCCGGGAACGCCCGGTGTCCCGGGAACGCCCGGCGGCCGAGGAACGCCCGGTGTCCCGGGAACGCCCGGCCGCGCGTCGGGCGGCGACGGACGCAGGCGCCGGGTGGACAGAGCCGCCGCCGACCGACGACGCCGGCGCGGACGGCTTGGTGTACAACGCCCGCGAGCACGGCCTTGCCGGGGACGGGACGACCAACGACCAGCCGGCGCTGCAGGCGCTGGTGGACACGCTCGGTGGCGCGTGCGCCGCCGACGGCCTACGCCGGGTGGTCTACTGCCCGCCCGGCGTGTACTCGATCCGCGACGCCGGTACCGTCTGGCGCAGCGGGGTGTCGCTGGTCGGCGCCGGGCCGGGCGCGACCCGGTTCGTCCTGTCGAACGCCGGGAACCGGGCCGACCCGACGCCGCTGGCCTTCTTCACCGCCATCGAGCACGGCGCCGGTCGCGACAACCACCTGGCCGACTGCACCTTCGCCCGGTTCGAGATCGACGGTTCGGGAGTCGTGCTGTCGCGATACCACGTGCTGGCCAAGGGGCTGGGCCTGCAGTACATGGTGCGGGGGCGGTTCCGGGACCTGTACATCCATGACACCGCCGCCACCGGGCTGGGCTGCGACTTCCTCCAGGACACCTTGATCGAGGGCGTGGTCGCGCGGCGCTGCGGGCGGCTCGACAGCGGTGTGCAGATGGGCGGAGCCGGCATCGGTATCGGTATCGGCGGCTGGGGCGCGATCGAGCGGCTCACGATCACTGACTGCATCGTCACCGGCAACGGCACCAACGGGATCTTCCTGGAGTTGCAGGAGGACATGTGGCCACCGCCGCGCGGGATCCGCATCATCGGCTGCCACACCGAGGACAACCGGTACGGCATCTCCGACTGGGGTGCCGAGGGGCTGATCGTCTCGGCCTGCACGATGATCGGCAATCACGAGGCCGGGTTCGACATCTCCGGCCTCGGCACGGCGTCGATCGCGGGGCGCGGCGGCATCGTGACCAACTGCGTGATCGACCGCAACATCGGCGACGGGCTGGGAATCGGCAACACCCCGGGCCCGTACACGTTCACCGCCAACCGGATCAGCGGCAACGGGCGGTACGGATACCGGCAGCACAACATCGGGCGGGGCAACCAGCAGCCTACCGGCGACATCGCCCTGAACGGCAACGAGATCTGGGCCAACGCGCTGGACGGCATCCGCGTCGACGCCGACCTCACCGACGCGGCCCTGGTCGACAACCGGGTCCGCAACAACGGTCGGTGCTGCGCACCCGGGGCCTCCGGGGGAGGCGACGGGGTCAGCTACACGGCCCTGACCCTGTCCGACCGCGGCGCCGACTGGCCTCCGGATGGGCACCTCGGCAAGTTGCTCACCGTCGGCGCCGAGCACGTGCTGGTCACCGGCAACACCGCCACCGAGCTGCGGCTCGGGCCACGTCGGCCCGGCGCGACGACCGCGTGGGACGGCGGCACCCCGCCCGACGGGACCCCGTACGAGCTGCCGGACGCGCCGGAGCCCCGGGCGGGTGTCACGGTGGACGCGGTCGCGCGCCGGTTGACCGTGCGGGGCAACCGGATCTGGGACAACCAGGATCCCGGTACCCAGACGTACGGCCTCTGGATCACCGAGCGGGGTAGCTGCGTGTCGGGTTGGGTGGAGGACAACAACCTGGTCGGCAACGCGGTCGACGGCGTCCGGTTCGACACCCCGCCGGCCGGTGGCTGCTGGCGCGACAACCACGGCGTCGACAACCACGGCGTCGACGACCAGGGCGTCGACAGACACGGCACCGGCGACCGCCGCTGACCGGCGGCGCCAGCTGTACCGGCCGCGCCTGGCGTACCGTGCGGAGTCCGCGTGTCTCGCCGCGGCCGCGTTTTGCGCCCGTGGGTTGCGGGTAGTCGGCACGCCGGGAGCAGCACAAGACCACGCCGGGCGAGGCGGGTGCTGCCGACCCTCATACGAGCTGCGTGGACCTGCCGTTTACGGGCCTGCCCGCACGCACCGCCACGGCGGTGGGGTGCGGCAGGAGTACGAGTGGGCAGCCGGTCGTGGGGCAGCGCCTGATGCCAGGGGGTCCGGTGATGGCAACTGAACGCGTCCTCACCGTCGGGGTGCTCGGCTCGTACGGCGGGCGGAACCTCGGTGACGAGGCGATCCTGACCAGTCTCCTCGGTGACCTGCGCCGGCGCCGGCCGGACGTGCGGGTCCTGGTCTTCTCACGTGACCCCGAGTACACCCGGTGGGCCTTCCCCGACGTGGAGGCCATGGGCTGGCACGGGGTCAACCGGGAGCGGATGGCGGGCGTCCTGCGTGGGCTGGACCTGCTGATCCTCGGCGGCGGCGGCATCCTGTACGACACCGAGGCCCGCCGGTACCTGCGCCTGGTCGGCATCGCGCAGGAGTGCGGGGTGCCGGTGTTCACGTACGCGCTGGGCGCCGGCCCGCTGACCGAGGACCTCGACTGCGCGATGGTGCGCGAGATCCTGCCCGGCTGCGTCGAGGTGACCGTGCGCGACGAGGAGTCCAAGCTGGCCCTGGAGGAGGCGGGGCTCGGCTGCCCGGTGACGGTCACCGCCGACCCGGCGCTGCTGCTGGAGCCGGAGGAGTTCGCCGGCGACGCGGCGCAGAGCGAGTGGGTGGTGCCCAACGGCAAGCGCTGGATCGGCATGAGCGTGCGCGAGCCCGGGCGCGCCGCCCAGCAGCTCGACGTGGACTCGTACCACCAGCTGCTGGCCCACGTGGGTGACTTCATGGTGCACCGGCTGGACGCGCACGTGCTGTTCATCCCGATGGAGCGGAAGGACATCGGGCACGCGCACGCCGTGCTGTCGTACATGACGGCGGTGGACCAGTGCCGGGTCCTGCACGGCAGCTACCGCCCCCGCCAGATCCTCGGCCTGATGCGCCACATCGACCTGGCGGTCGGGATGCGCCTGCATTTTCTCATCTTCGCCGCGATGTCGGGCGTACCGGTGCTGCCGTTGCCGTACGCCGGCAAGGTGTTCGACTTCGCCCAGCAGATCGGGGCGCCCGCGCTGCGGGGAGTGGTACGGGAGGCGTGCGGGCCGCTGATGGCCGAGGTGGACCGGCTGTGGGACGAGCGGCCGTTGCGGGCCGGCGACGCGGCGGCCAGGCTGGCGGCGCTACGCGACCGGGCCGCCCTGACCGGTGAGCGCCTCGGCGCCCACCTCGACCGGATCTTCCCGCCCCGGCGCCCGGTGGAGGCGGGCGCCGGGGCCGATCGGGTGCCGTTCCCGGTGCCCGGGGCGGTGCTGGCGGCCGGCTGCGTCTACCCGATGGTGCAGGCGATGAGCCGGTAGCCGCCCGGTCGCACGACCTCAGGCGGGGTAGGCCAGGCCGTGGCCGAACGGGTACAGCGTGGTGCCCGCCGCGTCCGCCGCCGGGATGGTGACCGGGAGGCGGCCGGCCGGGGCCACCTCGCCGAACAGCACCCGGGTCAGCGACTCCAGCGCGATGGCGGTGTAGCTGTAGGTGGCCAGGTACGCCGGCACGGTCGGCACGTACGCGATGTCGTACGGCTCGGCGACGGCCGCCACGACCAGCGGGACGCCGGTGGCCTGGAGCGCCTCGACCAGTCGCCGCTGCTGCGGGTTGGCGCGCAGCCCGTTGGTGGTGACGACGGTCAGGTCGTGGGTACCGGAGGCGGCGACCGCGGCGTCGATCTGCGCCTGGGTCGGTGCGGCGCCGGTCGTGAGCGTGTCCGTGACCTGGCCGCGGCGGCCGAGGTCGGCCGCGAGGGTGGCGGTGGTGGCCACCCCCCAGCCGGTGACCAGGACCTTGCGGCCCGGCTGTGCCGGCAGCGGCAGCGTCGCGCGGTCGTTGCGGACCAGGGTCGTGGTCCGGTCGGTGATCGCCTGGGCGGTCGCCAGGTGGTCGGCGGTGCCGACCGTCGCCGGGAGCCGGGAGGCGTCGACGTACGGGTTGCGCACCAGGCCGCGGCGGAACTTCAACCGCAGGATGCGCTGGACCGACTCGTCGATGCGGCGCTCGGTCAGCTCCCCGTCGCGGACGGCGGCCAGCACCGACCGGTACGCCAGGTCCAGGTCCGGCGGCATGAGCAACTGGTCCACGCCGGCCTTGAGTGCCAGTACCGGCACCCGGCCGTCGCCGTACTTCTGCCGCACCCCGGCCATCCCCAGCGAGTCGGTGATCACCACGCCGTCGTAGCCCAGTTCCTTGCGCAGGATGCCGGTGACGATCGGTTGCGACAGCGTGGCCGGGTCGCCGGACGGGTCCAGGGCCGGCACCACGATGTGGGCGGTCATGATGGCGTCGACGTGCGCGGCGACCGCGGCGGCGAAGGGCGGGCGGTCGAGCTGTTCCCACTGCTGCCGGGTGTGCCCGATGACGGGTATCCCGGTGTGGCTGTCGACGTTGGTGTCGCCGTGGCCGGGGAAGTGCTTGGCGGTCGCGGCGACGTTTTCGCGCTGGTAGCCGGTCACCGCCTCGCGGGTGAGCGTGGCGGCGAGGGTGGGGTCGGAGCTGAACGACCGGACGCCGATCACCGGGTTGGCCGGGTTGGTGTTGACGTCGGCGTCGGGGGCGTAGTCCTGGTTGACCCCCATCGCGTGCAGCTCGGCGGCGGTGATGGACGCGGCGGTACGGGTGTCGGCGGTGCGGCGGTCGGCGCCGAGCGCCATGTTGCCGGGGAACTGGGTGGCCGGCGGGCCGATCCGGGTCACGATGCCCTGCTCCTGGTCGGTGCCGATGAGCAGGGGCACCGGTATCCGGGTCCGGGCGGCGGCGCGCTGGACACCGTTGGACAGCGCGGCGATCTGGTCGGGGCTGTTGACGTTGTGTGACCAGGCGAAGTAGATGATGCCGCCGAGCCGGTACCGGTCGATGAGCTGGGCGGCGTTGTCCACGCCGTACAGCTCCCGGTTGGCCGCGACGTCGTCCGGGTCGGTGGTGTCGGCCGCGGTGCCGTAGGCGTACGTGACGAACAGCTGGCCGACCTTCTCCTCGAGGGTCATCCGCCGGGCCGTGGCCCAGGCCCAGGTGCACGCCGCCACGTCGGCGGGCCGGCAGGACGGTAGCGGCGGCCGGTCCGCGGCGGCTGCGGCGGTCGGCTCGACCACGCCCGACAGCATCGTGACGGTGGTCAGCGCGCCGATGGCGGCGGACAGGCGGGTGCGCGTGGACATACAGACCTCCCGGCGCGGCGGACTGGCATCGACCATTATCTACACCAGATCCGGAAAAAAGTACCCGTCCGCGGATCGAAGCCGTGGAAATTCTCCAACGTCGACCGTTTCTGTGATCGCGGGCCGCCGCTACGCATGCTCACGGAGGATTTTCCGTGCGCCGACCCGGAAAATTCTCCGTGAGCATGGGGGGGGAGGGGAGCGTCAGCGGGGCGGGGTCGTCACCGCTACCGGCCGCGACGGGGCACCGACGTTGCCGGCCGCGTCGCGGGCGCGCACCCAGAACGTGTACCGCTGCCGGGGCGCCAGCCCCGTCACCGTCAGCCGGGTCGACGTCGTGGTGCCGGCCCGGACGATGCGGTCGCCGTGCTGCTGCCACACGTCGTACCCGGCGACGCCGACGTTGTCGGTGGCCGCCGGCCACGACAGGGTCACGCCGGTCGCGGTCGGCCGGCCGGCGACCGGTGTACCGGGGGCGCCGGGCGCGACCGTGTCGGCGACGACCAGGGCGGTGACGGATTCCGCCGGGAACGTCGCCGACAGCGTGCCGGCGGCGTCGAACGTCGCGTCCGGCGCGTGCGCGATCGCGGCCAGGTTCGTGCCGCTGTACCGGTACACCTGGGCGGTCCGGCCGGGTAGCTTCCCGGTGACCGTGAGCGGGGCCGCCAGGTCGGTGCCGGTCTTGTTGACCACCATCAGCGTCAGCGCACCGTCGGCGGTGCGGCGGGCGCCGTAGACGGCCAGCCGGCCCTGGTCGCCGCTGGTCGCCGACACCGAGACGTCGCCGAACGCGCCGCCGTTGCCGTCGTAGTTGCGGTACATCCGGAAGGCGTACGCGCCGGGGTCGGTCGCCGACGGCGGTGCCCACAGGGTGGCCAGGTCGGCGCCCTCCCGGCCGAGGATGCCCAGCACGTCGGCCTGGGCGAGGGCGCCGTTGAGCGAGCCCAGCGCGCCGAAGTTGTACTCGGTGACCGCGACCTTCGTGCCCGGGTAGTTGTCGGCCACCATCTTCTTCATCCGGGGGATGAGGGCCACCGGCTGGTTGATCCAGCTCTCGTCGGTGTAGCTCGGGTCCCACAGCGTGCGGGTCTCGCGCAGTCGCAGCGCCTGGGTGGCCGCGTCGCCCGGGTCGTTGCTGGTGACCCCGCTGCCCTGGGGGTACCAGTGGTTGTCGTAGTAGTCGAGGATGCGGGTGCCGTGCGCGTCCTGGTACGCCTTCATCTGCCGCAGGTACCACTCGCCGAACCCGACGCCGCCGTGCGCGGCGTAGTCCGGCGGGTTGCTCCAGCAGTTGGGCGGTGGCGTGGGTAGGCCGCAGGCCTGCTGGTCGTACCCGGAGCGGGTCAGCGAGGACCAGCCCCAGCCGACCGGGCCCATCGTCTGCGCGCCGGGGTCGGCGGCCTTCACTGCGCCGGCGATGGCGTACGTGCGGTCGCGCATCTCGTCGTACGTGGCGCCGACCGGCGCGACGTCGCGGTGCGTGGCGAACCAGATGTCGGGCTCGTTGTCGAGGTTGTAGAACTTCACCCCGCCGTGCGCGGCGTCGCCGTACTTCGTCGCCAGGTGGCCCAGCCAGCCCTTGATGTAGTCCGGTCCGATCTCGACGCTGGTGTCGTGCGGGTCGTTGCCGGTGATCTGGGTGCCGTCCGGCCGTACCCCGTTGCCGCAGTCCGGGGCCCACGGGTCGGTGCTCTGCTGCGGCCCGTACTTCGCCACGCTGAAGCCGCACGCCTTCTCGCGCGCCTTCGGCGCCCAGCCGATGAGCGGCACGGTCAGGATGGTGTCGGTACCGGTACGCACGTCCTGGTCGGTGAACCGGTCGGTCTCCGAGCCGTCCGGCAGTTTCGACGGGTCCGGGTTGTCGCCCGGGATGTTCTCGAAGTACCAGTCGGACGCGCGGTTGGTGGTGTCCAGCAGGTAGTTGTAGCGGGTCGTGGCGTTGCCACCCCACCGGCGTACCGGTAGGCGCAGTTCGGCGGCCAGCGCCTCGTCGGCGAAGTTCATCCCGTAGATGTACGGGCTGATCGGGTGGGTCGGCGCGGTCAGGTCGACGGTCAGGGCCGGGCCGGTCTCGGCGGCGTGTGCGACGCCGCCACCGGCCAAGGCCGTGGTGGCCACGACGAGGGCGGCGACCACGGCGATCCTGGTGGACGAGGGGGCGACGCCGGCCGTTGCCGTCGTCGGGGCACCGGCGGCGCCGGCGAGCGGGCCGATGCGGAGGGCGGAGGGTCGGCGGGTACGGGGAGGTGGCATGGCGGAGCCTCCTTGCGGCGGTGGGCCTCGGATGGACGGGAGCGCTCCCACCGGGAACCGTAGGTCATTCATTCACTACCGTCAATCAACCGTGCGGGGTCGACCCGAGCACCGCCTACCGCGTGCCCGCCCGCGGTGATGCGTCGGCCGGCGGCGCCGGGCGAGGGGCGCCGCCGGGCCGGGCCGGATCACGACCCCCGGTGCAGTTTCCGGGCGAGCACGCCGATGTCGGCCTGGTCGGTGAAGACACCGTCGACCCCGGCACGCAGGAAGGCGAGCTGCTCGTCGATGGCCCGGCCGTACGCCGTCGCGTCGGTACCCGTCCGCAGGTCGGCCGGCAGGAACGTGTTCTCGGCGCGCAGCGTGTACGGGTGCACCACCAGACCGGCCGCGTGCGCGTCGGCCACCAGCGACGACGGTGCGCCCAGGGAGCCGTCCGCCCGGCGGGGGATGACCTGGTTCTTGTCCGGGCCGATGCCGGCCACGTACCGCGACAGCTCGCGCAGCCCGGCGGGCGTGAGGTAGTCGGCGTACCCGCGCGGGTCGCCGAACGGGGACCCCGACCCGCTGGTGAGAAACACCTTCGGGGTGCGCAGCCCGTACGTCGAGTGCAGCATCCGCAGGTTGGTCGCCTCGAACGACTGGACGAACGCCGGGGCGTCCCGCCGGTCCAGCCCGTACCGGCGCAGCAGCCGCACCAGCGGCTCCTCCAGCGGCTTGCCGTGGATGCGGAAGTACGTGGGGTGCTTGGTCTCCGGGTAGACGCCGATCTCGCGTCCCAGCTCCGTGGACAGTCGCGCCCGCAGGTCGAGGACCTCGGCGAAGGTCGGCACCTCGAACAGCCCGTTGTAGAGGGTGTTGCGTTGGCGTACCTCGGGCAGCCGCTCCACCGCGCGCAGCGTCTTCAGCTCGGCGAGGGTGAAGTCCTCGACGAACCAGCCGGTGGTCGGCACACCGTCGAGCGACTTGGTGGTCCGGCGGCCGGCGAACTCCGGCCGGGACGCGACGTCCGTGGTCCCGCCGATCTCCGGTTCGTGCCGGGTGACGAGCGCCCCGTCGGAGGTGATGACCAGGTCGGGCTCGATGAAGTCGGCGCCCATCCGGGCGGCCAGCTCGTACGAGGCGAGGGTGTGCTCGGGCCGGTACCCGGACGCGCCGCGGTGACCGATGACCAGCGGCCGGCCGTGCCGGCGGCGCCCGTCCGGTGCCTCGGTACCCGCTGTGGCGGCGGATGCCGGAGCGGCCAGCGACCCAGCGGCGACCAGGGCCGGCGCCGCGACACCCGCGACCAGCGCGCCGACGTGCAGGACGGCTCGACGACGTGCCACGTCTCCTCCACGGAGCCGTGACGGCGCCCCTCGCCGGCCGGCTCCGACGACAGAGTCGAGCCGACGAAGGCGTACGGACGACGACGATCACGTGGCGACCTGAGAAATATCAGGTCATCAATGATTGCGTGACCGGGAGCCCCGCGCCCGGCAGCAGGCGCTCGCGTCGCATGCCGAGAATGACCTGACCGGCATCAGCTGCTCAAGCGACCTGCCGTTGGCCGTCCGGGGACGGCGAGCAGGGCGTCGACCGGGGAGCACCGCGTCGGTGGTGACGCTGGCGACCCGGTGCGGTCGTCACCGCGACCGGCGTTCGCCGTGGTGGACCGGTACCGGCCGCAGGCGCTCGGTGAACCAGTCCCGGGCCAGCCGGGCCACCTCTTCCAGGGCGCCCGGCTCCTCGAACAGGTGCGTGGCACCCGGAACGATCTCCAGTCGGGTCTCTCCGGCGAGTTCCCGCAGCGCCTCCTGGTTGAGGTCGATGACGACCGGATCCTCCCCGCCGACGATGAGCAGCACCGGCTGTTGCACCAGGCGCAGGTACTCGCCGGCCAGGTCCGGCCGGCCGCCCCGGGACACGACCGCCTGCACGACGGCGGGCCGCGCGGCCGCCGCGATCAGCGCCGCCGCCGCTCCGGTACTGGCGCCGAACACCCCCGTCCCCAGGCCGGCGGTGCTCTCGTTGTCGGCCAGCCAGTCGGTCAGACCGGCCAGCCGCGTGGCCAGCAGGCCGACGTCGAACCGCAGTTCGGCGGTGCGTGCGTCGATCCGCTCCTCCTCCAGGGTGAGCAGGTCGGCCAGTACGGTCGCCAGCCCGGCGGCGTTGAGCTGGCTGGCCACGTACCGGTTGCGGGGGCTGTGCCGGCTGCTGCCGCTGCCGTGGGCGAACAGGACCAGTCCGGGCGCCCGCTCGGGTACCTCGATGTCGGCCTCCAGCACGACGCCCGCGACGGGGATCCGGGCGCTCTGGTGCGCGACGTCCACGGTGTCCTCCCGGTGCTGTCTCACACGGTGAACGGATAGGTCTCGGGTACCTCACCACGTACCCAGGCCGCGGTGCGCTCCAGCGGCTCGACCGCCCGCGTCTCGTCGATGTGGATCAGCGCGTCGAACTGGTCGGCCGCCCGTACGTGGACGTAGTGGCTCTGCCGCTCGGTGTCGGGGCGGTAGATGACGCCGATGGCCTGCTCCAGCCGCGTCGCGCGCAGCGCTTCGGTGGCCCGCGCCGCGGGCGGGAGGGCAAGGACGAACTCCTTCTCGCCCGCCTCGTGGAACAGCTCCTCGACGCTGTCGGCCAGCGCCGGCCGCACCCACTTCCGGTCGGCGGGCGAACCCCAGTCGTCGGCGGCGGTCACCGTGCCCGTGTACGTCGTGAAGCCGATCAGACGGCAGTCGCCGCCGTGCCGCTCCCGGACGAGCTGGCCGACGTCGAGCTCGCCCTCGCTGCCCAGCTCGGTGGCCCGGGCGTCGCCGATCAGCCGCCGGGTCATCTCGGCGCGGGCCGCGTAGAACTCGTGGGTACCGTGGGATGCTCCGCCGATCAACACGAAGTGCGCGTCGCCGACCAGGTCTAACAGCGCCTCGTCGGTCGGGCCCTGCCCGCCGGCGGTTACCCGGCTCGTCGCCGCCGCGCGCAGCAGGTTGCGCACCTCCTCGTCGGTGGTCTGGGTGAAATCCCGGTACGAGGCGCTGACGGCGAAGAACGGCGACGGCGTGACGGCGCACACGACCTCGTTGACCACGGCGGCCAGCTCCCGGCAGGTGGACGCCGGCGCCGCCGGTACGGCGGTCACGATCTTGGCAGGCCGGTGCTGCCTGAGCGCCTGGATCGCGGCGCGCATGCTCGCGCCGGTCGCGAGGCCGTCGTCGACGAGGATGACGGTCCTGCCGGCGATGTCCGGCGGTGGCCGCCCCTCGCGGTACGCCTGCTCCCGGCGCAGCAGCACGCGGCCCTCCTGTTCGGCCACGCACCGGATGGCCTCCGGCGTGACACCCAGCCCCCGGACGACGTCGTCGTTGAGCACGACCACGCCGCCGCTGGCGATCGCGCCCATCGCCAGTTCCTCGCAGCCGGGAACGCCCAGCTTGCGGACTCCGAAGACATCGAGCGGGGCGCCGAGGGCCGTCGCCACCTCGTACCCCACGGGTACGCCGCCCCGGGGCAGGGCCAGCACCAGTACGTCGGTCTGGCCGCGATAGTGGTCGAGGGGCCCCGCCAGTACCCGGCCGGCATCCCCTCGGTCGCGGAACAGGCGCTCGGCCATGCCTGTCCTCCCCGGTGACGCGGTACGGATCGCGTACCGGATCCGGCCTACCCGGCCGCCGGTGGACAAACCTCTCCGCGGCGGTGCGGGTGCGTGGCGGTGGCCAATCTCTCCCCGGTGGGTAGGTTAGTTGATCTTCAGTACGGCAAGGCGAACGGGGAAGGTCGCGGAAGGAGGTTGCCGCCATGGTACGACCGACCGTGTCGATCGAGGATCACCCGGAAATAGCTGAACTGCGTGAACGCTTCGACCGGGTCGCCGAGACGCCGACCGCCAAGTCGATCGATGGCCTCGCGCTGCTGTCCGGCGTCTACCTCGCCATCTCACCGTGGGTGATCGGGTTCCACACCGTCGCCCCGGGTCTTATGATCAACAACTTGATCTGCGGGATCGCCGTGGCGATCCTGGCCCTGGCGTTCGCCACCGCATGGGGCCGTACCCACGGCCTCTCCTGGGTCGTCCCGGTCCTCGGCGTGTGGGCCATTGTGTCCCCCTGGCTGGTCAGGGCGTCCCACGGCGCCGCGCTGGACGGCGGCATGATCGCGAACAACGTGATCACCGGCCTGGTGATCCTCGCGCTGGGGCTGGCTGCGACCACGATGGCCCGGACCCGGCGGGGCCCGGCGCCCACCGGCGGCCGCCACTGACGGCTCCGGTCGGGCCGGGCGGTGCGGGCACGCCCCGCCTCCAGGCCAGGCGATCCGCGCTGGTGGCCGGGTCGGTACGCCGTGGTGATCGGCCGCGGCGGATGATGGGCCGATGCGAGACGTGGCGATCCGCGAGGACACGATCCGGTTGGGCCAGTTCCTGAAGCTGGCCGGAGCCATCGACTCCGGCGGTGAGACGAAGGAGCGCATCGCCGCCGGTGAGGTGACGGTCAACGGCGAGGTGGACACCCGCCGTGGCCGACAGTTGCACCGGGGCGACGTGGTGACGGTGGACGGCGAGGACATCCGGGTGTCCTGACCGGACCGGGTCCGGCCGCGCGACGCGGCCGGGCCCGGTCACGGGAGGGGCGTTACGGGCTCGTACAGGTCAGGTTGTTGAGGCTCGAACTGGCGGTGCCACTGCCGAGGAAGCCGAACGTGGTCGTGGCGCCGGCCCCGACGGACCCGTTGTAGCTGCTGTTCTTCACGGTCACCTGGGCTCCGCTCTGGGTGTAGCTGCCGTTCCACATCTGGGCGATCGTCTGGGAGCCGGGGAACGACCATTTCACCGTCCAGCCGTTGAGGGCAGCCGAGCCGGAGTTACGGACGGTCAGGTCGGCCTGGAACCCGCCGGTCCAGGAACTGGTGACGGTGTACGAGGCGGAGCAGCCGCTCCCACCCGGCTGGGTGGGCGTGCTCGTCGGGGTCGCGGTCGGCGACGTGGTCGGCCGCGCGGTCGGCGAGGTGGTCGGGGACGGCGACGGGCCGGGGCCACCGCTGCCGGGACCGACGCCGGTCACCTGGCCGTTGCCGCCGTCGAAGACGATGTCCGAGCAGCCGTAGAACGTCTCCTGGCTGTCCGAGCGGGCCCACACCGAGTAGATGAGGTGCCGGCCGCTCTTGCCGGACGGCAGTTTGGCGTTCCAGTAGTAGTGGCCGTCATTGGTGCCCGGGCCGCCGATGGCTGGTGGGTTGGTCACCTGGTCGAACGGCGTCGACTCCAGGTCGCTCCAGGCCAACGGCCGGGTGGGACTCCAACTGTCCTTGGTGATGTACAGCGAGAACGTGCCCGGGTGGGCCGCCCAGTTGCTGTAGTCGACCTCGATGGTGGCGCCCGAGGTCAGGTGGGTCACCGGCCAGTCGTTACGGGCCAGGTTGAATCCGGTGAAGTCGTACGGGCCGCCGGTGCCGCCGCTGCAGAGCTGGCCGTCGGGGATGAACCCTGCCATCCGGCCGGCTCCGTTGGAGCGCAGCACGGCGAACCAGTTGTACAGCGAGTTGGGCCCGCTCTGGGCCACCGCGGCCGCACAGGCCGGGTTGTTGGGCACGATGCCACCCTGCGGGCTGAGCCCGTCCTGCCAGCACAGGTAGGTGCGGCTGCCGGGCTTCATCATCGCGCCGTGGGCGGACGCGCCGCCGGGCAGGACGAGCGCGCCGCCGGCCACCGCGAGGGCGAGCGCGGTGGCGAACATAATGATCTTGCGTCTGATGTGCACAACGTTCTCCTTGGCGTTGCCACGTGTCGCTGTGCGCAGAGCCGGGCTGGCCGTACGGTGACGGGGCGCCTCCGGTCGTACGGTGACGGGGCGCCTCCGGCCGTACGGTGACGGGGGCGTCGTCGGCCGCGCGATGGCCGTTGCGGCACAGGACAGGTGTCGATGGGTGCAGGGGTAGCAGCATCGGGTACGTGCCGCGTCCGGCGAGGGCCGTCAGCCCTCGCGCCGCTCCTCGACCGGCAACCGGTGCGGCGGGAAGCCCGCGGTCGCGCCGCAACCGGTACCGGTATCGTGCCACGCCCCGCGGTCGTCAACAATAGGAATGGGTCTATATAAATCATGCGGTGGGCGGGGCCGGCCGGCCCCGCCCACCTCGCTTTACGCGGCGATCAGCCGTTGGGGAACAGTCGGGCGAAGTCGGCGAAGCCGGTGGCCACGTCGACCTGGGCCCAGAACCGGTGGTAGTTGAACACCGGCGCGGCGCCGCCGTTCAGGTAAGACTGGACCTTGGGCCAGTCCGGGTCGTTCTTGTAGAACGACCGGATGTCCAGGAACGAGACACCGGGCTTGATGACGTCGCCGTTGGGCATCTTGCCGCTCCACCCCGACGGGATGTACACGCCGTCACCGGTGCTGGCGTTGTACGGGTCGTCGAGCCGGTTGTAGTCGGCCCTGGTCTCCGGCACCGACACGCCCTTGCTGTCCTTGTGCAGCCAGATGCCGTCGAGCAGCCCCTTGGCGAGCGTCTTGGCCTGCGTGTTGCCGGACTTGGCCGCGTAGTAGGCGAGCAGCTTCGCGTACGAGCCGGCCACACCCACGTCGTTGGTGTAGTCCTTGATCGACACGTGCAGGCCGGTGTTGGCCGCGGGGCTGCTCGGGTTCCACGTGGCGGGCGCGCCCGACCAGGTCAGCGTCGACGGGATCTGGTAGTCGCCGTTCGCGCTGATCGTGGTGTTGGCCATCGCCCAGGCGGTCCACTTGTCGAGGATCGCCTTGGCCTTGGCGTCACCGCTGGCGTAGTAGTACTCCGCCACCCGCTCCAGCGACCAGGCCTGGAAGCCGAACCACTGGTTGGACGGCGGGTCGTGGTAGACCGGCTGCCAGTCGTACGCCAGGCCGTAGAAGGTCGGCGTGCCGGCCGGCGGGGCGGCGTAGTGGCCGTCCCAGCTGTTCGTCGCGCCACCGGCGATCGCGCCCTCGGCGGACTGCAGCCACGTGTAGAACTCGATCTGGCGGTTCAGGCTGGTCTGCCAGTCGGACTTGCCGGTCGCCGACTTCGGCGCCAGCGCGGCCACGTTGGACAGCGCCCACGCCGCCATCGGGTTCTGGTAGCCCTGGTGGTCGTGGCTGGAGCCGATGCGCCACGCCCAGCCGGCGCTACTGTCCATCGCGCCGCCCCAGGCGTAGTACCACGACAGCAGGTAGCTCGAGCTGCTCTTGCCGCTGCCCGCCGGGCAGGACGGCGTGGTGCAGCCGGGGTTCTTGAAGTACTTGTCGAAGAACGAGTACCTCAGGTAGTCGCCCATCTTGGCGGCGTTGGCCACCGCTCCTGACACCTGTGAACCCTTACCCTGGGCGTTGGCCCAGGTGTACGCCCAGTACGCGGCCTGCACGGCGCGCGCGTCCGCGTCCGGGGCGTTGGTGTACTTCCACTGCTTGGCGTACGAACTGTCCTTGACGAACAGGTCCAGGTACCCGTTCGGACCGCCCGAGGTGAACGTGTCACACGAGGGCTGCGGCACGGTCTCGAACACCGACTCCTGCGGGCCGCGCTGGTAGGTGTTGATGTACGCCACCCGCGAGGTCTTGTCACCGCAGTGGCCGAAGCCGTACGTGTTGTCCACGTCCAGCAGCCAGTGCATGCCGTAGATGTCGTCGGTGCCGTACGCGCTCTTCAGCTCGGCCGCGATCGGGTCCTGGCCCGGCGTGACGCCGGTGTCCAGGGCCGACGGGTACTGGCTGGGCTGCGGCCACTCCGGCGCGTACGTCGCCGGCTTGCTCGGGCCGTAGAAACTGTTCGTCGGCTGGTCGGCGTGCGACGGGATGATGTACTTCTCCATCGTCTGCCACGCCGTGTTGAACGGAGCCCAGTCGCCGGTCACCTGACCGTGTTCGGCCTCCAGCCACAGCCAGTAGCTGAACGCCTCGGACGTGGTCTCGTGACCCTGGTCCGGCGCCTCGACCATGAACGTCTCGATCGAGTGGTAGGGCACACCCTCCGGGCTGAAGTACCCGTTCGACGGGCTCTTGATCATGGTGTACATCTGGGTGAACCGGTCGTCCCCACCGCCCGGCGAGGTCACCGTCGCGGTCACGTTCGCCGAGCCGACGCCCGTTCCGCTGACCGTGAACGTCGCCGAGGAGTTGGCCGTGGCGGCCGCCGTGGCGGAGACCGTCACCGTCTGCGGGGTGTTCCAGTTCGCCGTGGTGAACGCCAGCGTCGCCGGGCTCGCCGAGAGCGAGGTGGCGCCCGCGGTGCGGGCCACGGTGACCGACGTGTTGGCCGACGGCTGCTTGGACAGTGACACCTTGAACGTCGCCGAGCCGCCCGGCTGCAGCGTCACCGCGGTCGTGTCGGTGACCACGGCCGGTCCGGTACTGGCGTCGACGAAGACCGGTACGTCGGCGGTGCTGCTCTTCACGCCCGCCGAGTCGTACGAGATCGCCTGCAGGTGGTACGCGGCCGTCTGGGCGGGCACGCCGGTCCAGCTGTACGTGTAGGGCGCCGTTGTGTCGGTGCCCAGCAGCAGGCCGTCATGGTAGAACTCGACCTTGCTGATCGTGTTGCCGGAAGCCGCGCTGGCTGACGCCGCGATCGGGATCGTGGCCGGTGCGGTGAAGCGCGTGTTCGCCGCCGGGCTGGTGATCTGCACCGTGGGCGCCGCGGCGGAGCCGTTGCAGGCGGTGCCGTTGAGGGTGAAGGCGGTGGGTACGGGGTTGGCTGAGCCGAAGGTGCCGTTGAAGCCGGGGTTGACGGTGGCTCCTGCGGCGAGGTTGCCGTTCCAGCTCATGTTGGTGACGGTGACGTGCTTGCCGCTCTGCGTGAAGGTGCCGTTCCAGCCCTGGCTGACCTTCTGGGCGGCGTCGGGGAAGTCGTACTCGAGCTTCCAACTGGTGAGGGGGTCACCGAGATTGGTGATGCTGATGTCACCGGTGAAGCCGCCGGGCCACTGGCTCGGCACGGTGTAGACCACCTTGCAGCCGGCGGCGGCCAGCGCCGGGGGAGCGGCGACGGCGATGAGCCCGCAGCCGAGGGTCAGCGCGCCGGCCGCGGCTATCGCGCGGCGTCCTCGCGACCGTCTGGCGCGAAGCGATGGGAATCTCATGTGGAGGTACTCCTCGGGCATCGGTGTCGGCGCTTGCGGGTGCGCGCCGACGGGCATTCGGGGTTTCCCGCGTCGGGGTGTGCCCGGGTCGGGCGACCGTGACGGGGTGTGACCCGCGTCGGGTGCTCACCACGGCGGGTGGGGGTGTGGGTCGCCGCTGCCGTTTCCGGTTGCCCCCGGCGACTGCTGGTATGGCCTGCTCCGCTGCACGAGGTGCCGCCATCATGGCATGGGAGCGCTTCCATTACAACAAGAGATCAATGGCGTTAACTTCGGATGCATCGAAATTTCTCGAACTCAGAAGCCCCCGACCTCTTCCCTTGGGCGGCGGGTCGGCCGTAGCGTAGGCAGCTACCTGGGAGCGTTCCCACCGACGGGTCACCGTCGATGCTCCCGTCCGGCGCGCCGGGTCGTCGACCGCTTCCGTCGGCCCGACGCGCCGCGTCCCGTACCCACGCCAGGAGGTGAGCCGCCCGGTCCGCGTTCTGCAAGCCCGCACGCACGAGGGACAGGCGTTGGCGAGACGGCATGCCCTCCGTCTCGCCAACGCGACCGAGCAGGCCGCACCTCCACACACGCTTCCACGCACGCCTCCGCTCTGCGCGCGCGATGTGCAGAGCCGAAGCGCCGCACACGGACCGCCGCGCCTCCCATGATCCCGAAACGTTTGTGGGCCTATGTCCCACGAAGTCTTCGGGATCATGGGAGGCGCATGGCGTCGCCGGGCGCGTGGTATCAGCGGGGTCCGCGCGAGGCGCGTGGTATCACGGGGCGATTGTGGGAGGTGCGAGGTGTCGCGGGCGGCGGGTGCGCGTCGGCGTGGGCGGTGGACCGACGCGGCCGATGGTGCGCCGGTCGGCATGCCGGCCGGCGCACCGGTGGATCAGGACGATACTTTCGCCAGGCGGTCTTTCAGGCCCTGGCCGAAGGCGGTCGCGGTGCCGTTGTAGCCGGAGATGAGGGAGGGGCCGCTGGAGCAGTTCCAGGTGTTCCAGGTCCACCCGAGGTACCCGACACTGTGCGCGTCGGCCCAGTTCATCAGTGTGTCGATGAAGCTGTGCGCGCAGTCGTTCTCGCCGATCTCGGTCAGCGTCAGCGGTACCTGGGCCGCGACCGGGCCGAGCTGGCTGTCCCAGCACGAGGTGTTGGCGCAACTGTTGAAGTTGTAGATGTGCGCGAACGCGGCCAGGTTGTTGCGGGAGTCGGTCGGCTTGTACTGCAGCCACTGGGTCAGGTCGTTGGAGTACGCCAGGCCACCGATCATGATGACGTTGGTGGCGCCGGTCGCCCGTACCGTGTCGACGAGTCTCTGGAAGCCGGCCACCTGGTAAGAGATGCCGGGGCAGGTGCCACCGTCACGCCAGCACTTCCAGCCCGAGGTGGTGTCGCCGGTGGCCCGCTCCGGGTACGGCTCGTTGAACAGGTCGAGGATGACGGCGTCGTTACCCTTGAACGCGTTCGCCACGCCGGTCCAGAATGCCGGTGCGTACTGCGCGTCCGGCATCGGCTTCTGACACGTCGCCTTCACGTCCGAGCAGCCGGCCGACGGCCCGGTGTACTGGCCGTAGTTCCAGTGCATCTCCACGATGGGCGTGATGCCGTTCGTCACGAGCAGGTTGACATAGGACTTGACGGCGTTCTGGTAGGTCGTACCGCCGTACTGCGCGGGTACGTCGGCCGTGCCGAGCCAGCACTCCTCGTTGAGCGGGACGCGGACGGCGCGGACCTTCCACGAGCGCATCGCCGTCACCGAGGCCTGGTCCATGGGGCCGTCCCAGATGCCGTTGCCCTGGATGCAGGCGAACTCACCGCCGGAGCGGTTCACCCCGTACAACCGGTACGTGGCGCCGCTGGACGTGACGAGCTTGTTGCCGGATACGCGCAGCGCCGGCGCGGCTCCCGTGGGCGGCGGGGTCGTCGGCGGCGGTGAGGAGGGTGGCGTGGTGGTCGGTGGGGTCGTGGGTGGTGCGGTCGTCGGGGAGGGCCCCGGGCCGGTGCCGCCGTTGCAGGCGGCGCCGTTGAGGGTGAAGGCGGTGGGTGCGGGGTTGGTGGAGCCGTAGGTGCCGTTGAAGCCGGGGTTGACGGTGGCTCCGGTGGCGAGGTTGCCGTTCCAGGCGGTGTTGGTGATGGTGACGTGTTTGCCGCTCTGGGTGAAGGTGCCGTTCCAGCCCTGGCCGGCTTTCTGGTTGGCGTCGGGGAAGTCGTACTCGAGTTTCCAGCTGGTCAGTGGGTCGCCGAGGTTGGTGATGCTGATGTTGGCGCTGAAGCCGCCGGGCCACTGGCTCTGTACGGTGTAGGCCACCGTGCAACCGGTCGCGGCCTGCGCCATGGCGGGGAGGAGAACCGCGGTGGACAGGCCCATCACCGCGGTCGATGTAACCGCGATGATGGTGGAGCGTTTTCTCATCGACACTCCTTTGATAGACACAAGCCGATGGAAGCGCTCCCATTGTCACGCGCCTGACAAGGTTGTCAATAGTGGGGAAGCGGGAGCCGCCGAGCGCGTGGCGAGCGGCGTGGATCCATGGCGCGACCCACCTGGCCGCGCCGCCGTCGCCGCTCAGGAACGCCCGGCGGGCAGGGCTTTACCCTGGTCGGCAGTGGTCGGCCCGGCGGGGACGCGGTCGGTCCGGCTCGCCCGGCCGGGCAGTGGTCGATCCGGATGGGTCGGCCGGGTAGTGGTCGGTCCGGCTGGGGTGCCGGTTTCGGTTGTGGCCGGGAGCGGGGTCCTGCGGAGGGCGCCCCTGGCGGTAGCCCTATGCCGGATGGTCATCCGCAGCGGTGGCCCTGCACCGGAGGGGCACCCCGCTTCGGTGGGGGCGGGTGTGGGCGCTCAGCCACTGTGGGGTGCCGGCACGGGTGCACGTACCGGGGCGGCTGCGGGCAGTTGCCCTGCTTCCCGGTGCCGTCCCCGCGCACCCGGGGTTCTCTGGGCCGGTCGAGGACGGGTACCTCGTACCGGGTACGGACCTGGCCGAATCGGCGCGGGACGTTCACGCGTCGTAGTACAGGGCGAACTCGTGCGGTGTCGGGCGCAGTCGGACCGGGTCGATCTCATTGGCGCGCTTCCACGAGACCCAGGTCTCGATCAGGTCCGGGGTGAAGACGCCGCCGTCGAGCAGGTACTCGTGGTCGGACTCGAGTGCGTCGAGCACCTCGGGCAGCGATCCCGGCGTCTGCTTGACGCTGGCGAACTCGTCCGGCGGCAGGTCGTACAGGTCCTTGTCGATCGGCTCCGGCGGCTCGGTCTTGCTCCTGATGCCGTCGAGCCCGGCCATCAGCATGGCCGAGAACGCCAGGTACGGGTTGGCCGACGGGTCGGGTACCCGGAACTCCACCCGCTTGGCCTTCGGGTTGGTGCCGGTCACCGGGATCCGGGCGCACGCCGACCGGTTGCGTTGGGAGTACACCAGGTTGACCGGCGCCTCGAAGCCCGGCACCAGGCGGCGGTACGAGTTGACGGTCGGGTTGGTGAACGCGCAGATGCTCGGCGCGTGGCGGAGCAGGCCGCCGATGTACCAGCGGGCGGTGTCCGACAGCCCGGCGTACCCGGTCTCGTCGTAGAACAGCGGCTCGCCGTTCAGCCACAGGCTCTGGTGGGTGTGCATGCCGGAGCCGTTGTCGCCGAACAGCGGCTTGGGCATGAACGTCGCGGTCTTCCCGGCCGCCCAGGCCGTGTTCTTCACGATGTACTTGTACAACTGCAGGTTGTCCGCGCAGTGCAGCAGCGACGCGAAGTTGAAGTTGATCTCCGCCTGGCCGGCGGTGCCGACCTCGTGGTGCGCCTTCTCCACCGTGAATCCGGCGTCGAGGAGGTGGCGGACCATCTTGTCGCGCAGGTCGGCGTAGTGGTCGACCGGCGGGACCGGGAAGTACCCGCCCTTGTACGGGGTCTTGTAGCCGCGGTTGCCGCCCGGTTCGTCCCGGCCGGAGTTCCACCAGCCCTCGACCGAGTCGATGTGGTAGAAGGCCTCGTTCGTGGCTGTTTTGTGGCGGATTGAGTCGAAGACGTAGAACTCGGCCTCGGGGCCGAAGTACGCCGTGTCGGCGATGCCGGTCGCCGTCAGGTACGCCTCGGCCTTCTTCGCGACGTTACGCGGGTCGCGGCTGTACGGCTCGCGGGTGAATGGATCGTGTACGAAGAAGTTCAGCGCGACGGTCTTCTCGGCGCGGAAAGGATCGACGAAGGCGGTAGCCTGATCCGGCAGCAGCAGCATGTCGGACTCGTGGATCTCCTGGAAGCCGCGGATAGACGAGCCGTCGAAGGCCACACCGTCGCTGAACATGCTCTCGTCGAAGGACCGCGCCGGCACCGTGAAATGCTGCATGACGCCGAGCAGGTCGCAGAAGCGGACGTCGACGAAACGGACATCCTCGCTGTCGAGGTAGCGCAGGAATTCGGCAGGATTGGCGAACACACGTCCTCCCGGAGTTGGCACGCGATGGCAGCAACTGGTCGGCTCGTGGCGGGGTACAGGCCCCGTCAGCGGTGACGCTACGGCCGCGGCGTTGCCCGCGCGTGTCCCGCCGGTTTCGGGCCTGTTTCGCGCCGTGCGGGTACCGGTCGGGGACGCGTCCACCGGGCTCGGGCGGGCGACAGTACGCTGTCGATCAGAAGGGAGGCGCCATGACGTCCGAGCGCAACCGGTCGACAGGGCGGCCGACCCTGGATCAGGTCGCTTCGCGCGCCGGGGTGGGCCGCGGCACGGTATCCCGGGTGGTCAACGGATCCGATCAGGTCAGCAGGCGGGCCCGGCAGGCCGTCGAGCAGGCCATCGCCGAGCTGGGGTACGTGCCCAACCGGGCCGCGCGGGCGCTCGTGACGCAGCGGACCGACTCGATCGCCCTGGTGGTGCCGGAGCCGGGAGAGCGGTTCTTCAGCGAGCCGTTCTTCGGCCGCATGGTGCAGGCCATCGCCGGTGGGCTGGCCGGCAGCGACCTGCAGATGCTGCTGATGATCGCCCAGTCGCCGGAAGAGCGGCACCGCCTGGAGGGGTACCTGACCCGCCAGCACGTCGATGGCGCGCTGCTGCTGTCCCTGCACGGCGGGGACGACCTGCTCCCGGTACGGCTGGAGGAGCGCGGCGTGGCGACGGTCCGGGTCAGCCGCCCGACCCATCCCGGGCCGGCGTGCTACGTCGACGCCGACAACCGCGGTGGTGCCCGCAAGGCGGTGTCCTACCTGGTCGAGCGCGGCCGGGAACGGATCGCCACGATCGCGGGACCGCTCGACATGGCGGTGGGGATGGACCGGCTCGACGGGTACCGTGACGTGCTCGGCGGCGGCCCGGTCGCGGTCGGCGACTTCAGCGAGGAGAGCGGCGCGGCGGCGATGCAGTGGCTGCTGGAGCGCCACCCCAACCTCGACGCGGTCTTCGCCGCCTCGGACACCATGGCCGCCGGCGCCATGCGGGTCATCAAGGACAGCGGTCGCCGGGTGCCCGACGATGTCGCCGTCATCGGGTTCGACGACTCGGTCATCGCCCGGCACACCGATCCGCAGCTGACCACCGTGTATCAGCCGATCGAGGCGATGGGGCAGGAGATGGTGCGCCTGCTCCTGGCCAAGATGGGCGACGAGACGCTGGACAGTTACGAGGTCGTCCTGGAGACCCACCTGGTCGAGCGCGACTCCGCGTGACCCGGTAACCGTTCCGCCCGGCCGGTCGGCGAGGGCCGGCTTTCGGTCCGTCGTCAGTATCGATTGCCGGCGACCGCGGGGTCGCGGTCGGTTCGTTTCGGCCGATATCTGTCGCCCGTCGCGGCACACCGCCGAATCGGCGGCTGCCGACCACGCGATCGCCGTGCGACGTCCGGTTCCGTGACGCGCGGTATTTGGATCCGTGACGCGCGACGTCCGGTTCCGTGACGCGCGGTATTCGGATCCGTGAACGGCCCGCGCCCCGTGCGCATCCGCCGGCCCGACATCGATGGTTGGCCACCTGTCTATTGACAGGAGATGACGCAGGCGAAACGATGTGGAAACGCTCCCATGTGGAAGCGCTCCCAAATTTGTCTCCTACCCGAGAGGGCCCCGGGATGAACGTCCCCTCGAGCCGGCTGCGTAACGCCACGGTGGTCGCCCTTGCCGCGGTCACCGTCTTAGGCATGGCCGCCGGCTGCAGCAAGAAGAACGATGCGGAAGCCTCCGGCGGCAAGATCAAGCTGGTTGTCGACACGTTCGGCGAGTTCGGCTACGAAGACCTCTACAAGCAGTACGAGAGCACACACTCCAACATCAAGATCGAGTCGCGGGTCATCAACAAGCTCGACGACCATAAGGCCAACCTGCTCAAGAACCTGGCGGCCGGATCGGGCGCGGGCGACGTCGTCGCGCTCGAGGAAGGCATCATCGGCGAGTTCAAGCAGCAGATGCAGAACTTCGTCGACCTCAAGCAGTACGGCGCCGACGGGCTGTCCGCCGACTACCTGAAGTGGAAGTTCGACCAGGCCCGGACCAAGGACGGCCAGATCGTCGGTCTGCCGACCGACGTCGGCGGCCTCGCCGTCTGCTACCGGCGTGACCTGTTCGAGAAGGCCAAACTGCCGACCGACCGCCAGGCCGTCTCCGGCTCGTGGAAGACCTGGGACGACTTCATCGCCACCGGTGAGAAGTTCAAGGCCGCCAACACCGGCGGCGCGTTCCTCGACACCGCCACGACGGCCTTCAGCGCGGTCCTCTTCCAGGCCGGTTCGTCCAACTTCTACGACGACAGCGACAAGCTGATCGCCGACACCAGCTCGACGGTGAAGAAGTCCTGGGACACCTCCATGGCGATCGACAACAAGGGCCTCACTGCGAAGATCTCGACCTGGAGCGACCCGTGGAGCGCCGGTTTCAAGAACGGCTCCTTCGCGGTGACGTTCTGCCCGTCGTGGATGCGCGGCATCATCCAGACCAACTCCGGTCCGGAGAACGCCGGTAAGTGGGACGTCGCCAGCGTGCCCGGCGGCGGTGGCAACTGGGGCGGCTCGTGGCTGGCGGTGACGAAGCAGAGCAAGCACCCCAAGGAGGCGTACGAGCTGGCCAAGTTCCTGACCAGCAAGGAAGGCCAGATCGCGGCGTTCAACGCCAAGGGCCCGCTGCCGACCAACCTGGCGGCGCTCGACGACTCGGCCGTCACGGGCAAGACCGACCCGTACTTCAACAACGCCCCCGTCGGCCAGATCTACGCGACCGGCGCCAAGTCCCTCCAGCAGATTCACCTCGGCCCGCGTCACCAGGCGATCAAGGAGCACGCCTTCGAGCCCGCGATCCAGAGCGTGGAGCAGGGCAAGGCCACGCCCGACGAGGCGTGGAAGAACGCCCAGGAAGCGGCGAAGAAGGAAGCCAAGTAGCCGCCAGAGTCCGAGGCAGTAGGCACGCCGGTGGTACCTGAGTCGAGCTCGGTGCCACCGGCGCACTCTGCCGCCGGGCACTGCGCCGCAGCTGGAAGGAAACCCGCATGAGTATTCGGACCGCCCCGCCGGTCGGGCCTCCGGCCACCCGGGTACGCGTCTCGACCGTGTCCCACCGCCGGTCGCGGTACCGGCTGACCCGCTGGGACGTGAAGTACTCGCCGTACCTGTACGTCGCGCCGTTCTTCGTGGTGTTCGGGGTGTTCGGCGCCTACCCGCTCCTGTACAACGCGTGGGTGTCGCTGCACGACTGGAACCTGATCGGCGACCACACGTTCGTGGGGCTCAGGAACTACGGCGACCTCATCGTCGACGACGACTTCTGGAACTCCGTCGTCAACACGATAGGCATCTTCGTCGTGGCGACGGTGCCCCAGATGGTGCTCGCACTGCTGCTGGCCAACATCCTCAACCGGAACCTGCGCGGCCGCACCGTGTTCCGGATGGGTGTGCTGGTGCCGAACATCACCTCGGTGGCCGCGGTCGCGATCGTGTTCGGGCAGATGTTCGCCCGCGACTTCGGCATGGTGAACTACGTCCTGCACTTCTTCGGCGTCGGTAGGACCGACTGGCAGGCCGACAAGTGGTCGTCGTGGATCGCGATCTCCACCATGGTCGACTGGCGGTGGACCGGCTACAACGCGCTGATCTTCCTGGCCGCTATGCAGGCGATCCCGCGTGACCTCTACGAGGCGGCGGCGATCGACGGCGCGTCGCGGATGCGGCAGTTCTGGAGCATCACCGTACCGATGCTGAGACCGACCATCATCTTCGCCGTGATCATCTCGACAATCGGGGGATTGCAGCTGTTCACCGAACCACTGCTGTTCGGGTACGGCAGGATGCAGGGCGGCTCGCAGCGGCAGTTCCAGACGGTCACCATGTACATGTACGAGAACGCCTTCCAGCGATTCCACTACGGGTACGGAGCGGCGATCGCCTGGCTGCTGTTCCTGCTGATCGCGGTGGTCTGTGTCGTCAACTATCTGATCGTGCGGCGCACGGCGCGGTGAGGAGACAGTGATGATTTCCCGATCGCGTCGGCTGTGGCAGACCAGTCCACTCACCTACCTCGCGTTGGTGATGGCGCTCGCCCTGTCGGTTTTCCCGATCTACTGGATGTTCACGATCGCGACGCGTACCAACGACAGCATCAACGACGTACCGCCGCACCTGCTGCCCGGAGCCAACTTCGGCGCCAACACCGGGCGGGTCTTCGCCAACGACCACGCGGCTTTCCTCTACGGACTGATGAACTCGATCATCGTCGCCGGCGCGGTCACCGTGTCGGTGGTGTTCTTCTCGTCGCTGGCCGGGTTCGCTTTCGCCAAGCTGAAGTTCCGCGGGCGCAACGCCATGCTTATGATCATCATTGGTACCATGATGGTGCCGGTCCAGCTCGGACTGATCCCGCTGTACATGATGATGGTCAAGTTCGGCTGGAACGGCGAGCTCAAGTCGGTCATCGTGCCGTTCATGGTCACCGGGTTCGGCGTGTTCATGATGCGCCAGTACGCCGGGCAGGCCATCTCCGACGAGCTGATCGAGGCGGCCCGCGTCGACGGGTCCTCGACGTTCCGCATCTACTGGAGCGTGGTGATGCCGGTCCTGCGGCCGGCCGCGGCCGTTCTCGGCCTGCTGACGTTCATGCAGAACTGGAACGAGTTCCTCATTCCGTTCACCCTGCTCAACCAGGACACACCGACGGTGCAGTTGTCGCTGAGCCTGCTCGCCACGGCCTACTACACCGACTACGCGCAGGTGTTCGCCGGTACGGCGATCGCGACGTTGCCGCTGTTGGTTGTCTTCATCGTATTCGGCCGCCAGATCATCAGCGGCATCATGGAAGGTGCAGTGAAGTCGTGACCGCTTACCCGCAGTCCGAACAGGACACCACGTTGCGATTCCCGTCCGACTTCCGCTGGGGTGCGGCCACCGCCGCGTACCAGGTCGAAGGCGCTGCCCGGATCGACGGCCGAGGCCCGTCCATCTGGGACACCTTCTCCCACACCCCGGGCCTTGTGCTGGGCGGTGACACCGGCGACGACGCGATCGACCACTACCACCGCTACCGCGAGGACGTCGCGCTGATGGCCGCTCTCGGCCTGACCGCCTACCGGTTCTCGGTCTCCTGGCCGCGGGTCCAGCCGACCGGTCGGGGGTCGGCCAACCGTGCCGGCCTGGACTTCTACCAGCGGCTCGTCGACGATTTGCTGGCGCACGACATCGAGCCGTGGTTGACGCTGTACCACTGGGACCTGCCACAGGAGCTCGAGGACGCGGGTGGCTGGCCGGCGCGGGACACGGCCGCCCGTTTCGCCGAGTACGCCCAGATCGTGCACGGCGCGCTCGGCGACCGGGTCAGGCACTGGACGACGATGAACGAGCCCTGGTGCTCGGCGTTCCTCGGGTACACGGCCGGGGTGCACGCGCCGGGCCGCCGGGAGCGCGCCGCCGGCGTGGTGGCCGCCCACCATCTGCTGCTCGGTCACGGCCTGGCCGCCCAGGCGATCCGCGCGGCCGACCCGGACGCCCAGGTCGGGATCACGCTGAACCTGTACGCGATGACCACGGCGACCGACTCGGCGGCCGATCGGGACGCCGCCCGCCGTATCGACGGGCTGCAGAACCGGTTCTTCCTCGACCCGGTGCTGCGTGGGCGCTACCCGGCCGACGTGATGGCCGATCTGGCCGGCGTCACCGACTTCGGTCACGTACGCGACGGCGACCTGGCGACCATCGCGGCCCCGCTGTCGATGTTGGGCGTCAACTACTACACCCGGTACGTGGTGACCGCGGCCGAGAGCCACGCCAACCTCGACGGGCACAGCGGCGGCGCCGCGTCGGGGGACTCTCCATGGCCGGGCAGCGAACACGTCGCCTTCGTGCACCGCGGCCTGCCGGTGACCCACATGGGCTGGGAGATCGACGCGCCGGGCCTGGGGGAGGTGCTGCGCCGGTTGGCCGCAGAGTACCCGGCGGTGCCGCTGTACGTCACCGAGAACGGGGCGGCGTTCGTCGACGAGCCGGGGCCGGACGGGACGGTGGACGATCCCGACCGGGTCGCCTATTTCGACGACCATCTGCGGGCGTGCGCCGAGGCGATCGCGGACGGCGTGCCGCTGGGTGGGTACTTCGCCTGGTCGTTGTTCGACAACTTCGAGTGGAGCTGGGGGTACTCGCGCCGGTTCGGTCTGGTCCACGTCGACTACGCGACCCAACGGCGCACGCCGAAGACCAGTGCGCAGTGGTACGCCGACATGATCCGGCGGGCTACCGGGAGGTAGTCCGCCGGACGCGGAGATGATCACAACGGCGCGGGTTGGCCCTATCTGAGCTGGTATGGTCCGCGGGAGCGCTCCCAACTAATATAGATGTTCATCACTATTATTCCCACCTGGAGGTGTCATGTCCTCTCCCGCGTCACGTCACCGCCCGCTGGTGCGCCGCGCGCTGACCGTCGCGGTCGCCGCGATGGTGCTCCTCGCGACCGCCGTAACCGACGCCGCCTTCGCCCACGGCTCGGCCACCGACCCACCGTCGCGCAACTACGGTTGCTGGCAGCGCTGGGGCAGCAAGTTCCAGGACCCGTCGATGGCCACCCAGGACCCGATGTGCTGGCAGGCCTGGCAGGCCGACCCGAACGCGATGTGGAACTGGAACGGGCTGTACCGCGAGAACGTCAAGGGCAACCACCAGGCCGCCATCCCCGACGGTCAGCTCTGCAGCGCCGGCCGCACGCAGGGCGGCCGCTACGCCGCGATGGACGCGGTCGGCAACTGGCAGGCCGCCCCGAAGAGCCGCAACTTCGCCGTGACCGTGTTCGACCAGGCCAGGCACGGGGCCGACTACATCCGGGTCTACGTCACCAAGCAGGGCTTCAACCCGCTGACCCAGCCCCTGCGCTGGAGTGACCTGGAGCTGGTCAACCAGATCGGCAACACGCCCGCCGCGCAGTGGCAGCAGGGCGCCAACGGGGTGACCATCTCGATCCCGGCCAACGCGGCGGGGCGTACCGGCCGCCACATCGTGTACACGATCTGGCAGGCCAGCCACATGGACCAGTCCTACTACTTCTGCAGTGACGTGACCTTCTCCTGACGACTCCCTCCTGATCGTGAGGGGTTTGTGGTAGTTGACCCCACAAACCCCTCACGATCATGGGAGGGACATGTCTCCGCCGATGCACCTACACTGGTGCGGTCGAGCGCGGCGGACGCGTGCTCGCTGATGCGGAGGAAGGCATGGCTGCGCGGCAGGGCAACCCGGCCACGGTCACGCTGGCCGACGTGGCCCGGCGGGCCGGCGTCTCACCCGCGACCGCATCCCGCGTGATCAACGGCAGCAGCAAGCCGGTCAACGAGGACCTGCGCGTGCGGGTGCTGCGGGCGGTCGCCGATCTGCGGTACGTGCCCAACGTCCACGCCCAGAATCTCGCCCGGTCCCAACGGTCGGCGGTCGGTGTCATCGTCCACGACGTCTCCGACCCGTACTTCGCCGAGCTGACCCGTGGTCTGCAACGGGTCGCCACCGCCCGCGACCAGCTCCTGGTCATCTGCAACAGCTACCGCGATCCGGAGCGGGAGCTGGCGTACGTGGAACTGCTACGCGCCCAGCAGGTCAACGCGCTCGTCCTGGCCGGCTCGGGTTACCACGACGCCGCGTTCACCAACGACCTCAACGCCCGGCTGCGGGCGTACGTCGAGGGTGGCGGTCGGGTGAGCGTCATCGGCCGGCACAAGCTGGTCGGCAGCGCGGTGCTGCCGGCCAACGAGGCCGGTGCGCACCTGCTCGGCGACGCGCTCTACGGGCTGGGCCATCACCGGATCGGGGTGATCGCCGGCCCGCGGGTGCTGACCACGACGTCCGACCGGCTGGCCGGGCTGCGCCGCGCCGCCCGCGACCATGGGCGCAGCATGCCGGCGCGGCGCATCCGGTACGCGGACTTCACCCGCGACGGCGGTGCGGCGGCCGCGGCGGACCTGCTCGACGCCGAACCGTCGTTGACCGCCGTGGTGGCACTCAACGACGCGATGGCCGTCGGGGCGCTCGCGACCCTGCGCCAACGCGGGGTACGGGTGCCCGAGGACCTGTCGGTCGTCGGGTTCGACGACATGCCGGTGGCCCGCGACGTGTGGCCCGCGCTCACCACCATCCGGCTACCGCTGGTGGAGATGGGGGAGCGGGCGATGACGCTGGCCCTCGACGACGAGGGCAAGACCACCGTCGAGATGGCGCCGGCGTCGCTGGTGTGGCGCGACAGTTGCGGCCCGCCCCGGTCCTGACCGTCCATTCCCATTGGTCAGGACCGGGCTGTCCCCGCCGATCGGCGGCCGTCCGGCACGGTCAGTGGTCCCCGCCCAGCGGCCGGGCGCCGGCCGACCCGCGGACCCGCTCGGCGGCCGCGACGGCGGGCTCGACCGGGCCGGGCTGGGTCGGGGTCCAGCCGGCGTCGCCCGCGAGGTCCGGGTCGTGGGTGGCGTTGTAGGCGTCCCGCAGGCTCATCGGGGTGGGGTGACCGCGGCCGGTGCGGACGACCGTTCCGGTTTCGAAGAGGGCCGTGCCGCCCCAGTCCTTGACCAGCCGGTCGGGTGCGACGTCCGCGGCGAGCTGGAAGTAGTTGTTCTCGGCGTAGATGTGCGACTGGACGCCAACGCCCCACGAGTACCCGTAGTCCGCGCCGGACGGCACCTCGTAGAGGTTGTCGTAGACGTGCACCTGACCGTAGCGCACGCGCGGTGCCCGCTGGCCGAGGTCGGTGAACCGGTTGTGGTGGATGGTGACGCGCAGCCGGCCCACGTCGTTGCCGGGCTTGTCCGACGAGCCGATCAGCATCGTCTTGTCATGGTCGCGCAGGTGGTTGTACGACACGGTGACCAGGTCCGACGCTTTGGTGATGTCCAGTTCGCCGTCGTGTACCTGGTACGGGCGGCCGAAGTGCAGCGGCTGGCCGCTGTCCGGGTTGGCGCCGTCGGTGAAGGTGTTGTGGTCGATCCACACGTGTGTCGCGCCGGTGAGGCTGACGTTGTCGTACAGCGAGTTCCAGTTGCCGGTGGCGCCGTCGGTCGGGTCCCAGGACGGGAAGCAGTCGTGCGCGTCCTCGAAGGTCAGGTTGCGGATGACGACGTTGTCGACCTTGTCCAGGACCAGGTTCGCGCCGAGGATCCGGGCGTGCGGGCCGACCCCGACGATCGTCGTGTTCGACCCGACGGTGATCTTCACCCGCCGGCCCTGGTTGCCGGCCGACCGGACCCGGGCGTCCTCCAGCGGGCCGGCCGGAACCGCGCTGGTGCCCCACGTAGCGGGGTCGTACGCGGTGAGGTAGGCCGGCAGGCTGTAGGCAGGGTCGGCGTAGTCGGCGCAGGTCAGCGTCCGGCCGGCGTCATCGACGTTGCCGTCGATGGTGCCCGCCACGACGATGATCTTCGGGGTCGCGTTCGCGCCGTTGGTGGCGTTGTCGCCGCCCAGCGCCCGGACCAGTCCGGCCCGGTCGCGCACCACGGAGATCTGGTCGGGGCCCGCGCTCGCGCCGCCGCTGGTGCCACCGGACTCGGCCGCCCAGCCGTCGGCGGTGGTCGCCCACCCGCCGACGGCGCTCCGTCCGGCGGCGGCCGGCAGGAGACGGGCGAGCGCCGTGGCAGCGGCGTCTGATGTGGATGATGGCGCCCCGGCCGAGGTCGGGGTGGCGGCGGTGAGCGGGGCGGCGGCCACGACGCTGGCGACGAGGGCACCTGTGAGGGCGAGGCGCATCGGTACTCCTACCGGGAACGTGCGGGGGAGCGGGCTGCCCGGTGCTGTGGAAAGCGCTTTCCGTCGTGACCATAGCACCGGCGCCCGTCATGTCAAGATGAGCATCAATGCCCTGCGGCGGCAGGGTCGACCGGCTGTTCCGTGGCGGTGGGATCGACCGGGGCGGCGTGCGGGCCGGCGACCGCCCACGCCGCCCCGAGTTCGGAGAAGGTGGCGCCGGTCCGTCCGGCCGCCTCGACGGCGTCGTTGACGCCGCTGAGTACGACCCGGCGGGAGCCGCCCTCCGGTACCGCGCGCAGGTACGCCTCGTCCACCGCGACGGGGTCGGGTGAGCGCAGCACCGCCTCCAGGACGGCGGTGAACGGCGCCACCCGTGCCAGTGGCGCCAGCAGCGGTACCCCCGCCGGGTCCGCCCGGTGGGCGACGAGGTTGGCCAGCAGCGGTACCCGGTCGGGCACCGGGCGCGGGTCGACGTCGCCGGGCAGCCACAGCCGGTCGTCGGCGTAGTCGAGGACCGCCCGGCCCCGGGTGCCGGTCACGACCACGCGGGGCGGGGCGAACTTCTCCGCGCACAGCGTCACGGCAACCAGGAACCCGGGGCCCCGGGACGTGGTCACCCGCAGGCAGGACGTGTCGTCGGTCGCGATCGGCCGGCAGCGGTACAGTTCGGTCTCCACCCGTACCGGAGTGGTTCCCGGGTCGGCCGCCGCGGCCACCGCGAGGCAGTTCATGACGGCGTGCGCGAACGGGTTGGTCAGCGCCCCGTCGGCGACGACACGGCCGTCCAGGTGGCGGTGGCCGGCCCAGCGCGCCCGGGCGTAGTACGCGTCGTCGCGGATCCAGGCGGCGGTCGCGGTGATCCGGGTCAACGTGCCCAGCCCGCCGGCGGCGACAGCGTCCAGCAGCGCCGCCAGGGCGCCGGAGCCGAGGCTCTGGAACCCGACCTGGCAGCGGCGACCGGTCGCGGCCAGGGCCTGCGCCAGTACCCGCTGCTCGGCCAGCGCGACCACGGGCGGCTTCTCCAGCAGCAGGTCACTGCCGGCGCGGGCAGCGTCCAGCGCGATCGGCAGGTGCGTGTGCGGCGGAGTGCAGACGATCGTCACGTCGGGGCGCGCGCCGGCGAGCATCTCGCGGTGGTCGGTGTAGCCGACGGCGTCCGCCGGTACCTGGTCGGCGGGGATCGGGCGTACGTCGCAGAGCGCCACCGTCCGGGCCACGCCGGCCGTCCGCAGCGCCTCGAGCGTGCGCAGATGGGCCACGCCGTGCCCGTGTACGCCGATCAGCGCCACCCGCGCCGGTGTCATCGCACACCCCGCCTCTCCGCTGGCAAACGTTTGCCGGCCCGACTATCCGCCCGTCGATCGGTTCCCGTCAACGTCACGATCCGGTCACGCGAAGGCCGCGGGTATGCGCTTTCCTATGGCGAATTTCCGGCCAGCGGGACATTGACACATGGACAAGCGTTTGTATTAATGGGCGTCCATCGGACAGCCGGCGGCGACAGACGGGTCGTGGGAGCGATGCCAGTAACCATCCGGGACGTCGCCAAGGCGTCGGGTGTACACATTTCGACGGTTTCGCGCACCTTCACCGCACCGCACCTGGTGCGCGAGGAGACGCGGGCCCGGGTGCTCGCGGTCGCCGAGCGGATGGGGTACCGGCCGGACCGCGCGGCCCGGTCGCTCATCACCGGGCGCACCCAGAACCTCGGGCTGATCGTGGCGGACCTGGCCAACCCGTTCTTCCCGCCGCTGATCAAGGCGGCGGCCCGGCAGGCCGGTACCCGCGACTACCACGTCTTCGTCGCCGACACCGACGAGGACCCGGCGGTCGAGGAGGAACTGGTCCGGACCCTGGCCAAGCAGGTCGACGGGATCCTGCTGTGCAGTCCCCGGATGACCAACGACCAGATCCAGCGGCTCAGCCAGCTGGTACCGCTGGTGGTGATAAACCGCCGGCTGGAGGGCCTGGCGACGGTCGTCATGGACGTCGGACACGGCGCCCGGCTCGCCGTCGAGCACCTCACCTGCCTGGGACACCGGGACCTCGCGATGCTCGGCGGCCCACGGCGGTCGTGGACCAACCGCGAGATCCGGCGCTCAGCCACGGCGGCGGCCCGCGCCGCCGGCGTGAAGCTCACCCTGCTCGGCCCGTACCGGCCGACCCAGGAGTCGGGGGAGCGGGCGGCGGGCCAGGTCGCCGCCGCCGGCGCCACGGCGGTCCTCGCCTACAACGACCTGATGGCCATCGGCCTGCTGGACGGCCTGACCAAGCTCGGCCTCCGGGTGCCGGAGGACATCAGCATCGTCGGTGTGGACGACATCGGGCCCAGCCGGTGCACCAGTCCGAAACTCACCACGGTCGCCAACCCCACCGTCGCGGCCGGCCGGACGGCCGTGGACATGCTGCTCAATCTCGATGACCCGATGGCCACGACGGCCCAGGTGGTCCTCCACACCACCCTCGTCGTGCGCCAGTCGACCGGTCGGGGGCCCCACGTTCCGGCACCCGGCGTTTCCGCGCACCACCCCTCACCCCGCACCGTCGCCTCGTAGGCGACTCCTGGAGCACAGGAGGACCTTCGTGAACATCCGATCCCCGCACGTACCCGAACCGCCGCGACGGCGGTCCCGCCTGCTGCGCGGCTTAGCCGTCGCGGCCCTCGCCCTGCCCCTGGCCGCCGTCGGCGCCTGCGGCGGCGGCTCCGGCTCCGCCAAGAGCGACCAGAAGGTCGAGCTGTCCGTGTTCTGGTGGGGCGGCCCCGAGCGGGCCAAGGTCACCGAGCAGGCCCTCGACCTGTACACCAGCAAGCACCCCAACGTGACGTTCAAGAAGGAGTGGCAGGGCAACGCCGGCTACTTCGAGAAGCTGTCGACCCGGGTCGCCGGCGGCAGTGGCGGGCCGGACATCTTCCAGATCGACGACAACGCCATCACCGAGTACGCCAGCCGCGGCATCACGCTCGACCTGTCGTCGTACGTGAAGAACAAGACCATCGACGTCAGCAAGTTCCCCAAGAGCCTCGTCGACTACGGCGTGGTCAAGGGCAAGACGGCCGGCATCGCGGCGGCCGAGAACACGCCGGCGATGTACTACGACAAGACCGTCGCCGAAAGCCTCGGCCTGCCGGAGCCCAAGACCGGCATGACGTGGGAGGAGCTCATCTCCTGGGGCGAGCAGGTGACCGCCAGGAGCGGCGGCAGGACCTGGGGCACGATGGACCCGAGCGCCGACTACAAGGCGCTGTGGGTGTGGCTGCGCCAGCAGGGCAAGGAGTTCTACGACAACGACAAGCTCGGCTTCACCGCCGCCGACGTCACCCGGTGGTTCGAGCTGTGGGCCGACGCCCGCAAGCGCGGTGCGGCCCCGCCCGCGGACATCATCCACACCGCCAACGACGGCAGCGTCACCAAGCAGCTGGTCGTCACCAGGACCGGCGCGACCTCGTTCATGTGGTCCAACCAGATGCCGGAGCTGCAGAAGGGCACGCAGAACAAGCTCGGCCTGATGGCCTACCCGGGTGACCCGAAGGGACAGTGGGCGCGGGCGTCGATGTACTGGTCGGGCTTCCGCGGCACCAAGCACCCCAAGGAGGTCGCCAACGTCATCAACTTCCTGGTCAACGACCCGGAGGCGGCCAAGATTCTGGGTACCGACCGGGGCCTGTACTCCAACCTCGACATCCGTCGCGGACTGGCCGGCACCCTGGCTCCGGAGATGCAGGCCACGGTCGCGCTCGAGGACGAGCTCACGCCGAAGTTCGGCCCGGCGCCCACGCCGCCGCCGAAGGGTCACTCGAAGATCAAGACCCAGCTGGTCGGATCGGCGGAGGCGGTGCAGTACGGCAAGGCCACCCCGCAACAGGCCGCCGAGCAGTTCGTCAGCCAGGCCGCCGAAGCCCTCAAGGGCTGACCGCGTCGAGAGGAGCCCGGACGTGGCAACCACCACGGCACCGGCTACCGGCACCGACGCCCGAGGCTCGGTACGGCCTCCCGCCACGCGGGGGGCCGTACCGGCCCGACGGCGCGAAGGTGTCGCCGGATACGTGTTTCTGTCGCCGTTCCTGGTCGGCCTGATGACCATCACGGCGATCCCGATGCTGTACTCGCTGTACCTGAGCTTCACCAACTACGACGTGCTCTCGCCGGAGCACGACTGGGTCGGCCTGGACAACTACGTCCGGATGTTCACCCGCGACCCGCACTACTGGCACTCGGTCCGGGTCACCGTCGTGTTCGCGCTGGTCGCGGTGCCGCTCAAGCTCGCTGCGGCGCTCGGGGTGGCACTGCTGCTGGCCCGGGCGCGGCGGGGTGTCGGCGTGTTCCGCGCGCTTTTCTACCTGCCGTCGCTGCTCGGCGGCAGCGTCGGGCTGGCCATCATCTGGCAGGCCATGTTCAGCCGGGACGGTTCGGTCAACGCGCTGCTGCGGTTGGTCGGTATCACGGGCAGGCCGTGGGTCAACGATCCCGACTTCGCCCTCGGCACGCTGATCCTGCTGGGCATGTGGCAGTTCGGCGCGCCGATGGTGATCTTCCTGGCCGGGCTCAAGCAGATCCCGGCCGAACTGTACGAGGCGGCGGCGGTCGACGGCGCCGGCCCGTACCGGACGTTCCTGCGGATCACGCTGCCGATGCTGTCCCCGGTGATCTTCTTCAACCTGGTCCTGGAGACCATCCACGGGTTCCAGGGGTTCACCGGCGCCTTCGTGCTCAGCAACGGCACCGGCGGTCCGGCGGACTCGCTGCTGATGTACACGGTGAACCTGTACCTGCGTGGGTTCGGCGACTTCGAGATGGGTTACGCCTCGGCGATGGCCTGGGTCTTCCTGGCCACGATCGGACTGGTCACGGCGGTGCTGTTCAGCACCGGCCGGATGTGGGTGCACTACGGCGACGGAGGTGACCGACGGTGACCGTCGTCCACGCGCGGGCCGTGCCCGCTCCCGCGCGGCTGCGCGGCGCGCTGCGCCTGCTGGCGTTGCTGGCGCTGCTCGCGGCCGTGCTGTACCCGGTGGTCTGGATGGTGGGTACGTCGCTGAAGTCACCCGCGGAGGTCAACAACAACCTCTCCATCCTGCCCGCGCACGTCACCTGGGCCAACTACCCCGACGGCTGGTCGGCCCTGCCCGACGTCACGTTCGGCCGGTTCTTCGTCAACAGCACGCTGCTGGCGCTCGCGACCGTGCTGGCCAACTGCGCCTCGTGCCTGGTGACCGCGTACGCGTTCGCCCGGCTGCGGTTCCGGCTGCGGCGGCTGTGGTTCGCCTTGATGATCGGTACCCTGCTGCTGCCCGGGCACGTGCTGGTGATCCCGCACTACGTGCTGTTCCAGAAGCTCGGCTGGATCGGCACCCCACTGCCGCTGATCGTGCCGAAGCTGCTCGCCACCGAGGCGTTCTTCATCTTCCTCATGGTGCAGTTCATGCGCGGCATCCCGGCCGAACTCGACGAGGCGGCCACGATGGACGGTTGCGGTCCGTACGGGGTGTTCCGGCACGTCATCGCGCCGCTGAGCCGGCCGGCCATCGTGACGACGGCGATCTTCTCGTTCATCTGGACCTGGAACGACTTCTTCACCCAGCTGGTGTACATCAACGACTCGGCCAGCTACACCGTGCCGATCGGGCTGCGGACGTTCATGGACTCCGGCGGGCAGAACGCGATCGGGCCGATGTTCGCGATGTCGGCACTGTCGCTGCTGCCGGTGTTCCTGTTCTTCCTCGCGTTCCAGAAGATGCTGGTCGAGGGGATCAACACTAGCGGGCTGAAGGGGTGAGCAGGGTGCCCGGTCCGGTGGGCGGAGTGGGCGCGGTACCCGGTCCGGTACCGCGCCCCGACTGGCGGGACCACCTGCGTGACGCCACCGACGTTGCGCTCGTCGGGTTCGCCGTGACGGTCGCGGCGCTGCCGGTGCTGACGGCACCCGCGGCGGTGGCGGCCGGCTCGGCCGCACTGGCGTACCGGCTCGACCGGGACCGGCTGCCGACCGCGCGGCAGGCCGGCGGCTGGTTCGTGCGTGCCCTGCTTCCCGGTGTCGCCGCGTGCGGTGTCGCCGCGGTGGCCGCCCTGCTGGTCGCCCTCGACGTGGCGGCGGTCCGGACCGGCCGGGTGCCCGGGGGAGCGCCGGTCCTGGTGGCCACGGCCCTCGCCGCGGCGGCCGGGGTCGGTGTCGCCGCGCTGACCGTGGTGGCGGTGGGGCGGACGAGGTGCCGGGGCTGGTGGGCGGCGCTGCGCGGGGCGGTCGCGACGACGGCCGCCCGCCCGGCGGCGCCCGCGGCGGCCGCCGGGACCGTGGCGCTGGCCGCGCTGCTGGCCTGGCTGCTGCCGGCGACCACCCCGCTCGTCGTGGGATTCGGGCTGTTCGGCCTGCACGTGGTGGCCCGCCGCCTGGCCTGACGCCGTGCCGGCCGGCTCAGTCCAGGGCCGTGACCAGGGCCGCCACGTCGTGCTCGTCGCGCGTACCGTCGGCGACCACGACCCGGTACCGGCGGCGCAGCGTCGCGCCCGGCTCGAGCGGCAGCGGGTCGGTGAAGGCCAGCGCCGCGCACACGCCCGGGTACCCGGCTGACCGGACGAACCAGCGGTCGGCGCCGGACAGGCCGGTGAAGACGAGCGTGTACCGGCCGGTGCCGGGGTCGACGTCCGCGGGTACCCGGGCGGTGAGGGCCAGCCACGGCGCGTCCGAGCCGTTGACCCGGTCCTCACCGGACGCGGTGGCGGTGAACACCCGCGGCGGGGCGTCCGCCACGGCGCGCCAGAAGAACCCGCCGTAGCCGGCGCCGCCGGGTCGGCCGTTGGTCGCCGGGCTGCCGAGCGCGACCGTCTGGTGGGTCGGGTTGGTCAGCTCGGTGCTGAACGAGAGCAGCCACGCGTCCTCCGAACCGGGTACCACCCGGGCGGTGACCGTGCGCTCCTCGGTGAGCAGCAGGCGGCCGCCGGCCGCGTACCACCCGAGACGGTGGGCGAAGCCGCCGCCGTCGCGCGAGTCCCAGTCCAGGTGGACGATGCGGCCGTGGTCGGCGCGCCAGGTGTAGCCGAGGTCGCGCAGGTACGTCCGGCCGCCCCACAGGTTGCTGCCGGCCACGTCCGGTACCGCAAGTCCGGCGCCGAGGTGCCAGCGGTGGTCTTCCGGCAGCGCGTCGGTGACCGGGGTTCCGCCGAGGGTCCGTACCGGGTGCAGGAAGGGGCGCGGTGACAGCGTGTCGGCCAGTACCGGGTGGGTCACGTAGTGGGCGACCTCCCGGTCGTGGACCCGCAGGGTGACGATCGGCTCCGCGATGTTCACGCCGGCTCCCGTGTCGCTTGACTGTTGACTGTGGACATCCGAATGGGGTGGACCGACGGTGGCAAGCGGTTTCCGAATTGTCAAGCGGTCCGCGGCGCCATCGTCGCGCGGTGAGGTGGCGTCCGGGTGGTCGGCGCCGGCGCACCGCGGCGGCCGGCACTGTCGCGCCGCCCAGTTGATCGCGAAGCGTTCCATCCGGCGGGCCGATGTGGCTGCTCGCCACGTGCACGACCAGCTAATCTGCTCGCCCACTTTACTTTGGGAGCGTTTCCATGCCACGATGGCCATCGATGTGAACGGCGGGGTGAGCCCGGACATTTCAGGCCACCAACGCGCCGAGGCCAGCCGGACCGTGGTACCTGGAACGCCCGCCCGCCAGCTCGCCCCGTCGTTCACACCTCGCCGGTCGGGGAGCCGTTCGAATGCCCCAGCTCGCCGACCGGCGAGCCGTTCCGATGTCCCACCACGCCCCACCGATGCTCCACCCTCTCCTCGCCGGTTGTGTCGGCGAGGCGCTCCGCTCACCCACACCCCATGCCAACCGCTCGTCAGCGGGGACGCACGCATCCCAAGGAGTGCCCCTCCATGAGATTGAGCCTCTTGCCCGGCGGTCGACGATCCCGTGCCGTGCGGGGTCTGGCCGCAACCGGTGCGGTGCTCGCCGGGCTCGGCCTGGTCACCGTCGCCGCCACCCGCGCGAACGCCGCCGCCGGTTGTACGGTCAAGTACACCGCCAACCAGTGGAGCAACGGCTTCACCGCGGACGTCGCCATCACCAACCTGGGCGACCCCCTCAGCAGCTGGACGCTGGAGTGGGACTACGCCGGCAACCAGCAGATCACATCGAGCTGGAACAGCACGTACACCCAGAGTGGCCAGCATGTCACGCTCAAGAACGCGGCCTGGAACGGCAGCCTCGGCACCAACGCCACGGTGACCCCCGGCTTCCAGGCCTCGTACTCGGGAACCAACACCACCCCGACGACCTTCAAGCTCAACGGCACCACCTGCAACGGCGGCACCACACCGCCGACGAGCGCGCCGCCGACGACCACCCGGCCGCCGACGAGCCCGCCGCCGACGACCACGCCGCCGACGACGCAGCCTCCCACCAGCCCGCCGCCCGGTGGCGGTACCCACGTGGACAACCCGTACGTGGGCGCCAAGGGCTACGTGAACCCGGAGTGGAAGGCCAAGGCCGACGCCGAGCCGGGTGGTAGCCGGGTCTCCAACAACCCGACCGGCGTCTGGCTGGACCGGATCGCGGCGATCAACGGCGTCAACGGCGGCATGGGCGTACGGGCGCACCTCGACGCCGCGCTGGCCCAGGGGGCGGGCTACATCCAGTTCGTCATCTACGACCTGCCCGGCCGTGACTGCTCCGCGCTGGCGTCCAACGGCGAGCTGGGCCCGACCGAGATCGGCCGCTACCAGACCGAGTACATCGACCCGATCGCGGCGATCCAGGCCGACTCCAAGTACCGCAACCTGCGCATCGTCAACATCATCGAGATCGACTCGCTGCCGAACCTGGTGACCAACGTCAGCGGCGCCGGTGCGACCACGATGTGCCAGACGATGTCGCAGAACGGCAACTACCAGAAGGGCATCGCGTACGCGCTGGGCAAGTTCCACGCGATCTCGAACGTCTACAACTACATCGACGCCGGCCACCACGGCTGGCTCGGCTGGGACACCAACTTCGGGCCGTCGGCCGACCTGTTCGCCACCGTGGCCAAGTCGGCCACCGGTGGGGTCAGCACCGTGGACGGCTTCATCACCGACACGGCGAACTACTCGGCGCTGACCGAGCCGTACTTCACCATCAACACCACGGTGGGCGGCACCTCGGTGCGCCAGTCCAAGTGGGTCGACTGGAACCAGTACGTCGACGAGCTGTCGTTCGCCCAGGCGTTCCGGCAGAAGCTGGTCTCGGTGGGCTTCAACTCCAACATCGGCATGCTGATCGACACCTCCCGTAACGGGTGGGGCGGTGCGAACCGGCCCAAGGGTCCCAGTACGGCGACCAACGTGGACGACTTCGTCAACCAGTCGCGCATCGACCGCCGGATCCACGCCGGCAACTGGTGCAACCAGAGCGGTGCGGGCCTCGGCGAGCGTCCGAAGGCCGCTCCGGCCGCCGGGATCGACGCCTACGTCTGGATCAAGCCGCCGGGCGAGTCCGACGGTGCCAGCAAGGCGATCCCGAACGATCAGGGCAAGGGCTTCGACCAGATGTGCGACCCGGCCTACACGGGCAACGCCCGCAACGGCAACAGCCCGAGTGGTGCCCTGCCCAACGCGCCGCTGTCCGGCGACTGGTTCTCCGCCCAGTTCCAGGAGCTCATGCGCAACGCGTACCCGGCGCTGTAGCGGGTAGCGGATCGTCCTTCCTCCCTCTGCGGGCCCGGTCGTGACCGTTCATCCCCGGTCACGACCGGGCCCGCCCCTGTCCGGCGGACCGGGTGCGACCGCCGCGCCGACGCCACGCGCCTGCGTGATCGTGACGGGTTCCCGGCCGTTGGCCCACGACGGCTTCACGATCACGGGAGATGACCAGGGTGGCGCCAGGTTGACGAGCAATAGACGCGCACCTATGTTCTAGGCAAGCGCTTTCCTTCGGGAGGAGCAGCCATGAACCGATCGGTACGCCTCGCCGTCGCCGCCGTCGCGGCGGCCGTCGCCACGACGCTCGTCCTGCCGGCGGGTACCGCGGCGGCCGGCGTCACACCGTCGGGTGCCGGCCGCACGGCCGGCGCCACGCGTCCGGAGGCCGACCGTCCGGCCGGTGCCGGCGTCGAGGTGACGGTGGCGGGCGACGGTACCGGCGACTATGTCACCGTGCAGGCCGCGATCGACGCCGTGCCCACCGGAAATCCGGGGCGTGTCACCATCCGGATCGCCCCCGGTGTCTACCGTGGGCCGGTATCGGTCCCGGCCGACAAGCCGTACCTGACCCTGCGCGGGCAGGGGAGCGGCCCGTCCGACGTCGTCATCACCGACGACCGCGCGTCGGGTACGCCGAAGCCCGGCGGTGGCACGTACGGCACGTCCGGCAGCGCGTCGGTGACGATCGACGGGCGCGACTTCACCGCCCGCAACCTCACCTTCGCCAACTCCTTCGACGAGGCCGCGCACCCGGAGATCACCAATCGGCAGGCCGTCGCGGTGCTGACCCGGGCCGACCGGCTGTTCTTCGACCGTGTCCGGTTCCTCGGCAATCAGGACACCCTCTACGTCAACAGTCCCGACGTCGCCACCCCGGCGCGGGCCTACTTCCGCGGGTGCTACGTGGAGGGCGACGTCGATTTCATCTTCGGTCGCGGTACCGCCGTCTTCGACCGCTGCGAGATCCGGTCGCTCGACCGGGGTTCGGACACCAACAACGGGTACGTCACGGCCGCCAGTACCACCGACACCAACCCGTACGGGTTCCTGTTCGTCCACTGTGCCCTGACCGGGGACGCGCCGGCGAAGACCGTGTACCTGGGGCGGCCGTGGCACCCGAGTGGGGATCCGCACGCGATCGGTCAGGTGGTGTTCCGGGACAGTTGGCTCGGCGCACACGTCAAGGACGAGCCGTGGACCGACATGTCCGGCTACTCGTGGCGGGACGCCCGGTTCTCCGAGTACCGCACCGTCGGTCCCGGCGCCGCGGCCGGTCCGCAGCGCCCCCGGCTGACCGGGGAACAGGCCCGGGCGTACACCCCGCGGGCGTACCTGGTCGGCGCGGACGGCTGGCGGCCCGACCGGGAGGGGTGACCGCCCGGGGAGTTCCGGGTCCGTCGGAGAAGCCGTATTCCTTCCATCGTAATTAATCGATACCATGTGCAGGTCCTGGGAGCGCTCCCAGGAGCGCTCGTCGGACGGTCCGCCCAGGCCGTCCGCGAGGCCGACACCCCACCTCCCCCCGGGAGAGCCCATGAACAGCAGTCAACGCGGTATCGCCGCACGCATCGGCGGCGCGGTCACCGCCGCGGCCCTGGTGGCGGCCGCCGTCGCCACCGTCGGCCTGTCCAGTGGCGTGGCGGCGGGCCAGACCGCCGGTGCCACCGGCGTCGCCGCGGCGGCCACCGGTGGCACCGGTACCGGCTACCTCAGCGCCCGTGGATCCCAACTCGTCGACGCCGCCGGCAACCCGGTCCGGTTGACCGGCATCAACTGGTTCGGAATGGAGACCGACAACAAGACCTTCCACGGCCTCTGGTCGCGCGGGTACAAGGACATGCTCGACCAGATGGCCAGCCTCGGCTACAACACCCTGCGGGTGCCGTTCTCCAACGACGCGCTCAAGCCCGGCGCCACGGCGACCAGTGTGGACGCGGTCTCCAACCCCGACCTGGTCGGACTGTCACCGCTACAGATCCTGGACAAGGTGGTCGGGTACGCCGGCAGCAAGGGCATGCGGGTCCTGCTCGACCGGCACCGGCCGACCAGCGCCGGGCAGACCGCGTTGTGGTACACCTCGTCCACACCCGAGAGCACCTGGATCAGCGACTGGCAGATGCTGGCGCAGCACTACAAGGGCAACACCACGGTCATCGGCGCGGACCTGCACAACGAGCCGCACGCCGACGGCACCGACCCGAGCGCGACCGGGGCCTGCTGGGGCTGCGGCGACCAGGCGCGGGACTGGCGGCTGGCGGCCGAGCGCGCCGGCAACGCGATCCTGTCGGCCAACCCGGACTGGCTGATCGTCGTCGAGGGCGTGACCTGTGCCAGCGGCGGCAACCCCAACACCTGGGACAACGTGCCGGACACCGAGCACTGTGGCTGGTGGGGCGGCAACCTGTCGCGGGCGGGGCAGTACCCGGTCCGCCTGAACAAGACCGGAAAGCTGGTCTACTCCGCCCACGAGTACGGCCTGTCGGTGTACCACCAGCCCTGGTTCGACGACCCCTCGTTCCCGGCGAACCTGCCGGCCATCTGGGACCAGCAGTTCGGTTACCTGGACAAGCAGAACATCGCCCCGGTCCTCCTCGGCGAGTTCGGCACCACCCTGGCCGACCCGAAGGACAAGGTGTGGCTGCAGGAGCTGATGAAGTACACCGGCACCGGCACCAGCGGGATGGACTTCACGTACTGGTCGTGGAACCCCAACTCCGGTGACACCGGCGGCATCGTCGGCGACGACTGGAAGACCGTCAACCAGGCCAAGCAGTCGATCCTCCAGCCGTACCTGATCCCGCCGGTGGGCGGCAGCGGCGGGCCGACCACGCCGCCGACCGGCACCCCGACAGCCACCCCGACCGGCGGTACCCCGAGCGGCGGCTGCACGGCGACTGTGAAGATCGACAACTCCTGGCAGGGCGGCTACCAGGCGACCGTCACGGTGAAGAACACCGGTACCGGGACGGTGAACCCCTGGCGGGTCACCTGGACCGTACCGGCCGGCGTGACCCTCGGCAGCGGCTGGAACGCGACCGTCACCCAGAGCGGGACCACCATCACCGCCGCCGCGCCCAGTTGGAGCCCGTCGCTCGCCGCCGGCGCTTCCGTGTCGATCGGGTTCACCGCCAACGGGCCGTCGAGCCCGCCGCCCAGCGCCGTCGCGCTGAACGGCACCGCCTGCGGCTGACACGCCGCACCCCCCGACCGGCCGGCCGGCCGCTGCGTACGCGGCCGGTGGCCGGCCGGCACCCGTCCCCAAAGGAGGCGCACATGCGCAACCGACTGGCGGCCGTTCTCGCGACCACACTGGTCGCGGGGGTGATGGCCGTGGTCACGCACACCGCCACCGGCCCGGCCACCGCCGCGGCGGCCGAACCGTACTCGTGGCGCAACGCCGAGATCGCCGGTGGTGGCTTCGTGCCGGGGATCATCTTCAACCAGAGCAAGAAGGACCTCGTCTACGCGCGTACCGACATCGGCGGCGCCTACCGGTGGAACCCGGCCACCGGCCGGTGGATCCCGCTGCTGGACTGGGTCGGCCAGGACAACTGGGGCTGGAACGGAGTGGCCAGCCTCGCCACCGACCCGGTCGACCCCAACCGGGTGTACGTGGCCGCCGGCATGTACACGAACTCGTGGGACCCCAACAACGGTGCCATCCTGCGCTCGACCGACCAGGGCGCCACCTGGCAGGCCACCCCGCTGCCGTTCAAGCTCGGCGGCAACATGCCCGGCCGGGGGATGGGTGAACGGCTCGCCATCGACCCGAACCGCAACAGCGTGCTGTACTTCGGTGCGCCCAGTGGCAAGGGGCTGTGGCGCAGCACCGACTACGGCGTCACCTGGGCGCAGGTGACCAACTTCCCCAACCCCGGCAACTACGTGCAGGACCCGGCCAACGAGTACACCGCCGACAACCAGGGCGTCGTCTGGGTGGCGTTCGACAAGTCGACGGGCACCGCGGGGACCGCCACCAAGGGCATCTACGTCGGTGTGGCGGACAAGAACAACACCGTCTACCGCAGTACCGACGGCGGCGCCACCTGGCAGGCGATCCCCGGCGCGCCGACCGGGTACCTCGCCCACAAGGGCGTGCTCGACCCGGTCAACCACTACCTGTACATCGCGACCAGCGACACCGGCGGCCCGTACGACGGCGGCAAGGGCGACGTGTGGAAGTACAGCACCACGACCGGGGCGTGGACCCGGATCAGCCCCATCCCGTCGACCAGTTCCGACGACTACTTCGGGTACAGCGGTCTGACGATCGACCGCCAGCACCCGAACACGCTGATGGTCGCCACCCAGGTCTCCTGGTGGCCCGACATCATCATCTTCCGCACCACCGACGGCGGCGCCACCTGGACCCGGATCTGGGACTTCACCGGCTATCCCAACCGGTCCAACCGGTACACCCAGGACATCTCGTCGGCGCCGTGGCTGACCTTCGGCGCCAACCCGTCGCCGCCGGAGACCGCGCCGAAGCTCGGATGGATGACCGAGTCGTTGGAGATCGACCCGTTCAACTCCGACCGGATGATGTACGGCACCGGCGCCACGATCTACGGCACCACCGACCTCACCAAGTGGGACTCCGGCGGTCAGATCACCATCAGGCCGATGGTGGCAGGGCTGGAGGAGACGGCCGTCCTCGACCTGATCAGCCCGCCGACCGGGGCGCCGCTGATCAGCGCGCTCGGCGACATCGGCGGCTTCCGCCACACCGACCTGACGAAGGTGCCGGCGATGATGTTCACCTCGCCGGTCTTCACCAGCACGACCAGCCTGGACTACGCCGAGACCAACCCGTCGTACCTGGTGCGCGTCGGTGACCTCGACAAGTCCGCGCGGCCGAACGACAACCGGGTCGCGTTCTCCACCGACGGCGGCGCGAACTGGTTCCAGGGTACGGAGCCCGGTGGCGTCACCGGCGGGGGCACGGTCGCCGCCGCGGCCGACGGCAGCCGTTTCGTGTGGGCACCCAAGGGCGCCGCCGTGTCGTACTCCGTCGGGTTCGGCACCTCGTGGGCCACCTCGACCGGCATCCCGAACGAGGCCCGCGTCGAGTCCGACCGGGTCAACCCGAAGAAGTTCTACGGCGTCTCGGGCGGGAGGTTCTACCGCAGCACCGACGGCGGGGCGACGTTCACCGCGACCGCCGCGACCGGCCTGCCCACCGGTACGCCCAGGTTCGGGGCGGTGCCGGGCCGGGAGGGCGACATCTGGCTCGCCGGCGGCGCGAACGGCCTGCTGCACTCCACCGACTCCGGCGCCACGTTCACCAAGGTGTCGAGCGTCGGCTCGGCGATCAACATCGGCTTCGGCAAGGCGGCGCCCGGTCAGAGCTACCAGGCGCTGTACCTCGTCGGAACCGTGGACGGGGTCACCGGCGTGTTCCGGTCCGACAACGCCGGCACCGGCTGGGTGCGCATCAACGACTCCCAGCACCAGTACGGCAACGCCGGGGAGGCGATCACCGGGGACCCGCGGGTGTACGGCCGGGTCTACCTCGGTACCAACGGCCGGGGCGTGCTGTACGCCGACCGGCTGGGCGGGTCCACGACCCCGCCCACGACTCCGCCGCCCACGACTCCGCCGCCCACGACGGCGCCGCCGACCACGGCACCGCCCACGACGGCTCCGCCCACGACCAGGCCGCCGACGACTCCGCCGACCACGCCGCCGGCGACCGGCGGATGCTCGGTCCGGTACAGCGTGGTCAACGAGTGGTCCAACGGCTTCCAGGCCGACGTGCGCATCACGAACAAGGGCGCGCAGGGCGTCAACGGCTGGTCGCTGGGGTGGGCGTTCCCGAGCGGTCAGCAGATCACCCAACTGTGGAACGGCGCGTACACCCAGACGGGTGCCAACGTGACCGTCCGCAACGCCGACTACAACGCCGCCATCCCCGCCGGCGGCTCGGTCAGCTTCGGGTTCAACGCCAGCAAGACGGCGGCGAACGCCCGTCCGTCCGGGTACACCCTCAACGGCGCGTCCTGCGCGGTCGAGTGACCGGTCGACGCGCGGCCGGCCCGGTCACCGCGGCTCCCGCGATGACCGGGCCGGGCACGGTCGGTTACGCGCCGAGCTGCTCGCGCATGGTCGCGGCCCGCACGGCCGGGTCGTACCCGGACTCGACGCCCTCGACGAGGATCGCCTCCCCGTCGATGTTGCGCGTCCGCAGCGGCAGGATCTCCTGGTACCCCGGGGACTCGTACCACGACCGGGCCTCCGCCATGCCGGGGAACTCGATGATGACGATCGTCCCCGGCCAGTCGCCCTCCAGGACCTCCACTCCTGCCCCGTGCACGAGGAACCGGCCGCGGTACGGGTTCAGGGTGGCCTGGATCCGCTCCAGGTACTCGACGATCTCCGGGTGCGGCCGGGGATTGCGCAGGTGCGCGATGGCGTAGGCGGGCATGGTTCCTCCGGTACGGCGGGACTGGCCGGTCGATGTGGCGGGACCGAGTCTGCCGCTACCCCCGACGCGCGTCGATTACCTCCCGGGTAATGGGCGGGCGCCCGGCCGCGGCCTACAGTCGGAAACCATGAGGGGAGCGCGCGCCGGACGGAGCGGTAGCCTGCTGCTGGCCGGCTTCGCCGTGGCCCTCGTCGTGCTGGTCGCCGTGGTCGCGGTCATCCAGCTCACCCACTCCCGCGGCGCACCGCGGGGCGCTCCGCCGCCCGCCCCCGGGGCCGGCGCCCCGGCTCCGGCGCCGGGGGCGCTGCGGGCGACCCCGGTCACCGGCCGCGTCACCGGCCAGGTGCCCGCGGACTGCCACCAGCGCACGGCCGGTAACGGGCAGCCGCTGCCCGACCCGGTCTGCACGCCCGGCGTGGTCAGCACCGCCGTGACCCAGGACAACCTGGCGTCGACGATCTGCCGGCCGGGCTACACCCAGACCATCCGGCCGCCGTCGTCGGACACCGGCGCGTACAAGCGGAAGGCCATGGCGGCCTACCACGACTCCCGGCCGCCGTCCGACTACGAGTTCGACCACCTGGTCAGCCTGGAGTTGGGCGGGAGCAACGACATCGGCAACCTGTGGCCCGAATTCAACGACCACCCGCCGGACGGGGCCGCCAACAGCAAGGACCCGGTCGAGAACGCGCTGAACCGGGCGGTCTGCGCGCACAAGGTCACCCTTGTCGCCGCGCAGAAGGCGATCGCGACGGACTGGACGACCGCGCTGGCGACGCTCGGACTGCCGCCGGTGCGCTGAGCCGGAGGCCGCTTCATGATCGCGGGACCTCGTCCGTGCGGGGGCACGGGCAGAGTTCCGTGATCATGAGAGGGGGTGGTCAGCGGTCGCCGCGTTCCCGCCGTACGGTCGCCTTCCGGCCCTTGATCGTGCTGCCGCGCAGGGCGGCGATCACGTCGCTGGCGGCGTCGTCCGGCACCTCGACCAGCGAGAACCGGTCGGCGATCTCGATCGACCCGATGTCGCGGCCGGTGAGGCCGGACTCGCCGGTGATCGCGCCGACCAGGTCCTGCGGGCGGATCCCGGCGCTGCGGCCGGCGCTGACGAACAGGCGCGTCATCCCAGCCGAGGGGGCGCGGCCGCGCCGCTCCTCGTGCCGGCCACCGGCCCGGGCACCGGTCCGGCCGCCGGCTTCCCGGCCCCGGCCCTCGCGCGCTGGCCGGGGGACGACCTCGGGGATCTCCTCCTCGTCGACGGCGGCCCCGCCGGCCTCGTGCGCGAGCTTCACCGCGGCGAGCGCGACGTCCATCACGTCGAACTGGTCGGTGAGGGTCTCCACCACGACGCGGAAGCGCTCCAGGTCGTCACCGAGCAGGCTCTCCTCCAGCGCGGCGCGGGTCAGTTCCAGCCGCCGGGCCTTCAGGTCGGCGATGGTCGGCACCTTCTCCACCGGGATCCGGCGCTTGGTGACCCGCTCGATGGTCTGCAGCATCCGGTGCTCGCGCGGCTCGGCCAGGGTGATCGCCACGCCCTCGCGGCCGGCCCGGCCCACCCGGCCGACCCGGTGGACGTACGACTCGGGCGCGGACGGCACGTCGTAGTTGACCACGTGGGTGAGGTGCTCGATGTCGAGCCCGCGGGCCGCCACGTCGGTGGCCACGAGCAGGTCGGCGGTACCGCTGCGCAGCCGCCCCATCACCCGGTCGCGCTGTTCCTGGCCCATCCCGCCGTGCAGCGCCTCGGCCCGGTACCCGCGCCCGTTGAGCGTCTCGGTGAGGTGGTCGACCTCCTCACGGGTACGGCAGAACACGATGGCCGCCCCCGGCGCCTCCACATCGAGGATCCGGCTGAGCGCGGCGGGCTTGTGCGACCGGGGAACCGTGTAGGCGACCTGGCGTACCCGCGGGGTCTCGCCGGGCGCGGTCGGCGCCCGGCCGATCTGGATCCGGACCGGGTCGTGCAGGTGCTGGCGGGCGATGCCCTCGATGCGCGGCGGCATCGTGGCCGAGAACAGCAGCGTCTGCCGCTCGGTCGGCGCGTCCTGCAGGATCGCGTCGATGTCCTCGGCGAACCCCATGTCGAGCATCTCGTCGGCCTCGTCGAGGACGACCATCTCCACCTCGTCCAGGCGCAGGGTCCGCCGACTGATGTGGTCCAGGGCCCGTCCGGGGGTGGCGACCACCACGTCGACGCCCCGGTCGAGCTCGCGCAGCTGCCGGCCGATGGGCTGCCCGCCGTAGATCGGCAGGACGCGGGTACCCAGGTCGTGGCCGTAGCGGTGGATCGCCTCCGAGACCTGCATCGCCAGCTCCCGCGTCGGCACCAGGATCAGCGCCTTGGGGTTGGTGCCCTCGCCGTTCGGCTCCATCCGCTGCAGCACCGGCAGCGCGAACGCGGCGGTCTTGCCGGTACCCGTGGCGGCCTGACCGAGCAGGTCGCGGCCTTCCAGCACGGCCGGGATGGCCTCCCGCTGGATCGGGGTGGGCTCCTCGTAGCCCAGCTCCGCGAGTGCACGCAGGAGTTCGGGGCGCAGCGCGAGGTCGGCGAAGCTGGTCCCGCCGTCGGTCGTGAGGTCGACGGTCGCGGCGGCTGCGGTGGCCGTGCCCGCGGCGGTCGCGCGGGCGGCGGGCTCGGCTGCCGTACCGGTCTCGGGCTCGGCGGTGGCTCCGTGCGGGTTCATGATCGGGCTCCTCGTTCCGGGACGGATGGGCGCCCCACCCACCTTCAACACTTCCACTCCGGGCGCCCGGTTGCTGCTGCCCGGCCAGTGACCCGGTTGGCCGCGGAAGAAATCGCGGCCGGACACCGTTGAAGATCTTGTGATCAATGTACCCCTGTCCGTTCTCGACCTCGCGCCGGTGGCGGCCGGCGCCACCGCCGGGAATGCCCTTCGTCACACCACCGAGCTGGCCCGCCGCACCGAACAACTGGGCTACCGCCGGTTCTGGGTGGCCGAGCACCACAACATGCCCGGCATCGCCAGCTCCGCGCCGGCCGTCCTGATCGCACACCTCGCCGCGGCCACGTCGACGATCCGTGTGGGATCCGGCGGGGTCATGCTGCCCAACCATGCGCCGCTGGTGGTCGCCGAGCAGTTCGGCACCCTGGAGGCGTTGCATCCGGGCCGGATCGACCTGGGGATCGGGCGGGCGCCCGGCACCGACCAGATGACCGCCCTCGCACTGCGCCGGACCATGGAGGGCCTGTCGGCGGAGGACTTCCCGCAGGAGCTCCAGCAGCTGATGGGTTACTTCCGCGGCGACGAGCGCCTGCGGATCACGGCGACCCCGGGTCGCGGTGAGTCGCCGGCGATCTGGCTGCTGGGCTCCAGCGGCTTCAGCGCCCAGCTCGCCGGGCTGCTCGGCCTGCCGTTCTCGTTCGCCCACCACTTCAGCGCCGCGAACACCGACGCCGCGCTGGCGCTGTACCGCGAGAACTTCCGGCCCTCCCAATGGCTGGACAATCCGTACGTCATGGTGGCGGTCAACGCGATCTGCGCCGACACCGACGAGCGGGCGGAGGAGCTGTCGTGGCCGGGCGTACTGTCGTTCCTGCGACTGCGCCAGGGCCGGCCGGGGCCGCTGCCGACCCCCGAAGAGGCGGCGGAGTACCCGTACAGCGAGCTGGAGCTGGAGTTCGCCCGCGAGCGGCGGGTCGGCCAGGCCATGGGCTCGCCGGAGACGGTCCGCCGGCAGTTGACCGAGCTGCTCGACCGGACCGGCGCCGACGAGCTGATGCTCACCACCCTGGTGTACGACATCGCCGACCGGGTCCGGTCGTTCGAGCTGGTCGCCGAGAAGGTGGCCGGCGGCCTGCACCGCGCCGCGTCCTGACCGTCGTCCCTTGATCGTCACAACTCCGGGGATGTCGTGGTCGCCGGTCCCGCCGTGACCACGACATCCCGGAAGTTGTGGCGGGGGAGGGCGTCTGGCCGCCGCGACGCCGGGTATTGCCGCATTGCGCAGCCGGCGGGTCCCGACACCACGCTTAGCATTGCTAATTGATCTGCCCGGCTGGTATGCAGGGAAAGCGATCTTCTTCTCTTTCCTCCGGTAATCTGGGCGATCTGGGGCGTTCGAGATGTGCGGCATCGTTGGTTGGGTCGACTTCCACCGTTCGTTGGCCATGGAGCAGGCCGCCCTGCGGACCATGACGGCGACCATGTCGCTGCGTGGACCGGACGCCGAGGGCCTGTGGGCCGACGAGCACGTCGCGCTGGGCCACCGCCGGCTGGCGATCATCGACCTGCCCGGCGGTGCCCAGCCGATGACCGTGGAGCACGACGGCACCACCGGCTTCGCCGGGGCCACCCGCGGGCAGGGCGCGGTCACCCGTGAGGAGACCGGCCGCGCCGGACCGGTACGCGCGGTGCTCACCTACAGCGGCGAGGTGTACAACTTCCGCGAGCTGCGTGCGGAACTGCGCGGCCACGGGCACGACTTCCGCACCTCCAGCGACACCGAGGTGGTGCTGCGGGCGTACCTGCAGTGGGGCGACCGGTTCGTCGACCGGCTCAACGGCATGTTCGCCTTCGGCCTGTGGGACGCCCACCGGCAGCGGCTCCTCCTGGTCCGCGACCGGATGGGGATCAAACCGCTCTACTACCACCCCACCCGTGACGGGGTGCTGTTCGCCTCCGAACCCAAGGGCATCCTGGCCCACCCGGAGGTCGACGCCGTCGTCGACACCGACGGCCTGCGCGAACTGCTGTCGTTCGTCAAGACGCCCGGGCACGGCATCTACCGGGGCGTCCACGAGGTGCGCCCGGGCCACCTGGTCGTCGTCGACGCCCACGGCGCCCGCGAGCGCCGGTACTGGGGCCTGACCGCCCGGCCGCACCGCGACGACCTGGACACGACCGTGCACACCGTGCGCGAACTCCTCGAAGACATCGTCGCCCGGCAGCTGATCACCGACGTGCCGCTGTGCACGCTGCTCTCCGGCGGCCTGGACTCGTCGGCGATCACCGCCCTGGCCGCCGCCGCGTTGCGTCGGAGCGGAGGCGGGCCGGTCCGCTCGTTCGCGGTCGACTTCGTCGGACAGACCGAGCACTTCCGCCCCGACGACCTGCGCGGTACACCCGACACCCCGTACGTGCACGAGGTCGCCGCGCACGTGGGCGCGGCGCACACCGACATCGTCCTCGACACGGCCGCGCTGACCGACCCGCTCTACCGGACCGGCGTCCTGCACGCCAGCGACCAACCCAATGCCCTCGGCGACATGTACACGTCGCTGTACCTGCTGTTCCGGGCGGTCCGGCAGCACTCCACCGTCGCACTGTCCGGGGAGTCCGCCGACGAGGTGTTCGGCGGGTACGCCTGGTTCCACGACGAGCGGGCGGTCGGCACCGACACGTTCCCCTGGCTGGCCGCGCTGCGCGACCGGATCGCCGGCGATCCCACCGCGGCCGGTGGCGCGGCCACCGACCTGCTCGACCCCGACCTGGTCGCCGCGCTCGACCTCGGCGCGTACCGCGACCGCGCGTACCGGCAGGCGCTGGCCGAGGTGGACCACCTGCCCGGCGAGGATGCCCGGGAACGTCGCATGCGCGAGGTGTCGTACCTGCACCTGACCCGGTTCGTGCAGATCCTGCTCGACCGCAAGGACCGGATGAGCATGGCCCACGGCCTCGAGGTGCGGGTACCGTTCTGCGACCACCGCCTGGTCGACTACGTCTACAACACCCCATGGTCGATGAAGACCTTCGACGGCCGGGAGAAGAGCCTGCTCCGCGCGGCCGTCGCCGACCTGCTGCCCGCGTCCGTGCTGCAGCGGCGCAAGAGCCCGTACCCGTCGACCCAGGATCCCCGGTACGAGCGGGTCCTGCGCCAGCAGCTCGCCAACGTGGTCGACGACCCGCTGGCCCCGGTGGCCGGGCTGCTCAACCGCACGCGGGTGCACGAGCTGCTGGACGCACCGACCGACAGTACCGGCTTCGGCGCCGCCCGCCGCGTCGTCGAGCTCGCGCTCGGCCTCGACCGGTGGCTGCGCCGCTACCCGGTCCGGCTCGCGGTCACCGGGGTGCCGATCCGGGTCGGGGTCGCCGGCTGACGAACACGTCGGCGAGCGCCGTGGCGAGCGCGACCACGATCAGCGCGATCGCCACGAGCAGAGCCAGCCGGAACGCCCGGGCCCAGTGGCCGCCGGTGGCGGCCAGGTCGGCGAAGAAGACCGAACCGACGGTCGCGATCCCGATGGCGGCGCCGACCCGCTGCCCGGTCTGGATCACCCCGCCCGCACTGCCACCCTTGCTGGGCGGTACCTGCGACAGGGTGATCGTCTGGTTGGGGGTGATGACCAGGCCGCTGCCCAGGCCGGCGAGCAGCAGGGGAGCGGCGGTCGCGAGCGGCGCGGCGCGCCCCGGCGCGACGTGTACCGCGAGGACGGTGGCGGCGAGACCGGCCGCGACCATCCCGAGCCCGATGGCCACCAGGGGGCGGCCGTACCGGTTGACGATCCGGCCCCCGACCGCCGCGGACCCGGCCGAGCCGAGGGCGAACGGCGTCATCGCCAGGCCGGCGAGCAGCGCGCTGTAGCGCAGGCCGCTCTGCAGATACAGCGTGTAGATGAAGAAGATCGCGGTGAATCCGGCGAAGTAGAGCAGGCCGATCAGCGCGCCGAGGGTGTACGAGCGCAGCCGGAACAGGTCGAGGTCGACGAGCGGATCGCTGTGCCGGGCGTACCGCCGCTCCCAGCCGGCGAAGCCCGCCAGTACCACCGCCGCGACCACCAGCAGCAGCCACTTCGCCCGGCCGTGCCACTGCCGCTCCTGTACCAGTGGCAACAGCACCAGCACGACGCCGGTGCCGAGCAGCGCCACCCCCACCGGGTCGAGGCTCTCGGATCGGCGCCCCCCGCGCGGGTGCGCCGGGATCAGCCGCCAGCCCAGGACGATGGCGGCGACGCCGACCGGGACGTTGACGTAGAACACCCACCGCCAGCCCTCGCTCGCGCCGCCGAGCGCGATCAGTATGCCGCCCAGCAGCGGGCCGACCGCGGTGGAGATACCGACGGTGGCGCCCAGCAACCCGAAGGGCCGGCCCCGCTCGGCCGGCGGGAACAGGTCCTGGATCAGCGCGACCACCTGCGGGTTGACGACCCCGGCGGCCGCGCCCTGAACCAGTCGGGCGGCGACCAGGAACCCGGCGTCCCGGGCCAACCCGGCGGCCGCACTGGACAGGGTGAACACGGCCAGCCCGGCGATGAACACGTCACGGCGGCCGCGGGCGTCGCCGTAGCGACCGGCCGGCACCAGCGCCAGCCCGAAGGTCAGCGCGTACCCCGACAGCACCCACTGCAGGTCGCTCTCGGTGGCGTGCAGGCCGGAGCGGATCGACGGCAGCGCGACGTTCACGATGCTCACATCGAGCAGCGTCATGAACGCCGTGACCAGGCAGACGGAGAACGCGCGCCAGCGCCGACGTTCGGCCTCGTCGGCCGAGGCGCCAGTACTCATCGACTCCCTTGCCCGCCGGTACGGGCGGTGGTTCCCACCACCCGTACCGGCGTACCCCGCAGCGGTCACGGCAAACGACGGCCGGTCGGCGCCCGGCGTGCGGTCGGTCGACGGCCAGCGCCCCGGCGCTGCTCAGCCGACGGCCGGTGCCAGCGCCTCCATGATCTCCTCAGCCCGGCGCACCGCCGACTCCCGATCGACGTCCGGCGAGCCGACCAGCGGGTCCCAGTTCAGGTCGTAGAACACCTCGGTGACGCCCGCGTCGCCGAGGCGGTCGACATCGGCGCGGATCTGCTCGTACGACCCGGACAGTGGCTGGCGTCCGTCGCCGGTGGCCGGCTCGCCGACCCGTACCACGCCACGGGACACCACGCGGACCGTCGCCGGGTCCCGGCCGGCCTCCCGCGCCGCCTCGCGGACCACGGCGACGCTCTCGGCGATCCGGGCCAGGTCGGCGGTGCTGCCGCTGACCCAGCCGTCGGCGGACCGCACGGCCCGGCGCAGCGCGCCACGGGTACCGCCGCCGAGCAGCACCGGCGGGCCCGGCCGCTGGACCGGCTTGGGCGCGAACCGGCTGGGCGGGACGGTGTAGAACTCCCCGTCGAACCGGCTCACCTCGTCGGCCCACAGGGTGCGCAGTACCGCGAGGTACTCCTCGACCCGGGCACCGCGCCGCTCCATCGACGTACCGGTGGCGGCGAACTCCACCGGTGACCAGCCGGCACCGAGACCGAGGTCGAGCCGGCCGCCGGAGATGAGGTCGAGGGTCGCCGCCTGCTTGGCGAGGTACACCGGCGGGACGAACGGGGCGTTGACCACCGCCACGCAGAGCCGGATCCGCGTGGTGTGCGCGGCCGCGTACGACAGCGACACCAACGGATCCAGCACGCTCCGGTACACCGGGGCCAGATCCTGGTCGGCGCCGACCAGCAGCCGCTGGAAGGTCCACAGTGACCGGTAGCCCAGCTGCTCGGCCCGTGCGGCGAACCGGGCGATGGTGTCCGCCGCGGCCCACGCGCCGGCCACCGGCAGCCCGAATCCGATCCGCATGCCGTCCACCGTAGGCGATCGGCCGGTGCGGGTCCTGCTGATGCACCCGATCGCCGGTGACGCCCGGGGCGTCGGATGATCGGTTTGGCCGCGGCCGCTTCGGGCATCACGGCGGCATGGGCAGACTCGTGGCCAGGCTGGAGCGGCTGACCGCCCTCGATGACATCGCCGACCGGACCCGGAAGCTGGTGCGCGTCGCGTTCGGCTCGCAGCGGGTACGCGATGCGCTGCACGGGGTGTGGCTGGGTCACCCCCTGCACCCGGCGCTGGTGCCCGTACCGGTGGGTGCCTGGATGGGCGCCGCCGTTCTGGACGCGTTACCCGGCCAGGAGACCGCCGCCACCACGCTCGTCGCGGTCGGTACCGCCAGTGCCCTGCCCGCGGCGATGGCCGGAGCGAACGACTGGGCCTCGCTGTCGCGTGAGCAGCGCCGGGTCGGCTTCGTCCACGCCGTCGCGAACACCGTCGCGCTGGGCCTGTACGGCGCGTCGCTGGCCGCGCGGCTGCGTGGCCGGTACGGCGCCGGTCGCGGCCTCGGGTACCTGGGCCTCGCGGTGGCCGGGGCGGGCGCCTACCTCGGCGGGCACCTGTCGTACGCCCTCGGCGCCGGGGTCAACCAGGCCGTACCGGGGCTGTGGCTGATGCGGGGAACCTGGCAACGGGTCGGTCCGGTCGACGAGTTCGCCGATGGCCAACTCGCCGTCCGCAAGCTCGGTGGCACGGGGGTGCTGGTGTACCGGCAGGCCGACCGGTTCACCGTCATGCTGGAGCGCTGCGCCCACCACAACGGCCCGCTCAGCGACGGTGAGATCGTCGAGGAGGGCGGCTACCCGTGCGTGGTGTGCCCGTGGCACGGCAGCACGTACCGGCTGACCGACGGCGTGGTCGTCCATGGCCCGGCCGCCAACGACCAGATCACGCTGCGTACCCGGATCGTCGACGGCCATCTGGAGGCGTCGCCCACCTGAGTTCCCGCTGGCGCGGCACCGGTGAGGGGCCACGATTCGCGCGCCGCGCCGCGCGAGCCGACAATGGGTCCACACCGCCGGTGACGCCGTCCGGCCGTCACCGGCGTGCCGGCGGGGGTGACGGCCGGCGACGGAACCGGTGATGGGGGCCGGCGTGCCGCGCGGGGGCGCCGCGTTCTTTCGGATGCCGTGGGAATGGCCGCCCATGCGGCCGTATGAGGGTGCGGCCGGGATTGCTGCCCGGCCGTCCGACCGTATCGGCGGTCCGTCGGACCGCCGATCCACACCAGTCGAATCGATGTGACGAGCGGGCTTGCGGCAGGGTGCCAACCGGGCCGTGGGGAGGGGAGCCGGAGATGGCCAAGAAAGCACTCACCTGGATTGTCATCGCGTTCGTCGTGCTCTTCGTCGCCTTCAACCCGGGCACCGCCGCCAAGGTCACCGAGTCGCTGGGGGCGCTGGTCGTCAACATCGGCAAGGGCTTCGGCGACTTCTTCACCCGGCTGGCCACCTGACGCTCCGGCGGGGTGAGCCCGGCGCCGGCCGTCCTCAACGGACGGTCAAGCTGACCACGGCGGTGCGCGCCATGACGGCGGCGGCGAGAGCCATGACGGCGGCGGTGCGCGCCATGACGGCGGCGGTGAGTCGGCGGACCGTGGCGGCGAGCCGTCCGTTGGCGTGCTAGCCCATGGTCGTGCGGTCGCCGGCGATGAGCATCGCCGGGACCAGGAACGGCGCGGCAGCGACGCCGTTGCTGAAGGCGCTGATGACGGGCAGTTGGACCGGGTCCACGCCGGTCAGGGGCAGCGCCGTGCCGCCGACCGTGCCCAGGGTGACCAGGCCGTAGCAGACGAGCGCCTGGCGGGGCGACCGGGAGAACCCGAACTTCTTGCCGAGCGGGCCGGCCAGGCCGGCGACCCGGAGCCGGCGAGGACCGGGATGGCGAGCATGCCGGAGCCGATGAACCCGAGGGCGAACAGTGGCCCGGCCCATCGCCCGGCCCATCGCCCGGCCGCGGGGCCGAGGGCCCTCGCCGCGTCGGCGACGCTGTTGAGGTCGTGGTGCCCGTCGGCGTGCAGCGTACTGGCGGTCGCGACGATGATCGAGAACATCACGCGGGGGGTGTCCCTATGGGTTTGGTCAAGCGGCGACGGGGCGGGGCTGGTAGGTGGTCTTGTCGCGGAGCATGGCGTGTAGGACGTCGATGCGGCGTCGGGCCAGGCAGATGAGGGCGGCGTTGTGTTTCTTGCCTTGGGCGCGTTTGCGGTCGTAGTAGGCCCGGGACTCGGGGTTGGCCAGGGCGGCGAACGCGGCCAGGAAGAACGCGCGTTTGAGCTGTTTGTTGCCGCCCTTGGGTGGGTGTTCACCGCGCACCGAGCTGCCGGACTGGCGGGTGGTCGGGGCCAGCCCGGCGTAGGCGGCCAGGTGTCCCGGAGTGGCGAAGGACGTGCCGTCGCCGACTTCGAGCAGGATGCGGGCGCCGGTCCTGACGCCGATGCCGGGCATCGAGGTCAGGACCCCGGCAAGAGGGTGTGCATCGAGCATCCTTTCCACCTCGGCGGCGATCTGGTCGCGGTGGTGCATGATGTCGCGCAGGGAGTCGGCCAGGCGGGGCAGGATCGTTTCGCCCGCGGTGGTGCCGGGGACGGTGACGGTCTGCTCGTCGAGGGCGGCCAGCACGGCGTCGACGAGGCGTTCGCCCATGCGTGGCGCGCGGGCTTTGGCGATTTCGACGAGTTTGCTGCGTCCGGCCTGGCGCAGTCCGGCCGGGCCGCCGCAGCGCGTGAGGAGTTCCAGCACGGCGGGATGGGTCACTTTCGGGCCGAGGACGCGTTCGAGGGCGGGGTGGATCTGGGTGAGCAGGCCGCGGATGCGGTTGGAGGTGCGGGTGGCCTCGCCGGCGAGGTCGTCGTCGTAGCCGACCAGCATTTCCAGCTCGGCTAGGGTCTCGTCGCCGGTGTCGACCCGGCGCAGGGTGTGGGGCAAGGTGCGGGCGGCGTCGGCGATGACGAACGCGTCGCGGGCGTCGGTCTTGGCCTTGCCCGGGTGCAGGTCGGCCAGCCGGCGCATGGCCAGGCCGGGCAGGTAGGCCACCTGATGGCCGCCGGCGCGGGCGACCGCCACCGGCAGCGCGCCGATGGAGGCGGGCTGATCGACCACCGCCAGGATCGTGCCGTGGCGGGCGAGCTTGTCCAACAGTCTGCGCAGTCCGGTCTCGGTGTTGGGCAACGGGGCGTCGTGCAGCCGCCTGCCATCTCGGGCCAGCCCGACCGCGTGATGCTTGCCCTTGCCGACGTCCAAGCCGAGGAAGACGTCGTAGTCGCCGTGCACGCCTCGCCTCCTTGCTGCGCACCAACTCTCGGCCACCGGTGTGAGCGTCGGACTGCCAGCAGCCACGTTACGAAGAGACCTGTCCCGACGCCCGGGAGGCCGTGTCCCTATCAGCGGTCCGCCGACGCCACCCGGCCCGGCGACAACACCCCCCGGATCATCGGTGCTACAGGGGCAGTAAGTCATACCGGGCCGAGCGACCGAGCAGTCCCCGGCTGGGGACGATCAAAAAGGTAACGGGGCAGTATCCCCAGGTCGACGTGGCTGCTGGCCTGACCGGCCGACGGTGTGTCGCCGGCCGACGACGCGCCCAGGACCCCGGCGGATTGTCGATCATCACTCACGATCCCGGCGTACCCGAGCAGGGAAAAGTATTGACGATCGATGGGTAGGAGGTCGCTCGACCGATGGGCCGGAGGTCGCTCCGGTAACCCGCCGGGAGGAAAGAAGTTAGTTATGCGATGCTAATAGTTATGTCCGCGCAAGTATCCGGAGTTCCGCGTGCCTGAACTCGATCGCCGCGGGCGGTTGCTCGTCCTGTTCATCTGCTGCATGAGTCTGTTGATCGTGGGGCTGGACAACACGATTGTGAACGTGGCACTGCCGTCCATCGGCCGTGAGCTGCACACGTCGATGTCCGGCCTGCAGTGGACCGTCGACGCGTACACGCTCGTCCTGGCCAGCCTGCTGATCCTGGCCGGTTCGACGGCGGACCGTGTCGGCCGGCGTCGGACGTTCCAGACGGGCCTGGTCGTGTTCATCGTCGGCTCACTGCTGTGCAGCCTCGCACCGAGCCTGGGCTGGCTCGTCGCGGCCCGGATGGTGCAGGCGGTCGGCGGGTCCATGCTCAACCCGGTGGCGATGTCGATCATCACGAACACGTTCACCGACCCGAGGGAGCGCGCCCGTGCGATCGGCGTCTGGGGCGGTGTCGTCGGCATCAGCATGGCCCTCGGTCCGGTCGTCGGTGGCATGCTGGTCGCGTCGACCGGGTGGCGATCGATCTTCTGGATCAACATCCCGGTCGGGCTGCTGGCTCTGCTGTTGACCGCGCGATACGTGCCGGAGTCGCGGGCGCCGCACCCGCGCCGGGTCGACCCGCTGGGCCAGGCGCTCGTCCTGACCGTGCTGGCGTCGTTGACCTACGCCATCATCGAGGGGCCGAACGCCGGCTGGTCGTCGCGGGAGATCCTCGGGTTCTTCACGCTCGCGGCCGCCGCTCTCGCCGGCCTGCTCGGCTACGAGTCGCGCCGCCGGGAGCCGCTGCTGGACCTCCGGTTCTTCCGCAGCGCCCCGTTCTCCGGCGCGACCGTGATCGCGGTCAGCGCGTTCGGCGCGCTGGGCGGGTTCCTGCTGCTCAACACGCTGTACCTGCAGGAGGTGCGCGGGCTGTCGGCGCTGCACGCCGGCCTGTACACACTGCCGATGGCGGCGATGACCGTGGTGTTCGCGCCGCTGTCGGGCCGGCTGGTCGGCAGCCTCGGGCCGCGCCTGCCGCTGCTGCTCGCGGGCGCCGCGATGGCCCTGAGCATCCTGCCGTTCACCCTGCTGTCCGCGCACACGTCGCCGGCCTGGCTGATCGCGAGTTACGCCGGGTTCGGGTTCGGCTTCGGCATGGTCAACGCCCCGATCACCAACACCGCGGTCTCCGGCATGCCCCGGTCGCAGGCGGGTGTCGCGGCGGCGATCGCCTCGACCAGCCGCCAGGTCGGCCAGTCGCTCGGAGTCGCGGTCATCGGGTCGGTGGTGACCTCGGGCGTACACGGGTCGATGGCGACCCACTTCGCGCCGGCCAGTCACGTGGGATGGTGGATCGTCGTGGGCTGCGGGGTGTCCGTGTTCGTCCTCGGTCTCGTCACCACCGGGCGCTGGGCGAGGCGGACCGCGGCCGACACCGCCGCGCGCATCGCCCCGGTCCGCGCCGCGACCCCGGTCGGTGCACGCTCGGCATGAGGTCCGTGCGGGTCAGGGCGCTGTGTGCGCTGGCTGCCGGCGCCGAAGCGGCGGAGCTGGCCGAGCGGATCCGCACCCGGCCGCCGGAGCCGGTACGCGATCTCGGCAGTGGGGACCTGGCCGAACTGGACCACCTGGTGACGAAACTTCCCGGCGCGGGCTGACAGCGGCGATTCCGGGGCGTACAACTACAGGGAGGGCGTGGAGGCCAGGGGAAGGCAGCCACGCCCCACTCATACGTCGGGGCGCCGGGAATCCCGTGATCACGGGATTCCGGGCCGATATGCGGCCCGTGGTCACACGGCCGGGGCCTACCTGAGCCATGCTTGGCGGGTGACGAACGGCGCGGAGTCCGAGCTGTCGCATCTGGAACGCACCCTCCGGGACGACCCGGCCACCGCCGGTGCCGCCGGGTTCGACCGGCTGCGCCTGGCCGACGTGCCGTTCGTACCCGAGGTGCGGCTCCATCTCGCCGTGGACCCCATCGTCTGGGAGGCGCGGCTGCAGGCCGAGACGGGAACCGCGGTGGCACCGCCGTTCTGGGCCTCCGCCTGGGCCGGCGGTCAGGCCGTCGCGCGGTACGTCCTCGACCACCCGGACGTGGTCACCGGGCGCAGGGTGCTCGACCTGGCCTCCGGCGGCGGGATCGTGGCCATCTCGGCGGCCCTCGCCGGCGCGGCGTCCGTGACCGCCAACGACATCGACCCGTACGCCCTGGCCGCGCTGACGCTGAACGCCCGGGCCAACGGCGTGGTCGTCCACGGGTACCGGGGTGATCTGCTCGCGGGCGACGCCGACGGCGCCGACGTGGTGCTCGCCGGAGACGTCTTCTACTCCCGCCCGCTGGCCGACCGGGTCATGGCGTTCATCGAGCGGGTCGCGGCCCGGGGCGCGCTGGTCCTGGTCGGCGACCCCGGCCGCGCGTACCTGCCGCACCACCGGCTGGAGATCGTCGCGAGCTACCCGGTGTCGCGGATCGGGCCGCCGGAGGACGCCGAGATCACCCGGGTGCACGTCCTCCGGCCGCGGCCCCGGCCGCGCGGTGCGCCGCCGGCGCCGCCCGCATCCACGCCGAGATCTTGAGCGAATCGGGTGCGCGCGGTCGGGAGACGTGGTTGAGTCAGATCGACCGATCTGGCAGTGCGGGTCGGCACCCGCCACGCGTGCGATCAGCCCACGCGTGTACTCCGAAAATCTGGGTAGACGGACGGCTCGTACCAGCCGGCCCATCCCGCACCGGCGGGCTGTCCCGATGGCGCCCGCGTCACCGGGGCGGCGGTCGGGCGGTGTGGGGCCGCAGGCCAGAGCGGCTCCAGATCTGCATTCGCAGGTCATCGGGCCTGACAAGGGAGAACGGCAATGGCACAGGGCACGGTGAAGTGGTTCAACGCCGACAAGGGGTTCGGCTTTATCAGCCAGGACGGGGGCGGCCCCGACGTTTTCGTTCACTTCTCCGCCATCCAGTCCAGCGGTTACCGCTCGCTCGAGGAGAACCAGCGGGTCGAGTTCGAGGTCACGCAGGGCCAGAAGGGTCCCCAGGCGGAGCAGGTTCGCCCCATCTGAATCGGTAGTCGCCAGCGGGAAGATCGGTTGTGCCGGGGTGGTTGACCGGCACAACCGGCGCGTCCCGACCGGCCCGGTCCGCCGCATTTCGATCCGCCTCGTTATCCACGTCCGCCGGTGGCGTTACCTCGGCGGCGGAGGCGGGTCCCCTGGTCGGTCCGAAGCGGCGCGGTCAACGCCGGTCGAGCAGCCGGGCGGCGAACACGGCGGCCTGGGTGCGCCGTTCCAGGCCGAGCTTGGCCAGCAGGCTGGACACGTAGTTCTTGACCGTCTTCTCCGACAGGAACATCCGCTGGGCGATCTCCCGGTTGGTCAGCCCCTCGGCGACCAGGCTCAGGATGCGTCGTTCCTGGTCGGTGAGGTTGCGCAGTTCGTCGGGCTGCTCCGGGCCGCGGCGGATGCGCTCCAGGACCCGGGCGGTGACGGCCGGGTCGAGCAGGGACTGGCCGGCGGCGACCCGGCGCACGGCGTCGACGAGGTCGGTGCCCCGGATCTGTTTGAGGACGTACCCGGCGGCGCCGGCCATGATCGCGGCGAACAGGGCCTCGTCGTCTTCGTACGAGGTCAGGATGAGTGCCTGGATGGCGGGGTCGACCGAGCGGACGTCGCGGCAGACGTCGATGCCGCTGCCGTCGGGTAGCCGGGCGTCGAGGACGGCGACGTCGGGGCGCAGGGCGGGGATGCGGTGCGCGGCGTCGACGGCGGAGGCGGACTCGCCGACGACCTCGATGTCGTCCTCGGCTTCGAGCAGGTCGTGCAGGCCGCGCCGGACGACCTCGTGGTCGTCGAGAAGATACACCCGGATCACGTCCCGGTTCTACCGGCCCGCGTGGCGGCCGCGGTAGGGACCGCGGTCCCGCCGACACCAGGCCCAATGGCCCTGCGCCGGGACGCGCCGCCGGACGCACAGTAGACCCAGCGTCGACGTCACGACACCGACCGTGACGCGAGCACGAACCCGGGCACCGCCGTGGCGGGACCGAGGCCCGGGCACCGGCCCCTCGGGCCGGCTGGCCACAGTGGACAGGATTCGAGGTGCCGGCGGTGGAGCTGACCAAGGTACGGGACGTCATGACCAGCATGGTGGTGGCCGTGCGGCAGCGGGCCGACTACAAGGAGATCGTGGACGCGCTCGCCGGGTACGGCGTGAGTGCCGTGCCGGTACTCGACGACGAGGACCGGGTGGTCGGCGTGGTGTCCGAGGCCGATCTGCTGCCGAAGCTGGAGTACGCCGGAGACGACCCCCGGGCACGGCGGCTCATCGGCACCGGGCACCGGGCGGCGCGGGCCAAGGCCGCCGGCTGTACCGCCGCGGAACTGATGAGCGCCCCGGCCCGGACCATCGACCCGGACGCCACGATCGCCGAGGCGGCGCGGACGATGGAGCGCGAGTCGGTCAAGCGCCTGCCGGTGGTCGGCGGCGGCGGCCGACTCGCCGGGATCGTCACCCGGCGGGACCTGCTGCGGGTGTACCTGCGGCCGGACGCGGCCATCGCCGACGACGTGGCGGCCGAGGTCGTCGACAGGGCGCTGGGGCTCGGGCCCGCCCAGGTCCGGGTCGAGGTCACCGACGGTGTCGTGACGCTGGCCGGTGCGGTCGAGCGGCACAGTACCGCCCGACTCGCCGTCCGGCTGACCCGCACGGTACCCGGCGTGGTCGACGTGGTCGACCGGCTGGCCTACCGCGTCGACGACCGGGTCGGCCGGGACAGCCGGTACGTCTTCGAGTCCGGTGTGTGAGCACCGGCCGGGCGGGGAGAGGGCACGTCATGGAGACCGCGTACGACCTGTTGGCCGCCCAGCCGTTCCTGGCCGGGCTGTCGGAGAAACACCTGCGCCAGTTGTCGTACGCGGCCAGTCGGGCCGTGCTGCCGGCCGGCGGCCGGGTGTTTCCCGAAGGCGGCCGCGCCGACCGGTTCTGGCTGATCAACCGGGGCCACGTCGACCTGGTCACCGCCGTACCCGGCCGGGGCGAGGTGGTCGTGGAGACGCTGGGCCCCGGCGCGGTGCTCGGCTGGTCCTGGCTGTTTCCGCCGTACCGCTGGCACTTCGGCGCGTACGCGGTCGAGACGACGTTCGCGCTGCGCCTGGACGCGTTCGAGGTGCGCCGGCTCTGCGACGCCGACCACGAGGTCGGCTACCAGTTGACCCGGCGGTTCATGCAGGTGGTCGTGGACCGGTTGCAGGCCACCCGGATGCGCCTGCTCGACCCGGACGCGGTGCGGTCGTAGCGGACCTGCTCCGGCGGCATCAGTGGTGGATCACCGCCACCGGGCAGGCCGCGTGGTGGATCGCCGCCTGGCTGACCGATCCGAGCAGGAGCGCCGCGAAGCCGCTCCGGCCGCGCGAGCCGACGACCAGCAGTTCCGCTCCGCCCGACTCGTGCAGCAGCGCGGCGGCCGGGGAGACGGCCGGTACGGAAAGCGGCCGCACCGGTACCCGCGGATAGCGCTCCCGCAGCGGCGTGAGCGCCTCGTCGAGCACCTCGTTTCCGTCCAGGCGTGGGTCGAGCCGCTCGAAACCGGCGATGATCAGGTCACCGCTGCTCGTCGCGAGCGGGTAGTACCACGTGTGCACCGCGGTGAGGCCGACGCCGCGCAGCGCCGCCTCCTCGAAGGCGAACCTCAGGGCCGCGCGGGACGGGTCACCGCCGTCCACCCCGACGACGACCCGGCCGACTCCGTGACGCGGATCGACGAGGTCGCCGACCGGTTCCCGGCGTGGCCGGACCACGACCAGCGGGCAGCGGGCGTGCGCGGCCACCCGGGCCCCGGGCGAGCCGTTGAACAGCCGGCGCAGGGCGCCGCACGGCCGGCTGCCGAGCACGACGACGGCGGCCCGGCGGGACTCGTCGACCAGGCAGTCGTCCACCCGACCGGAGCGGGTCGCGGCGCTCACGTCGAGGTCGGTGAGGCAGCCGAGGGCGTACGCGGCCGCGTTGTCGGCGATCTCGTCGGCCGCGCCGGCCGGCCCGCACCCGACCGTCGGCCGGTACGGGTCGTCCGCACCGGCCGCCCGTTCGACGACGTGGACCAGGCGTAGCGCCGTCCCGCGCCGCCACGCCTCGGCGACGCCCCAGCCGACCGCGGTGTACGAGGCCAGGGAGCCGTCCACCCCCACGACGACCGGCCGGTCGGGCGGCGTGGTCATGGCAGCGGCCGCCCGTCAGGGAAGCGGGCGATCAGTACCGGGCACTCGGCGTGATGGATCATCTGCAGGCCGACCGAGCCGATCAGCGGACCCGGCGGAGTCCCGCCGCGCCCGCGACTGCCGACGACCGCCAGTTGCGCGTGCCGGGACCATCCCGCCAGCACCGCGCCGGGGCTGCCCCGCCCGATGACGTACTCGGCGGGTACGTCGGGGAACCGGTCGCGCCATGCGGCGACGTGGCCGACCAGCGCGGCCTGCAACTCGACCTGGATCTCGGTGATGTCGTACGCCACCGGGGGCGGCCCCATGGCCCACAGCGGCATGGAGAGGTTGTAGGCCAGGACGGCCAGCAGCGGGCAGTCGCGCCGGGCTGCCTCCTCGAACGCGACTCCGGTGGCGACGTCGGACGACGCGGAACCGTCCACGCCGACGACCACCGGGTCGCTCTCGTTGTCGTCGCGACCCCGGACCACCGCCACCGGACACGGCGCCCGGGTGGCGACCTGCACGCTCACCGACCCGGCCAACAGTTTCGCGAACCCGCCGCCGCCCCGGGAACCGACCACCAGCATCTGCGCGCCGTCGGCGGCGTCGACCAGGACCTGAGCGGGGTCACCGCACCTCGCCGTACCGCCGACGTCGGCCTGCGGGGCGATACTGCGCGCCTCCCCGCACGCCGCGTCGACGACCGCCATCGCGAGGTCACGCACGTACTCCTCGAAGGCGGCGTCGATCGGCAGGCGCGCGGCCGGGGTCCGGCAGTTGTACGCCACCAGGACACCGAGCGAAGCGCCGCGGCGTTGGGCCTCCCGTGCCGCCCAGCACAGAGCCCGGACACTCGGCGGAGAACCGTCGACCCCCACGACGATCTTCGCTGTCGGCATGTAGCCCCCTCAGGTACCGGGGAGTTCCCGCACCACTCAGCGTCCACCCGGCGCGACGCGGGCGACCGTGCCGTTGGACCCGACCGGGGCGGTCGTTGGTCACCGTACCGGGCGGACGACCACCGCCGGCCGGGGCGAAGGTCCCGACCGGGGCGGTCGGTATGTCCCTGTACCCGTATGGCGGTGCGGCGCACCCTGGGAAGGTGAGGCCTCGGGGAGGGCTGAGCGGATGGGTACGGAGGCGGAGCAATGAGCGCCCGCTGGTTTGCCGGTAGTGCGCTGGCGAGGGTGCTGCCCACCCGCCGATTGGGCGCAGCGGGCGCGCGGGAGCTGGCGGCGAGCTCGTCACCGGCCGAGGCGGTACGGGCGCTGGCGTGCTCGCCCTACGGGCGGTTCGTGCGCGCCACCGACTCGCCGGCCGTCGCGCGCCGCGGCATCGCCGAGACCCTGCTGTGGCACCTGCGGGTGCTCGCCGGCTGGTTGCCGGGTGACGGGGTACGTGTGCTGCGGCTGCTGGCCGGGTGGTTCGAGCTGGCCAACGTCGACGACCGGGTCCGGGACCTGACCGGGGCCGACCAGCCGGCCTGGGCGCCGTTCCGGCTCGGCACCCTCGCCACCGCCTGGCCGCGGCTCGCCCGCACGAACTCCCTGCCCCGGCTGCTGGCCGCGCTCGCCGACTCGGCCTGGGGAGACCCGGGCGGGATCCGCCCGCACGACATCTCGCTGGGCCTGCGGTTGCGGTGGGCCGAGCGGGTGGCGGCCGGCGTGGTGCCGGCCCGGCCGTGGGCCGCCGGCGCCGTCGCCCTGCTCGTCGCCCGTGACCCGACGGTCCGGGCCGAGCGGCTGTCCACGCCGCTCGCGGTGCGGGTCGACCACGTCCTCGGCCCGGGCTGGTCCCGGGCGGCGTGCGTGGCGGAGTTGCCAATGGCCGTCCCGGAGGCTGCCTGGGCCCTGCGCGGGGTGGGCGACCCGGAGCAGCTGTGGCGGGCCGAGGCGCGGTGGTGGGCGCGGCTGCGCACCGACGGCGCGGAGCTGCTGGCCGCCCGGGGATGCGGGCCGGACACCGCGGTCGGCGCGGCGGCGCTGCTGGCCGTCGACGCCTGGCTGGCGGGCACGGCGCTGGACGTGGCGGCGGGCACGGCACTGGACGTGGCGGCGGGCACGGCGCTGGACGTGGCGGCGAGCGACGGCCACCGGCCCGGCGGCACCGACGCCGTGGTCGAGAGTCCGGACCCGGGCGCCGCCGAGGTGCTGTACGCGTTGGCGTGACCGTCCGGCCTGGTAGTGGCCGCGGTGGGGGGCCAGGGTGAACAGTGGAGGAGGTAGCTGCCACTCAGCCGTGGGTCGACCGGAGGGGGGTGGCCTACGTGAACGGGGACCGCCCGCCCCCTGCTGACCGCCGCCGAGGGCCGCCCGAGGCCGCCCTGACCGCCGTGCCGGGCTGTCCGGGCGTGTCCGCCGGCGGACCGGAGACGGCCGCTGGGGGCACGGGCGCCGGTGGCCCGGCGTTCCTCCAGGTGGCCGGACTGGAACCGGACGAGCTGGTGGACCGGTTGGCGGCCAGGGTCCACGGCGGGCAGGGCGCCCAGGCTCGGCTGCGCTGCCTGTTGCGGGCGACCGTGGCGGTGGCCCACAGCGTCGACCTGGAGGACGTGCTGCGCCGGCTCGCGGACGCCGCGCGCGGGCTGGTACGCGCCCGCTACGCCGCTGTCGGGATGGTCCAGGACGGCCGCCTGGTCCGGTTCGTCCATGCCGGCGTGGACCGCGCGACCGCTGAGCGGATCGGTCACCTCCCGGAAGGCAGGGGACTGCTGGGACAGCTGATCGACCAGCCGCTGCGGCTGCGGTTGAGCGACCTCGCCGAGCATGCCCGTGCGGCCGGGTTTCCCGAGGGCCATCCGCCGATGCGCTCGTTCCTCGGCGTGCCGCTGCGGGTCCGTGACCGCGTGTTCGGAGTCCTGTACCTGGCGGACAAACAGGATGCCGACGAGTTCACCGCCGAGGACGAGGACCTGGTCGGAGCGCTGGCCGCGGCGGCCGGGGTCGCCATCGAGAACGCCAACCTGTTCGCCGAGAGCCGGCGCCGGCAGCAGTGGCAGGCCGCCCTGGTCGAGATCACCACCCAGTTGCTGACCGGTACCGACCCGGCCCAGACGCTGCGGCAGATGGTGCGGCACGCCCGGTGCGCCAGTGGCGCGGACGCCGCCGGCGTGACCGTACCCACCGACGACCCCGCCCTGCTCCGGGTCGCGGTGGCCGAGGGCAGGTACGCCTCGTGGGAGGGCGCGATGTTCCTCCGGGAGGGGTCGGCGTCGGCGATCGCGATGGCCGGGCGGCGACCGGTACTGGTGGCCGACCTGGGCACCGATCCGCGGGTCCGGCCGACCGAGGGCCGCCCGGTCGAGATCGGCCCGACGGTGGTCGCCCCGATCGCCAGCGACCAGGGCGTCATCGGGGTGCTGGTCGTGTCGAAGTCCCGGGTGAAGTGCACCTTCGACCGCTCCGACCTGGACATGATCGGCAGCTTCGCCACGCAGGCCGCGCTGGCGCTGGAGCTGGCCGAGACGCGCCGGGACCACGAGCGGTTGCAGCTGTTGGAAGACCGCGAGCGGATCGGCGCGGACCTGCAGCACAGCGTGATCCAGCGGCTGTTCGCCCTCGGCCTGTCGATCCAGGCGATCGCGGTACGGGTCGGCGACGCCGAGGTGAAGCGGCTCATCACCGACCGGGTGGAGGACATCGACGACATCATCAGCGACATTCGGGCGACCGTGTTCGCGCTGCGTACGTCGTGAGGAGCGGATCGCCGTGGGCACGTCGCATCCGAAGACCGGAACGGGACGCTCGGCCCGGCACGGTCCGACCGGCCCGCTCCACGGTGGAGCTTGGAGAAGTCGGCGGCAGCAGGCCGCCGAGGAGATGGCGGCCCGGCCGCCGGGAGGTAGATCATGGTTACGGTGAAGCGGTGGACGGTGGACGTCATCGTCAACGATGACAAGGGGCGCACCTACGCCGAAGCATCCCTACAGAGCGGCGAGGACACCCGGCTGGTCGGCGTCGGCCGGGCCAAGCTGAACCCGGCCGACCGGGACATCCCGGAGATCGGTGACGAGCTGGCCGCCGCGCGGGCCCTGTGCGACCTCGGGCAGCGCCTGCTCGTGGCGGCGGCCAACGACATCGAGGCGGTGACCCACGAGCCGGTACGTCTACAGCGGTGACCGCGCCGGACGCGGCCCGGCGGTGACCGTTCCTACCTGACCGGCCCATGGCAGCGGGACCTTGGTCCCTGTATCCCCCCGCCCGCTCCGGGAACGGTGGAGACGAGGGAGGGGCGATGGACCGCACACCGGCACAGGCCTCGATCGTCGTCGGGCTCGGCGGGTACCCGCACGACCGGAACGTGCTGACCGCGGCGCTGCGCCAGGCCGCGTACAGCGGGGCGCGCCTGCACGTCGTGCGCGCGCTGGGCCTGTTCGGCGTGCTGGAGGACACGGAGCCCGAGGTGCCCCTGCGCGAGCAGCCGGCGGCGGGCACGGCCGACGCGGTCGCCGTCCGGCGGCGGGTGCAGTGGCAGGTCGAACAGGTCGCCGCCGTCGTCGCCCCGGGCGTCGAGGTCGACTACGAGGTCCGCCGCGGCGACCCGGCCACGAACCTGCTGGCCGCCGCCGCGGACGGCGGCACGATGATCGTCCTCGGTACCCGCAACGACGATTCGATGCCGGCGCTCATGCTCGGCAAGGTCAGCCAGGACGTCGCGGTCCACGCCGACTGCCTGGTGCTGCTGGTACCCCCGCCGGAACGGCCCCGGCGGGGGTGACGGCCGGGCCGCACGGTCACTCCTTGACGGTCTGGCCCTTGCCGATGACCACGATGCCGTTGTCGGAGACCGTGAACCGGCTGCGGTCGCGCTCCAGGTCGACACCGATCTCGAAACCCTCGGGGATCACGACGTTCTTGTCGATGATCGCGTTGCGGATCACGGCGTGCCGGCCCACGTCGACCCCCTCCATCAACACCGCCCCCTCGACGTGCGCCCAGGAGTGCACGTGCACGTTCGGGGACACGATCGAGTTCTCCACCAGCGAGCCGGAGATGACCGCGCCGGGGGACACCATGGAGCCGATTGCCCGCCCCAGCCGCTCCTGCCAGCCGTGCACGAACTTCGCCGGCGGCCAGGGCCGGTTCTCGGTGTAGATGGGCCACTCGTAGTTGTAAAGGTTGAACACCGGATGGATCGCGATCAGATCCATGTGCGCGTCGTAGAAGGAGTCCAGCGTCCCCACGTCCCGCCAGTAGCCCCGGTCCCGGTCGGTGCTGCCGGGCACATGGTTGTCGCGGAAGTCGTACACGTTGGCGTCGCCGCGCTCCACGAACATCGGGATGATGTTGCCGCCCATGTCGTGCTTGCTGCTGAGATCCTGGGCGTCCCGGGTGAGCGCGTCGATCAACGCCTGCCGGGTGAAGACGTAGTTGCCCATGGACGCGTAGACCTTGTCGGGGGAGTCGGGCAGCCCCTGGGCGTCCGTGGGCTTCTCGCGGAACGCCCGGATCCGCCGGCCGTCGGAGGCCACGTCGATGACGCCGAGCTGGTCGGCCATCGACAGCGGCTGGCGGATCGCCGCCACGGTGACTCCGGCGCCGGAGGCGATGTGCGCCTCGAGCATCTGCCGCGGGTCCATCCGATAGATGTGGTCGGCGCCGAACACGATCACGTAGTCCGGGCACTCGTCGTAGATGAGGTTGAGGTTCTGGTAGATCGCGTCGGCGGAGCCGGCGAACCAGCGCGGCCCGAGCCGTTGCTGCGCGGGTACCGGGGTGACGTAGTTGCCCAGCAGGTTCGACATCCGCCAGGTCCGGGTGATGTGCCGGTCCAGCGAGTGGGACTTGTACTGGGTGAGCACGACGATCTGCAGGTAGCCGCCGTTCACGAGGTTGGACAGCGCGAAATCGACCATGCGGTAGATGCCGCCGAACGGTACGGCGGGCTTCGCCCGGTCTGCGGTCAGCGGCATCAGACGCTTGCCTTCGCCGCCGGCGAGGACGATAGCGAGGACTTTCGCAGCCATACGTCCGACGTTAACGATCAAAGTGGCCGGGCACCAGCCGACAGGGACGGTTGTCAGGCTATGGTGCGGTGGTGACCGACACATCAGCGCGGGCCGGCCGGCTACGGGTGGATCTCCTGACCCGGGAGTACCCGCCGGAGGTCTACGGCGGCGCCGGCGTCCACGTCGAGTACCTCGCCCGCGAGCTGCGTCGCCTCGCCGATCTGCGGGTGCACTGCTTCGGTGCCCCCCGCCACGAGGGCGGCGTCACGGCGTACGTCGATCCGCCCGGCCTGGCCGGCGCCAACCCGGCGCTGCGCACGATGGGCGTCGACCTGGAGATGGCGGCCGGGTGCGCCGGCGCCGACGTCGTGCACAGTCACACCTGGTACGCCAACCTCGGCGGGCACGTGGCCAAGCTGCTGTACGGGGTGCCGCACGTGGTCACCACGCACAGTCTGGAGCCGCTGCGGCCGTGGAAGGCCGAGCAGCTCGGCGGCGGGTACGCGCTGTCGTCGTGGGTCGAACGCACCGCGATCGAGGCCGCCGACGCGGTGATCGCCGTGTCCGAGGGCATGAAGCGCGACGTGCTGGCCGCCTACCCGGCGGTGGACCCGGGAAAGGTCCGCGTCGTGCACAACGGCATCGACACGCAGGAGTACTCCCCGGACCGGGCCACCGACGTGCTGGAGCGGCTCGGGATCGACCCGGGCAAGCCCAGCGTGGTCTACGTCGGCCGGATCACCCGCCAGAAGGGCCTGCCGTACCTGCTGCGCGCGGCGCGGTCGCTGCCCCCGGACGCGCAGCTGGTCCTGCTGGCCGGCGCCCCCGACACGCCTGAGATCCTCGCCGAGGTGGAGCAGCTCGTCGCCGAGCTGCGCGGACGGCGCGAGGGCGTGGTCTGGGTACAGGCGATGCTGCCCAAGGACGAGGTCATCGGAGTCCTCACGCACGCCACCGTGTTCGTCTGCCCGTCGATCTACGAGCCGATGGGCATCGTCAATCTGGAGGCGATGGCGTGCGAGACCGCCGTCGTGGCCACCGCGACCGGCGGTATCCCGGAGGTGGTCTCCGACGGCGTCACCGGGCTGCTGGTCGCGATAGAACAGGCCGCCGACGGCACCCCGGTGCACCCGGAGGACTTCGTCGCCGGGCTGGCCGAGGCGATCAACCGGCTGCTCGCCGACCCGGAGCGGGCCGCCGAGATGGGGCGGGCCGGCCGCCGCCGGGCCGTCGAGCACTTCTCCTGGGCGTCCATCGCCGAGCGGACCATGGAGGTGTATCGCTCGGTCGTCAACCGCTGACGGCTATTCGGCGGGGCGCAGCCACAGCGCGCCGAGCGGCGGCAGCCGCAGCGACGCCGAGGCCGGCAGGTTGTGCCACGGTACGGCCTCCGCCTCGACCCGGCCGAGGTTGCCCACCCCGGATCCGCCGTACACGTCGGCGTCGGTGTTGACGACCTCCGCCCAGGAGCCCGCGCGGGGCAGCCCGATGCGGTAGCCCTCGTGCGGCGCCGCCGCGAAGTTGACCACGCATACCAGCGGCGACCCGTCCGGGGCGAGCCGCACGAACGAGAACACGTTGTTCGCCGAGTCCTCCGCGCTGATCCAGCGGAACCCGGTGGGGCTGGTGTCCTGTGTCCACAGTGCCGGCGTGGCGCGGTAGACGGTGTTGAGGTCGCGGACCAACCGCTGAATGCCGGCGCGGGCGGGGTCGTCGAGCAGGCCCCAGTCCAGCCCCCGCTCCTCGCTCCACTCCCGGTCGTCGCCGAGTTCGGAACCCATGAACAGCAGTTGCTTGCCGGGGTGCGCCCACATGAAGGCCAGCAGGGCGCGGGTGTTGGCCAGCTTCTGCCACAGGTCGCCGGGCATCTTGCCGACCAGCGACCCCTTCCCGTGCACCACCTCGTCGTGGCTGATCGGCAGGACGTAGTTCTCGCTCCAGGCGTAGACGGTCGAGAACGTCATCTGGTGGTGGTGCCACTGCCGGTGGACCGGGTCCTTGGCCAGGTACGACAGGGTGTCGTTCATCCAGCCCATGTTCCACTTGAGCCCGAACCCCAGCCCCTGCAGGTGGGTCGGCCGGGTCACGCCCGGCCAGGCGGTGGACTCCTCGGCGATCGTCGTGACGCCGGGGTGGTGCTTGTACACGGTCGCGTTCATCTCCTGGAGGAACTCGATCGCGTCGAGGTTCTCCCGGCCGCCGAACCTGTTGGGTACCCACTGGCCGGAATCCCGGGAGTAGTCCAGGTAGAGCATCGAGGCGACGGCGTCCACCCGCAGCCCGTCGACGTGGAACTCCTCGCACCAGTACAGCGCGTTGGCGACCAGGAAGTTGCGCACCTCCCGGCGGCCGAAGTCGAAGATGTAGGTGCCCCAGTCCGGGTGCTCGCCGCGGCGCGGGTCGGCGTGCTCGTACAGCGGGGTGCCGTCGAACCGGGCCAGGGCCCACTCGTCCTTGGGGAAGTGCGCCGGCACCCAGTCGACGATGACCCCGATACCGGCGGCGTGCAGCCGGTCGACCAGGTACCGGAACTCGTCGGGGTCGCCGAAGCGGGCGGTGGGCGCGTAGTAGCCGGTGACCTGGTAGCCCCAGGAGCCGCCGAAGGGGTGCTCCATCACCGGCAGGAACTCGACGTGGGTGAAGCCCATCCCGGTGACGTAGTCGGCGAGCTGGTCGGCCAACTCGGGGTAGGACAGCCCCGGCCGCCACGAGCCCAGGTGCACCTCGTAGATGCTCATCGGTTCCTGGTGCAGGTGGCTCTTCGCCCGCCTGGCGAGCCAGTCTGCGTCCTTCCACTCATAGTCGGAGGACCAGATGACTGACGCGGTGCGCGGCGGCACCTCGGTGCGCTGGGCCAGCGGGTCGGCCTTCTCCCGCCAGCCGCCGTCAGGCCCCAGGATGCGGTACTTGTACCGCTGTCCGACCGCTGCCTCCGGTACGAAGATCTCCCAGACGCCGCTGCCGCCCATGGACCGCATCGGCCAGCCGTCGTCCGGGCCCCAGCCGGTGAAATCGCCGACCACGCGGACCCCGCGGGCGTTCGGCGCCCACACCGCGAACGCGACACCTCCGTCCTTCGGGTGCGCGCCGAGCACCTCCCACAGGCGCTCGTGCCGGCCCTCGCCGATCAGGTGCAGGTCGAGGTCGCCGAGGGTGGGAGGGTACCGGTACGGGTCGTCGTGGGCGACGCCGTCGACCTCGACCCGGTAGTCCGGCACCCAGCCCGGCACGGTGGCCTCGAAGACCCCCGCGCGGTGGCATCGCCTCATCGGGTGCCGCGTGACGCCGTCCGCGGTGTCCACGACCAGTTCGACGACGGTGGCGCCGCGCCGCAACGTGCGGATCACGGTGTGGTCGTCGGTCGGGTGCGCGCCGAGCACGGCGTGCGGGTCGGGCGTCTCACCGCTGATCAGCTGGTCCATTCCACGTCCTTCACGGGGCGGCCGGGTGTGGGTGGCGCGGCGCCGGTGCCGTCGCCCCGACGATCCGCTCGATCGACTGCAACGGTATCCGCAGCCACGCCGGCCGGTGACGGGCCTCGTAGGCAACCTCGTACACGGCCTTATCGAGCTCGTACGCGCACAGCAGATCGGCGTGGTCGCGTGGATCGGAGCCGGCCGCGGCGGCGTACCCGTCGCAGAACGCCGTCCGGTTGCGTTCGATCCACTCCCGCGCCCGGTGTGCCAGCTGCGCGTTGTCCGGCTCCTCGACCAGCATCTGGTAGGCGGCGTACTCGTAGGAGCGCAGCATCCCGGCGACGTCGCGCAGCGGGGAGTCGGGGCGGCGGCGCTGCTCGAGCGGCACGCCCGGCTCGCCCTCGAAGTCGATCAGCAGCCAGGCCTGCGGGGTGCGCAGGACCTGCCCCAGGTGCAGGTCGCCGTGGATGCGCTGCACGGCGACGTCCCGGTCGCCCAGCTCGCGGAACGTGGTGGCGATCGCGTGCACGTACGGGGTCAGCTCCGGCACCGTGCCGGCCGCGTCGGTGAGCCGTTCGATCATGCTGTCGGTCGGCGGGGGAGCGGTGCCGCTGCCCAGCTCCTTGGCGAGCGTGCGGTGCACCGTGGCGACCGCCTCGCCCAGGCGGTAGGACTCGGCCGCGAAGTCGCCACCGACCTCGTCGGCGTGCAGGTCGCCCTCCGCGAACAGGTCGCGGGTACTGGCGGTGGCCATCGCCCAGCCGTCGGCGGAGTTCTCGGCGTACTCGGTCACCATGCCGAGCGACACCGGTTGCCCCCCGGCGTCGACGGTCTCGATCGCGCCCAGCAGCCGGGCCACGTGCGGGCAGTCGGCGCGCGCGAGGGCACGGTTGAGCTCTAGGTCGGGGTTGATCCCGGACGACACCCGGCGGAACGCCTTGAGGATCGCCGAGGTGTCGTAGACGACGCTGGTGTTGGTCTGCTCGGCCTCGGCCACCCGGGCCGGCGCGTCCAGCGGCAACTGCGCGCCCGGCTCTCCGACGAAGCGCAGGTCGTCCACGACCGCGTCCACGGCGATCATGGCCAGCAGCCGGCGGGCGCTGGCATCGTCGTAGAGCGCGTCGTAGGCGGTCCGGTCGCTGTGCACGCCGATCGTCGCCACCTGGGTGAACTCGACCGGCGGTATCCGGTCCCAGCCCACGAACACCTGGTAGCGCTCGGTTGCGCCGTCGGTGTACGACACGTCGAGCAGGACGTGGTCGAGGTCGCCGTGCAGCGGCGTCACCGCGGCCGGCCGCACGCCGGCGAGTGTCCGGTTGCGTCCGGCGTACCAGCGTTGACGCTGGAGCCAGTCGGCGTAGGGGAGGGCCGTGGTGGCCTGGGTCGCGGTCTCCTCGGGGGGAGTCATTCGTTCTCCTCCGGGCGGCAGAGTTGGAACCAGTAGAAGCCGTGCCCGGGCAGCGTCAACAGGTACGGAAGCTGTCCGATCGGCGGGAACGGCACCCGCCCGGTCAGCTCGATCGGCCGGTACCCGGCCCAGTGCTGCAGGTTCAGCTCGAGGGGCTGCGGGAAGCGGGACAGGTTGTTGACGCACAGCACCACGTCGTCGTCGTGCTGGCGCAGGAACGCGAGCACCGTCGGGTTGGAGCCACCAAGGTCGTGGAACGTGCCGACGGCGAACGCTTCGTGGCGGCGGCGTACCGCCAGCATGGTGCGGGTCCAGTTGAGCACCGAGGTGGAGCTGTCCCGCTGGGCCTCGACGTTGACGGCCTGGTGGCCGTAGAGCGGGTCCTGGTTGATCGGCAGGTACAGCCGGCCGGGGTTGGCCCGGGAGAACCCGGCGTTGCGGTCGGGCGTCCACTGCATCGGGGTGCGTACGCCGTCGCGGTCGCCGAGCCAGATGTTGTCACCCATGCCGATCTCGTCGCCGTAGTACAGCACCGGCGATCCGGGCAGCGACAGCAGCAGCGCGGTGAACAGCTCGATCTGGTTGCGGTCGTTCTCCAGCAGGGGTGCCAGCCGCCGGCGGATACCGACGTTGGCCTTCATCCGCGGGTCCTTGGCGTACTCGGAGTACATGTAGTCGCGCTCTTCGTCGGTGACCATCTCCAGCGTCAGCTCGTCGTGGTTGCGCAGGAAGATGCCCCACTGGCAGTTCTCCGGGATCGCCGGCGTCTGGGCCAGGATCTCCGAGATCGGGAAGCGCGACTCCCGGCGGACGGCCATGAAGATGCGCGGCATCAGCGGGAAGTGGAACGCCATGTGGCACTCGTCGCCGCCGCCTGTCGGGTCGCCGAAGTACTCGACCACGTCGGCCGGCCACTGGTTCGCCTCGGCGAGCAGCACCCGGCCCGGGTACTCGTCGTCGATGACCTTCCGGCAGTGCTTGAGGAACTCGTGCGTGGCCGGCAGGTTCTCGCAGTTGGTCCCCTCGGCCTCGAACAGGTACGGGACCGCGTCGAGGCGGAACCCGTCGATGCCCAGGTCGAGCCAGAACCGCAGGACGTTGAGCATCTCCTGCTGGACGGCCGGGTTGTCGTAGTTGAGGTCGGGCTGGTGGGAGAAGAACCGGTGCCAGTAGAACTGGCGGCGTACCGGGTCGAAGGTCCAGTTGGACTCCTCGGTGTCGACGAAGATCACCCGGGCGTCCCGGTACTGGTCGTCGGTGTCGCTCCACACGTAGTAGTCGCCGTACGGGCCGGTCGGGTCGCGGCGTGACTCCTGGAACCACGGGTGGGAGTCGGAGGTGTGGTTCATGACCAGGTCGGTGATCACCCGGATGCCGCGCCGGTGCGCGGCGTCCAGCAGCGCCACGAAGTCATCGACGGTGCCGAACTCCGGCAGCACCTTGTAGAAGTCGCGGATGTCGTAGCCGCCGTCGCGCAGCGGCGAGTCGTAGAACGGCGGCAGCCAGACGCAGTCGACGCCGAGCCACTGCAGGTAGTCCAGGCGGTCGATCAGGCCGCGCAGGTCGCCCAGGCCGTCGGCGTTGGAGTCGTAGAAGGCGCGGACCAGCACCTCGTAGAAGACCGCCCGCTGGAACCAGGTCGGGTCGGTGGGCAGGATCCTGGCCTGGCCGAAGTCACTGGCGGTGGGATGCTCCACCATTCCGTCGGAGGCGACGTGGCTTCCTTCAGTCGAATCGGTGGGCTGCGACGTCGCTTCCATATGGTTTTACCTACCCGCTGTGCTCGGCGCGTTAAACGTGGACGCCCACGACGCGTGGGACGGGGATACCCACGCGTGTGGGGTCGATACCCACGAGGCGCGACGCCCTAACGTGATCCACTACACCCGCCGGTGCACCGTGAAGATGTGCGCCGGCTGGAGGTACGGGTCGAGCCGGACCGCGTTGTGCTGCCCCCAGTCGTACTCGGTGCCGGTCAGCTCGTCACGGACGGTGAACCGCTCCGGCCAGTCCAGGCCGAGAGCGGGCATGTCGAGGGTGGTGTTGCCCCACTGCACGTTGGCGGCGTCGAAGCTGCACAGGACCAGCACCGTGTTGCCGGAGTCCGGGTCGCGCTTGGACCAGCAGAGCATGGCCTCGGTGTCGATGTCGTGGAAGTGCAGGTTACGCAGCCAGTGCAGGGCGGGGTTGGCCCGGCGGATCTCGTTGAGCCGCGCGATGAACGGGGCCAACGACCGGCCTGAGGCCTCGGCGCCGGCCCAGTCCCGCGGCCGCAGCTGGTACTTCTCGTTGTCCAGGTACTCCTCGGCGCCCGGGCGCGCCACGTGCTCGAACAGCTCGTAGCCGGCGTACATGCCCCACGACGGTGACAGCATGCTGGCCAGGATCGCCCGGATCTTGAACATCGGCGGGCCGCCGTGCTGGAGGGTCTCGTGCAGGATGTCCGGGGTGTTGGGCCAGAAGTTCGGCCGCATGTGGTCGGCGGACGCGACCAGCTCCTCGCAGTACTCCCGCATCTCCCGCGCCGTCGTGCGCCACGTGAAGTAGGTGTACGACTGGGTGAAGCCGATCTTGCCCAGGCCGTGCATGACGGCCGGCCGGGTGAACGCCTCGGCCAGGAACAGCACGTCCGGATCGGTCTCCTTGACCGTCCAGATCAGCCAGTGCCAGAAGTCGAACGGCTTGGTGTGCGGATTGTCGACCCGGAAGATCTTGACGCCCTGCTTGACCCAGTGCCGCACCACCCGCAGCACCTCCGCGCGGATGGCTTGCGGGTCGTTGTCGAAGTTGAGCGGGTAGATGTCCTGGTACTTTTTCGGCGGGTTCTCCGCGTACGCGATCGTCCCGTCCGGCTTGGTGGTGAACCACTCCGGATGCGCGGTGACCCACGGGTGGTCGGGCGCCGTCTGCAACGCCAGGTCCATCGCCACCTCCAGGCCGACCTTGCCGGCGGCCTTGACGAACCGGCGGAAGTCGGCGAGCGTGCCCAGCTCCGGGTGGATCGCGTCGTGGCCGCCCTCTCCCGAGCCGATGGCCCACGGCGAGCCCACGTCGCCCTCGTCGGCGGTCAGGGCGTTGTTGCGGCCCTTGCGGTTGACCCGGCCGATCGGGTGGATCGGCGGCAGGTAGAGCACGTCGAAGCCCATCTTCGCGACGCCGGCCAGCCGCTCGGTGGCGGTCGCGAACGTGCCGTGGCGCACCGGACGGCCGGCCTCGTCCACCACCGCGCCCTCCGAGCGCGGGAAGAACTCGTACCACGACGAGAACAGCGCCCGCTGCCGGTCGGCCCAGATCCGGTACGGGTCGCTCGCGGTGACCAGGTCCCGCACCGGGTACTGCCAGAGCAGGTCGGCCAGGCCCAGCGCGGGGGAGACCCGCTCGTACAGCGACGGGGTGCCGTCGCGCAGCGCCGCCACCGCCTCCAGGACCTGCGTCTGCGACTCGGCAGGTACGAGCTTCGCGGCCCGCTCCAGGATGTCGGCGCCCTCGGCGAGGTCGTTGGCGAGGTCCTCGACGCCCTGGCCTGCGTCGATCTTCTTGAGGACCGAGTCGCGCCAGTACAGGTACGGGTCGCCCCACGCCTCGACGGTGAAGGTCCAGTCACCGACCGCGTCGGGGCGGATCGTCGCGTGCCACCGGTCGGTGCCGTCGTTCGTCGGCGTCATCCGGGTGAACGGGCCTTCCTGCCCGTCCGGGCCACGCCAGACGACGTTGCACCCCAGCGCCTGGTGGCCCTCGCGGTACGCCCGGGCCGACAACGGCACCAACTCGCCCACGACCGCCTTGGCGGGGTAGCGCCCGCACGCCACGGACGGTGTGACGTCCTCGATCAAAAACCGACCGGTCATGATTGTTACGTTAGTCAGCCAGGAACGAATCGGCGCGGCCGGAGGCGGAATCGTCTTGGTCACGTTCGATTCGCCCAGATCTTGGGAACGTGACCCCTGCGATTGTCCAGATCCCGGCCGAGGAGGCCCCGCCCATGTCGCTGCACCCCCGTGCCGGCCAGCGCCCCGAGCCGGCCGACCTCGTCGACGTACCCCGGCTCATCACGGCGTACTACGCCGAGCATCCCGACCCGGCCGAACCCGCCCAGCAGGTGGCGTTCGGCACCTCCGGCCACCGCGGATCGAGCCTCAAGGCGGCCTTCAACGAAGACCACATCGTCGCGATCAGCCAGGCGATCTGTGAGTACCGCGCCGCGCAGGGCACCGACGGGCCACTGTTCCTCGGCCGCGACACCCACGCGCTGAGTGAGCCGGCGACCGTCAGCGCGCTGGAGGTCTTCGCCGCCAACGGGGTGGACGTGCTCGTCGACCGCGCCGGCGGGTACACGCCCACGCCCGCGGTGTCGCACGCGATCCTCACGTGGAACCGGGGCCGGACGTCCGGCCTGGCCGACGGGGTCGTCGTCACGCCGTCGCACAACCCGCCCGCCGACGGAGGCTTCAAGTACAACCCGCCGCACGGCGGGCCGGCCGACACCGACGCCACCCGTTGGATCCAGGACCGGGCCAACGTGCTGATCGCCGACGGCCTCAAGGGGGTCCGGCGGATCCCGTACGCCCGGGCCCGGACCGCCGACACCACGCGAGGCTACGACTTCCTCGGCCGCTACGTCGACGACCTGCCGTCGGTGGTCGACCTCGACGCGATCCGGTCGGCCGGCGTCCGCATCGGCGCCGACCCGCTCGGCGGCGCCAGCGTGGCGTACTGGGCGGAGATCGCCTCCCGGCACCGGCTCGACCTGACCGTCGTCAACCCGGAGGTCGACCCGACGTTCCGGTTCATGACCCGGGACTGGGACGGCAAGATCCGCATGGACTGCTCGTCGCCGTACGCGATGGCGTCGCTGATCGACCGGCGTTCGGAGTACCAGGTGGCGACCGGAAACGATGCCGACGCCGACCGGCACGGCATCGTCACCCCGGACGGCGGCCTGATGAACCCCAATCACTACCTGGCCGTCGCCATCGACTACCTGTACCGCAACCGCGCCGACTGGCCCGCCGGCGCCGCGGTCGGCAAGACCCTGGTCTCCTCGTCCATGATCGACCGGGTGGCCGCCGACCTCGGCCGGCCGCTGCTGGAGGTGCCGGTCGGGTTCAAGTGGTTCGTGCCCGGACTGCTGGACGGGGCGGTCGCGTTCGGTGGCGAGGAGAGCGCCGGTGCGTCGTTCCTGCGCCGGGACGCCCGTGTCTGGACCACCGACAAGGATGGCATCATCCTGGCCCTGCTCGCCTCCGAGATCATCGCGGTCACCGGGCGTACGCCCAGCGAGCACTACACCGGCCTGGTGGGACGCTTCGGCGACCCGGCGTACGCCCGGATCGACGCCCCGGCGACCAGGGAGGAGAAGGCGGTGCTCGGCCGGTTGTCACCGGACCAGGTGAGCGCGACGACCCTGGCCGGCGAGCCGATCACCGCGACGCTGACGACCGCCCCGGGCAACGGCGCGGCCATCGGCGGGTTGAAGGTCGCCACCGAATCGGGGTGGTTCGCCGCGCGCCCGTCGGGCACCGAGGACGTGTACAAGATCTACGCCGAGTCGTTCCGGGGCCCCGAGCACCTGGCGCGGATCCAGGAGGAGGCCCGCGACCTCGTGTCGGCGGCCCTGCGCGCGGCGTGACTTCCTCTCCCGTGAACCTCGGTGCGGCGGGCAGCGGGTCAGCGGTCCGGGCGGCGCAGCGTACTGAGCGCTTCCCGGGTCAGGTCGGCCGTCGCGGGCAGCGCCTGGACGATCCGCTGGGCGATCTGCGCGACCACCCTCTCCGCGTCGTCCTCGGTCTTCGCGCAGGTCACCGCGTCCTTCACGGTCTGGTCGGTGGCCACCTTCGCGGCTTCATCCTGCGCCGAGTCCTTGACGTTCTTCACCGCGTCGGCCACCAGTTGCAGGGTGACGCCGTCCTTGCCGAACGCCAGGGACGAGGGCCGCAGGTCGAGCAGGCCCATTCCGGTCATGATGACCCCGACCACGAACATGCCGCCGACGCCGACCGAGTTGACAGCCCGGCCGGCCAGCGTCGCCCAGAACGTCAGCACGCACGCCGCGACGATCAGCACGATCCCCAGCAGCGCTCCCACCACCCGACCGATACTCATGCCGGCCTCCTCGCCCGTGTCGGGCGTCGATTATCGGCGATCGATGGGGAGGGCGCGGTCGGCTTAAGGTGACGATCAGGTGACGGATTGGCGACAGTCCACCACCGGAGCGGTCACCGGCCCGCCGCGGGGCACCGTGATCATGAAGACTTCGTGGGGTCATGGGGGAAGGATCGAGCCGCGCATGCGACTGTTGATGAACGACCTGGGCGCCACGATCGAGGCCGGACCGGGCGAGCCGCTGGACCGGGCCGCGCTGTCGCGCCTGTACGCCTATCCGGCCGGTGCGGGCGACCGCCCCTGGGTACGCGCGAACTTCGTGTCGACCCTCGACGGCGCGGTGGCCGGTGCCGACGGCAGGACGGGATCGATCAACACGGGCGCCGACCACGAGGTGTTCACGCTGCTGCGGGCCCTCGCCGACGTCATCGTGGTAGGGGCCGGCACCGCGCGGGTCGAGGGCTACCGCCGGCCGGTGGCCGCCGAGCGGTGGCGGGGGCTGGGGCTGCGGCGTGGCCGGCCCGACCATCCGGCGCTGGTCGTCGTCAGCCGGTCCGCGGTCCTGCCCGAGACGCTGTACGAGACCAGCGGCGAGTCCGGCGAGGTCCTGCTGGCGACCTGCGCGGCGGCGGGGACCGACGCGATCCGGCGGGCCGCGCGGCACCTGGGCGCCGACCGCGTCATCGTCCAGGGCGGCCCGGGTGTGGACGTCGCCGCCGCGCTCGACGACCTGGCCGGCCAGGGGCTGACACGGATCCTGTGTGAGGGCGGCCCCCGGCTGCTCCACGACGTCGTCGCCGCGGACCGGCTCGACGAGCTGTGCCTGACGGTCACACCGGAGATGGTCGCCGGGACCCAGCCCCGGATCCTGGTGGGCCCGGATCTGCGCGCACCGCTGGTGCCGCGCCTGCTGATCGAATCCGACGGGACGCTGCTGGGCCGGTGGATCCGGCCCGGCGAGAGTACGTCCTGACGCTTTCACCACCATCGCCGTCGACAGGAGACACCGTGCACCTCGCCCGCGCCGATGATCTCGTCCTGACCGTCCGGGACGGCGGCGCCGTCCCGCCCGCCGATGACCCGGCCCACCGGTACCTGTTCGCCGTACACGCGCTGGACACCGACGATCTCGGCCTGGACACCGGCGCCAGCGCCGGACAGGCCGGGTTCGCGCTCACCGCGCACACGCTGGCCCGCGGGGTACTGCGCCCGACGTACCGCCGGGGCTGACGGGACGCCGCGTCACTACGGCGCGCCGGCTCCGACCTTGCTGTTCTCCTCGTCGTTCACCCTGCGCAGGACGGTACGCGCGAGAACCTGCTGGAGCGTGGTGGTGCGCTGGGACCGGCCCCGGCCGATGAAGCTGACGAACCAGTGCAGCACGGCGGTGACCCGGTTCTTGAAGCCGACCAGGTACAGCAGGTGGACGGCGAGCCAGAGCAGCCAGCCGATGAACCCGGACAGGCGCATCTTGCCGATGCTGGCGACGGCCGAGAACCGGGAGATCGTCGCCATGCTGCCCTTGTCGAAGTAGTGGAAGGGCTGCCCGGTGGGCTTGCCGTGCAGCCGGCGGATGATCTGGCCCGCGGCGTGCTGTCCACTCTGGATGGCGACCTGCGCCACACCGGGCAGCCGGTTGAGGCTCATCATGTCGCCGACGACGAACACCTCCGGGTGCCCGGGCAGCGAGCAGTTCGGTTCGACCATGACCCGGCCGGCGCGGTCGGTCTCCGCGCCGGATGCCCGGGCCAGCATCGGGCCGAGCGGGGACGCGGCGACACCGGCGGCCCAGATCTTGGTCATGGCCTCGATGCGGCGGCGGTTACCGGCCGAGTCGACGACCTCGATACCGGTTTCGTCGACGCCGACCACGGTGGTCCGCAGTTCGACCTCGATGCCGAGGCGGTGGAGCTGGCGCAGCGCCCGGGTGGACAGGTGGTCGCCGAACGAGGGCAGGACCGCCGGCGCGCCGTCCAGCAGCAGGATCCGCGCCTTGCGCGGATCGATGTGGCGGAAGTCCCTGGTCAGGGTGCGGTGGGCCAGCTCGGCGATCTGCCCGGCCATCTCCACGCCGGTGGGGCCGGCGCCCACCACGACGAAGGTCATCCAGCGCTCGATGGCGGCCGGGTCGGTCTCCAGCTCGGCCAGCTCGAACGCGCCGAAGATCCGTCCGCGCAGCTCCAGGGCGTCGTCGATGCTCTTCATGCCGGGGGCGTGCTCGGCGAACTCGTCGTGGCCGAAGTACGACTGGGTGGCGCCGGCGGCGACGATCAGGCTGTCGTAGCCGACGGTGTAGGTGGTACCGGGGGCGGTGGCGGTGACGGTACGGGCGTTGAGGTCGACGTCGATGACCTCGCCGAGCAGTACCCGTGCGTTGTGCTGGCGGCGCAGGATCTCGCGGGTCGCGGGGGCGATCTCGCCCTCGGACAGGATGCCGGTGGCGACCTGGTACAGCAGGGGCTGGAACAGGTGGTGGCTGGTCCGTGCGATGATCGTCACATCGACGTTCTCCCGGCGCAGCTTCTTGGCCGAGAAGAGCCCACCGAAGCCCGAACCGATGACCAGCACACGGTGGCGCTGTTCGTGGTGGCCGTCACCGACCCGTGCCGTCATGTCGTCCATCGCTGTTCTCCTGTCTGCACTCAGACCGATACCACCGGGTTACCCCGTACGCCGGTGTTCCATGAATGTCCGGTGGGTGACATCACCGTGGCTCGGGACGGCGGTGACCTGCCACCGCGCCGGACAGCGGTGATGGGTCGTGGGTGGATGGCGGGCGGGGTGGCATGACGACCGCGGCGGTGACCGCGACCGACGGTGGGTATGGATCGGGACTTGTCGACGTCTTCGTCGGCCCGGTCCGCGACCGCGCGATCACCTGTGTACTCCCGCGCCCGCCGGGTCGACCGTTGCCGGATCTCCCGACACGCTGGGACGGTGTACCCGCGGCGGCGGTGCCAACTATGGCACACAGCATCCGTTCGGCCCCTTGACGGCCGCGGGGATGTGGGCGCGCACACAGCCCGCCTTTCCGTACCGGCTCTCATGATCATGGAGTGTTCGTGGGGCCGTGGCCCGCCACGTCTCCGGGATCCTGGAACAGCGGGGCGACGGGCTGCGCGCGGACCGGCGGTGTGTGAGCCTGGAGTGGATGCGGCCCCGGATCTCACACCCGATCTTCGCTCGGGTCTTCGAGCGGCTCGCCGTGCGGCTGGACGCCGCCGGCGGGGCGGCGCACCGGCATCGACTGGTGGCCGGCCTGTCCGGTCGGGTGATCGAGGTGGGTGCCGGCAGTGGCCGCAACTTCGCCCACTACCCGCCGGAGGTCAGCGCGGTACTGGCGGTGGAGCCGGAGCCCCGGCTACGGGCCGCCGCCCGGCGCGCCGCCGCTGCCGCGCCGGTACCGGTCACCGTGGTCGACGGCGTGGCCGACGACCTCCCGGCGGCCGACGCGACGTTCGACGCGGCAGTGTTCTCCCTGGTGTTGTGTTCGGTACCCGACCAGCTGGCGGCCCTCGCGGAGACGCGTCGGGTGCTCCGCCCGGGTGGGCGGCTCCGGTTCTACGAACACGTCGCCGCCGAGCGTCCGGGGGCACTGCGCCGGGTGCAGCGGTTCGTCGACGCCACCATCTGGCCGGCGCTGTGCGGAGGCTGCCACACCAGCCGGGACACGGTGGCGGCGATCCACGCCGCCGGGTTCGTGATCACCGAGGTGGACCGGTTCCGGTTCCCGGACCTGCCGGTGGCGCTCGCCGCCGCGCCGCACGTGCTCGGCAGCGCCACCCGGCCGGCCGGCGGATAGCGGGGCGGCGCCGGAATCAGCGGTCCGTTGCGATTCAGGTGGCGGAGGTGGGCGCCGTGCCGGAGGCGGGTCCGGTGGCGGAAGCGGGTCCGGTGCCGGAGGTGGGTCCGGTGCCGGAGGCGGTCGCGCCGACCGCACGGACGAACGCCGACGCGAGGGGGCCTAGCCGGCCGGGCAGCCAGATGGCGCGCAGGTCGCGCCGCAGGTCCAGGCCGGCCACCGGGACCTCGACGAGGTGTCCGGCGGCCAGGTCGGCGGCCACGGTCAGGCGGCTTAGCACGGTGGCGCCGACCCCGGCACGGACGGCGGCCTTGAGCGCCTCGGTGGAGCTGAGCACGCCGAGCGGCGGCGCCGGGGCCAGGCCGGCCGTGGCGACGGCCCGTTCATAGGTGCGCCGGGTACCCGATGCCGGCTCCCGGAGCAGGAGCGGCGTACCCGCCAGCGTCGCGGCCGGCAGGGCGGTGGGCAGGCCGGCCCAGGGATGGCTCGGGGCGACGATCACGACCAGCTCGTCGTGGCCCACCCGGCGTACCCGCAGCCCGGTGGCGTCGAGGGGGCCTTCGACGAAGCCGACGTCGGCCTCGTGGGCGCGCACCCGGGCGACGGCCTCCTCGGAGTTGACCACCGACAGGGCGACGGTCAGGTCTCCGGCCCGGGGCAGCCGGGCCGGCAGCAGGTACTCGGCGATGGTGTAGCTGGCGGCGACGCGTACCTCGTGGCGTTCGGCCGCGGCCAGGGCGGCGGCCTCGGCGGCCACGGCGTCGAGGGCGGTCAGGGCCTGCCGGGCCAGTACCACCAGGCGTTGGGCGGCGGCGGTCGGCCGCGAGCCCTGCGGCGTACGGACCAGCAGGGCGAGCCCGAGGCGGCGCTCCAACCGGTGGAGCGCCTCGCTGGCCGAGGGCTGGGCGACCCGGGCGGCCCGGGCGGCCGCCGACACGCTGCCGGTGTCGACAGTGTCGACCAGCAGCCGTAGCGCGGTCACGTCGGAGCTGGACATACGCGGTGGTGCCATAGGAGAACCCTATGTCGCGATATAGATCGAACCGGTACCGGGTGCGCCGGGGTGCGCCGAGACTGGACCGGTGACGCGATCATTGACCCGGGTGCCGGCCGTCGTGGGCGTCCGGCGGCCTCCGGCCCCGCCCCTCCTGCCCGGTCTGGCCCTGTCCGGCGTGATCGGCGCCGCCGCCACCGGCCTGGGGCGGCTGGCGCCGGTCGTGGGCGCCCCGGTGCTCGCGATCGTGCTCGCGACCCTGGTCGCGCCGATCGCCCGGCGCGCCGGCTGGCGGGTAGCGGCCGGTTGCCGGGCGGCCGGCCGGTACGTGTTGCAGGGCGCGATCGTGCTGTCCGGTACCGGCCTGTCGGTGGCCTCGGTGCTGCGCGTCGGCGCATCGTCGGTACCCGTCATGCTCGGTACGCTCGCCGCGTGCGCCGGCATGGCCTGGCTGGCCGGCCGGCTGCTGCACGTCGACGGCGACCTGCGCACCCTGATCGCCGCCGGTACCGGCATCTGCGGCGCCTCGGCGATCGGGGCGGTGGCGCCGGTCATCGCCGCGAGCGAGGCCGCCGTCGGGTACGCGATGTCGACGATCTTCGTGTTCAATGTCGTCGCCGTGCTCGCCTTTCCCGCGCTCGGGCACCTGCTCGGCCTCGACGCCCACCACTTCGGCCTGTGGGTCGGCACCGCCGTCAACGACACCTCGAGCGTGACCGCCGCCGGGTACGCGTACGGCCGGGCGGCGGGCGACCATGCGGTCGTCGTCAAGCTCTGCCGGGCACTGATGATCATCCCGCTGGTCCTGGCCGTGGCGGCGGGACGCGCGTCGACGGCCGGGGCCGTGCCGACGCCCGGGGCCGCGCCGGCGCCCGGGGCCGCGCCGGCGGCGGACCGGCCGCGGATCCCTGGTCTGGTGCCGGCGTTCCTGCCACTGTTCCTGCTGGCCGCGGTGGCCAACAGTGCGGGACTGGTGCCGCGCGGCGCGCATCCGGCGCTCTCCGGACTGGCCGGCCTGGGGATCGCGGTCGCGATGGCCGGAGTCGGCCTGGGCATCCACCCGGCCGACCTGCGCCGCGTCGGTCCGCGCCCGCTGTTGTTCGGAGCCGTCCTGTCGGTCACCGTCGCCGGGACCGGGCTGGGCCTACAGGCACTGGTGAGCCGGTGACGGACCTACCGGCACCGCCGGTCGGGTGACTCCGCCCCGGTGTCGTCTCGGGGTCGCGGCCACACCGCCTGGGCGCCAGAACCACACCGCCCCGTTGTCAGGACCACACCGCCCCGTTGTCAGGACCACACCGCCCCGTTGCCTGAAGTTCCCCCCGGGATGTGGACACCGGGTTATGCCGCGATCTGCTGGACGGTAGTGGATCCGAGACGTTGTTCGTAGTCGGCGGGACTGAGGTAGCCGAGCGCGGAGTGGCGCCGGCGGTGGTTG